>DASRYM010000082.1:0-2876 GCA_035687145.1 Candidatus Zixiibacteriota bacterium | reverse complement strand
GTCGGGCGCATCCGGGCCGAGCGCGACGGCCGTGGCAACGCCGCACGCCACGTCGCGGGCCAGCCGGTCGCCGGCGCCGGTCGTGCTCCCGACGCCGGGCCGTCCGTACGATGCCACGGCGGTGCTCGCCGCCATGCGCGCCTCCACCCGGCCGGGCGGGGTGCCGCCCGAGCTGCAGGCCGATGCCATCGCCGCCGCCGTGGCCGAGCAGCTGTGGACCTGGGACGGGCGGCCGTACCCGGTGCTGCAGGTCGGTGGCACCTGCGGCCCGCGGGCCTGCAGCCTGGAGCTGGCCGGCACGCCGTCCGGCGCCGCCGGGTCGGACCTGTACGTCTTCAGCGTCGTGCCGGCCGCATCGGTCGTGCGCCTGGAGGCGGCCGACCTCCACGGCTACCCGGCCGCGCTGGACGAGGCGCTCGACGCGCTGGTGCGGACCCGGCTGCCGGCCACGGAGCTGGCCGGACTGGCCTTCACCGCGGCCGCCTGGCAGCCACCGCCGAACGAGACCGTGATGCGCGTCGCCTACCGATCCGGCGGCGAGGAGGGGGCCCCGGCGGTGGACGTCATCGTCGATGTGGCGGCCGGGGAGGTGCTCGAGGTCCGCGCCCCGTAGGAGCGGAGGCGCAGCCGGCGCAGCAGCTGGGCGTTGAGCGCCACCACGATGGTCGACAGGCTCATGGCCAGCGCCCCGACGCTCATCGGCAGCGTGACGCCCCACGGCGCCAGGAGGCCGGCGGCCACCGGGATGGCGAGGGCGTTGTAGCCGGTGGCCCAGACCAGGTTCTGGACCATCTTGCGGTAGCTGGCCCGGCTCAGCTCGATGGCCCCGGCCACGTCGCGCGGGTCGTCGCGGACCAGGACGATCCCGGCCGACTCGACGGCGACATCGGTCCCGGCGCCGATGGCGATGCCCACGTCGGCCTGCGCCAGGGCTGGCGCGTCGTTCACGCCGTCACCGACCATGGCCACCCGCTGACCGCCGGCCTGGAAGCGCTCCACCGCCGCGGCCTTGTCGGCGGGGAGCACCTCGGCCGCCACCTCGTCGACGCCGATGCGGCGGGCCACGTCCTCGGCCACGCTGCGCGAGTCGCCGGTGATCATCGCCACCCGCAGCCCCATCTCGTGCAGGCGGGCCACGGCCTCCGCTGACTCGGGCCGGACCTCGTCCTCGGTGGCCAGCGCGCCGATGACCCGACCGTCGCGCAGGACGTGCAGGATGGTGCGCCCGGCCGCCGTCCAGCCGTCCATGGCGGCGGCGACCTCGCCGGGCGGCGTCGCACCGGACTCGGCCAGCAGGCGCGGCCCGCCGACCTGCACCAGGCCGGCATCGGTCCTGGCCTGGGCGCCGCGGCCGGGAAGCGCCTCGAAGTCGGTGGCGCGCCCGGTCGATACACCGCGCTCCGCGGCCCCGGCCACCACCGCCCGCGCCAGGGGGTGCTCGCTGTCGGCCTCGACCGCGGCGGCCGCGGCCAGCAGCTGCTCCTCGCCGATGCCGCCGGCTGCGACCACGCCGGCCAGCACCGGCCTGCCGCGGGTCAGGGTGCCGGTCTTGTCGAAGATCACCACGTCCAGCTCTCGGGCGCGCTCCAGGGCGGATCGGTCCCTGACGAGCAGGCCGTTGCGGGCGCCCAACGTGGTGCCGATGGCGATGACCAGCGGGATGGCCAAGCCCAGGGCGTGGGGGCAGGCGATGACCAGCACCGTGGCCGTGCGCACCAGGCCCTCCTCCGGATCGCCCAGGATCGTCCAGGCTCCCAGGGTCAGCACCCCGGCCACCAGCGCGACGTAGAACAGGATGGCGGCGGCCCGGTCGGCCAGCAGCTGGGCCCGTGAGCTGGAGGACTGCGCCTCCTCGACGAGGCGCATGATCCCGGAGAGCGCCGTCTCCTCGCCCACGGCGGTGACCCGGACCCGCAGGCTGCCGCCGGCTGCCACCGTGCCGGCCACCACCCGGTCGCCGGGCTCGCGCGGCACCGGTCGCGACTCGCCGGTGATCATCGACTCGTCGACGTCGGCGGCACCCTCCACGACCTCGCCGTCGGCCGGGACACGGGCGCCGGGGCGCACCAGCACCACGTCGCCCACCGCCAGGGCGTCGAGGGGGACGGTCTCGGTGCCGTGGGGCGTCACCCGCTCGGCGGTGTCCGGCAGCAGCTCGGCCAGCGCCTTCAGCGCCCCCTGGGCCTGCATGATGGAGCGCATCTCGAGCCAGTGACCGAGGCTCATGACGGTGACCAGGGTGGCCAGCTCCCACCAGACCTCGACCGCGAAGAGGCCCAGCGTCGCCGCCCAGCTGGTGATGAAGGCGACCACGATGGCCAGGCTGATGAGGGTCATCATCCCCGGCTGCCGGTCGCCGAGCTCGGTCCGTGCGCCGGCCAGGAAGACGCGGCCGCCGTACAGGAAGACGGCGGTCCCGAGGATGGGCGGGATCCAGTCCGACCCGGGGACTGCCGGGGCACGGTAGCCCATCCACATCTGGACCTCCTCGCTCCACACGACGAGGGGGATGGTCAGCAGCAGCACGATCCAGAACTGGCGACGGAAGGCTTCCGGATCATGGCCGGCATGCTTGCCGTGGGTGGCGTGGCCGCCGTGCCCGCCCCGCTCGCCGTGCCCGCCCCGCTCGCCGTGCGTGGCGGCGTGGAGGGGCTGCCGACGCGGGTCGGCCGGCTCGTGCCCGGCATGTTCCATGGTCGGCTGGGCGGCTGGCCGCCCGTGATGGTGTTGCACGCTGGATGCTCCGGGTGAGTGGAGGATAATACTCCCCCCTAGTATCGTTGGTGTCAACACATCACGCGTCACAGACCCGCTCAGGCAACGGTGAGACTGGCGGCTGCGCGCGGGTCGAACCACCGGTCCGCGCCAGCGGCTTC
>DASRYM010000081.1:0-32566 GCA_035687145.1 Candidatus Zixiibacteriota bacterium | reverse complement strand
CTACGCCAACGACATGGCGTACCGCGTGTTCGGCAACAGGGCCAACGTGCCGGACGGCACCGGGACCGATCCGTTCGCCATCTTCACGAACTCCGCGAACCCGTCCCAGCGCGGCGTGGCCGAGTTCGCCCCGGGCTCGGCCGGCGGCCACCACGGCGGGCGTTGGGCGGTGCATCGGGCCACCTGGACCGCCAGCGGCGACCCGACCGAGCTGGTGACCAGTTGGGCCAAGCTGGAGGCGCTGGTGGGTGCCGGGCAGCTCACGCTGGTGCGTGACCCGGCCGCGGACTTCCGTTGCCCGGTGCTGGGGAACCCCGAGCCCCTGAGCTGAGCAGCCTCTCCGCGGCGGCGGGTGGGCCGGGAGCTCCGCCTCCCGGCCCATGCAGCGGGCACTCAGACGACCAATCCTGCGACCAGCGCCAGTCCGAGCAGGATGAGGACGGTGGCCAGTCCTCGCCGGAAGATCGGATCGGGCAGGCGGCGCAGGATGGGCGCCCCCACGAAGGTGCCCAGCACCACGCCGGCGGTCAGCAGCAGGATGGTCGGCCAGCTGGCGACGAGCTGGGCGCCGCTGGTGACGAGGTACACCGGCAGCCGCGCCAGGTCGACCAGGATGGCGCTTGCCGTCGCGGTGGCCACCAGGGCCTGCGGCGACAGGTCGAAGCGCAGCAATGCCGCGGAGCGGATGCCGCCCTGGTTGCCGACGAGGCCACCGAAGGCGCCCGACGCCAGTCCGGCGGCAATCGCCCACGGCCCCGGGAAGCGCAGCCGCCGCCCGAGCCCGGTCAGCTCGAGCCCCCCGGCCAGAATCAGCAGGAGCCCGAGCACGGCGGCCAGGACTGGGCTCGTGATGGCCGCATGCAGGAGGGCGCCCAGCAGGCCGCCGACCGCGCTGGCCAGGCCGAAGGTGAGGAGGACCCGCCGGTCTACGGAGCGCCGCAGCGCCCAGAGCCGGACGGCGGTGGCCACCAGGTGCGGGACGGCGACCACGGCAACCGCCGCCTTGGTCCCGATGACCGCGCCGAGGGCCGGCGTCAGCAGGCTCCCGATCCCGAACCCGACGATGGCCGCGACCGCGCCCGCGACGACGGCCAGACCACCGAGGAACAGGTCAATGCCGTCCATCGGCCCATTGTGGGTGCTGGTCAGGCTTGCGGGTTCCACTGTTGTGCGGCCGCTGCACCCGCGGGCACGGCGGTTGCGACCAGCTCCTCGTACGCTCGGTCCGCATGATCGGCCCTGCGCATTGGGGAATGACTTTCTACCTCAGAATTCAGCCCTGACGGCGTTGCCGGCAACTTGCCTTTCCGAGCAAGAGGAGTCGAGATGTCGAACGAACCCGTACCCCTACGGCAGGAACCATTGGTTCCGGGCCAGGGAACGACCGGCTGGGAGGAGGCACGTGACCGGCTGGCGAATCCGGGCCCGGACGAGTACAGCCACGCTTGGCTGGCTACCGTTCGCCCGAACGGGCGTCCGCACCTCATGCCGATCATCTCGTTCTGGATTGGCGGCGCACTCCACTTCGTTGCTCGGGAGGGGACGCGGAAGGGCCGCAACCTTGCGGCGAACGCCTGGTGCGTCGTGGGCATTGAGAACCGCAGGCTCCCATCGCTCGACCTCATCGTCGAAGGCCGCGCCGAGGCCCTGGTGGACCCCGAGGAGGTTCGTCGGATCACCGAGGAGTTCGCATCCCAGAACTGGCCACTGGAGGCCCGAGGCGTCGAAGTCCACGGGCCGAACGCTCCGACTGCCGGTCCTCCGCCCTACGGGATCTATCGCCTCACGCCTTCCCGGGCCTTCGGTCTCCCGGGAAACTACGGGATGGTTCAGGTCGCCGCCGATGACCTGCCGAAGCCGACTCGCTGGGACTTCGAGTGACTGGACGCATCGACTACCCTGCATCGGTGACGACGGCGCTTGCCCGACGCGACCTGGACGCGCTGCGGCGGCAGTTCGGCGGCGACATCATCACGCCGGCCGATGCCGGCTACGACGAGGCGCGCCGGCTGTGGAACGCCGTCTTCGACCACCGACCGAGCGCCCTGGTGCGTCCGACCGATGCGCACGAGGTCGCCACGGCGATCCGCTTCGCCCGCGACCGGGGATTGGAGATCGCGGTGCGATCCGGCGGCCACTCCGCCGCCGGCCACTCCGGCTCCGAGGGCGGCCTGGTCATCGACCTGTCGGCGATGCGTGGGGTCGAGGTGGATCCCGGCACCAGGACGGCGCGGGCCAACGGTGGCGCCCTCCTCGGCGAGCTCGACGTGGCGGCGCAGGCCCACGGCCTGGTCTGCCCGGTGGGGGTCATCGGCCACACCGGCGTCGCCGGGCTGACGCTGGGTGG
The DNA here is from genome assembly GCA_035687145.1 of Candidatus Zixiibacteriota bacterium. Lineage (GTDB taxonomy): Bacteria > Chloroflexota > Limnocylindria > QHBO01 > QHBO01 > DASRYM01. The sequence goes on along the minus strand of DASRYM010000081.1, from coordinate 30,219 downwards.
CGGCGTGGGGCGGCTTCAGCGGCACTTCGGCCTCACCATCGACAACCTGGCCGCCGTCGAGCTCGTCACCGCCGACGGCCGGATCGTTCGCGCCAGCGAGACCGATGAGCCCGACCTGTTCTGGGGCATCCGCGGTGCCGGCTGGAACTTCGGGGTCGTGACCTCGTTCGAGTTCCGTCTCCACCCCTTCGGGCCCGATCTCCACCGCGGGGTCCTGGCCTTCTCGGCCGAGGAGATCCTCGATGTGTGGGAGGTCTTCCGCGACTATGCGACCGGAGCCCCCGAGGCAGTGGCGCTGATCTTCGGCATCGACCGCGCGGGCGACGACGCCCCAGACGGCATGGCCGGGCGGCCGATCGTCTACGTCAGCTGGAACCACAGCGGATCGGCCGACGCCGTCGAGCGCGACACCGCCGGCCTGTTCGCCGGGCCCCAGCCGGCATCGGAAGCCATCGGCAGCCAGCCGTACCTCGAGGTCCAGACGGCGCACTCGCGCTGGGATGGGGGCGCCGCGCGTACATCAAGGGCTTCTACGCCGACGACATCCGGCCCAAGTCGCTCGACGCGCTGGTCCAGCATGTGGCCGGCGCGCCCGGGGAGGGGTCCTTCACGATCACCGTCATGGGTGGCGCGATCGGCCGGGTGGCGGAGGAGGACACGGCCTACACCGGGAGGTCGGCGCGATTCGACCTGAGCGCGGATGCGTTCTGGGACGACCCGGCGCTCGACGCGGCGAACCGTGACTGGGTCCGCCGGGCGATGGCCATCGCCGAGCCGGACGCCACCATCGGCCGCTACGCCAACGAGAACGCGGATGCCGGCCCGGCCGAGACCGTGCTGATCTACGGCGAGGCGAAGGTCCGGCGGCTGGCGCAGCTGAAGCGAACCTGGGACCCGGACAACGTCTTCCACCGGAACCACAACGTGGAACCGGCGAGCGGCTGACCCGCCGAGGTGGATCAGGCCGCGATCAGAACCAGTCGTGGCGACGGAAGAACCAGAAGGCGACGAACGCCGCAGTCCCCATCAGGCCCAGGGCGAACGGATAGCCGAGGACCCACGACAGCTCCGGCATGTGGCTGAAGTTCATGCCGTAGATGCCGGCGATGAGGGTCGGCACCATCAGGATCACGGTGAGCGCGGTCAGGCGCTTCATGATCGCGTTCAGTGCGTTGCTGGTGACGGTCAGCCGGGCATCCAGGATCGAGGCCAGCAGGTCGCGGTACAGGTCGACCTGGTCGAGGATGCGCACGAGATGGTCGTAGAGGTCCTGCACGTACGGAATCGCGGCATCCTCGATGACCGGCACGTCGCGCCGCAGGAGCGCGTTGGCCACGTCGCGCATCGGCCCCAGGACGCGCCGCAGCTCGAGCAGCTCGCGCTTGATGGCGAGCATCTCGCGCAGGCCATCCGAGCCACCGTCGCCGCCAAGGACTTTGTCCTCGAGGGCGTCCATGCGCTCGGCCATCGCGTCGAGCAGCGGGAAGTACGAGTCGGCGGCGGCGTCGAACAGCGCGTACAGGACGCCTCCCACCGCGCGGCCGGGGCCGTCCGAGGCGCTTTCGAAGTGGCGGCGCGCAGCCTCCACCGCGGGTGAGTCCGTCCACTGCACCGTGACCAGCCACCCGGCGCCGATGAAGACGTGAAGCTCTGCCAGTTCCGTCGATCCGCCGGGGGCCTCGTACACGACGAGCATGTGCTGGTCGGCGTAGCTGTCCAGCTTCGGCCGCTGACCCCGCTTGCGAACGTCCTCGAGGGCGAGCGGATGAAGGCCGAACTCCCCGGCCAGGAGCCGCAGGTGCTCAGCGGTGGGGGCCGTCAGTGCCAGCCAGACGATGGTGCCGGGCTCGCGGCGAAGGACGTCGATCTGTCCGAACTCGACGGGCGACAGCCTGTGCAGGCCACCCGACCCTCGGCGCACGAAGCAGATCGCCGACGAGTCCAGGTCCGTCATGCGCGGAGTCTAGAGTCTGGCTCCGCCTCCCCGAAGGCCGATGCCGATCATCCCGTGGCGGTGATGCACAGGCCCGGCTGCCGCGTACCCGTGTTGACCAGGCACGGGCTCGCCGCGAGCTCGTGCGCGTACCACGCACAAGGAGTTCCGTTGTGAAACCCATTCGAACCGTGGTGGCCTCGCTGGGCGCTGCCGCCCTGCTGGCGGCCAGCGGCACCGGCGTTTCGGCGACCCCGGCCGAGCTGTCGTCGCCGGCAGCCGACCTCCGCGTCGCCCTCAACCGCCTGCTGTCCGAGCACGCCTCGCTGGCCATCGAGGCCATGCGCCAGGGCATCGATGCCGGTGATCTCTCCGACCCGGAGTTCACGGCGGTTGCCGGCGCGCTGCAGGGCAACACCGACGATCTGACCGCCGCCATCGAATCGGTCTACGGCGCCGACGCCGGCGACATGTTCCGAAGCCAGTGGGAGGCGCACATCGGCTTCTTCGTCGACTACACGGTCGCGCTGGCCGAAGGGGACGAGGCCGGGCAGCAGGCGGCGCTCGACGAGCTCGCCGGCTACCGCGAGGACTTCGCGGCCTTCCTGGACAGCGCCACCGGTGGCGGGCTTCCGGCCGAGGCTGCGGCAGACGCGCTTCAGGTGCACGTGAACCAGCTCGTCAGCCAGATCGACCGCTACGCGGCCGGCGACTACACCGGCGCCTATGGGGCCGCCCGTGAGGCGTACCACCACATGAACATGACCGCGGACGCGTTGGCACTGGCCATCGTCCAGCAGAACCCGGAGACGTTCACGGGCGGCGACCTGGCCTGGAGCCCAGCGGTCGACCTGCAGGTCGCGCTTGATCAGGCCCTCTCCGAGCACGCCATCGTGGCGATCGAGGCGATGCGCAACGGCGTTTCCGGTGCGCCTGATTTCGATGCGTCCACGGCGGCGTTGGCCGCCAACACTGACGACCTGACGGCCGCCATCGAGTCGGTGTATGGGGCCGACGCCGCTGCAGCCTTCCGCGCGCAGTGGGAGGCGCACATCGGCTTCTTCGTCGACTACACGGTCGCGCTGGCCGAAGGGGACGAGGCCGGGCAGCAGGCGGCGCTCGACGAGCTTGCCGGCTACCGCGAGGACTTCGCCGCGTTCCTCGACTCAGCCACGGGGGGAAATGCCCCGGCCGGACCGGTCGCGAATGCCCTGCAGATGCACGTCAATCAGCTGATCGCCGCCGTGAACGCGTTCGCCGATGGAGACTTCGAGGCGGCCTATGCGGCCGAGCGCGAGGCCTCGGCGCACATGTTCGAGACCGGCCAGGTGCTGGCCGCGGCGATCGCCGGGCAGTTCCCGGACCAGTTCCCGACGACGACGATGCCACCCAATACGGCCATGTCGCCGCCGGCTCCCGTCGTGGACCCGATCGGCCTGATCGGCCTGAGCGTGGTCCTGACCGCGCTGGTGATGGCTGGGCATCGCCTCGTGAGGGCGGTGCGACCGTCATAAAGCGGGGGAAGCCAGACCCCTCTGGCTCGCCACAGGGCGAGCCAGAGGGTGGTCTCCAGAGGCCGCCAAGGCGGCCACCATGAACGCAGGAAAGGAAGGTTGTCAGATGGGTCTCGCGCGAACGGCAGCGCTCGTGCTTGGGGGGATCTACGTCCTCGTCGGCATCGCCGGCTTCATCCCGGCCCTGGTTCCGGCCGGGCCGGATGAGGGTATGGAGTCGGCGTCGGGCGCCTTGCTCGGCATGTTCCCCACCAACGCGGTGCACAACATCGTGCACCTCGCCATTGGCGCCGCGCTGCTCTTTGGGTCGACCGCCAGGCCGACTGCGATCATCGTCAGCCGCGTCGTCGGCGCGACGTACGTCGTGGTCGGCCTGGCAGGCATCCCGTTTCCGAACGGCTTCGGGCTGCTGCCACTGGGCGGCGCCGACATCTTGCTCCACCTCGCGACCGGCGCAGCGCTGCTCTACATCGGCTACCTGACCCCCGCCGAGGAGGCCAGTTCGTCGGCGTGAGCTCAGGCCGACTCTGCGAGCGACAGCTGAGCGCCACGTCCGGCGTCGGCCTGAGGCGGCCCAGCTGCGGCGCAACGTGGTCGAGCGCGCGGTCTGGGTGCCTGGCGCATATACTGCGCCATCGACGGAGGGGAGGAGGAGCCGATGCCGAAGAGCTCTCGACCGGTCGTGGTCATCAACGATTCTCCCGAGGTCCTGGCCCTCATTGCGGAGGTCCTGCGGGAGGACGAAGGCTATGAGGTCCGGACCTTCATGGCCGACAGCGTCGACGTCGGCGACATCATCTCCCAACGCCCCGTGCTGATCCTCATCGACCTCCTGCTATCCCCGGACCCCTCAGAGCTCATCGGATGGGAGCTGCTCGACAAGATCCTGGACGAGCCGGCCTTCGCCGACGTGCCCCTGATCGTCATGTCCGCCGAAATCCAAGCCCTCCGCGAGCATGAGCCGGCGCTCAAGCGCCGGCCGCGTGTCGCCATCCTCCACAAACCGTTCAGCGTCCGCGAGCTGACCGACACCGTGGAGTCCCTCCTCGAGGATCGACCGCTGCCGAGCGCACCACCTGATCACGGACCTCCAGAACCGGCCCATCGTTGACACTCAGCGCAGCTGCGGCGATCCTTTGACGAACGGCGATGGGGCTCGCCGCGAACCGCCCGCCGGGCTGATGGCTCCTGTCCAATCATTCGTGCAGGGAGTCATCATGGGTCCCCTCCTCCTCATCGGCGCAGGCGGCTTCGCCGGAGCCATTGCTCGTTACCTCGTCGACCTCCGTGTCAGTGACTGGACCGGTGGATCGCTGCCGTGGGGCACCTTTGTCATCAACGTCAGCGGCTCGTTCGTCGTCGGCCTGGTGTTCGCGCTGGTGGTCGAGCGCGCCGTGCTGCCGGCCGAGGTGCGCGGACCGCTGATGGTCGGCTTCATCGGTGCGTTCACGACCTTCTCGACGTTGACGTTGGAAAGCTGGCGCATGCTCGAGGACGGCTTGTGGCTGTACGCCTCGGCCAACCTGGTCGGCTCGATCGTCCTCGGCGTGCTCGCCGTGGTCGCGGGTGTCGCACTCGGGAGGGCGATGTGATGAAGCTCGAGGGAACCGGCCTCCTCGTCCGCGTCTACCTCGGCGAGGCGGACCACTGGCACGGCAAGCCGTTGTACCAGGCCATCGTCGAGCGCCTCCGGGAGCGCGGCATCGCCGGTGCGACCGTGCTGCGCGGGATCGAGGGCTTCGGAGCCAGGCAGCACCTCCACTCGACGCGCATCCTGTCGCTGTCCGAGGACCTGCCGATCCTGGTCGAGGCCATCGATGCCGAGGACAAGGTGCGCGCAGTGCTGCCGGAGCTCGACGGCATGCTCGGCGACGGGCTCATCACGCTGGAGCGGGTCAGAATTTTCACCTATCGCGCTCGCGCAGACGCGTAGCGCGTGGCGCGGCGCCCAGGTTACGGTGCCGACTCGAGCAGGTAGCGCTCGAGGTCATCGAGGACGAGGTTCGCCGCTCCGATGCCGATGCCCAGCATCCAGATGTCGTCGGGCACCTCGTGCACGGCTCCGGCCTGAACCGCGGCCAGGGTGTCCCACAGCGGGTTCGAGGTGAATGTCGGCTGGGTGCTCTCCTCGGTCGGCCCGTACGAGGTGATGAAGATCACGTCACCGTCTGCCAGCGCGATCTGCTCCTCGCTGATGACCAGCGCGAAGCCGTCGACGTCCTGGGACTCGGGTCGCGGCAGGCCGACGTCGGCGAGCACGGTACCGATGAAGCTCGCCTTCTGGTACAGGCGCGTCTCGCCGGGCAGGAAGCGGACGATCGAGACCGTCGGCAGCGCGCCGAGCTCGTCGGCCAGGCGTGCCCCGAGCTCGTCGGCCCGCGCCTCGTAGTCAGCCAGCAGCTGCTCCGCCCGAGCCTCGAGGCCGACCGCCTCCGCGTGGACGAGGAAGTTCTCCTTCCACACCACGCCGACCGTCTCGGTGAACACGGTCGGGGCGATCTGGCTCAGCTCGTCGTACAGCGCTTCGTGGCGGAGCACGCTCGACAGGATGAGGTCCGGCTGCAGCGCGGCGATCCGCTCGAGGTTCGGCTCATCGATGGTGCCGACCAGCTCGGTCACGCCCTCGGTGTCGTCCTGGAGGTAGTCGAGGAGCCCGTCCTCGACCGGCGCGCGGACGGCGCCGACGGGCACGATGCCGAGCGCGATCATCGAGTCGAGCTCGCCGGTGTCGAGCACCACGACGCGCTCCGGCCGCTCGGGGATCGTGGTCCGGCCGGCGGCATGTTCGATCGTTCGTGGGAAGGCGGCCTGGTTGGTGGTCGCTTCGGCCGTCGGCGACGCGGCCGATGGGGTTGCATCGCTGCCGGCAGGTCCGCAGGCGGTCAGCAGGAGTGCGGCGGTGAGGATGGTCGAGACGGTCGGGAATCGGAGCTGGATCATCGGTCTCCTGTCAGGGCTTGCTTGAGGTCAGTCAATGGACTGCGAGGAGGACGCCCGGGCCGATGCGCAGCCGGCCATGACTGCCACCATGGCCAACCAGATGACGAGGCGGGACACCGCGCGTTCCTCCTTCACGGTTCGGGGGCGTTACTGCGGTTCTGCCGCCTGGGCCAGCTCTTCGGCGATCCAGGCGCGAACGCGTTCGGTTCGCTCCGGTTCGTCGATCAGCGGGCAGGTCATGCAGTAGCCGTGGTCGGCGATGCGGTACGTCAGGCAGCAGGCGCCGCGGAGCTTCACGGTCTTTCGCGCGCCGAGGTGCTCGTAGCTGACGAAGCGGCTGCGCGGCGAGTGCAGCGGCGAGCCCGGACGACGGATGATCGCCTCCGCCTCGCGAATCCCTCGCTCCTCGTCCCCGATCAGCCGTCCGGCATGGTGCAGCGCGCTCGCCGTCCGATCGGCGACCTCCAGCCACTGGGCATTCAGGCCGAGCGGGGTCCGGGCTCGCAGCGCGCCGATGATCGGCGCCATGTGGCGCACGATCTCGTGCTGAAGCAGCTCGCGCAGCGCGCGCTGATCGGGGACCAGGCGCACGTCGCCCGTGCCAGCCAGCGCGTCCGTCGGCAGGGCCGCGAAGCGCCGGGTGCGGAGCGCCAGCCTGCCCGGTGTCTCTCCCGGCTCCAGCCAGACCGCGACGTTGTCGTGCGACAGCCGCGCCACCCGGCCCTCCACCAGGTAGCTGGCGGCGACCGGTGCGACCACGTACCAGGCGTACTCGCCGATGAGGTAGGCGGCCTGAACCCTCCGCTCGCTGGTCCCCCAGTGTTCGCCGATCGCGTCGAGCAGACGGTCCACGGCTGCGCCGTCCAGGCCGGTGAGCTGGCGCGGCGTGACCCACCAGCGCGGGTCACGGCGGTCACGGCCGACGCCGGCGGCAAGGTACCGGTCCAGGGCGGAGATCCGGGCCAGCGTCGCGTCGAGCGTCGGATCGGCGAGCAGCGCCGCAGCCGAGGAGCTCACGGTGCCTCCTCGACCGCCGTGTCCGGGTCGCCGTCGACCGCGGCCTCGATGCGCGGTACCAGCTCGTCGAGCGCGTACGGCAGCGACAGGACGCTGCTGAACGACAGGGCACCGCTCAGGGTCGTGTCGCCGCCGAGGAAGATGTCGCGCCCCTCGGCGGCCACCTCGAGGGCCTGGTACACGCCGAGTGCCTCGAGCGCCGGTCGCTCGGCATCGGTCAGGGTGAACCAGACGAGGAGGTCATGGTCGAGCAGCTCGAGCTGCTCGCCGCTGATGGTGCCGAAGAACTGGTCCTCGGGCAGCGCCGCGGCGACCTCGGCGGGGAAGCCGAAGCCGAGCGCGGCGAGGAAGTCGGTGCGCGGGTCGCCGGGGCCGTACACGCCGTACGTGCCGGGCTCGAAGCTGTAGGCCGCAACCGCCTGCAGCTCGGCCCAGTGGGGGTGCGCCTCGCGCTCGGCGGCGAAGCGGTCCTGGATGTCAGCGATGAGCTCCTCGACCTGCCGGCCGCGCCCCAGCGCGCGACCGATGGTGCGCGCCATCTCCTGCCAGGGGGTCGTGTAGTCCGCATGGTCGGCGGACTGCGCCACCGTCGGCGCGATGGCCGACAGCGTCTCGTACTCCTCCACGGTGAGCCCCGAGTAGATGCCCAGAATGAGGTCCGGGCGCAGGGCGGCGATCTGCTCGAAATCGAGCTCCCCGGACGGCAGCACCTCCGGCGCGGCGTCGCCGAGCTCGTCAACGGCCCACGGCCAGGTGGCATGGGGGTGGCCGCCGTACCACTCGCGCACCGCCACCGGCTCGACGCCGAGCGCCAGCACCGTGTCGTGATCGGTGTAGCCGACGGTCACGACCCGCTCGGGCGGCTCACCGATCTCAGTGCTGCCATGGCGGTGCTCGATCGTGACCGGGAAGCGGGCCTCGGGGGGCGCCGCACCGGCCGATCCCGCCATGGTGGGTGTGACATCCGGCGCGGGCACGGAGTGCGTCGGACCACCGGCGCAGGCGGCGAGAACGGCAACGAGCGGGACGATGACGAGACGTCTATGGCTGGGCATCGAGCTCTCCTGCAGGGGGCGGGTCGTGGGGCGCGAGGGTCGACGGGGCTGGACCGGGAGCACGAGCCAAGCGCGTGAGCGGGATGACGAGCGGCCTGGCGGTGACCGGATCGCGCACGATCCGGCATTCGATGTCGAACACGTCGCGGACGAGGTCGCCGGTCACGACGTCGCCCGGCGGTCCCTCGGCGACGATCGCGCCGTCGCGCATGGCGATGAGGTGGTCGGCGTAGCGGCAGGCGTGGTTCAGGTCGTGGACGACGATGACGATCGTCCGCCCCTCGTCGGCGACGAGGGCATGGAGGAGGTCCAGGATCTCGATCTGATGCGCGAGGTCGAGGAACGTGGTCGGTTCGTCGAGAAGCAGGAGCTCGGTCTCCTGGGCCAGCGCCATCGCGATCCAGGCCCGCTGACGCTGCCCACCCGACAGCTCGTCGACCGGCCGCTGCCGCAGCTCCGTGGTCCCGGTCAGCTGGAGCGCACGCTCGACCGCCCGCTCATCGTCGGTCGACCACTGGCGCAGCCAGGACTGGTACGGGTACCGGCCGCGGGCGACGAGGTCTTCGACGCTCAGCCCTTCCGGGGTCGATGCCGCCTGCGGCAGCAGCCCGAGCCGGCGGGCCACCTCACGCGTCGGGTAGCGATGGATGTCCCGACCGTCGAGGTACACCGACCCTCCCCGCGGCGCCAACAGGCGGGCCAGGCCCCGCAGCAGCGTGCTCTTGCCGCACGCGTTCGGGCCGACCAGCGCCGTCAGTTGGGCCCTCGGCAGGCGGAGCGTCACCTCGCGGACCACCGGCACACCGTCGTAGGCGAGGGTCAGCCTATCCGCGCGCAGCGGGGCGAGCTCGTCGGGCTTCACGTCGCGCTCCCCATCCGGTTTGCTCGCGACAGCAGCCACAGGAAGTACGGCGCGCCGAGGATGACGGTGAGGATGCCGACCGGCAGCTGCGCCGGGTCGACGATGCGCCGGGCCACGACGTCCGAGGCGATGATCAGCAGCGCTCCGATGGCGGCCGCCGCGGGGATGACGCCGGCGCCCGAGGCCCGGGCCAGGCGCCGCGCGAGGTGAGGTGCGATGAAGGCCACGAAGCCGATCGGCCCGGCGACCGTGACGGCGATTGCCGCCAGGCCGACCGCCGCGACCACGAGCACGAGGCGCGTGCGCTCGACCCGGACCCCCAAGCCGCTCGCCGCCTCGTCGCCGAGTTGCAGGACCCCGAGTTCAGGGCCGAGAAGGAGCGTGCCCGGCAGCAGCACGGCCAGCGTGGCGGCCATGAGGCCGACGTCGCCCCAGTCGGTGGCGTACAGGCTGCCGATGAGCCAGATCGTGGCGCGCTGCACCTCCCAGATCTCGCCCCGGGTGAGCAGAAAGCCGATGCCCGCGGTCGCCACGGCGTTGACGCCGATGCCGACCAGCACGAGCCGGTAGCTCGACAGGCCATGGCGCCAGGCCAGCAGGTAGACCACGATGGCGGCTGCCAGCCCGCCGGCGAACGCGGCCGGCGCGAGCAGCGCCGTCGGGGCGCCGAGGATGATCACGGCGACCGCTGCCAGGGCCGCGCCGCTGTTGACGCCGATGATGTCGGGAGCCACGAGCGGGTTGCGCGTCAGGGCCTGGAAGACCGTGCCGGACACGGCCAGCGCCGCCCCGACCAGCACGGCGTCGAGCAGACGAGGCAGGCGCAGCGTCCAGACCACGAAGCGGCTGGTCTCGTCGCCCCCGCCGACCAGGGTGGCGAGGACCTCGACCGGGGTCAGCGGGAAGTCGCCGCTCGCCACGCCGACCGTGAAGAACGCGATCGAGGCTGCGCCCGCCGCCAGCAGTACGACGATCGAGCCGAGCCCGATACGCAGCGATACCGATGGCCGGGCCCAGCGCAGGACGAGCGTCCGATGCATTGACGCTACACCTGCGCCAGGCGCCGCTGGCGGACGAGCCAGATCAGGACCGGCGCGCCGATCAGGGCGGTCATGATCCCAACCTGCACCTCACCCGGGCGGGCCAGGATGCGACCGACGATGTCGGAGACCAGCAGCAGGCACGGGCCGATGACCGCGGCGTACGGCAGGAGCCAGCGGTAATCGGGGCCGACCAGGGCGCGGGCAACGTGCGGCACGGCCAGGCCGACGAAGGCGATCGGCCCGGCGGCAGCCACCGCCGCGCCGGCCAGGAGGACGACCGAGACCGCCAGGAGCAGCCTGACGAGCACGACCCGCTGGCCGAGCGATCGCGCGATGTCGTCCCCGAGACTGAGTGTGTTGAGCTGCCGGCCGGAGACGAGCGCCAGCGCACCACCCGCCAGCAGGAAGGGCAGGACCGCGACGAGCACGCCGAGGTTGCGGCCGGCGATCGAGCCGACTGCCCAGAAGCGGAACTGGTCGAGCGTGTTCGCGTCGAGGACGAGGATGGCCGCAGTCAGCGACGTCAGCAGCGCGGCAAGCACCGCGCCGGCGAGGACCAGGCGCAGCGGCGCGTCCGCTCCGTGCCCCAGCGAGCCGAGGGCGTAGACCAGGACCGAGGCGAGGGCGGCGCCGGCCAGCGCGAACCAGACGTATCCGGCCGGGTCGCCAATGCCGAGGACCGCGATGGCCAACACCACGGCCAGCGAGGCGCCGGCGTTGACGCCCAGGATTCCGGGCTCGGCCAGCGGGTTGCGGGTGACGCCCTGCATGATGCAGCCGGCCATTCCGAGCGCCGCTCCCACACCGAGGCCAACCAGCGTGCGCGGGAGGCGCAGCTCGAGGACGATGAGGTGCCCATTCGACCCGTCGAAGGCGGTGAAGGCGCCGATCACCGTCTCGAGCTCGAGTTCGGCGCTGCCGAGGGCCAGACTGGCCAGCACCGCAACGAAGAGTGCGAGCCCCGCGGCGGCCAGACCGCCCATGCGTGACGAGGAACGGTCCAGGCGGCTGTGGGTCGTCCGGCGGAGATCGGCACGCTGAGCGGCGACGGAGCTCACCAGCGGGCGCGACGCGACCTGAGGGTCAAGGGGTGACCTCGTACCGAGGATGGGTGGGAACAGATGTGAGGCGATCCTTACATCTGGCGTTAGGGAAATCGAATTCCCTACTAATAGGTCAGGATTGAGCGGCTGTCAACCGCGGCTCCGCGGCGGGGCTGAGACAGGCTCGGCCGCCACCCCTGCGTCACCCGTAAGATCCAGGGGGTGAGGCTGTTGATCCTGGGCGCGACCGGGCGCATCGGGCGCCACGTGCTCGAACAGGCGCTCCAGAGCGGGCACGATGTGACCGTGCTCGTCCGCGATCCTGCGCGTCTCGGGGCGCTCGCGGATCACGTCACGATCGTCACGGGCTCGGTCAGCGATCCCGATGCGGTGGACCGTGCCGTGGCCGGTGCCGACGTGGTGATCAGCGCGATCGGCCCCGATGCGAACGATGCGACCCAGGTCGAGCGGCTGCGCGGCGGGATGCGCGCGACCATCGCGGCGATGCAGCGCCACGGCGTCCGGCGCATCGTCAATTTGTCCGGCGCGGGCATCACGGCGCCGGGGGAGCGCAAGCCGCTGCTGGATCGGCTGGCGACGCGCATCGTCCGGCGTTTCGCGCGCCACGTGGTCGACGCCAAGCAGGCCGAGTACGACGAACTGGCCGGATCGGACCTGGAGTGGATCGCCGTGCGGCCCGGGATCGTGACCGATGGCCCGCTGACCCGCCACTCCATCGCTGGCCCCGACGCCCTGCGGCCCGGCGCGCGGATCAGTCGAGCGGACGTCGCCCACCTCATGCTGGCCCAGGCCGAGGCGCCGACTCACGTCGGCCATCCTGGGATCTTCGTGCGCAGCGCCTGAACAGCGGCAAGGTTTCGGCCGGTCGGAGGGCAACGACAAAGCCCGATCTGACCTCAGATCGGGCCGAGAATGCTGAGTGTGGTACCGCATACCGGATTCGAACCGGTGATCTCCGCCTTGAGAGGGCGGTGTCCTAGGCCTCTAGACGAATGCGGCACGTCGTCCTTCGAGTCGGAGGACGCCCGGAGTATAGCGAGGCCCGCGAGACGTCTCAACCCGTCCCTGGCACCCATGCTGCCGCGGGACATTGCCCGCAGGCAACCTATCGGCATCTCATCGGTCAGATGCCCGCACCAGGCAACGTCTCAGCAGAGGCAGCGGCCCAGATGTTGCGCACAGGCGACACCTGGACCGATCAGGCGCCGATAGCGTGCCCCCCGGCAACAAACGCGGGAAGCGGGCGAGGCACCCCCTACCGGGCGGCGCCCGCTCCGGCCAGGGCGGCGTTCATGGTGGCCAGCATGGCGTGGCGCCGCTCCTCGAGCCAGCCCAGCACCGCGCCGGCAACCTGCGGCCAGGTCCCCGAGCCCATCACCAGCCCGAAGTGGGAGGCCGAGGGGAACACCTCGTAGGCCGCGCCGAGCAGGTCGGCGGTGCGCCGCGCCTCGGTGGGGTGGATGACGTCGTCGCGGCCGGCGGCGATCACCAGCGCCGGAGCCGAGATCCGGGAAGAATCCACCCCGACCCCCAGCATCCGCTCGCGCCGCGCGCTCCCCGACTCGCGGGCGCCGTCGAGCATCTCCTGCATCTTCTCCAGCTCGTCGTCGGTCATGTCCGGCATGAGCTCGTGCAGGCGCTCGCGGGACAGGATCCAGCCCCACCAGCGCGCGTCATAGACGGGGGGCACGCTCTTCAGCTCCAGGTCCGAGGGCCGGCGCGGCAGCGCGGCGGCCGGTGGCGACGGGGCCAGCAGCACCAGGCCCAGCACCTGGTTGCGCTCGGCGTAGAGCATGGCCGCCAGGGCCCCGATCCCCCAGCCGATGACCACCGGCGGCCGGCCCAGCTGGCGGATGGCCACGCCGATATCGTCGGCGTAGTCGCGCATGCTGACGCTGCCCAGGTCGGCGATGTCCGAGGTGTAGTGGCCGCGCAGGTTCATGGCGTGCGCCTCCCAGCCGCGCTCGGCGAAGAAGGCGGCGAACGACGACCACATCCACGACCCGGTGAGCGCGCCGTGCACGAGCAGCAGGGGTGGCTTGCGGCTGCGCCGTTCGGGCTGGGTGGTCTCGACGTAGATGCCCTCGGGCTCGATGAACACCTCGTCGCGCTTGATCGCCTGGACCATGGGTGGGCTCAGTCCTCCAGCGGGTTGAAGACCATGCCGGTCAGCAGCTTCGGATAGAAGTAGGTCGACTTCTGCGGCATCACGTCGCCGGCGTTGGCGACGCGCGCCATCTGCTCCAGCGGCGTGGGACGCACCAGGAAGGCGGCCACCGCCTCGCCGCCGGCCACCGCAGCGCGCGCCTCGGCCTCGCTCCTAGTGTAGGTGAGGGCCTGCCCGGCGGCCACGGCGTCGGCATCGATCCCCAGCCGGTCGGCCAGGATCGCGGTGTGCAGGATCGCCAGGTCCAGGCGCTGGACGGCGGTGCTCATCCGCTCGCGCCGCATGCGGTCGGCCACCGCGTCGGCGTCGCCCACCAGCAGCCACCCCTCGCCGCCGGGCAGCAGGACGCCGAAGACCGGCTCCTCGGCCTCGCGCATGGCCTCCAGCCGCCCCGCCAGGTCCCCGGGGGCCACCGGCAGGGCCTGCCACATCGGTCCGCCATCGGTCACCAGCTCGCGCAGGCGCTCGGGGTCCGCTCGCCGGATGAGCCGATGGGTGGGCAGGATCTGGAGCTGCTCGACCTCGGCGTTGACCAGGACCATCATGATCCAGTCCGCTCCCAGCGATCCCTCGGGGGCATCGGCCCGGCGCGGGTCGGAGCGCACCTCGGCCTGGTGGGCCAGGGCGGTCTCGTACCGATGGTGCCCATCGGCGATGAACAGCGTCTGGCGGGAGAGGAAGCCGAGCAGCCGCTCGTCGGGCTCCACGGCCGCCAGCGTGTGCAGCAGGCCGTCCTCGTCGCGCGCCCGCCACTCATCGGCCCAGGCGCGGGACATGACGTGCCGGTAGCGCTCGGACCGATCGAAGTAGACCGCCAGGATGGGCGACAGCTGGGTCCGCGTCGCGCGCAGCAGTGCCAGCCGGTCGGCCTTCGGGCCGGGCATGGTGTGCTCGTGGGGTCGGACCTCGCGACCGAACGGCTCCAGCAGCACCCGCGCCAGCACGCCGGCCACGCTCGGCTGGTCGGGGTCGTCCGGGGTGGCGTGCGCGTAGTAGTAGACCGATGGCTCGGCGCGGCGCTCCAGCGTCCCGTCCGCCAGCCACTGGTCCAGCGTCCGTGCCGCGGCGGCGTGCGGATCGGCCTCCGCGGAGAGCTCCAGGCGCACGGCGTTGCGGGGGTGGCGCTCCAGGAGCCGCCGCTGGAGCTCCGGCGAGATCACGTCGTAGGGCGGACAGACGAGGTCGGTCACGTCCGCGATGCGCACGCTCGGCCCGGGCTCCGGCTCGTCGGGGAGGCGCACGCGCTCCGGGAGCGGCCGCGCGGCATGACGGTCGAGGGCGTAGGAGATCCCCGGCAGGGGACGGACCAGGGGCATGCTGCCGCCGAGTCTAGCGACGGCGCACCACGAACGGCGGCGTCTCGTCGGTGACCGGCCGCAGCGCCTCCGGGACGCGGGCACGGCGCGGCAGGCGCACTCGCATCACTGTTCCCTTCCCGGCCTCGCGGTTCGGCTCGGCGGTGATCTCCCCGCCATGCGACCGCACGATGGCGCGGGTGATGTACAGGCCGAGTCCCAGCCCGCCGAAGCGGCGCCCGCCGCCCTCGCCCTGGTTGACCTGGTAGAAGCGCTCGAAGATCAGCTCCGCGTCGGCCGGGTCGATCCCCACCCCGGTGTCGGCCACCGTCAGCTCCAGCCAGTCGCCACCCAGGCTTCGTGCCCGAACCGTGACCGGGCCGCCGTCCGGCGAGTACTTCAGCGCGTTGTCCAGCAGGTTGGTGAGCACCTGCCCGATGCGGTCGCGATCCGCCTGCACCGGCAGCTTGTGCGGGACCTCGACCGTGATCGGGCGATCCGGGTGCTCGCGCTCGGTGCGCGCCACCGCCTCGCGCACCTCGTCGGCCAGGTCCAGCTGCTCCGGCTCGACACTGACCCCGCCGCGACGGTCGATGCGGCTCACGTCCAGCAGGTCGTCCACCAGGCGGCGCATGCGTGCCACCTGCGAGCGGATGACCCGCATCTGCGACAGCTCCTTCGGCGAGGCGCTGTCCCGCATGCGCGCCTCCAGCAGCTGCGAGTAGCCCTGGATGCTGGTCAGCGGGGTGCGCAGCTCGTGGCTGACGATCGAAAGGAAGTCGTCCTTCACCCGCTGTGCCCGCTGCTCGCGACGGACCTGCTCCTGCAGGTCGGCCCACAACGCGGCGTTCTCCAGGGCCGGGCCGGCGCGCTCGGCGATGGCCATGGCCAGGCGATTCTCCCCTTCCCCCAGGAGGGGGGTGCCGGCGCTCGCGGTGACCAGCACCCCGCGGACCTGGCCTCGCGAGACGATGGGCGCCGCCACGAGCGAGCGGAGGCCGAGCAGCGCCACGCCGTCCGGATCCCCGGCGTGGACCGGCACCGGCTCCTTCCCGCCGGCCACGATGGGCAGCACCGTGGCGGCCGCGGCCCCGGTCAGCCCCTCCCCCACCCGCAGCCGCCGACCGCTGAGGTGGGCCACCAGGCGCTCGACGCGCTCCGGGTCGCGGCCGTCGGCGGCGGCCAGCACCAGGCGCGGCTCGGCCCGGTCCTCGCCATCGTGCTCCACGACCATCAGCCAGCTCAGCTCCCCGAGCAGCGGGGCCGCGGCCCGGATGACGGCGTCGGCGGTGGCGCTCAGCTCCAGCGAGCTGCCGAACTCGCGGGCCAGCTGGCTCAGCAGCTCCGCCTCACGGGCACGCGCCCGCTCGCGTTCCTCCTCGGCCAGCCGCAGCTGGAGGTTGGCGTTCTCCTCGGCCCGACCGATCACCACTCGGGCGAACAGCCCGGTCGCCAGGCCCAGGCCCAGCAGGTAGCCGATGCGGACCACCAGCAGGTTGCGCACCGCCGTGTCGGGCGGCGCGGCCAGCAGGACCACCGAGGCGTACATGAAGGAGGCGACCACGCTGGCCCACAGCGCCGATCCGACTCCAAAGCGGAGCGCCACGCCCAGCACCACCGGGAAGTAGAAGAGGAAGGCGTCAATGGCCATCGGCTCGACGTAGATGGCCAGCGTCACGATCACCAGGTCGGCGGCGGTGGCCACCACCCCCACCTCGCGGGCCGGGAAGCGCCCCACCAGCAGCATGGTCAGGCCGCTGACCAGGATGCCGGCCACCGCCAGCCCCACGAGCCAGGGGAAGGCGGTCAGCGCGTCCCGGAAGATGACGATCGCGACCAGGGCCACCCCCACCACCGCCAGCCGGGCCACCGCCAACTGGCGTTCCTGAACGCGCAACTGGCGCTCCACATGGCTGTTCAGGTCCGTTGCGCCGGCTCGGGTCGCGTCCATGGCTGCGCCGATCGTCAGGGGGTGGGAATCGCCGGCCGACTATAGCATCGGTTCCGCGCGCGCCCGTACACTCCGCGCGACTGCAACCTCGGGGAATCCGGGCGCGTCTTGACCGGCACAGGCCCGCCAACCGCAGAGTGATGATGAGTCCCCCATTTCGCGCCGCTCTGACCACGCTCGCCGCCCTGCTGCTCGCGGCCGGCCTGGCGTGGGGCGTCACCTCGCCGGTGCTGGCGGCGGATCCGATCACCATCGAGGCGCGGGCGCTGGTGGCCGGCCGCTTCGAGTCCAGCGGCTGGGCCGCCATCGCGGTGCGGCTCTCGAACGACGGTGAGCCGATCACCGGCTACCTGGCGGCCGACAGCCAGGACGGCAGCGTGCGCCGCCTGGTGGAGCTGCCGGCCGGCTCGCGCAAGCAGGTCACGCTCTACGTGCGGCCGCCCAACTTCGCGCGGACCGTGGAGGTTCGCTTCGAGACCCAGGCCGGCGAGCGCCTGGCGGCCGCTGCGGCCGACGTGCGAGTCCTGGAGCGCAGCACGTCCAGCGTGGGGGTCGTGGGCGACAGCACCGGCATCATCAGGCCGCAGGTCATCGGCGACGACCGGGGCCGGCCGGAGCCGGTGCCCATGTCCGCCGCCGACATCCCCGAGCGGCCGGAGCCTCTGCGAGGCCTCGAGGCCCTGATCTGGGCCGGTGACTCGGGCACCCTGACCGAGGCGCAGCGCCGCACCCTGGAGCGCTGGGTGGCAGCCGGCGGCCAACTGATCGTGGTCGGCGGGCCGGACTGGCAGGCGCGTGCCGCGGCCTTCGACACGCTGCTCCCGGTGCAGGGCCTGCGCTCCACCGACCAGGTACCGCTGGACGGCGTGGCCGGCTGGGTGGGCAGCGAGCTGCCGGAGGCAACGGCCGCGGCCACCGTCGCGGTGGGCGCCCTGCGCCCGGGCGCCGTGCAGCTGGTTGGCGCCCATGACGGCGCCCTGCTGGCATCGGTCACCCGCGGCGCGGGGCAGGTCACCTGGGTCGGCGTCGACCTGGCCACGGAGGCCTTCCGCGACTGGACCGGCGCCACGATCCTCTGGCAGCGGGTCATCCGCGACGATCGCCTGGCCGAGCAGTTCGGCACCGTCCCGCCCATCGAGGAGGAGGTGGCCGCCACCATGATCCAGGCCCTCTCCAACCTGCCCGCCCTGGACGTGCCGCCCGCCGAGCTGCTGGTCGGCGTGCTGGCCGGCTACATCCTGCTCATCGGTCCGATCAGCTACCTCGTCCTGCGCCGGCTGGATCGCCGCGAGCTGGCCTGGGTGACCGCACCGCTGCTGGTGCTGGTCTTCAGCTCGATCAGCTACGGGATCGGGGCCAGCATGAAGGGCAGCGACGTGATCCTCAACGAGGTCGCGGTGGTGCGCACCACCACCGAGGGGACGGCCGCATCGGTCTCCAGCTTCGCCGGCGTCTTCTCGCCGTCCCGCCGGGCATACGACCTGGTGGTACGCGGCGACGCCCTCTTCTCGCGGCTGGCGAACGTCTTCGACGGCACGGACCCGACCGGCAACCTGCTGACCGAGCAGGGGGACCCGTCCCGGTTGCGGGGGCTGTCGGTCAGCGTCTTCGGCCTGGAGGGCGTGCGGGCCGACACGCTGGTTCCCTACACGCCGGCCCTGGCCGTGACCTGGAGCCGATCCGGCGATGAGATCTCGGGCCGCGTCACCAACACCGGCGAGGAACCGCTGGAGGACGTGGCGATCGTCACCGAGAACGGGGGGCGCCTCATCGGCGACCTGGCCACGGACGAGGCGCGGAGCTTCGAGCTGCCCATCGGCGGCAGCGGACGGCGAGCCGCGGACGAGGTCTACGGGTTCGGCGACGGCGGCGCTGACGTCCGCACGGATCGGCAGCGGGAGATCGCGCTTCGGCGCAGCGTCATCGACACCCTGGTCGGATGGGGCAACGAGTTCGGCCGCCTGGGCCCCGGTCGCCTGGACGGCGGGCCGTTCGTGATCGGCTGGCGGCAGGGATCGTCCCCGGTGGCTTTGGAGGTGGAGGGTGAGCAGGCCCAGCACTACGTCCAGGCCGTGGAGGTGGTCAGCGGCCGGCCGCGGCTCGGTCCCGGGCCGGTCTCCATCGGGCCCGGCGAGATCCGCGCCATCCCGATCGAGTTCACCGGCGACGCCCACGAGATCGAGCCGGGGTACGTCCTCCTCGGCGAGGGCTCGGTGACGTTCAGCCTGACGCTGCCGCTCGAGGCGACCGGCCTGGTACCGACCTCGCTCAGCCTATTGGTCGGCACGGACCCGAGCGTCATGTTCTTCGACCAGCCCAACTTCGGGGCCGTGCTGCCGAAGGGCTACCGGCTGGAGGTGTGGGACGCCGGCGCCGGCGCCTGGCAGGCGGTCGGCGAGCTCTCGCAGCGCAGTCGCTTCGAGATGAGTGAGCCGTCCGGCCTGGTGGATGAGGGCGGTCGCATCCTGGTGCGGGTCGTTGCCGAGGGCGTTGACATCCAGACCATGGGGGCCTCGAATGTCTTCGTCGGCGCCCGCGTGCAGGGAGTCATCTAGCCGTGGGCGCGGTGATCCAGACGCGCGGCCTGGTCAAGCGCTACGACGAGGAGCTGGCCGTGGCCGGCATCGACCTGGTTGTCGAGCGCGGTGAGATCTACGGCCTGGTGGGGCCCAACGGGGCGGGCAAGACCACCACCATGCGCATGCTGGCCACGCTGCTGGCCCCGACCGCCGGGCAGGCCCTGGTGTGCGGCGTGGACGTCGCGGACGATCCGATGGAGGTGCGCCGCCGCATCGGCTACATGCCCGACTTCTGGGGCGTCTACGACGACCTGCGCGTCTGGGAGTACCTGGACTTCTTCGCCCGCTGCTACGGCGTGCCGGCCAACCGGCGCGCGGCCATGATCGGCGAGCTGCTGGAGATCGTGGACCTGTCCGGCAAGCACGACGCCTACGTCGAGTCGCTGTCGCGCGGCATGCGCCAGCGGCTGTGCCTGGCCCACACCCTGGTCCACGACCCGGAGCTGCTGATCCTGGACGAGCCCGCTTCCGGCCTCGATCCGCGCGCCCGGGTCGAGATGCGCGAGATCCTCCGGGCCCTGGCCGGCATGGGCAAGACCATCCTGGTCAGCAGCCACATCCTTCCCGAGCTCGGGGAGCTGTGCACCTCGGTCGGGATCATCGACCACGGGCGCCTGCTGCGCTCGGGGCGAATCGACGAGATCGAGCGCTCGCTCCGGGCGGCGGCCGTGCTGCGCATCGACCTGCTCTCGGACCCCGAGCCGGTCATCTCCCAGCTCGGAACCGATGGGCGGGTCAGCAGCGTCCTGCAGGTCGAGGGGGGCATCGGTACGGCCCGGCTGGAGGTCAGCTTCGACGGCGGGCCGGACGAGCAGGCGGCCCTGCTGCAGACGCTGGTGCAGGGGGGCCACCGGGTGGCGGGCTTCAGCCAGGCGACCAGCGACCTGGAGGAGATCTTCCTGCGGGTGACCGGGAGCCTGACCGACGAGGAGGAAACGGCGGCATGACGGCGGCGACCACGGCGACCGGTGGGACCCGCCACGGCGCGCTGCGCGAGCTGTGGTCCTCGGCGCTGACGATCATGGTCAAGGAGCTGCGCTCGCGGTTTCGCGGCCGTCGCGCGTTCCTGGTGCTGACCCTCTACCTGGCCGTGCTGGCCGCGCTGGCCTACGGCATGTACACCGTCACCGGCCCGGCCGCGCGCAACGCCGCCCGGCTGGCGGCCGAGTTCGGCGATCCGACGGTCATCAACGCCTCGGCCCGCGTGGGCCAGGGCATCTTCAGCATCCTGTCCGTCTTCCAGCTGCTGCTCATCGGCTTCATCGCGCCCGCCTTCACCGCCGGCGCCATCAGCCTCGAGCGCGAGAAGCAGACGCTCGACCTGCTGATCGCCACGCCGATTCGCCCCGCCGGGCTGGTGATCGGCAAGCTGTTCAGCGCGCTCGCCTTCGTGGTGCTGATGATCGTGGCCGCCATCCCGATCTCGGCGCTGGTCCTGATGTACGGCGGCGCCACCGTCGACGACATCCTGCGCCAGCAGGCGGTGCTGTTCTCCTCGGCCATCGGCTTCGGCGTCATCGGCCTGTTCTGGTCGGCGCTCACGCGCCGGACCCAGACGGCGACGGTCCTCACCTACTCGACGCTCCTGGCGCTGACCATCGGCACCCTGCTGGTCTGGCGCTTCTGGACCGATGTCGCCACCGCCGCGCCGGACAACGTCCTGCAGGAGCGACGCACGGCGCCCGAGGCGATCCTCTACGTCAACCCGGCCGTGGCCATGATCGAGATCGTGGCCAACACCGAGCTGGAGTACGGCGACTTCAGCGATGCCTACAACGCGCTGCGCCCGACCGGCGCCGGCGGCGAGGAGTGCATCGGTGACGCGTGCCTCCCGTTGCCCAAAGGACGCCCGGTTCCGGCCGAGCCTCCCATGCCGCGCGGTGGCGTGGACCTGCCTGCCGGCCCGCGCGCCCTCCTGGAGCCTGCGGTGGACTTCGCCGTGCCGCCTGACCAGCTGGCCCTCGAGACCGAGTTCAACCACTTCTGGCCGCGCATCACGCTCACCTACGCGGTGCTCTCGGTGGTGCTCACGCTGGTCGCGATGCGGCTGGTGCAGCCGGCCGGCACCCGCCTTCACCGGTGGCGGATCCGACGGCGAAGCTCCGGCCCGGAGCGCGCCGTCCCGCTGGAGGCTGGGGCCGGCATCGAGGAGATCAGCGGATGACCGATCGGCAGCTCTCCGACGCGCTGGGTGCGCGGCTCGGCCAGGACAGCCTGCGACGCCTGCGTGCCCTGCGCCGGCGGCTGTGGCTGCGTCGCTCCGTGCGGCTCGCCCTCCTGGTGGCGCCGGGGATCGTGCTTGCCGCCGCGCTGGTGCAGATGGTCGGCCGCCTGGTGCCGCTGGAGCTCGCGCCCTGGCTGGTGGCCGGCGCCGCGCTGCTCGGGCTGCTGGCGTGGGCGATCGGCAGCTGGATGCGGCGCCCGAGCCTGCTGGAGGCCGCGCGGCTGGCCGACGAGGAGCTCGCCCTGCGCGAGCGGCTGGGCACCGCCGCGGAGATCGTCACGCGTCCCGCCGAGGTCCGCGTTCCCGACGACGTGGCCGCGCTGGAGGCTCGCCAGCTGGCCGACACCCGCGCCCGGTTGGCGGCCGTCGACGTGCGCCGCGCCTTCCATCCCCGCCTCACGCGCCGGCCGCTCGCCGCCGGCGCCGTCGCGCTGGGCCTGCTGCTGGTGCTGACGATCTGGCCCAACCCGCAGGACGAGGTGCTGCGTGACCGCCAGGCTGCCCGCGACGCCAGCCGCGAGGTGGCCGAGCGGATCGAGGACCTGGCCGATGAGGCCGAGCGCACCGGCGCCGAGACGGACGACCCGCGCCGCGACGAGCTGGTCGAGCAGCTCCGCCAGCTGGCGCGCAAGCTGCGCGAGCAGGGAGACGACCGGCAGGAGGTGCTGGCCGAGATCGGCTCCGTGCAGGAGGCGCTCTCGCGCCTGACCGATCCACAGGCGGCCCAGAAGGACGCGGCGCTCACCAACCTGGCGCGCCAGGTGTCGCGGGCGGCGACCGGAAACGAGGAGGCCAACCGGGACGGCGACCCCGAGCAGGCCGCCCGCGACCTCGAGGAGCTGGGCGAGCAGGTGGGCTCGATGAACGGCTCACAGGCCTCCCGTACCGCGCAGGCGCTGCGCCAGGCGGCGCAGGGGGCGGCCGCTGCCGACCCCGACCTCGCCCGACAGCTGGCCGACGCGGCCGATGCCCTCGACCGGGCTGCGCGCACCGGGAATCAGCAGGACCGGCAGGCGGCGCGCGACGCGCTCCAGCGCGCGGCGGACGCCATGCGCCAGGCCGATCGCGACCGCCAGCTGCAGCGAGACGTGGGCCGGGCGCAGTCTGCCCTCCAGGACGGCGCGCGCCAGGTGGCGCGGGCCGGGCAGCAGGTCGGCCAGCCCGCGCAGCCGGGTCAGCCGGGATCCTCCGGTCAGCCCGGTTCATCGGGGCGGCCGGGACCCGGCGGGTCGGGACAGCCGGCGCCGAGCGGGCAGCCGGGCGGATCGGGCCAGCCTGCTCCTTCGGGCCAGCCGGGCCCCGGTAACCAGCCCGGCAACCAACCCGGCAATCAGCCGGGCAACCAGCCCGGGAATCAACCCGGTAACCAGCCCGGCCCGGGCGGCCAGCTGGGCAGCGGCGGCGGCACCACGGTGCGCCGCATCCCGAGCGGCGGCCTGCGCACCGGCGGCTTCGACGGCCCCACCCAGGGGAACCGGGACTTCGCCGTCGACGGGCTGGACGACCTCTTCGCGCCGTTCGACCGCATCGGCGAGCCGGGTGACCCGAGCTTCATCGCCGGGCAGGGCGGCGATGGCGGCAGCGAGCAGACCGGCTCGGGCTCGGGCGTGGGGCTCGACAACGACGCCGTCGTCCCCTATCGGTCCGTCTTCGACCTCTTCCGCGACTTCGCCAACAGCCAGCTGGACCGCCAGCAGGTCCCGATCACCCTGAAGGACTTGGTGCGCGACTACTTCACCCGGCTCGAGCCGGCCGACTGACCCGCAGCCTGCGAGGGACCGATGACCGAGCAGACCACCGCCACCCCGGACGCCCCGCAGCGCATCGAGCCGGAGCGCTTCGCCGAGCTGGCCACGGCGATCGAGGCGGAGGTCGGGCGCTTCATCGTGGGCCAGAGGCAACTGGTGCGGCACACCCTGATCAGCCTGCTGGCCGGCTCCCACGCGCTGCTGGAGGGCGTGCCCGGCCTGGGCAAGACGATGCTGATCCGCACCCTGGGCGAGGCGCTGGAGCTGGGCTTCTCCCGCATCCAGTTCACGCCCGACCTGATGCCGGCCGACATCGTGGGCACCAACATCATCGTGGAGGAGGGCGGCGAGCGGCGCTTCCGCTTCCAGCCCGGGCCGATCTTCTCCAACCTGGTGCTGGCCGACGAGATCAACCGCGCCACGCCCAAGACCCAGTCCGCGCTGCTGGAGGCAATGCAGGAGCACCGCGTGACGGTGGCCAAGCAGCAGTACACGCTGTCCGAGCCGTTCTTCGTGCTGGCCACGCAGAACCCGCTGGAGATGGAGGGCACCTATCCCCTGCCCGAGGCCCAGCTGGACCGCTTCTTCTTCAAGGTGGACGTGCCGTTCCCGACCGAGGAGGAACTGATCCAGATCATGGAGCGCACCACCGGCGCCGAGCAGATCCGGGTCAGGCCGGTGGCCTCGGGCGCGGACATCCTGGCCATGCAGGCCCTGGCCCGCGATGTCCCGATCGCCAGCCACGTGATGGCCTACGCGGTGCGCGTGCTGCACGCCACCCACCCGGACGCCGAGGGGGCGCCCGAGCTGGTGCGCCGCTACGTGCGCTACGGTGGCTCGCCGCGCGGGGCGCAGGCCATCGTGCTGGGGGCCAAGATCCACGCCCTGCTGGACGGTCGCTTCAACGTCGCCTTCAGCGACGTGCAGGCCGTGGCCGAGCCGGCGCTGCGGCATCGGGTCATCCTCAATTTCGAGGGTGAGGCCGAGGGCATCAGCCCCGACTCGGTGGTGCGCGCCATCCTGGCCGAGACGCCCACCCAGCCGGCCGAGTAGGCCGCCTTCCTGGCCGGACCGATGACGGCATCGGCCCCGAACCGGACACCACCCGCGGCGGAGGCGCCCGAGGTCGTCTTCGACGAGGCCTTCCTGCGGCGGCTGGAGCAGCTGGAGCTCGCTTCGCGACGGCTGACCGCGGGGCGCATGAAGGGCGAGCGGCGCAGCGTGCGCCGCGGGCAGAGCGTGGAGTTCGCCGACTACCGCAACTACGCCGCCGGCGACGACCTGCGCCAGCTGGACTGGAACGTCTATGCCCGCCTGGAACGGCTGTTCATCAAGCTCTTCGTCGAGGAGGAGGACGTCACGGTCCACGTCCTGGTCGACGCCAGCCGCTCCATGGACTTCGGCGAACCGAACAAGCTGTGGTTCGCCCGCCGCGCGGCGGGGGCGCTGGCCTACCTGGGCCTGGCCCACCTCGACCGGGTCAGCGTCGCCTTCCTGGGCGAGGGCCACGCGACGCCGCTGCGCCCGCTGCGTGGCAAGGCGCGCATCCTCGAGGTCTTCCGCTTCCTGTCCGCGCCGCGACCCGAGCGCCTGACCGGCCTGGCCCCGGCGGCCCGCGAGTACGCCGCCCGCCTCCGTGGCCGCGGCCCGATGGTGCTGCTCAGCGACCTCATGGACCCCGGCTACCTGGACGCCCTGCGCGACCTGGCCGGCACCCGCTGCCAGCTGTCGGTGCTGCACGTGCTGGCGCCCGAGGAGCTGGACCCCGACGTGCCGCCCGATGCGCGCCTGGTCGACAACGAGACCGGCGCGGGCGTGGAGGTCACCGGCGACGACGACCTCGTCGACCGCTACCGAACCCGCCTGGCCGAGTGGCAGGCCGAGATCGGTGACTTCGTCTCCCGCCGCGGCGGCTCGTACGTCACGGTCCCCTCCGACCTCGACCTGGCCGACCTGCTGTTCGACACCCTCCGCCGCCGCCGCGTCCTCGAGTGACCAGGATGCCAGTCACCGTCCGTTACCAGACAGCCGCCCGAGGAGTGGCAGCGGAGAGTCATCAGGCTCGCCGCCTCGCCAATGGTCAGGCGGGCCGGCCGCCCTCCCCGAGCGTGGCGCGAGCCGCGGCGGGAGGGCGTCTGGACCGGCACAGCGTCCCGGAGGCGTCGGTCCAGTGATCGCCCCGCTGGCCCTCATCGGCCTGGTCGCGCTGCCGATCATCGTCGCGTTCTACATGCTCCGCCTCCGCCGGCGCGACATGCCGGTGGGCAGCACCTTCCTCTGGCAGCAGCTGGTCCGCGACGTGGAGGCCAACGCGCCATGGCAGCGCCTGCGCTTCTCCTGGCTGCTCCTGGTCCAGCTGCTCATCGCGCTGCTGGTGGTGCTGGCCGCCAGCCGCCCCTTCGTCACCGTCAGCTCCGACCTGGCCGCCAACGTGGTGCTCATCGTCGACACCTCGGCCTCCATGGGCGCCACCGACCCGGAGGGCCCGCGCATGGACGCCGCCCGGGAGGCGGCCCGGCGGGTGATCGGCGAGCTGCCCGAGGGTGGCCGGGTGACGGTGGTCGCGGCGGGCGACTCGGCCCACGTGCTGGTCAGCGAGACCGATGACCGGGCGGCCGCCCTGGCCGCCGTGGAGGGTATCGGCGCCACCCAGGTGCCGGGCGACCTGACCGACGCCTTCGCCCTGGCCTCCGCCCTGGCCGCCCGCGACGCCGACTCCACGGTGGTGGTGGTGACCGATGCCAACGCCGACCGCCTGCCGCGGGTCGGTATCGGCGCACCGATCGTGGTCGAGCGCGTCGGCTCGACCGATGCCAACCAGGCGGTCGCCGCCCTCTCCGCCGTGCGCCGCTCGGGCGGCGCCCAGGTGGACCTGTTCGTGGCGGTCAGCAACCCGTCCGCCACGGAGGCGAGCCGGCGCCTGGAGGTGTACGCCGATGGCCAGCTGGTCGACGCCCGCGACCTGACCATCCCGGCCGAGCAGCGCACCGAGGCCCTGATCTCGAGCGTGCCGGCCGGCGCCGCCCTGGTCGAGGCGCGCCTGGTCGGGAGCGACGCGCTGGCCGTGGACGACCGCGCCTTCGCCCTGGTCCCGTCCGAGGCCGTGACCCGCACCCTGCTGGTCAGCGAGGGCAACACCTACCTGGAGAACGCGCTGGCCCTGCTGCCGCGCCTGGAGCTGTACGCGGTCGGACCCGGCGGCTACGAGGACGCCCTGGCCGAGGCCGACGAGGCCGGGACGCCGTACGGGCTGGTGGTCTTCGACCGCTTCGTGCCGGACGAGGCGCCGCCGGTGCCGACCCTGTGGGTCGGGCCCGACGAGGACGGGCCCTTCGGCACGGTCGAGGGCCGCGTCAACGGGCCAGCCCTGGCGCCCCACGACCCGAACGACCCGCTGCTTCGCTTCCTCGACCTGTCGACCCTGCACGTGGGCCGCGCCGCCGAGGTGGAGCTGGCGGACGGGATGCGCCCGGTGCTGAGCGCGTCGGGGGGCGAGCCGCTGATCGCCGCCGGACGGGTGGCCGGGCGTACCGTGGCGCTGCTGACCTTCGCCCTGGGGGAGAGCGACCTGCCGCTGCAGGTGGCCTTCCCGCTGCTGGTCAGCAACCTGACCGACTTCCTGCTGCCGCCGACCGGCGGCCCGCTGCCGCCGTCGGTCCAGCTGGGGGAGCCGCTGGTCCTGGACCTCGACCCGTCCATCACCCGGGTCGGCGTGCAGGCCATCCGCGCGGACGCGCCGTCCGAGGCGGAGCGGCTGGAGCTCGAGGTGGTGGGCGGCCGCGTCACCATCCCCGGCGCGCGGACCCCCGGCTTCCTGAACGTGACGGCCCTGGAGGGCGTGCCCGAGGGGCGCGACCCGCTCATCGGGGTCACGGCCGCCAACCTGTTCGACCCTGGCGAGTCGCGGGTGGCGCCCGGCGACCCGCTGCGCATCGCCGACCTCGGCCGTCCCTCCTCCGGCGGCGGTGAGGCGCTCCCCGCCCGCAGCGAGTGGTGGTGGCCGCTGGCGCTGGCCGCCCTGCTGCTGCTCCTGGTGGAGTGGCTTCTCTTCCACCGTCCCTCGCGCCGCACCGCGGCGCGCCTGCTGGGCAGGGGCGGGCGGGCGGCAGTTCCATCGGTCTCCGGCCCCGCACGAGGGCCGCTGCGGTGATCCCGTTCGCCTTCACCGACCCGGTCTGGCTGTGGCTGCTGGTGCCCGGCGTGGCCGTGGTGCTGGGCGGCTGGCTGCTCGCCTCGCGCACGCTGCCGCGGGGACGGCGCATCGCCTCGCTGGTCATCCGGCTGCTGCTGGTCGGCTGCCTGGCCGCGTCGCTGGCCGGCATGCGCCTGACGCTTCCCTCCGACCGGCTGTCGGTGGTGTTCCTGGTGGATGCCTCGGCGTCGATGGTCGACGCCACCCGCGAGGAGCTGATCGGCTTCGCCCGCGAGGCCACCCGCCGGATGCCGGAGGGCGACACGGCGGGGGTGGTCGTCTTCGGCGCCAACGCCCTGGTGGAGCGGCTGCCGTCGGAGGTGGACGACCTGCAGGTGCCGTCGTCGGTGCCGGTGGTGGGCGCCACCGACGTGGCGGCCGCGGTCCGCCTGGCGGAGGCGATCTTCCCGGCCGGCGTCCAGCGCCGGCTGGTCCTCCTCTCGGACGGCAACGACACCGGCGGGGCCGGGACGCAGGCCATCGCGGCGGCTGCCGCCCGCGGGATCCGGCTGGACGTGGTGCTGCCCGACCAGGCGACCTACCCCGAGGTGCTGGTCGATGGCGTGGACGCCCCGGCCGGCGCGCGGGTGGGCGAAGTGATCGAGCTCGTGGTGCGGGTGCGCGCCACGATCGAAACCGACGCCACCCTGCGCCTGCTGGCCGACGGCGCCACGGTCGCGACCCGCGAGCTGGAGCTGGAGCCGGGGACGACCAGCCTGACCTTCACGGTCGAGGCCGATGAGGCCGGCTTCCATGTCTTCCGCGCCGTCCTGGAGCCGGCCGACGACCACTTCGCCGAGAACAACGCGGCCGATGCCTACGTGTTGGTCACCGGCGAGCCGCAGGTCCTGCTGGCCACCGACGACGCCGAACGGGCCGCGGACCTGGTGGCGGCGCTCACCGAGGCGCGGCACAGCGTGACGGTGGTCCCCGCCGGCGGCGTGCCCGCCTCGCTGGCGACGCTGGCCGGCTACGACGCGGTGGTGCTGGACAACGTCTCGGCCGCCGAGCTGGGGGCGGAGACCATGGCCAGCCTGCAGGTCTACGTCCGCGACCTGGGAAAGGGCCTGGTCATGCTCGGTGGGCGCGACTCGTACGGCGCGGGCGGCTACCTCAACACGGTGATGGAGGAGATCCTGCCCGTCTACATGACCGTCCGCGACCGCGAGCGCTCGCCGGACGTGGCGCTGGTGGCCGTGGTCGACAAGTCGGGGAGCATGGCCGACTGCCACTGCACCGGCGACGACATGGACACCGCCACCAGCGGCACCCGCGGCTTCGAGAAGGTGGACATCGCCAAGGAGGCCATCCTGCGCGCGGCCGATGCCCTGGCCCCCACCGACCAGCTGGGCGTGGTGGCCTTCGACGAGGGCGCCCACTGGGCGCTCCGCACGGGGCCGATCGACGTCAACGCGCTGCAGGGCTCGCTGGGCTTCCGGGCCGATGGCCAGACGAACATCTTCGCCGGCCTGAAGGCCGCCTATGACGACCTGGTCCGCAACCCGGCCAAGCTGCGCCACGTCATCCTGATCACCGACGGCTGGTCGCAGTCCGGCGCCTACGACCAGCTGCTGGCCGACATGCGGGCGGCCGGCATCACCCTGTCGACCATCGGCGCCGGTGGCGGCTCGGCCGAGATCCTGCGCCGCATGGCGGAGGAGTCCGGCGGCCGCTACTACGAGGCCAACGACGCCACCACCATCCCGGACATCTTCCTGCGCGAGACGATCCGCACCGCCGGCGAGCAGATCGTGGAAGAGGCCTTCCAGCCGATCCCATCGGCGCGGTCCGAGGTGCTGCGCGGGCTTGACCCGGGGCGCCTGCCGCCGCTGCTGGGCTACAACGCCACCACGCCCAAGGGGACCGCCACGGTGGCCCTGCTCACCGGCCGCGAGGACCCACTCCTGGCCCAGTGGCAGTACGGGTTGGGCCGCGCCGCGGCCTGGACCAGCGACGCGCGCCAGCAGTGGGCCGCACCCTGGATCGGCCGGCAGGAGTTCGGCACGCTGCTCTCGCAGCTGGTGGCCTGGACGCTGCCGCCGCAGGACGACCGGGGCATCGACGTCCGCTTCAGCCCGGGTCGCGACGGCCGGCTGAAGGTGGACGTCACCTCGCTTGACCCCGACGGCGCGCCGCGCAACTTCTACCGCACCGTGCTGCGCCTGGTCGGTCCCGGCCTGGAGCCCACCCAGGTCAGCCTGGAGCAGGTCGGTCCGGGGCACTACGCGGGCAGCGTCCTGGCCGAGGAGCCGGGCGCCTACCTGGTCCGCGTGGCGCAGACCCGGCCCGGCGCCGAGTCGGCGTCGCGCACGCTGGGCGTGGTGAGCCCGGCGGCCGAGGAGTACCGGAGGCTGGGCGTCGACGCCGATGCGCTCGCCGAGTTCGCCGATGCCGGCGGCGGCCGCCAGCTGGTGATCGACGCGCAGGGCCAGGCGTCCGAGGACGTCTGGGACCACGACATCGCGGCGGCCGCCTTCCCGACCCCGATCTGGCCGGTCCTCCTGCTGCTGGCCATGGCGCTGGTGCCGCTCGACGTGGGCGTGCGCCGGGTGGCCGTGACCCGCGGCGACCTGCGACGGGCCCGCGCCTGGGCCGCGCGCCGGGTTGGCCTCGGGGGCGCGGCGCCGGAGCCGGT
>DASRYM010000080.1:0-4173 GCA_035687145.1 Candidatus Zixiibacteriota bacterium | reverse complement strand
GGCGCTCACCGGGCACCTGGTGTTCTCCACCCTGCACACCAACGACTCGCCCTCCACGATCGCCCGGCTGGTGGACATGGGGATCCCGCCGTTCCTGGTCGCCTCCTCCCTGCTGCTGGTGCTGGCGCAGCGGCTGGCCCGGCGGGTCTGCCGCGAGTGCCGGGAACCGTACGAGGCCGACGAGGAGTCGCTGGTGCCCTACGGCCACCGCCCGATCGGGCTCGGTGCGGTGCGGTTCTACCGCGCACGGGGTTGTCAGGTCTGTCACTTCACCGGCATGAAGGGCCGGGTGGCAATCTACGAGGTGATGCCGATCTCCCAGACGATCCGGGACCTGATCGTCCGGGGCGCCTCGACCGCCGACCTCCGGGCGGCCGCGCAGGACCTGGGCATGAAGACGCTGCGCCAGGCCGCGTTGTTCAAGGCCCTGGAGGGGACCACGACGGTCGACGAGGCGCTCCGGGTGACGGTCGCCGACTGAACGAGGAGGACCGATGGCGGCCAACATGGCGGACCTGCTGCAGATCCTGGTGGAGCGCGGCGGCTCCGACCTGCACATCACGACCGGCACGCCGCCCCAGATCCGGGTGGCCGGCAAGCTCCAGCCGCTGAGCCAGTTCGAGCCGTTGACGCCACAGGACACGCAGCGCCTGGCCTACAGCGTCCTCAACGAGAGCCAGAAGCAGAAGTTCGAGGAGGAGAACGAACTCGATCTCTCCTTCGGCATCCAGGGGCTGGCCCGCTTCCGCGCCAACATTTACCGGCAGCGGGGAGCCGTCGGCGCCGCCATCCGCGTGATCCCCTACCAGATCCGCTCTTTCGAGGAGCTCGGTCTGCCGAAGGTCGTTCAGGAGCTCGCCGACCGGCCCAAGGGGCTGATCCTCGTCACCGGTCCCACCGGCTCCGGCAAGTCCACGACACTTGCCGCCATGATCGACAAGATCAACAGCGAGCGCCACGAGCACATCATCACCATCGAGGACCCCATCGAGTTCGTGCACCCCCACAAGAAGTGCATCGTCAACCAGCGAGAGGTCTTCTCCGACACCCACTCGTTCAAGAACGCGCTGCGGACGATCCTGCGCCAGGACCCGGATGTCGTCCTGGTGGGCGAGATGCGCGACCTCGAGACCATCGCGGCCGCGATCACCATCGCCGAGACCGGTCACCTCACCTTCGGGACCCTGCACACCAACTCCTGCGCCCAGACCATCAACCGCATCATCGACGTCTTCCCGACTGCCCAGCAGGCTCAGGTCCGCGCCCAGCTCTCCCTGGTGCTGGAGGGCGTGCTGTCCCAGACGCTCATCCCCAAGATCGGCGGCGGCCGCGTGATGGCCATGGAAATCATGGTGGCCACCCCGGCCATCCGCAACCTCATCCGGGAGGAGAAGATCCACCAGATCTACTCGGCGATCCAGTCCGGTTCGAAGTACGGGATGCAGACGATGAACCAGTCGCTGGCCGACCTGGTGCGGCGGCGACTCATCACCCGCGAGGACGCGATGAACCGCTCGACCAACCCCGAGGAGCTCGCCCAGCTCCTGCAGGGCGGTGACGGGGCGGCGGCCGCCGCCCCCGCTGCCGTCGGCGGCTCGCCCTTCGCGCGGCGATAGGAGGCGCACATGGCGGTGTTCGCCTACCGGGGCAGGACCGCGGGCGGCGTGGTGGCCGGCGAACTGGAAGCGCCCGACCGCCTGGCAGCCGTCGCGCAGCTCCGCGCTCGCGGCGTCACGGCGACGTCGGTTCAGGAAAAGAAGGTCCGCACGACCAGCTTCACGTTGTCCCTGGGCAAAAAGGCCGGGGGCAAGGTCAAGGACAAGCACCTGGCGATCTATACCCGACAGTTCTCGACCATGGTGGACGCCGGTCTGCCGATCGCCCAGTGCCTGACCATTCTCGGGGAGCAGAGCGAGTCCAAGCCGCTCCGCGAGGTCACCACCCAGATCGCCCGCGAGGTCGAGGGCGGGGCCAGCCTCGCCGACTCGTTCCGGAAGTTCCCCAAGGTCTTCGACGACCTGTTCGTGAACATGATCCAGGTGGGGGAGTCCGGGGGGGTCCTGGACGTGGTGCTCCAGCGCCTGAGCACGTACATCGAGAAGGCGGCCTCGCTCAAGCGAAAGGTCAAGAGCGCGATGGTCTACCCGCTGACCATCGTCACGGTCGCCATTCTCGTGATCATTTTCATGATGACCTTCGTCATCCCGACCTTCGCGCAGATGTTCAAGAGCCTGGGCGCCGAACTGCCGCTGCCCACCCGCATCGTGCTGTGGCTGTCGGACTTCACCCGCCGGTACGTCCTCCTGATCATCGCCGCCCTGGGCGGGTTCGTGTACGCCGTCAAGCGGTACTACGCCACCGACCGGGGCAGTCAGGTGATCGACGCGATCATGCTCAAGGTTCCGATCTTCGGCCCGCTCGTGCGGAAGGTCGCGGTGGCGCGGTTCACGCGCACGCTCGGGACGCTGATCTCCTCCGGGGTGCCCATCCTCGAAGCCCTCCGCATCACGGCCCGCACCGCCGGCAACCGGGTGGTGGAGAAGGCAGTCATGCAGGCCCGCGCCGCGGTCACCACCGGCCGCACGCTGGCCGAACCGCTGCGGGCCACGCCGGTCTTCCCGCCCATGGTCGTCCACATGATCAGCGTCGGCGAGAACACCGGCGCGCTCGACCAGATGCTGGGCAAGATCGCCGACTTCTACGACGACGAGGTGGACGCCGCGGTCAGCGCGCTCACCTCGCTCCTCGAGCCGCTGATGATCGTCTTCCTGGGCGTGGTCGTCGGCGGCCTCGTGGTCGCGATGTACCTGCCGATCTTCCGCATGGTCACGCTCATCAAGTAGCGCGGCGGCGCATGGGCCGTGCTCGAACCCGGCAGTGACGGCCGACCT
The DNA here is from genome assembly GCA_035687145.1 of Candidatus Zixiibacteriota bacterium. GTDB lineage: Bacteria > Chloroflexota > Limnocylindria > QHBO01 > QHBO01 > DASRYM01. The sequence goes on along the minus strand of DASRYM010000080.1, from coordinate 1,282 downwards.
CGCCCGGCTGTTGCGTCTCCTCGCCTGGGCCCGCCTCGGCGCGGCCGCGGTCGTGGTGATCCTCCTGCCGCTGGTGCCGGAGGATTTCCGCCCCGAGGCGAGCCCGACAGTGCTGGCCGTGGTACTGGCGACCGCTCTCGCCTCCTCGCTGGCCCTGCTCCTCGTGCCTCCCGTGCGGCCCGGCCGGGTGGCGGCGCTCGTCTGCTTCCTCGACGTCGTCCTGGTGACGGCGCTGGTCGCTGCCACAGGAGGACCGCGGTCGATCTACACGTTCTTCTATGTCCTGGGCGTGACCGGGGCCTGCCTCCTCCTGCCCCGCGCCGGGGCACTGGCGGTGGCCGGGACGGGTGCCCTCCTCTACGCCGGCCTCGTCATCGTCCGGACCGTGCTGCCTCTGGCGACGTCCCTCGAGGCTCCGGGCGAGACCTCCGCACTGGAGGTCCTGTCGATCTTCCTCAACGCCGCGACGCTCCTAGCCGTCGCCGTCCTGGCCAGCGGGCTGGCCCAGCGGTACCACGCCACGCGGCGCGAGCTCGAGGCGCAGGCGAAGGACCTTCAGGATCTCCAGGCTTTCCGGACGGTCATCCTGAACTCGACCGGTACCGGCTTCATCGCCCTGGACCGGGAGTACCGGATCACGGCGCTGAACCCCGCCGCCGGCCACATCACGGGCCTCGTCCCCGACGAGGTCCTGGGCCGGCCGTGGGCGGCCGTCCTGGGTGAGGCGGTCGCCGTCGAGACGCTGGAGCGTGAAATGGCCGGACGTCCGGAGTCCCCGAACCGGTACGAGGCGACGATCGACCGGCCCGACGGCCGACGCGTGCCGGTCCGCTTCACGTTCTCCACCCTGCGCTCGAGCACCGGCGCCCGGCTCGGGATGATCGTGGTCTGCGAGGACCTCACCGAGATCCGCACGCTGGAACGCCGGATGCGCCAGGCCGACCGCCTGGCCACCCTGGGCCGCCTGGCCGCCAACATGGCCCACGAGATCCGTAACCCGCTGGCCTCGATGACGGGGGCCGTGGAGGCGCTCGGCGGTCAGGTCAGCGCCGACGAGCGGGAGCGGCTGGCCCAGATCGTCGCCCGCGAGTCGGCCCGGCTCAACGCCATCATCACCGAGTTCCTCGACTACGCACGGCCCGCCCAGCCCGTGAAGCGGCAGGCCAACGTCGCCGACATCCTGGACGAGGTCCTCACGCTGCTCGGGCACCGCGAGCTGCCGCCGGGCCTCAAGATCGTACGGGAATTCGCGCCGTCGCTGTCGTGGCCGGTCGACGGGCAG
>DASRYM010000079.1:0-37067 GCA_035687145.1 Candidatus Zixiibacteriota bacterium | reverse complement strand
TGCGCCCGCCGGCCTGCGCCAGCTCCGGCCGCCCGCCGCCCCCGCCGCCCAGGATGCTGGCCGCCTGGCGGGCGATGGCCGCCGCGTCGAAGCCCTCGGCGGCCAGGTCGCGGCTGGCCGCCACCACCAGCGCGGGGCCGTTGCCGCTTCCCGAGGCCACCGCCACGAAGCGCCCGGTGACGCCGCGCAGGTCGTCGACCCAGGCCCGGAGCGCCCCGGCATCGGCCTCGGGGAAGTGCTTGATGATGACCTTCGTGTCGCCGGCCTCCTGCGCCTCGGCCAGCGCTGCCCGGGCATCGGGTCGTGCCGCCCCGGCCCTCGGCTGGCGGGCCTCCTTCTCCACCTCGCGGAGGCGGGCGCTCAGGGCCTCGACCCGCGCCGGCACCTGCTCCTCGGGCACGCCGAGCTGCTGCGCGACCTCGCGCAGCACGGCCAGCCGGCTGGCGATCAGCTCGTCGGCCGCCTCGCCGGTCACCGCCTCGATGCGCCGCAGCCCGGCCCCGATGCTCGACTCGCCGGTGATCACGAAGGTGCCGATCTGCCCGGTGTTGGCCACGTGCGTGCCGCCGCACAGCTCCTTCGAGTAGCCGTCCACGCGCACCACGCGCACCCGCTCGGGGACGTACTTCTCGCCGAAGAACATGTCGGCGCCCAGCGCCTGGGCCTCGGCCAGGCTCATCCACTCGGGCTGGACCGATGCCGCCCGCCGGACCTGGGCGTTCACCCGTCGCTCCACCTCACGCAGCGCCTCGCGCGGCGTGGCCGCCGAGGCCGGGAAGTCGAAGCGCAGGCCCTCCGGGCCGACCCAGCTGCCGGCCTGCTTGGCCTGCTCGCCCAGGACGTCCCGCAGGACACGGTGCAGGAGGTGGGTGGCGGTGTGGTTGCGGGCCGCCCCCCAGCGCCGCTTCTCGTCCACGCGGGCGCTGACCTCGTCGCCCACGGCCAGCTGTCCCTCCAGCCGCCCGATGTGGATGATCGCCTCGCCGGCGCGCTGGGTGTCCTCGACCAGCAGCCGGCCAGTGGGCCCCACGATCTCGCCGCGGTCCCCGACCTGGCCGCCGCCCTCCGCGTAGAAGGGGGTGCGGTCCAGCACCAGCTGGGTCGTGCCGTCCACGTCGGCCATGCCCAGCACCCGCGCCGCATCGAGCACCGTCTCGTTCGGGTAACCGGTGAACTCGGAGGTCAACTCGGCCAGGCCCGGGGCTGCGACGAACCGCCCGCCGCGCGTGCCGCGCGAGCGTTGCCGTTGCTCCTCCATGGCGGCGTCGAAGCCGGCACGGTCCACGCCCACGCCGCGTTCGGCGGCGATCTCGATGGTCAGGTCGATCGGGAAGCCGTACGTGTCGTGCAGGCGGAAGGCCTCCTCGCCGGGGATCGTGCCGCCGGTCCCGGCCGCCTCCACCAGGGACGCGAGCCGCTCGCTGCCCGCCTCCAGGGTGCGGGCGAACTTGGCCTCCTCGGCCTCGACGTCGGCCAGGATCCGCTCGCGCCGTTCGGCGAGCAGCGGATAGGCACCGCCCATCAGCTCCACCACCACCTCGCAGGTCCGGCGCAGGAAGGGCTGGGTGATACCCATCAGCCGGCCATGGCGGATGGCGCGGCGCATGATGCGGCGCAGCACGTAGCCGGCGCCCTCGTTCGATGGCTGCACGCCTTCGGCGATGAGGAAGGTCATGGCCCGCGAGTGGTCGGCCACCACCTGGTAGCTGAAGCGCTCCGACTCGACCGTCTCCGGGTCGTGGCCGATGTACTCGGCCAGGCGCTCGATGATCGGCACGAACAGATCGGTCCTGTAGTTGGAGTCGACCCCCTGCAGGGCGCTGGCGATGCGCTCCAGGCCCATGCCGGTGTCCACGCTCTTGAAGGGCAGCGGGGTCAGCGTCCCGTCCGCGGCGCGGTCGTACTCCATGAAGACCAGGTTCCAGACCTCCAGCCAGCGGGGGCAGGTCTCCGAGTGGTCCGGCACGCAGTGCGGCCCCTCGCTGAACTCGGCGCCGCGGTCGAAATGCAGCTCGCTGCACGGCCCGCAGGGACCGGTCTCGCCCATCTGCCAGAAGTTGTGGTCGTCGCCGGCGGAAATGTTCCCCCACGACGCCTGCCGCTCGGGCGGGATGCCGATCTCATCGGTCCAGATGCGGCGCGCCTCCTCGTCATCGGTGTAGGTCGTGACGCCGATGCGGTCGCCGGGGATCCCCAGCTCCCGGGTCAGGAACTCGTAGGCCCAGTGGATGGCCTCGCGCTTGAAGTAGTCACCGAAGCTCCAGTTGCCGAGCATCTCGAAGAGGGTCTGGTGGCGCGGCGTGCGGCCCACCTCCTCGAAGTCATTGTGCTTGCCGGCCACCCGCAGGCAGGGCTGGGCGTCCACGGCGCGGGTGTAGTCGCGCTTCTCCTCGCCGGTCAGCACGCGCTTGAACTGGACCATCCCCGAGTTGGTGAAGAGCAGCGTCGGGTCGTCGCGGGCCAGCAGCGGCGCAGGTGGCACCCGCGTGTGCCCGCGCTCCTCGAAGAAGCGCTGGAACCGCTCGCGGATCTCGGCTGCCGCCATCGGCTGGATCGGTCTGTCCACCTGGTCGTCCACCTTCGATTCACCAAGAGAGCCGGCGACCACCGGCTCTCGAGCTGCGCGTCTGGCTGGGATGAACGAACCTCAGCTGGCGCCCTCCGGCGCCTGCATCCCGGCCCGCGCCTGCTCCGCGGCGGCACGCCCCTCGCTGACCGCCTCCCCGAAGGCGGCCCGGCGGTCGTCCACGAACCCGGTCACCTGCTCGCGGAGCTCCTCGCCGCGGCTGGGTGCCAGCAGCAGGCCGATGGCGGCTCCCACCAGGCCACCGATGACCACTCCGGCCAGGAAGCTGGCGAATCCCGAATCCCTCATGCGATGCGCTCGTCCTCCGTTGCGTGCGCCGATTGTACCGGCCCCAGCGGCGCCCGGTCGGGCGCCGGCCGGTGGTCGGTCGCCGGGCCAGCGGCCGGAGCCTGGGCGAACGCGGCGCCGGTCGCGACCGGCTCGCCGGCCGCCACATCGGGGCCCGGCGGAAGCTGCGCCTCGGCCAGCCGCGCCAGACGTCGAGTGTCGTGCGCCAGCGAGCGCAGGTCGCGCGCCACCGGCCGCAGGGCCAGCGCGGCCAGCACCACCCCGATGCCGGCCAGCAGCACGCCCAGCCCCACGCCGATGCGGAACACCAGCATGGCGATCTCGATCAGGTCCATGTCACCTGCCTCCCCGCTCGGACTCGTCCCGGCGCTCGCCGCGCTCCGGCAGCATGGCGGCCACCAGCACGCTGACCAGCATGGCCAGCTGCGCGCCGACCGATGCCGCCACGGCGTGGTAGTCGCCGATGGTCAGCAGCTCCAGCCGGGTCGCGCCGCCCACCAGGTCGCCAGCGGCGCTGCCGATCAGCGCCGCGCCGGCCAGCACCGGCACGATCCGGCCCCACCGGCCCCGGATCAGCACGAAGACCGCCAGGTTGATGACCGCCACCAGGGCGGTGAGCAGCAGCCACGGGCTCATTCGCCGCTCACGCGGCGGGCGCCGCGACGATCCGGCCCCCGCCCAGGCACACCTCGCCGTCGTACAGCACCGCCGCCTGGCCGGGGGCCGGCGCCCACACCGGCTCGGCGGTCTCCACCACGAAGCGGTCGTCGCCGACCAGGGTCACCTCGCAGGGCACGTCCGGCGCCCGATGGCGGATGCGCACGCTGGCCGTGAAGCGCTCGGCCGGTGGCTCGCCGGCCACGAAGCGGCGCCCGTCCGCGGTGAAGCGCCGCGCGACGACCTCGTCGCGGCGGCCGATGACCACGGTGTTCGACGCCGGCCGCACCTCGCGGACGTAGACCGGCTCGCCGAGGGCCACGCCCAGGCCGTGGCGCTGGCCGACGGTGTAGTGGGCGTACCCCGAGTGGGTGCCGACCCGCGTGCCGTCCGCGTCCAGGATGGGCCCCGGCTGCGGCGCGTACCCGCGCCGTTCGGCCAGCAGCTGGCGGTAGTCGCCGGCCGGCACGAAGCAGATCTCCTGCGACTCCGGCTTGGCGGCGGTCGGCAGCTGGAGCTCAGCCGCGATGGCCCGCACCTCGGGCTTGGTCAGCTCCCCCAGCGGGAAGAGGGTGTGCTCCAGCTGCTGCTGGTCCAGGACCCACAGGAAGTAGGTCTGGTCCTTCTGGGCGTCGACGGCGCGCAGCAGCGCCCACTTCCCGTGGCGCCGCTCCAGGCGGGCATAGTGGCCGGTCGCCACCCGGTCGGCCCCGTAGGCCGCCAGCCCGCGCCGCAGCAGCTCGTCGAACTTGATGTACTGGTTGCAGGCCTGGCAGGGGTTCGGGGTGGCCCCGGCCAGGTAGCCGTCGGCGAAGGCGTCGACCACCCGCTCCCCGAACTCGCGCTCCAGGTTCAGGGCGAAGAACGGGATGCCCACCAGCTGCGCCACGCGGCGCGCGTCGTCGGCGGCGTCCGGCGAGCAGCAGGAGCGCGACAGCTCCCACCCCTCCCCGCCATCCGGGTGCAGGCGCATCCAGACGCCGATAACCTCGTCGCCCGTCTCGCCGGCCTGGCGGGACAGCAGCGCGGCGGCCACGCTGGAGTCCACGCCGCCGCTCATGGCGGCCACGATGCGGCCCACCCTACGCCTCCACCGGCTGGACCGATGCCGCCGGGCGCGGGGCGGCGATGGCTTCCCGCAGCCGCCCGACCACGGCCGCCGTGACCTCCACGGTCCGCGCCACCTCGTCCGCCGTGTTGCCGAGGCCCAGGGTCAGGCGCAGCGAGCCGTGAGCGCGCTCCGGCGGGTAGCCCATGGCCAGCAGCACGTGGCTGGGGTCGGCCGATCCGGTGGTGCAGGCGCTGCCGGTCGAGGCGGCCACGCCCTCTAGGTCGAGCGCGGCGACCAGGTCGCCACCCTCCACGCCGTCGATCACGAAGCTGGCGTTGTTCGGCAGCCGCTCGGTCGGGTGGCCGGTCAGCTCCACGTCCGGGATCCGCGTCAGCCCGGCGATCAGCTCGTCGCGCAGGGCGGCAAGCCGCTGACCCTCGGCGTGGCGCTCGGCCCGGGCCAGCTCGAGGGCACGGGCAAAGCCCACGATGCCGGCCACGTTCTCCGTCCCGGCCCGCCGCTGCCGCTCCTGCGAGCCGCCCGAGACCTGGGGCAGCAGGGCCGTCCCCTGCCGCACGAAGAGCGCGCCCACGCCCTTCGGCCCGTGCAGCTTGTGGGCGCTCAGGGTCACCAGGTCCGCCTGCCAGGCGTTGACGTCAACGGGAAGGAGGGCGGCGGCCTGTACCGCGTCGACGTGGAAGAGCACCCTCCGCTCGCGGCAGATGGCCCCGATCTCGGCGATCGGCTGGACGGTGCCGACCTCGTTGTTGGCGGCCATCACGCTGACCAGCACCGTGTGCTCGCCGAGGGCGGCGGCCACCTCGGCCGGGTCCACCCGGCCGTATCGGTCCACCGGCAGGTGGGTGATCTGGAAGCCGAAGCGCTCCAGGACGGCGCAGGCGTGGAGCACGGCCTTGTGCTCCACGCCGCTGGTCACGATGTGCCGGCCGCGCGCGCTGGCCGCCCAGGCGGCGCCCTTGATGGCCAGGTTGTCGGCCTCGGTGCCGCCCGAGGTGAAGACGATCTCCCGCGGCTTGGCCCCCAGCAGCCCGGCGATCGTCTCGCGCGCCTCGTCCAGGCCCTGCCGCGCGCGCCGTCCCGCGCCGTGGATGCTGGACGGGTTGCCGAAGTGCTCGGTCAGGTAGGGCTGCATCGCGTCCAGCACCTCGGGCCGCAGCGGCGTGGTGGCGGCGTGGTCGAGGTAGATCATGGGCCCCTGATTATGCCGCAGGTCGGGCGTCGGGCCTGAACGCCGGCCCTCATGCCCCGGCCGGCATACGCCCCACGACTGGAATGGCCACGCAGCCGGCCCGATATGCACCTCATGACTGGAACGGCCACCCTCACGGCCTCCAGCTTGCCCGTCCCATACGCCCCACGACTACTCGGGGGTCATCGTGGCCGTTACAGTCCTCCCCCGTATGCGGACGGGCCGAGGTTGGCAGGTCCATACGCCGCGTGCGTATCCGCGGGATCTCGCACTGCGCGGGCAGGGCCGGGTTGACGTTCAGCAGCCGCTCGATTCGCGCGCTGGCGTCGGTGCCGGCGTCGACGATCCGGAGGCCCCGGGCACCGACGGCACCGTCGCGAAGGCATCGGCCACCATCTGCCGCACGCGCGCGATCGCCACCTCGTCCAGGTCTCCGGAGATCTCCGGCGGCCAGAACTGGTAGCGGCCCAGGCTGTCGGCTTCTACCCGATTCCCCAGCTCGAGCAGGTCCGGCACGTCCCCGATCGCCAGGTTGGTCCACAGCGAGTCGCGGGCGATGTCCAGCAGCTCGGGGATGCGCAGCACCAGGTCGCCCGGGCACACCTGGCGGCGCAGGGCGGCCAGCACCAGCTGCTGGCGGTACATGCGGTCGTAATCGGTGTCCTGGTGGCGCGAGCGGGCGAAGGCCAGCGCGGTGTGGCCGTCCATGTGGTGCCGCCCGGCCGGGATCCAGATCACCTCCCTGGTCACGCCGTTCTCGTGCGGGTAGGCCACGTCGTACACCGAGTACGGCGTGGTGATGTCCAAACCGCCCAGCGCGTCAACCAGCCGCACGAAGCCCTGCAGGGTGACGACCAGCATCCCGTCCAGCTCGCGGTCGACCAGCTCGCCGACCGCGTCCTGCAGGGCCAGGTACCCGCGCTGCTCACCGCCCCGGAAGTGTTCCGGGTGCTGCCCGGCGTACACGTAGAGCGAGTTGAGCAGATCGGGGTAGCAGGCGCACTCCGGGAAGGCCGCTGCCGCCGCCTCGGGGAGCGGCACGTTGCGCATGTTGCGCGGAATCCCGAACAGCGCCGCGCGCCCGGTCGAGACCTCCACGCTGAGCAGGATCATGGTGTCGGTGCGCAGGCTCCAGCGGCCAGGCCCGGCATCGCCGCCCACGAGGAGGACGTCCAGCCGGCCGTCATCGGCCCACGAGGGCTCCGGCACCGGCGTGGGCATCGCCGGCGGCGGGGTCGCTCCCGGTTCGAGGCTGGGCTCGACGGTCGGCTGCGGCGTCGCGGTCGGCTCGAGGGTGGCGAAGACGGTGGTCACCGTGTCGTAGGTCTTCAGACCGATGATTCCCACCCCGACGTGCATCCCCAGGGTCACCACCAGCAGCACGGACAGCACCGCCACCGCGAGCGCGCTGTGCCGGTCGCCGTCGAACGGCTCCGCCCAGCGGCGGGCCGTCAGGTACGCGTCCACGATGGCCGCCGCGCGCCAGATCAGCAGGCCGGCGTTGACGATGAGCAGCCCCACCAGCACGCTCGGCTGCAGCACCAGGCCCAGCGTGCGGACCCGGCCCTGGAAGACCACCGTCCCGGCGGCGAAGCCGATCAGCAGCAGTACCGGCAGGGCCAGCACCAGCCCGCGATGGAAAGCACCCAGCCAGCCGTGCCCCAATCCGGGCAGCAGGAAGGAGAGGACAGCCGCCACAATGGGCGACCGGCGGATGGCGGTCGCGGCGGTGGCTGCTCGGGTGGCCACGGACCCGGAGTCTACCGGCGCAGGACCGGCCGGCAGGCCGGAATCGGACGCGCCAGGGAGGTGTGCATGATCGTTCGCTCGCTGGAAGAAGTGCTGGGGACCGACCGCGACGTGGCCGGCGAGGGCTGGCGCAGCCGGCGCCTCCTCCTACGACGCGACGGGATGGGCTTCTCGTTGCACGACACGGTGGTGGATGCCCGCGCCGAGCTGGAGATGGAGTACCGCCACCACCTGGAGGCGTGCTACGTCATCGACGGCGAGGCGGAGCTGGAGGATCTGGCCAGCGGCCGGCGCCACCGCCTTGGGCCGGGGATGGTGTACGCCCTTGACCAGCACGACCGTCACGTCCTGCGCGTCCAGCGAGAGCTGCACCTGGTGTGCGTCTTCAACCCGGCCCTGACCGGCGCCGAGACGCACGACGAGACGGGGAGCTTCCCGCCTCCGGGCGAGTAGCGCCGGTCAGTCGCCGGCGGCGCCCCACCAGCGGGTGGCCGGCGCGTCGCTCGACCCGTCGTCGCGGGGCAGGACCAGCAGCTGCTGGTGGATGTCCAGCCGTGCCTGCTCGAAGCCGATGGCGGCACCGGCCATGTAGAGGCGCCAGGTGCGGGCCACGGCCTCGTTCGCGGCCGCGACCGCCTCCTCCCAGCGCGCCTCCAGGCGCCGGACCCAGTGCCGCAGCGTCCGCGCGTAGTGCGCTCGCAGCGACTCGACGTCGCGCACCTCGAAGCCGGCGCGCTGCGCGGCGCGCAGCATCTCCGCCAGGCTCAGCAGCTCGCCATCGGGGAAGACGTAGGCATCGATGAACGACCGGGTGCGGATGGCACCGGCCAGCGGCCCGGCCAGGATGAGGCCGCCCTCCGTGCGACGGGACGGCTGGGCGGTGATGGCGTGGTTCAGGAAGAGGCCGCCCGGCGCCAGCGCCTCGCGCGCGGCGGCGAAGTAGTCGTCGATCCGTGCCCGGCCGACGTGCTCGGCCATGCCGATGCTCGCGATTCGATCGAACCGGCCGAGGGCAGCCGGCACCGAGCGATAGTCCATGAGCTCGACGCGGACCCGGTCCCCCAGCCCGCGCTCAGCGATGAGGCGGGTGGCATACGCCTGCTGGCGCTCGGAGAGCGTGATGCCCATGGCCTCGACCTTCGCCCGCTCGGCCGCGCGCACCAGGAGCCCGCCCCAGCCACAGCCGATGTCCAGGAGGCGCATCCCGTCGCGCAGCGCCAGCTTGTCCAGGACGAGGTCGAGCTTGGCCAGCTGGGCCTCGTCCAGCGACGCCGCATCGGTCGGGAAGTAGGCGCAGGAGTAGACCATGCGCTCGTCGAGCCAGAGGCGGTAGAAGTCGTTCCCGACGTCGTAGTGGTAGCGGATGGCGGCCTCGTCGCGCTCCGCGGAGTGGAGCTCGCCCTCCAACGATGCCGGAACGCGGCCGTGGCCGGGCGGCTCATCGGTGTCGCGCAGCTGCGCCAGGCGGAAGGCCATCCGGGCCGCATCGGCCGCGGAGAGGCGGATTCGGCTCAGGCGATCCGGCAGGGCGGCCGCGGCGAAGATGTCGCCCTCGATATCGAAGTCGCCATGCACGAAAGCCTCGCCGATGGCCAGGTCGGTGGGCGGCAGCAGCATGCGTCGCAGCGCCCCGGGTCGGCGGATGACGAGCGTGAAATCCGGCTGCCTGCCGCCCGGCGCCCTGATTCCGCGGCCGTCCCAGAAGCGGATGGCGAAGGTCCGGCGGTCCCCCAGGGCGCGGACCAGCGGGGCGATGGCCCTCGCGGCCAGCTCCACCCGTGGGTCGTGGCCGGGCGGACGGGCGGGCCGGCTATCGGGTGCGGCAGCCGGTCTCGTGCCGGCATCGGGGACCGCGGTCACGATGCGCGCATCCTCGCTCTCCGCGCGCCCGATGTCCAGCGCCGGCTAGCCGTCCTCGACGACGCGCAGGTGGAGCTCCTCGAGCTGCTCCGGGGCGATCGGCGAGGGCGCCCCCAGCATGAGGTCGGTGCCCGACTGGGTCTTCGGGAAGGCCATGACCTCGCGGATGTTGTCCACCCCTGCGAAGAGCGCGGCCCATCGGTCCAGGCCGATGGCGATCCCCCCGTGCGGCGGCGCCCCGTACTCCAGGGCGTCCAGCAGCGCGCCGAACTGGTCGCGCATCCCCTCCACGCTGTGGCCCATCAGCGCGAAGGCGCGCTCCAGCATCGGTCGCTGGTGGATGCGGACCGAGCCGCCGCCCAGCTCCCAACCGTTGAGGGCCAGGTCGTACTGCTGGGCATGGACCGATGCCGGATCGGCCTCCATGCGCTCCGCCTCCTCCGGCACCGGGGCACTGAACGGGTTGTGGGTGGCGTCCCAGCGCTGGCCCTCCTCGTCCCAGGTGAACATCGGGAAGCGGTGGACCCAGACGAAGGCCAGCACGCCGGGGTCGCGCATCCCCAGCCGGTCGCCCATGGCCAGGCGCACGTGCCCCAGCGCCTCGGCGGCCTGCAGGGCGTCGGCATCGGCCACGATGAGGATCAGGTCGCCCGGATCGGCCTGCGTCAGGGCCCGCACCTCCACCTCGGCCGAGCCGAGGAATTTGGCCGCCGGGCCCTGCAGCGAGCCGTCGTCCTGGACCGATAGGTGGGCGAGGCCGCGCGCCCCATGGCGGACGGCGATGTCCGTCAGCTCGTCGAGCTGCCTGCGCGAGTAGTCGCCGCAGCCCGGAGCGCGGATGGCGAACACGCCGCCACCGGCGGCGATCGGTTCGGCGAACACCCGGAACTCCACGCCGCGCAGGGCATCGGTCAGGTCAACCAGCTCCATCCCGAAGCGGACGTCGGGCTTGTCCGAGCCGAAGCGGCGCATGGCCTCCTCGTAGGTGAAGCGCGGGAAGGGCGAGGCCAGGATCGGGCGCTCGGGGAGCACCTCGCGGGTCACGCGAGCGACCATGGCCTCCACGGTGGCCATCACATCGGCCTCGCTCACGAAGCTCATCTCGATGTCCACCTGGGTGTGCTCCGGCTGGCGGTCGCCGCGCAGGTCCTCGTCGCGGTAGGCGTGCGCCAGCTGGTAGTAGCGGTCGTAGCCGGCCACCATCAGCAGCTGCTTGAGCTGCTGCGGGGACTGCGGCAGCGCGTAGAACTCGCCGGGCCGCAGGCGGGAGGGCACCACGAAGTCGCGCGCCCCCTCCGGCGTGGAGCGGATGAGGGTGGGGGTCTCGATCTCGACGAAGCCCTCATCCTCCAGCGCGCGCCGGATGGCCGAGGCCAGCCGGCTGCGCAGCAGGATGCGCGACTGCAGCGGCGGCCGGCGCAGGTCCAGGTAGCGATGCTTCAGGCGCAGCGACTCGTCCAGGCCGGGCTGCTCCTCGTTGATGTAGAAGGGGGGAACCCTGCTGGGGTTCAGGACCGTCAGCCGGTCGACCCCGACCTCGATCTCACCGGTCGCCAGATCCGGGTTGCTGGTCCCCTCGGGCCGATGGCGCACGGTGCCCTCCACCTGCACCACCCACTCGTTGCGGACCGGTTCGGCGGCGGCGTGCGCCTCGGGCGCGTCCTCGGACGAGGTCACCACCTGGGTGATCCCGTAGCGGTCGCGCAGGTCCAGGAAGGTGAGGTGGCCGTGGTCGCGGCGGCGGTGCACCCAGCCGGCCAGCGTCACGCGCTCGCCGACGTGCGTCGCGCGCAGCTCACCGCAGGTGTGGGTACGGAAGGCCTGGCCCATGGGAGGGAGAATGGTAGCCGAGCGGAGGCCGTGCATGGACTCACCGATTCGTTCTCGACCAAAAGGCGTAGGCTTCTGCGCATGCACGTGCTCACCAGCCGCCGGCTGCGCCGGAACGCGCACCGCCTCCGCATCGCCGGCGTGCTCCTGCTCCTCGTGGGCGTGGCGCTGGCCTTCGCCTTCCGTGGGGCGGTGCTCGCCCCACCGCCGGACCCGGCCGGTGTCGCGGCCGTCGCACCGCCCGACATCCTGGCCTGGTTCATCGTGGGCTGCTCGATGAGTGGCGTTGGACTGCTGATGCTGATCGCGGGGGTCGCCACTCGCGACCGTCCCCTCTGACCGCGAAGCTCGCCGCGGCCCCGTCGCGCCGGTTCCGCGGTCTGGAGGCAGCGCGTTGTGGGGCGGTATCTCTCCCCCGGTGAGGGCTAACCGGCTTCAGCCTCCGAAACCAGCCCAATTCGCACCGCAGCTCTCGCGAGGTAGAGATACGGGGCGTTCCGGCGACAGCGGTTAAGGGCTCCGGTGCAGAGAGGTAACCGGAGAACGCCACGCGGTAACCGGCTACAGCTCAGTATCATGTAATCGTGCACATCCCGCTGCCCTGGGCCATCGCGCTGGCGGCCGCTGCCGCCCTCGGGGTCGTGGTGCTCCTGGGCATCGGCGCCCATCTCGGCCGCGTTCGGGCGCCGGAGCGGGCGCTGGCGAACGTCGCACACCTACTCGGCGGGGGCATCGTCGGGTTCCTGGCGCTCGCCTTCCCGCCCGCGTGGCCGGTGGTCGTCCCGATCGCCGGCGTGCTGCTCATCGCCGCGCTGCGCGACCGGCGCATCGCCGACGTGGGCATGGCGCTCACCGGCCTCGGCGCACCATGGGTGCTGCTCCTGGGCACGAACCTCATCGCCGACGCCATGGACCCGGCCGTCGTTTCCTCCCAGGACTCGCTGGGGTGGTTCGCGTTCGGCTCGTTGGTGCTGGTCGGTGGCCTGGTGGTGCTGGCGGTGGACGCCGTCGCCGGGGGGCGCCGGTCAGGCCGGTGAGGCGGCGGGCGTCTCCTCGCTCGGAACGGCCTCACCGGCGAGCAGTTCCTGCAGCCCGCGCAGCGTGGCCTCGTAGATCGACAGCAGCTCGGGACCGATCGCTTCGAGCGTCGCCCGGTCGCGCGCCGTCTTCGGCTTCAGCCTGACGGTGACGTGCGTGCCACCGTCAACCTCCGTCAGCTCGGTGGTGCCCACGAAATGGACGAGCCCGGGGATCCTGCTGTCCAGCGTGAAGTAGGTGAACGGCCGCCAGTCCAGGAACTCCTCGAGGGTCGCGCCGTCGCCATGGACGCAATGGTTGCGGGTCCCGGTCCCGCGCCGGCCCGCTGCCGGCACCTCCTCGATGCGCTGCACGCCGGGGATCAACTGCGCCCGGTGTGCCGGCGAGGTCAGGTAGTCCCAGACGACCGCCGGCGGCGCCCCGATGTCGGCGCTGAGGGTGGCCCACGCCTGTCGCGGCGTGACGCGGTGGCGGCGGGTCTCCAGCTCCTGGCGCCAGCGTGCCTCCATGTCCTGGAGCCAGGCGCGCACCTCGCCGATCTGGTCGTAGGTCTCGCGGTGCTCCAGCAACCCGAGTGAAGCGGGATCGAGCCCGGTGGCCTGCAGGCAGGCATCGGTCAGGAGGGCATAGGCCGCCAGCCCGGTGGCCGCCACGGAGTTCTTCAGCAGGCGGTGGACGATGATGACATCCAGCCCGGTCAGCTCATCGGTCCCGAACTGGCGCTCGCGGACGAACGAGCCGTAGTGCGCGATCAGCTTGAGGTTCAGCGCCGGCAGGCGCGTGCAGGCGTTGCACCGGCAGGTCGTGGCGCGCGCGATCGCATCCAGGCGCCGGCGGAAGGCGAAGTACGCCGCATCGAGGGTGTCGAGCAGCAGCGAGCCGTCCTGGTGCTCCCCGATCGCGTAGACGAAGGCGGCGTCGCCCTCCAGCTTGGCGAGCCGGAACCGCGGACGAAGCGTGCTGAGGACCGTGTTCGTCAGGTCGCGGAGGGCGTCCTGGGCGTGCTCCAGCTCGCTCTCCACGAGCAGCTGCGTGTAGCCGGAGATATCGACGATGACCAGGCATCCACGCTCGGCGTCCCGCAGCATCCCGCCAGCCTCCACGAGCTTGCCCGCATTGTAGGAGCCATGCGAGGTGAATCCGCATCGACCTGAGGCGGTCGCAGCGTGCCGGCTGCGTCGTCCGGCTCTCAGGATCCTCCCGCCGCGCTCGCCACCACGGAACCCACCCGGTCGAGCGCGACTTCCCGCTGCTCCCCACGGTCCAGGTCGCGCAGCACCACGCTCCCCCGCTCCAGCTCCTCGCCCACGATGACCGCCCACCGCGCCCCGAGCTTGGCCGATGCCTCCAGCTGGCGGCCCAGGCGCCGGTTTCCGGGGTCGGGCCGCACCTGCAGGCCCTGCTCGCGCAGGACCGATGCGACCCGCAGGCGACCGGCGTGCGCGTCGGGCTCCGCCGAGACCACGGCCACCAACGGCGGCCGGGACGGTGGCTCCACGCCCTGCTCCGTCGCGGCCAGGATCGTGCGGTCGATGCCGATGCCGAAGCCGATCCCCGGCGTCGGGCGCCCGCCGAGCAGCTCGGCCAGGCCGTCGTAGCGGCCGCCGCCGCCGATCGCCTGCTGCTGGCCCTCGCGCCCGGCGACGAAGAACTCGAACGTGGTGCGCGTGTAGTAGTCCAGCCCGCGCACCAGCCGCGGGTCGAGCACGTAGCGCACGCCCAACCCGTCGAGCAGCTCCCGCACGGCGGCGAAGTGCTCGGCGCACGGCTCGCACAGGTGGTCCGCGGTGCGCGGGGCGCCCGCCGCCAGCTCGGGGTCCAGCAGCCGGTCATCGAGCACCCGCAGCGGGTTGACCCGCAGCCGCCGCCGGGAGTCATCGGTCAGGCGGTCCTCGTGCGCGCTGAAATACTCGATCAGGGCCTGGCGGTAGGTGGGACGGCAGGCAGCATCGCCGATCGAGTTGAGGTGAGCCACCACGCCGCGGATCCCGACCTCGGCGTAGAAGCGGTGGGCGAGCTCGATGAGCTCGGCGTCGACCATCGGTCCGGGGTCACCCAGCACCTCGACATCCCACTGCGTGAACTGCCGGTAGCGCCCGGCCTGCGGCCGGTCGTAGCGGAACATGGGGCCCATGACCCATACGCGGAGCGGCCCCGGCCGCACGTGCATGCCATGCTCGACGTAGGCCCGCACGATGCCGGCCGTGGGCTCCGGGCGCAGCGCCCAGCGGGCGCGCTCCTCGTCGCTGCCCATGGCGCCCGTGACCCGGAACATCTCCTTCTCGACCACGTCGGACGTCTCGCCCAGTCCGCGGGCGAACAGCTCGACCTGCTCGAACAGCGGCGTGTCCATCCGCTCGAAGCCGTAACGCTCCGCGAGCTCGCGGGCGATGCGCTCCACGCGCTCCCAGGCCGGGCCCTCCTCGGGCAGCAGGTCACGGGTGCCGCGCGGGGCGGCGATCTGGCGGGCCATGGGCACAGAGTGTACCGGCCGCTACCCTGCCGCCATGGACGGGCGCGAACAGGGCGGCCACGCGACGCGCGGGGCGTGGACCACGCTGGCCGCCCTGCTGGCCGTGGCGCTCGCCATCCGGGTCTGGGCAGTGTTCAACCTGGAGGGCCACGGTGGGGACGTGAGGGTCATCGCCGGTTGGGCGGAGCGCATGGCCGAGGTCGGCCCGTTGCGCTTCTACGAGGGTCAGCTGGCCATCTACCCCGCGCTGCTGTACCTGTACTGGCCGCTCGGCGTCCTGCTCGACGGCGAGGCGCTGAACCGGGCCATCGAGGCGCAGTCGATCCCCTTCGACCTGGCCGTCGGTGTACTGCTGTTCCTGATCGGCCGACGAGCGGGCTCCTGGCGCGGCGTGGCGGCCTCCGCGCTGTACCTGCTCAACCCGGCGGTGGTCATCGCCGGACCGATGTGGGGGCAGGTGGACGCCGCGGGCACCGTGGCCTTCATCGGCGCCCTGCTCGCTGCCACCGGCTCACGCTGGGTTCTGGCCGGCGCACTGGCCGTGCTCGCCGGCCTGGTGAAGCCCCAGTTCGGGCTGGTGGCGCTGCCCGTCGGCTGGTGCGTGATCGCCGCCTGGCGGGACGGCGGGTCGTTGCGGCCGGTGCGTCGCGCGCTGCTCGGCGCGCTGGCCGCCTACGCGGTGGTGGCCGGCCCGCTGCTCCTCGACCCGCTGCGCTACGCGGACCAGCTGTACGAGATCGGACGCTCCAAGCCCCTCTTCTCGGCCGGCGCACCGAACCCGTGGGGCCTCCTCGTCGGCTATGAGGCGGAGGACGGCGCCTTCGTGTGGGTGGGGCTGGCCTTGCTGGCCGGCGGGCTGGGCCTGGCGCTGGTGCCGCTGCGCCGCGGCCGCGACCTCGGCACGCTGCTGACCGTCGGGCTGCTGGTGACCTTCGCCTTCTACTTCCTGCCCACCCGGGTCCACGAGCGCTACCTGTTCCCGGCCCTGGCGCTGCTGGCGCCGCCCGCGGTCCGATCCCGGCCGCTGCTGGGCGCCTACGCCCTCCTCTCCATCGCGTACGCCGGGTCGCTGCTGGCGGCCCTGAGCCGCATCAACCCCCCATCGATCGCCGAGCCGATGCGGGAGGTCCTGCTGAGCCCGGCCGCGCCGTGGGTGATGGGCATCGGGCTGATGGCGTCGGCCGTGACGGCGATGTGGCTCCTCCTCCGACGGCCGATGTCGTCCAGGGGGTGACCGCTCGCCAGCTCGGGCGCGTGGGCGTCGCTTCCGGGTCAGCGGGCCTCGCGGGTGACCGAGGTGATGTCGCGGATCCGCTCGATGCGGGTCAGGACCGTGGAGAGCTGCTGGAGCGAGGTGACCTTCAGGGTGGCGGTGATGGTGGCGGTGCCGTCCGGCTGGGTGCCGATCGAGGCGGCCACGATGTTCACCTTCTGCTCGGCCACCACGTTGGTGATCTCGTTGAGCAGCCCGGGCCGGTCGATGGCCTCGATGCGCACCGTGATCGGGTAGGTCTGCTGGTCGACGGCCTCCCACTCCACGTCGATCAGCCGCTCGATGTCGCGTTCCGAGAGCACCGACGGGCAGTTGGCGCGGTGCACGGTCACGCCCTTGCCGCGGGTCACGTAGCCGGTGATCGGGTCGCCGGGGATCGGCGAGCAGCACTTCGCGAAGCGGACCAGCAGGTCACCGACGCCCTTGACCCGCACCCCGGTGGCCGACGGCACCACCGAGGGCGGCGCCACCTCGGGCAGGGTGATGGCGGCGTCATCGTGGATCTCCAGCTTGCTGACGACCGAGGCCGGCGACACGGCCCCATAGCCGATGGCGGCGAAGAAGTCGTCGAGCTCCTTGTAGTGCGCCTGCTGGGCGATCTGCTCCAGCCGGGCGGCGTCGATGGAGGCCAACGTCTCGTGGGCCAGGCGGCGCAGCTCGCGGTCCAGCAGCTCCTTGCCCTGGGCGATGTTCTCGTCGCGCTGCTGGCGCTTGAACCATTGGCGGATCTTCTCGCGCGCGGCGTTGGTCTGGACGATGTTCAGCCAGTCCCGTGACGGCCCGTGCGCGGCCTTGGTGGTGATGATCTCCACGATGTCGCCGTTGCGCAGCTTGTAGTCGAGCGGGACGAGCCGGTTGTTGACCTTGGCGCCGATGGTGCGGTGGCCGACATCGGTGTGGATGCGGTAGGCGAAGTCCAGGGGCGTGGCGCCGGCCGGCAGGTCCTTGACATCGCCCTTCGGGGTGAAGACGAAGACCTGGTCCTGGAAGACGTCGAGCTTGAGGCCCTCGACGAACTCCTGGGCATCGGAGACCTCGCGCTGCCAGTCGATCAGCTGGCGGACCCAGGCCAGCTTCTCGTCGTAGCGGCGATCGCCGCGGGTGCCCTCCTTGTAGCGCCAGTGGGCGGCGATGCCCGCCTCGGCCACCTCGTGCATGCGGCGGGTCCGGATCTGGACCTCCAGCGGCTTGGCATCGGGCCCGATGACCGCCGTGTGCAGGCTCTGGTACATGTTCGCCTTGGGCATGGCGATGTAGTCGTCGAACTGCCCGGGGATCGGGCGCCAGATGGAGTGCACCACGCCCAGCGCGGCGTAGCAGTCCTTGACGTCGTCGACCAGCAGCCGGATGGCGTGCAGGTCGTAGATCTCGTTGAAGTCAGCCCCCTTGCGCTCCATCTTCTTGTAGATGGAGTAGATGTGCTTGGGGCGCCCCGAGATGTCGGCCGTGATGCCGACCTTGGCCAGCTCCCTGCGCAGGATGTTGATGCTCTTGTTGATGAACGACTCGCGCGCCTTGCGTCGGTCGGCCAGCATCTCGACCAGCTGGCGGTACTTCTCCGGCTCCAGGTACTTGAAGGACAGGTCCTCCAGCTCCCACTTGATCTGCCACATCCCCAGCCGATGGGCCAGCGGGGCGTAGATCTCCATGGTCTGGCGCGCGATGCGCTGCTGCTTCTCCGGCGCCAGGTACTGCAGGGTGCGCATGTTGTGCAGCCGGTCGGCGAGCTTGATGATCACCACCCGCACATCCTCGGCCATGGCCATGAACATCTTTCGGATGTTCTCGGCCTGCTGCTCCTCCATGGTCCGCGCCGAGCCGAACTTGGACAGCTTGGTGACGCCGTCCACCAGGCGCGCCACCTCGCGGCCGAAGCGCTTCTCGATGTCCTGCAGGCTGAGCTCGGTGTCTTCCGGGACATCGTGGAGCAGGGCCGCCGCCAGGGTCTCGGCGTCCATCTGCAGCGTGGCCAGGTAGTGGGCCACCTCCAGCGGGTGGCTGACGTACGGCTCGCCGGAGGCCCGCAGCTGGCCCTCGTGGGCCATGGCCGCCATCTCGTGGGCACGCTCGATGAGCCCGACGTTGATGCTCGGCCGGTGCGAGCGCGCCTCCTCGATGACGCTCTCGATCGAATGGGTCGGCTCCGCCGGGGCCTGCGTGCGCGAGATTCGCTGCACCACGGCGGCCGGAGCCGCCCGCAGGCGGGCCAAATCCATGGTGCTCAGAGCGTAACACGCGCCGGCCCACCCTCCATGGACCGATGGAGTGGGCCGCAGGGCGCTCGCCGCGACCCGTGAGTCACCAACAGCTGGTGGTAACGCTGACGACGTCCCCTGCCGAACTGGCCTTCGTGCCCGAAACCACCGGCTGCTGACCACAATTCGCGACGAACCGGGCCTTGGCGCGCCGACCGGAATGGTTTCGTCGTCGTCAGGACCGGCTGGTGGCGATGTTGCCGCGGGCCGGCGCCCACGAACGCGAGGCGGCTGCCGGCCGGCGCACGGCGTTACCCGCCAATGGTCGTCATTCACATGAGGTGACCGGTACGATCGCGCCGGTGCCTTCGGAGGGTCGTAACTCACGTCACGCGTGAGTTGAGACCGGTCACAGGCTCCTCGCCGCGCGCAATGCGCACCTGGTGTGAACTACGACGGTTCGCACTGACCGCATCGCCCTTGACGGCGTAGGTCGAGGCGCCGTCGCGGCCGGGGGAGCGGCCGGTGGAGTGACTGGGGAGTGGCCGGGCTGAAATCACCAGCAGGTGGTGGAAAGGAGACGAACCCCACCGATTGCCCCGCAGATGCCAAGGCCCTAGCGACGCAGCAGGCGTTCGCGGGCGGTGCGCAGCCGGTACCAGAAGCGATCGGTCACCAGGTCGAAGAGGCCGGGGTGACGCAGCGGGGTGCCGCCGAAGGTGCGCTTGAAGTCGCTGAAGCCCCGCCAGGACGGGTCCGCGTCGGGGTCATCGGGCTCGACCACGCCCCACATGTCAACGCTGCGGCAGCCATCGGCGGCCAGGCTCTTCAGCATGGCGGCCATCACCGCGTGCGAGCCGTAGTGGTGCTTGTAGCGGTCATCACGCAGCAGGGCGCCGTACAGGTAGTAGGCGCGAGCGCCGACCCGCGGAAAGGCCATGGCGGCGATCGGGACCCCCTCGACCCGGGCGATGCCCAGGTACCAGCCGCCCGCGCCGGCGAACTCGGTGGCCAGCCGCTCCAGGAACCCCAACGAGCGGACCCGGAACTCGGCGCGCTCGGCGGTGCGGGTCAGCAGGTCGTGCAGGATCGCGACCTCGGCGGGGTCGGGCGCTCGACCGATGGTGACCTCGGTCCCCTCGCGCGCGGCGCGGCGCATGAGGCGCCGGGCGTCGGCGTGCCAGGAGGCCTCCAGCTGCTCGCCGCCATCCAGCAGGTCGACGATGCGGGTGGTCGGCGCCTGGAGGTCCGGTGCGCGGCGCAGGGCGTGCTCATCGGCCAGGTGGGAGAAATCGAAATCCGCCCCGAGCTCGGCGCGCGGGTCCATCTTGACCACCAGCACCTTCTCCTTGCGGGCCAGGGTCCGCAGCCCGTGGATCAGCCAGGCGAAGACGCGGGCGGCGTCGGGCGCCTCGCGCTCCCAGACCGGGCCGTGCGGCACGTAGGCGACCTGGCGGCCGAGCCCCGCCGGGCGCAGCAGCGCCTGCGCCACGCCGCGCACGCGGCCGTTGTCCTCGACCAGGATGCGGGCCGGCGGCTCCCCGGCCAGGGCGGTGCACTCGCCCCAGCCCCAGGCCTGCAGGAGGTCGGCCTCGGGGCGCGAGGCGACGAAGGCGTCCCAGGCGGGGCGGTCGACGTCGTTGGCGCGGCGGACGATGGGCGGCATGGGTGCCCACAGGCTAACCGATGCGTCAGCCGTCCTCGGAGCCGGCCAGGCGGCGTCCCATCAGCCGCAGCCGCGTGCGCTGGGCGATGCCGTAGGCGGGCAGCAGCACCCGCAGCGCAGCGTCCTCGGCGGCCCGCAGCGGCAGGTCGCGCGCCCCGACGTAGGCCACCTCGCGGCCGCCGAAGCCCTCCTTGAACTGGGCGATCCCCCCGGTGGCCAGGCCCCACATGTCGTACACGGCGTAGCCCTCGGCCTTGAACCCGAGGATCGAGCGCCACTTGAGCAGGTAGTTGGCGCGTGACTCGGCGCCGAGATCGGTCATGCCGCCGAAGGCCTCCGCGGCGCGATCGCCGCAGGTGAAGTGGAAGAGGGTCGCCACCCGCTGTCCGTCCAGGACGGCGAACGCCAGCCGGGCGTGGCCGCGCGGCGCGAAGAGGCCCCACACCCGCTCGTAGTAGTGCCGGGCGCGAGCCACGAACCCGGCCCGCTCGGCAGTGTGGGTGTAGATCGCGTAGAAGTCGTTCAGCGCCTGCTGCGCCGTGGGCGCGTCAATGTTGCCGTCCAGGCGCTCCACGGTGACGCCGGCGCGTTCCGCCTTGCGCGCGTACTGGCGGTGCTTGCGGCGCAGGGCGGCCGTCAGCGCCTGCTCGGAGAGGGCCAGGTCCACGACCCGGGTGCGCGGCGGCTGGACGCGGGTCGCCTCACGCCATGGCGGAGCCAGGAGCGCCGCGCCGAACGGCGAGTCGGGCGTGGCCTCCGGATCCACCTTGACGGTGGCCACCTGCTCGGTGCGGGCCAGGGAGCGCAGGGCGGCGAACAGCGCCTCGCGCACCGGAGCCTCGTCCAGGTGGCCGACCGGGCCGCGCGGCACGTAGGCCAGCCGCCAGCCGAGGACCGGCACCCGGCGCAGCAGCACCTGGGCCACGGCCAACGGCGGGCGTCGGGGATCGTCGCCGACGGCGATGCGCAGCGGCACCCAGCCGAAGGGCTCGCGCAGCTCGCCCCACTCCCACAGCTGCGGGAAGGAGCGGTAGGGGGCCGACTCGACGAACGCGTTCCACGCGTCGCGGTCGG
Source organism: Candidatus Zixiibacteriota bacterium (assembly GCA_035687145.1). Taxonomy (GTDB): domain Bacteria; phylum Chloroflexota; class Limnocylindria; order QHBO01; family QHBO01; genus DASRYM01. The sequence continues at coordinate 16,116 of DASRYM010000079.1, read as the reverse complement.
AGGCGCGCCAGGCGCGGAGCTCAGCCATCGCGCCCGTAGCCGGCGGCGCGAAGGGCGCGGCGGGCCACCTCCTTCTCGTCCCACCAGCGCTTCTCGGTGCCGTAGATGATGCTCGCCTCGTGGCCCTTGCCGGCCAGCAGGATCACGTCGCCCGGCTCGGCCAGCCGCACGGCGTGGGCGATCGCCGACGGGCGGTCGTCGATCACGAACAGAGTCTCCCCGTCGCGCGCTCCCGCGGAACGGGCTCCGTCGGCGATCGCCTCGTTGATGACCCGCGGGTCCTCCAAACGGGGGTCCTCGTCGGTGACCACCACCACGTCGGCCAGCTCGGCCGCGACCCGGCCCATCGGCCCACGCTTGGTGGGATCGCGCTCTCCGGCCGACCCGAAGACGGCGAACAGCCGCCCCGTGGCCAGCGGCCGGAGGACGCGCAGCACCTTGCCCAGCGAGTCGGCGGTGTGCGCGTAGTCCACCACAACCGTGAACGGCTGCCCCTCGTCCACGGTCTCCATGCGGCCCGGCACGCCCGGGCTGCGCCCGATGGCCTCGGCGGCGGCCTCCAGCGGCACACCCTCCACGAGGCCGATGGCCAGCGCGGCCAGCGCGTTGTGCACGTTGAAGGCCCCCGGGATCGGCACGCGCACCGACCCGCCCCAGCCCGGCGCGGTCAGCCGGAAGGTGGTGCCGTCGCTGCGCGGGTCGAGTTCAGTTGCGCGCAGGTCCGCATCGGCCTCAACACCGTAGGTGACCACCCGGTCGCGTGCGCGCTGCCGGAAGTAGTCGTAACTGGGGTCGTCGGCGTTCAGGATGGCCACCGGGGACTGCTCGAAGAGCATGGCCTTGGCGGCCCGGTAGTTCTCCAGCGAGCCATGGAACTCGAGGTGCTCGCTGGTCAGGTTGGTGAGCACGCCGACGTCGAAGCGGGCGTTGCGCACCCGGGCCTGGACCAGCCCGTGGGAGGTGGCCTCCATGACCACGCTGTCGTTGCCGGCGGCCACCATCTGGGCCAGCAAGGCGTGCAGCTCCAGCGCCTCCGGCGTGGTGTTGCGCTCCAGGTTGGGGCGCATCTCGTCCCCGACCCGGACGCTGACGGTGCCGATCAGCCCCGGACGCCGGCCGCCGGCCTGGAGCACCTCCACGGCCAGGAAGGCGGTGGTGGTCTTGCCGTCGGTCCCGGTGATGCCGATCACCTCCAGCCGCTCAGACGGCCGGTTGAACCAGACGTCGGCGGCGTCGGCCAGCGCGTCGCGGGTACGGGGTACCACCAGCTGCGGGACGCCGAGGTCGGGCAGCTCGCGCTCGACGACCGCCGCGATCGCGCCGCGCTCCACCGCCTCGGCCACGAAGTCGTGGCCGTCCACGTGGACGCCGGGCACGGCGAAGAACAGCGTGCCGGGGACCACCGCCCGCGAGTCGTAGGCCAGGTTCACCACCTCGCCCACCGGCAGGCCGACCACCCGCTCCGGACCGATGACGTCGGTCAGCTCGCCGAGGCCCATCCGCCGCTCGAGAACGCTCATCGGCCCATCCTCCGTGCCCGCCGCAGGGCGGTGCGCGGGGCGGCCAGCAGGCCACGGCGCACGCCGCCGACCGCCTCGCGCAGCCGGTACAGGGCGGGGTCGGCGACCACGTCCCAGGTGCCGGCCCAGGCCACGGCGCGCCCGCCGAAGCCCTTCTTGAAGAGGCCCACCCCGTACCACGGGTGCTCGGGGCCCGCCCCCTCCGGGGCGATGCCCCACAGGTCGTGGACCCTGACCCCCACGTCACGGGCGTGGCGCATCATCGCCCACTGCAGCGCGTAGCTGGCGTAGTGCTTCGGCTCGCCGGGCGCCTCGCGCAGGGAGCCGGCGAACAGGTAGTACGAGCGATCGCCGATCACCACCAGCATGCCGGCCGCCAGCAGCCGCCCCCCGCGGCGCGCCTGGAAGATGGTGGCCCTCCCTTCGGCGGCCAGCCCGCGCCAGGCGATGCGGTAGCGCTCCAGCGGCGGCTTCGGGAACCCCGCCCGGCGCTGGGTCTCCATCACCAGGGTGTGCAGCCCATCGATGGCCAGCAGGTCCTCTCCGTCGGTCGTCGACGTCACGATCACGCCCTCGCGTTCGGCGCGGCGCACCGCGTAGCGCGTGTCCTTGTCGAATCCGGCGAGCATGGTTTGGTCGTCCGCCAGCTCCACCAGCCGGGTCTGGCCGACCTGCAGGGTCCGCAGGTCGTGCCGCAGGCCGCGCAGCTGGTTGAACGCAGCGACCTCGGAGCTGCCGCGCTCCAGCCGCGGCTCGAGCTTGACGGCGATGGCCCCCGACTGGCGCGCCACCTCGCGCAGGGCGAGGGCCAGCGCCCGCAGCCGCTCCCCGGCGGCGGGGTGGCGGTAGTCCATGACCGGGCCGCGCGGCACGTACCAGAAGGCGCGGCCGAGCGGCAGCCGGCGCTGCTGGGCGGCCACGATGGCCACCAGCTCCCCGTCATCCTCGACCACGTATCGGCGCGGGGGCTGCCCGTCGAAGTCGGCGACCGCGCCCCATGCCCAGTCGTGGAGGAAGTCCCCGTATGGGATCCGCTCCAGGAACGCCTGCCAGGCGACACGGTGCTCCCCGGTCGCCGGTCTCAGCTCGATCACGGCGTCCCTCCGCGCCGACGGGCCAGCAGCGCCCGCAGCTGGGCAAGCTCCGGTGCGCGCAGGGTTGAGGCCACCACCACGTAGATCGCGCCGCCCGCCGCGGTCAGGGCAGCGACGGCGACCAGCCGCCCCAACCCGTGGTCCAGCAGGGCCGGCAGCGCACCATGCACCAGGGTCAGGCCGCCGAGCATCACCAGCGCGGCGGCCACGGCGGCCACGGCCGATCGCCCGGCGCTGCGCGCCACCTGACCCTCCTCGATCGACTCGATCCGGCGCCGGAGTGCCCAGAGCAGGCAGCTGACCTCGATGATGGAGCTGATCGACAACGCCAGGGCGAGGCCCTGCACGCCCATCGGTCCCACCAACCAGGCCATGAGCGGCACGTTGATGGCCACCGCCAGCACCGCGAAGGTGACCGGCGTGCGGGTGTCCTGCATGGCGTAGAAGGCTCGATTCAGCACGTGCACCACGATATGCGCCACCAGGCCGATGGCGAAGAAGACCAGGGCGCCAGCGGTGCGCTCGGCCGAGCGCTCGCTGAACAGCCCGTACTGGAAGAAGACCGATGCGATCGGTTCCGCCAGCACGATGAGTGCCGCGGTCAGCGGGGCGGCCAAGAAGACCAGGATCCGCAGGCTACCCGCCACCTGGCGCCGGATGTCGGGCAGGCGGCCGAGCGCCGCGTCGCGGCTCAGGCTGGGGAAAAGGGCGATGGCCACGCTCACCCCCAGCACGCCCACGGGGATCTGGCTCAGCTGGAAGGCGTAGTTGTAGGCGGTGATGCTGCCCTCCGGCAGTCCCGAGGCCAGCACCGTGGAGACGATGAAGTTCAGCTGGCCGGCGGCCAGGCCCAGCATGCGCGGCCCCATCAGCCAGGCCACCTTGCGCACGCCCGGGTGTCCGAGGCTGATGGTCAGGTCGTAGCGCTGCCCCACCTTGGCCAGCTCCGGCAGCTGCACGGCGAGGTGGGCCAGGGAGCCGACCGCCACGCCCACCGCCAGGCCCTCGACGCCCATGACCGGAGCCAGGAAGATCGCGGCGGCGATGATGGCCAGGTTGTAGGCCAGTGGCGCCAGCGAGGGCACCGCGAAGCGCTCGTACGAGTTCAGGATGCCGGTCACCACCGCCCCCATCCCGATGAGCACCGGGCTGAGCAGCATGACCCGCGTCATGCGGATGGTGAGCTCGGTGGTCGGGGCGTCGAAGCCGGGCGCCACGATCGGCACCAGGATCGGGGCGAAGATCGCCATCAGCAGGCTCAGGCCGGCCAGGGCGATGACCACCAGGTTGATCACGCTGCTGGCCAGACGCCAGGCCTCCGCCTCCTGCCCGCGGGCGCGGTAGCTGCTGAAGACCGGGATGAGGGCCGCCGAGAGGGCGCCGGCCACCACCAGCTGGAAGATGGCGTCCGGGATGCGGAAAGCCGCGAAGTAGGCGTCCAGCTCGCGGCTGGCACCGAACTGCGAGCCGATGACCAGCAGCCGCACCCAGCCCAGCACCCGGCTGGCGAGCGCGGCGACGGTCAGGATCAGGCTGGCCTGGGCCAGGATGCGACCGGTCGACGGCCCGCTGGGAGCGGCCGCCGCGGCCGGCGCGTCGGGGCCGGCGCTCGTCATGCGTCGCGGCCGCCGCGGCCGGCACCACCGGCCCGGGGGTGGGCCGCCCGATAGGCGCCGCGCAGGGCCGCGTCGGAGAGGTGGGTGTAGACCTGGGTGGTCGCCAGGTTGGCGTGGCCCAGCAGCTCCTGGACGCTGCGCAGGTCGGCGCCGCCCTCGAGCAGGTGGGTGGCGAACGAGTGGCGCAGGGTGTGCGGCGACGTCTTCGTGGCGACCGCCGCGGCCTCCACCCAGCGCTCGACGATCAGACGCGCGCCGCGCGCGGTGAGCGGGCCGCCGGCGGCATTGAGGAAGACGCCCGGAGTCGTGGCCCTCGCACGCGCCGCCAGCGCCGGACGGCCGGAGCGCAGGTAGGCGGCCAGCGCGGCCTGTGCCGGCCGCCCGAAGACGAGCTCGCGCTCCCTGGATCCCTTGCCGACTACCCGCAGGCGGCGGCGCTCCAGGTCCAGCCGATCCAGGGACAGCGACGCCGCCTCGCTGATGCGCATGCCGGTGGCGTACAGCAGCTCCAGGAGGGCGGCGTCGCGGCGGGCCAGGGCATCGGCCAGGGCCTCGTCCACGCCGCGCCGGGTGCGGCGCGGCGCCCGGGTGGGGGCCTCGACCAGCCGGGCGGCATCCTCCGGGCTCAGGACGCGGGGCAGTCGGCGCGGCTTGCGCGGGCTGCGCACGCCGGTAAGCGGGTTGGTCTCCAGCCAGCCCTGCCGCACCGCGTGCCGGTAGAACGAGCGCGCCGCGGCCAGCCGTCCGGCCACCGAGGCGGCGGCCAGGTCGCGGTCGGCGAGCGAGGCGAGGTAGGCGCGGATGGTCACCCGGTCGGGACGCCGCCAGTCGACGCCGCGTTGCCTCAGGAAGGCCAAAAACTCGCCGGCATGGCGGCGGTACTCCTCGATCGTTCCCGGCGAGGCGTTGCGCGCCCGCAGGTGATCCAGGAACCGACTCAGCTCGCCGGCACCGGGGAAGGTGCCGTCACCCCTCGGGGCGGCCGCCGCTTCGCTGCGCTCCTCAGGCACGCGTCCCGCCGGCCCCGGCCACCGGCTGCTCCGCCTGGTCCTCCCCCGTTCCGTCGCGGCCGGCGCCGTCCTCGCCGGTCGCGACCGGCGGCCGGCCGTTCGCCCCCGGCTCGGCGTCCTCCACCCCGTCACCCGGCGCCTGGCCATCGCCGACCGGGGCGGGCCGCGTCCAGGTGGCGTAGTCGCAGTCCGGGTAGCGGTCGCAGCCCCAGAACGGGCGCCGGCCGCGCCGGGCGCGCTTGGTGACCACCGTCCCCTGGCCGCACTTCGGACAGGTGCCGAAGCGCTCGGCGGCGGGCTGCGCGTCCTTCTTGATGTAGCGGCACCGGGGGTAGCGGTCGCAGCCGACGAACGGGCCGAACCGGCCCTGCTTCGCGGTCAGCGTCCCCTGGCCGCACTGCGGACAGCGCTCGCCGACGCCGGGGAGATCGGGCTGCTCCCGGGGCTCCTCGCCCTCCACCGGCCGGGTGTAGCGACACTCGGGGTAGCCGGAGCAGCCGTAGAACCAGCCGTTGCGCCCGAAGCGCTTGACCAGGACGTCGCCCTTCTCGCCGGAGACCGGGCAGCGGATGTCGGTGACCTCCACCTGCTTGGCGATCTTCTCGCGTCCCTCGGTGACCTTGGCGCTGAACGGCACCCAGAAATCGCGGACCATCGGCACCCAGGCCTGCTCGCCCCGGGCCACGTCGTCCAGGCCGTCCTCCATGCGGGCCGTGAACTGCAGGTCCACGATCTCCGGGAAGTGTTCCTTGAGCAGGTCCGTGACGCGGAACGCCGACTCCTCGGGGTAGAGGCGCCGGTCCTTGACGGTGACGTAGCCGCGCTGGCGGATGGTGTCCAGCGTTGGCGCGTAGGTCGAGGGCCGCCCGATGCCGTGCTCCTCCAGGGCGCGGATCAGGGTCGCCTCGGTGTAGCGCGGCGGCGGCTGGGTGAAGTGCTGCTCGCTGGTGAGGTCGACCATGTCGAGCCCCTCCCCCTCGGCCAGGTCCGGCAGCACGGTGAGGCGCTCGTCCTCCTCGTCGTCGCGACCCTCCACGTACAGGGCCTGGTAGCCGTCGAAGACCCGCTTCCGCGCCCCGGCGTGCAGGGTGTATCGGCCCGCGGCGATGTCCACCCCGACCTGGTCGAAGCGCGCCGGCTCCATCTGCGAGGCGAGCGCCCGGCGCCAGATCAGCTCGTACAGCTTCAGCTCGTCCGGCTTGAGGTGGGCAGACACCAACTCGGGCGTGCGCGCGAAGCTCGACGGACGGATGGCCTCGTGCGCCTCCTGGGCGCCGCGGCTGCGGGTGCGGAAGACGTTCGGCCTGTCCGGGACGAAGTCCGGCCCGTAGCGGCCGCGGATCACGTCGCGCGCCTCGGCCACCGCGCCGCGCGCCATGGCCACCGAGTCGGTGCGCATGTAGGTGATGAGGCCCACCTGGCCCTCCGGGAGCGCCACGCCCTCGTACAGGGTCTGGGCCACGCTCATCGTCCGCTTGGCGCCGAAGCCCAGTTTGCGCGAGGCCTCCTGCTGGAGGGTGCTGGTGGTGAACGGCGGCGGCGCGTGCTTCCGCTGCTGGCTGCGCGTGACCCTGGTCACGGTGTACGCCGCCTCGCGCAGCGCGGCGAGGTGCTCGTTCGCCTCGTCCTCCGACCCGATGCGCGCCTTCTCGCCGTCGATGCGCGTCAGCTGGGCGGTGAACCCGGCCTGGTTCCCCCGGCGGCGCAGCTGGGCGTCGATGGTCCAGTACTCCTCGGGCGTGAAGGCCTGGATCTCCCGTTCGCGGTCCACGACCAGCCGCACGGCCACGCTCTGCACGCGGCCCGCGGACAGGCCGCGGCGGATCTTGCTGCTGACCAGCGGGCTGAGCTTGTAGCCCACCAATCGGTCGATCACGCGCCGCGCCTGCTGGGCGTCGACCAGGTCCTGGTTGATGCCTCGCGGGTTGGCGAAGGCCTCCTCGATGGCCGTCCTGGTGATCTCGCTGAAGGTCACCCGCCGGATGCGCTCCTCCGGCAGCCTGGCGTACTGGGCGATGTGCCAGGCGATCGACTCGCCCTCGCGGTCAAGGTCGGTGGCCAGCCAGACCGTGTCGGCCGCCCGCGCCTGGCTGGCCAGCTTCTCGAGCTCGCGGCGCCGCTCCTTGAGCGGCTCGTAGCGCGGTGCGAAGTCGTTGTCGACGTCCACCCCCAGGCTGCGCTTCGGCAGGTCCCGGACATGGCCGTACGAGGCCAGCACGGTATAGCCCGGGCCCAAATAGCGCTCGATGGTCTTGGCCTTGGCGGGCGACTCGACGATCACCACGTCGCCCGCGGCACGCTTCTTCGGGGGCATCGGTCAGGGAGTGTAGCATCGGGTCTGCAGGCTTCCGGACAGGCCGATGGATCCTCGCGCGCCTGCGCGAGGACCTGCGAAACTCGCCGATGCGCCGGCCACTCGGACGGCGACCACGCTCAGCCGGCGAAGTTCCAGACGACGTAGACCTTGCCCCCATTGGAGGCGATCCCGATCCCGACTCGCGTGAAGCGCGGGCTGAGGATGTTGGCGATGTGGTTGTAGTAGCCCGGGTAGGGCTCGGCCATGAAGGTCCGGTGGCACCAGTCCAGCGTGGCCCGCACGCCGATCCCGGCGTGGTAGCAGAGGTTCTCGCCCGACGCGCTGAAGCTGATCCCGGCCCGCGACAGGCGCTGCGCGACGCGCGAGCCGTCTCGACCGGTGTGGCTGAAGTAGCCGTACTTCAGCATGTCCCAGGCGTGGGCTGATGCCACCGCCGAGATGGCCTGGTCGAGCACCAGTGGCGCGAAGCCGTACTGCGCCCGCGACTGGTTGACCTGCGCCAGGGCGTACTGCTGCAGGTCGCCGGACGGTGGCGGCGCGGTGACCGGCGGCCGCACCGTGCGGGTGCTGGTGGACGTCCGCACCGGGGCGGGCGCCTCCTTGACGGCGAAGCTCCACGCGGCCCCCACCGGGTTGCCGTCCGTGTCGCGGGCGCCCGGCGCCAGCTGGAGGCGGATAGTGTGCCCGGCCAGCAGCGGACGGGCGAAGGCGAAGGTCAGCTGCGTGCCGGCCTCGTTCCACGTCCCCGTTCCCGCCAGCGTCGCCCCGGTGGTGACATCCGTGGCGGTCAGCACGGTGGCCTCGGTGTCCATCGGCCGGCTGAACCAGATCGCGGCCTGCTTGCCGGTCACCCCGGTCTGGTCGCGGGCCGGGTCGAGCTTGACGACCTGCGCCGCCACCCGGGTCGTGAAGCTGAATGACACGTCGCCGCCCAGGCGGTTGCCCTGGGCATCGCGCGCGCCCACGACGCTGACCGCGTAGCGCGCGTTTGGGGTGAGCCGCTCGGTGGGTGTGAAGACCAGGGCGTTGCCCTCCCAGGACAGCTCGCCCTCCACGTCGGGGCTGATCACGAACCGGCGCTCGACATCGGCCCGGTCCATGGCCGTCGAGAAGCCGATGCTGATGCTCGTCCCGGAGCTGACGTTGCCGACCGCGTCGGTGGGCGGCGCCTGCTGGCCGGCCTCCTCGGGCAGGTCGTCGCCCGGCGCCTCGAGGGCGCGCATGCGCTGCTCCTCCGACTGTCCGGCGTACTCCAGCTGAAATGCGACGATGGTGGGCGCCGTCTGGGTGGTGAAGCTCGCCTGCCGCGGCTGACCCAGCTCCCGCCCGTCGCGGGTGCGCGCCGAGTCGGCGATGGTCAGCAGGTAGCGGGCATCGGTCCGCCAGCGTTCCTCCGGCAGGATCTCCAGCGTGCGGCCGTCCGCGCTCCAGCGCAGGTTCACGTCCACCGTCGGCCGCACGGACAGGGCGGCCGCCACGGACGCGGGATCCATGGGCGCCGGGAAGGTGAGGGTGACGGAGTCGGTGGTGCGGACGCCCTCGCCGACGACCTCAGGGAGGATGGAGCGGGGCGGCGTCGGGGCCGGACGAGGGCCCGCCTGGGCTCCCTGCAGCGATGCAGCCGCCGCGATGGAGATGGCGAGGCCCGCCACCGTCAGCCGGGTGATGGCGCGGTGGCTTCGGATCAGCGGAAGAAGGGCACGGCTCGCGGCCGGAACGGCCGCACGAATCTTCTGGATCGAACGCAATAGACCGGGGGCTCCTGCGGGTTCGGCGGCCGGTCCGGCCCTCAGGGCGGGTGCCGGAGGCCTCGGGAAGTATAACCAGCCCGGCGGATCGCGCGTCATCCGGCACGTCCATGGCCGTCAGCCCGCCCGTCCGATGCGCCGCGCGAGCAGCGTTGGATGGAAGGTGATCCCGCCGTAGCTCGTCACCAATCCTCGCGCCTCCAGCAGGGTCAGCGCGCTGGCCAGCGGCCCGGTCGAGAAGCCGGTCCGCGCCATCAGCTCCTCCAGCGAGCCGGGCCGCTTGAAGAGCTGCTGCAGCACCATGGCCTCCGGGTCCGATAGGCTGGCCACCGAGGGTGGCAGCTCCCCGCGCTGCAGGCCGATGGCCGCCACCAGCCCGGCCGCGGAGGTCAGGATGGTGGCCAGGTTATCGGCGATCAGCCGGTTGCAGCCGCGCGAGTTCAGGGCGTCGATGGGCCCCGGCACGGCGTACACCTCGCGCTCCAGGTCGGCGGCCGCGGCGGCGGTCAGCAGCGCGCCCGACTGGTCGGGCGCCTCGACCACGACCACCGCCTTCGCCAGCCCGGCGATGATCCGGTTGCGACGCGCGAAGTCCGGCCGGCCGATGCCGCTGCCCGGGGCCACCTCGGTCAGCAGCGCCCCGCCGGAGGTCACCAGGCGCTCGGCCAGGCCGCGGTGCCGCGGCGGGTAGACCCGATCCAGCGGCGACGGCAGCACGGCCACGCTGCGGCCGCCGGCATCGACCGCCGCTTCGTGCGCCTGGCCGTCGATGCCGAGCGCCAGGCCGCTGACCACCGTCACACCCGCCCGCGCCAGCTCGTCGGCGATCTCGGCGGCCACGGCGCGCCCGTAGCCGCTGGCGCGGCGCGTGCCGACCACCGCGACGCAGGGCGCCTCCAGCGCGCCGAGCTCGCCGGCGACGTAGAGCACCGCCGGCCGAGGGTCGGCCTCGCGCAGCGCCGCCGGATACCCCGCGTCCAGGGCGGTCATTACCCGGCCACCGGCCCGCTTCAGGCCGTCCAGCACCTGCCGGTACACGGCAGGCACGCCGGCGCGGCGCAAGCGGTGGAGGGCCATCCGCGCGTCATCCGGCGAACGAGGCAGGTGGCGGAGCAGGTCGTCGCCGGCCGCCCAGGCGGCCCGCGCTGACCCGTACTGCCCGAGCAGGGTGGCGAACCCCACCGGCCCGATGCCCGGTACCTGCGCCAGGGCCACCCAGAACGGTCGCTCGGCATGCGGGTCCAGGCCTGACAGGTCGAGGTCGCGCCATCTGCCGGTCGGCACGGGCCGCGTACCGGACCGGTCCGGCCCCCGACCGACGCCCATCACGGGACGGCCTCCGGGCGGTAGTACAGCGCCTCGTCCACGTGCTCCGGACCGATGGCGTCGCATCCCTCCAGATCGGCGATGGTGCGGGCCACGCGGAGCAGGCGGTGCATGCGTCGAGGTGAGAGGGCGAAGCGCCGGGTGCGCTGCTCAAGCGTCGACGCGGCGCGCGGCGTCACACCGACCCGTTCCATCAGCCCGGGCAGCGGCAACTCCGCGTTGGCCTGGGCCTGCCGGTCCAGCTGCCGCACCCAGGCGGCGCGCACCCGCTCGGCAACGGTCCGGGACGGCTCGACGCCGTCCTGGGACGCCTTCGGCACCTCATCGGCCAGGGTCCACAGGTCGAGGCGGTCACGCAGCGGGCCGGACAGGCGGGCCGCGTAGCGGCGGGCCGCCGCGTCGTCGCATTTGCAGGCGCGGGTCCGGCTGCCGCGCCACCCGCAGGCACAGGGGTTGAAGGCCATCAGCAGCGCGAAACGCGCGGGCAGGGACACGGCCCCGTGAGCTCGCGCGATGGTGACGGCGCCGGACTCCAGCGGCTGTCGCAGCGCGTCGAGGGCGTCCGCCCGGAACTGGAGCGCCTCGTCCAGCAGCAGGATCCCGCGATGGGCCAGCGACGCCTCTCCCGGCCGCACCCGCGGACCGCCGCCGACCAGGCCCTGGGTCGAGACGGTGTGGTGCGGAGCCCGGAAGGGACGGCGCCGGCTGAGCGGAGCCCGGCGGTCCAGCAGGCCAGCCGCGGAGTGGATGCGCGCCACCTCGAGCGCCTCCTCATCGGTCAACGGCGGTTGCAGGCCCTCGGCGCAGCGCAGCAGGAGCGTCTTCCCCACCCCCGGCGGCCCGCACAGCGCAAGGTTGTGACGCCCCGCGACCGCGATCTCCAGCGCCCGGCGGGCGACGGCCTGGCCCAGCACGTCGGCCAGGTCGGGAGCGTCCCCCGCCGCCGGCGCCTGGACCGATGCCTCCACCAGCCCGGTGGCCGCGGCGAGCTGCCGGACGCCGGCCAGGTGCGCCACCGCCTCGCCCAGCCGGGCAGCGGGCAGCACGCGGATGCCGGTGACGCAGCCGGCCTCCACGGCGTCGGCCTGCGGGACGATCACGGATCGACGCCCGTCGTCTCGGGCGGCCGCCACCAGCGACATGATCCCCACGACCGAGCGCAGGCCGCCGTCCAGGGCCAGCTCCCCGAGCAGCGCCACCTCCTCCAGGCGGGATCGGTCCGGGAGCTGCCCGGAGGCGGCCAGGATGCCGACCGCGATGGCCAGGTCGTACCCCGTCCCGTCCTTCGGCAGGTCGGCCGGCGCGAGGTTGACGGTGATGCGCCGCGCCGGCAGCTCGAAGCCGGAGTTGCGCAGGGCGCTGCGCACCCGCTCGCGCGCCTCCTGCACCTGGCTGCCGGCCAGGCCCACGATGGTCAGCGACGGCAGGCCGTGGGCCACGTCCACCTCCACCCGCACCGGCAGGCCCTGCACGCCGAGGAGCGAAGCGCTGAAGGTGTGGGCGAGCACGACGTCACCTCGGCACGAGGCGAGCGCCACTGCGGAGCGATGCAGTGCCGGCCGCCCGCCTGCTCGCCTCCCAAACTCCAGCGGCGACCGGCGTGCCGGAGCGTAGGCGAGGGGGCCTTACCGGCCCCTTAGCGGTCGCTTATCAGCCGGCGGCGGCCTGCGCGGCGGCGGCCAAGATGGAGTCGATCTTCCGCGCGAACTCGGTCACCGATCGGCCCAGGGGGCTGTCGGGCCGGGAGGACATGAACGGCTCGCCCGAGTTGAGGGAGCTGATCGCGCCGCGGTACTCGTTGATGATCTCGTAGTCGACCTTGCGGTTCAGCGCCGACTCGGCGTTGCGCACGTTGATGCCGGTGTAGGCGTTGGACCGATTGAGGACCAGCTGGACCTTTCCCTTCTCGTAGCCCAGGTGGTCCATGGTCTCCAGCACCAGCCGCACGTTCTTCAGGCAGGACAGGTCGGCGGTCATGACCACGAAGATGACATCGGCCTCGTCGAACAGCTGGAGGTTGAAGTCGTCGATGGTCTTGACCATGTCGACCAGCGTGTAGTCGTACAGCCTGCGCGAGAGGTTGAGCAGGTTGGTCAGCTCGGCCGGGTTGTTGTGCTGGTGCTCCATGACGATGTCCGCCGCCTCCGGCGAGGGCGGGGCCAGCAGCAGGTCGATCCCCGAGTGGTGGCGGACCATCAGCTTGCGCAGCAGGTCGGCGTCCAGGTCCGGCTCGCTGATGGCGTTGACGATGGAGGCGGTGTCCAGGCCCAGGTCCAGGAAGACGCGCAGGTCGCCGAACTGCAGGTTGGCGTCGATCAGCCCCACCCGGCGGCGGAGCTCTCGGACCAGGGCGATGGCGGTGTTGATGGCGATGGTCGTGGTCCCCACCCCGCCCTTGGCGCCGTAGAAGAGGCACAGCTGTCCGAGGGTCGCGGACTCGGGCGTGGTGCCCACCGTCAGGGCACCGCCCCGGGCCAGGAGGGCCTTGATGCGCGCCATCAGCTCCAGGGGGTGGAACGGCTTGACGATGTCGTCGTCCGCGCCGGCGCGGAGGCCCTTGACCCGCTCCGCCACGTCCGCCTCGGTGGTGAGCATGATGATCGGCACCCGGCGGCCCTCGGTCTCCGTGGCACGGATCTGCTGGGTCGCGGCGTAGCCATCCAGCCTGGGCATGGCCACGTCCATCAGGATCAGGTCGGGCTGAGCGTCGCGCGCCATCTGCACGCCGGCCTGGCCGTCCGAGGCGACGATGACCTCGAACCCTTCCTGCTTGAGGGTGAAGACGAGGACGCGCTGGATGTTCAGGTCGTCATCGACGACAAGGACCTTCGTGGCAGCCATCAAGTCCCCTGGTGCGTGGGAGGTCGTGGGCGACGACGATCGGCGCGCCGAGGCCGATTATACGGATGCCCCGGCCGCGACCGCCGGCTCCGGCGGCGCGCCGTCCAGGTGACGGGCCAGGAAGGTCAGCACGCGGCGCTCGTACTCCGCGCCGCCCACGGCGTGCGCCTCGCTGTGGCCACAGCCCTCCACCAGGTAGAGCTCCTTCGGCTCGCCGGCGGCCTCGTACATCCGCAGCGACTGCGTCCAGGAGATGAGCTCGTCGTTGCGCGGCGCGATGAGCAGCAGGCCGCGCGGGGCGATCTGCGGCACCCGCGAGATCGGCTCCCGCAGGCGCACCCGCGCCCGCAGCGAGGCGGCCAGCACGATCAGCCGCGAACCGAGGCTCGGGAAGGGATAGTGTCCCTGGCGCATCTTGTTGGCCACCGGGTGCGCCACCTCGGCGTAGGCCGCATCGGCGATGACCGCCGCCACCGGCAGGTCGGGCGCGGCCATGATCGCCACCGCCCCGCCCATGCTGATCCCCAGCAGCGCCATCGGCCCATACCCACGGCTCTCCATGAAGCGCACCGCGGCGGCCACGTCGCGCTGCTCGGTGGTGCCCAGGGTGATGGGCGCGTCGTCAGACTCCCCGTGGCCGCGGAAGTCGAACATCAGGACGTTGTAGCGAGGCTGCAGCCACGGGACGAAGTCGGTGAGCCACGGCAGGCGGTGCCAGCTGAAGCCGTGCAGCAGGATCACGGCCGCCCTGGTCTCCCGCGCGGACGGGATGAGCCAGCCCGACAGCGTGTAGCCGTCCTCGGTGGTGAACCGCACGCCCTCGTAGGCGTAGCCCAGGTCGCCGGGGTTGCGCGGCCCCTCCTCCAGCTCGAGCCGACGGCGCCCCGGGCGCACCACCCGGCGCGAGCCCTCGATGCCCAGGAAGCCGATGTACCCGGCCGCGGCGGCGGCCACGATCCGCCCCAGCCAGGCCCAGATGCTGCGCCGGCGTCCGCCGGCCTGCGCGCGCGTGACCACCTCGGCCTCGCCTCAGCCTCGCGGCGCGGACTCCGGTCCCGGGGCACCGGCCGTCCCTCCCGGTCCGGGCTCCACGGATCGCATGGCCTGCGCGATGGGCCGCGTCAGCTCGGCGAGCTCCATGGGGATCACCCACTTGGTGGAGGCGCCGGCGCCGAGCGCCTTCAGCGCGTCGAGGTACTGCAGGGCCATGGTCTTGTCGTCCACGCCACGCGCCGCCTCGAAGATGGTGCGCAGCGCGTTGCTGAAGCCCTCGGCGCGCAGGATCTGGGCCTGCCGCTCGCCCTCGGCGCGCAGGATGGCCGACTGCTTGTCGCCCTCCGCGACGTTGATGGTGGCCTGCCGGGTGCCCTCCGACTCGGTGATGTTCGCGCGCCGGTTGCGCTCGGCGCTCATCTGCCGGTTCATGGCCTCCTGGATGTCCCGCGGCGGCACGATCTCCCTGATCTCGACGCTGGTGATCTTCACGCCCCAGCGATGGGTCACCTCGTCGAGCTTGGTGCGCAGGATGTTGTTGATCTCCTCGCGCTTGGCCAGCACGTCGTCCAGCGGGATGTCGCCGATCACCGCCCGCAGGGTGGTGGCGGCCAGCGCCTGGGAGGCGCCCTGGAAGTTGGTGACGGCGGTGACCGACTGCTCCGGGTCGAAGACCTTCGAGTAGACCAGGAAGTCGATGTTGAT
The DNA here is from genome assembly GCA_035687145.1 of Candidatus Zixiibacteriota bacterium. Lineage (GTDB taxonomy): Bacteria > Chloroflexota > Limnocylindria > QHBO01 > QHBO01 > DASRYM01. The sequence goes on along the minus strand of DASRYM010000079.1, from coordinate 946 downwards.
CGGCGCGTTGTCCTTGGTGATGCAGGTCTGCTGCGGGACCTCGATGAAGAACTCGCGCAGGTCCACCTTCACCGGCTGCTGGATGATCGGCACCAAAAGCACCAGGCCCGGACCCGCCGAGCCGTTCGTGACGCGTCCCAGGGTGAAGACCACCAGGCGCTCGTACTGGCGCACGATGTGGACCGTGCTCGCGACCAGGAAGATGACGACGACGGCCGCGACGATCGCGATGACCAGCGTGATCGGGTTGTCCATCCTCGGGCGCCTCCATGTGCCGGTGAGGCGGAGCATACCCTGCGGGTGAGTGGCGTGGCCCGGAGGGGTCTGTCCTGTGAGACTGGAATGACCTTCGAGGGACCGATACAGGGGCTGCCGGGCGTCGCCTCAATCCTGCGAGCGGTCGTAATTCACACCAGGTGACCGTTATTGGCGCCGATGTCCCCGTGAGGGGTCGTAATTCACACCAGGTGACCATTAGGTGCCTTCAGCGGCCTCGATCGGTCGATAAGGGCGCACCTCATGTGAATTACGACGGTTCGCCGCGCGCGAGGCTAGGCCTCCATGCCTCAGTCGTGGCGACTGGCGGCCGGGAAAGCGAACACCACCTTGACGGCCCCGCTCCGCCGCCGATCGAGGACCGCCCGCATGGCGGCCCGCCACTCACCCAGCCCGAACCGATGGGTGACCAGGTCGGCCACCGGCAGCTCGGGGTGCTCCGCCAGCAGGCGCATGGCGATGTCCATGGTGTGCTCGCCGCTGACCTCGATGCCGTAGACGTACGTGCCGGACAGCCGCAGCTCGCGGGTCCAGACCAGGGTCCAGTCCATGCCGCCCAGGTGCCCGGGGCCACCCACCACCACCACTCGTCCGCGTGCGGCGGCCACCCGCAGCGCGGCATCCAGGCTGGTCCGGCTGCCGACGGCGTCGTACGCCTGCTCGAACCCGC
>DASRYM010000078.1:0-7398 GCA_035687145.1 Candidatus Zixiibacteriota bacterium | reverse complement strand
CGGTGGTGTCGCCCGCCTTGCCGAGCTGGAGCGCGCGGCCCAGGAGGCCGCCGTGGAGGCAATGCGCCGCGAGGAGGCGCTGGCCGCCCTGACCCGCGAGCGCGAGATGGCGCTCGAGTCCCTGCCCTCCGGCGACGGCCCGGCGATCGGGGACGCGGCGGCCACCGAACCCCCGGGGGAGCTGGCGCGCGAGCTGGCGGCCATGGGCGATGAGGCGCTCGAGCACGAGCTCCGCCGCGTGCGGCGCACCCTGGCCCAGATCGGCTCGGTGAACCCGTTCGCGGTGGAGGAGCACCGCGAGCTGTCGCAGCGGCTCGACGAGCTGGTGGCGCAGGAGACCGACCTGACCTCCGCCATCGCCGGCACCGAGGAGCTGATCGCGCGGCTGGACGCCGACATCACCGCCCAGTTCAACGCTGCCTTCGCGGCCATCGGCGAGAAGTTCGACGAGTTCTGCCGCCTGCTGTTCGCCGGCGGCTCGGCGTCACTGCAGATGGCCGACGGGACCGATGGGGAGGCGCCGGGCGGCATCGAGATCGTGGTGCGTCCGCCGGGCAAGCGCCTCCAGCGCCTGGCCATGCTGTCCGGCGGCGAGCGGGCCCTCACCGGCGTGGCGTTGCTGTTCGCCATGCTGAGCGTCAACCCGGTCCCGTTCTGCATTTTGGACGAGGTGGACGCCGCCCTGGACGAGGCGAACATCGGGCGCTTCGCGGACGCGCTGCGTCAGCTCGCCCAGCAGATCGACTTCGTGGTCATCACCCACAACCGCGCCACGATCGAGGTGGCCGATACCATCTACGGCGTGACCATGACCGATGCCGCCGTCTCGCGCGTCGTCTCCCTGCGCCTGGCGGACCTGCCCGTCGAGGTGACCGCTTGACCCTGCAGCGCCCGGCGCGCGAGCCGCGGGGCATGGGCCTGCGGCCACGACCCGGGGGACTGGGTGCCCGCCTGCGCGCGCTGCTCGGCGGCGGCGCTGCCAGCGAGGCCACCTGGGAGGAGGTCGAGGAGGCGCTGATCGCCGCCGACTTCGGGCCCGAGGCCACCATGGAGCTGGTGGACGCCGCCCGGGCGCGCGTGCAGCGCGGTGGCGACCCGCGGCAGGCCATCGGCGAGGAGGTGCGCGAGCGCCTGGAGCGCACCGGCGCGGGCCGCTTCGACCTTGGCCCGACGCCGTCGGTGGTCCTGGTGGTGGGCGTCAACGGCACCGGCAAGACCACCACCATCGCGAAGCTGGCGTGGCGTCTCCAGCGCGGGGGGCACAGCGTGATCCTGGCGGCGGCCGACACCTTCCGGGCGGCGGCGATCGAGCAGCTGCGCCTGTGGGGCGACCAGCTGGGAATCCCGGTCGTCGCCCAGCGGGCGGGCGCGGACCCTGGCGCGGTCGCTTTCGACGCGGTGGCCGCGGCCGAGTCCCGCGGGATCGAGGCCGTCATCGTGGACACCGCCGGGCGGCTGCAGAACAAGACCCAGCTCATGGCCGAGCTGGGCAAGATCCGCAACGTGATCGCGCGCCGCCTGCCGGATCAGCCGCGACACGTGCTGCTGGTGCTGGACGCCACAACCGGGCAGAACGGCCTGGCCCAGGCCGAGGGCTTCAGCCGGGAGGTGGGCGTGACCGGGATCGTGCTGACCAAGCTGGACGGCACCGCCAAGGGCGGCGTGGCGGTCGCCGCCGCCGACCGCCTGGGCGTGCCGATCCAGTTCGCCGGGGTGGGGGAAGAGGTCGACCAGCTGGCCCCGTTCGATCCCCAGGCCTACGTGGAGTGGCTCCTCGCCGAGTGAGCCCGACGAGGTCAGGCCTCGGGGACGGTCCGGGCGACCTGTGCCGCGAAGGTATCGGTGGCCCGGCCGCGGGGTATCGGCTCCGTTGCCCGCATCGGGCCGGGAGCATAGAATTGGCAGCCGCCGCCGCCCGGCGCCTGTGCCTGGCCGGCTGAGAAGCCCCCGTATCGGTCCGTTCATGTTCGAATCTCTCTCCGTGCGCCTGCAGGCCGTGACCCAGCGGCTGCGCGGCAAGGCCAAGATCACCGAGGCAGATCTCGACGTTGCCCTGCGCGAGATCCGGCTGGCGCTGCTGGAGGCGGACGTCAACTTCCGGGTGGTCAAGGACTTCGTGGCCCGCGTCCGCGAGCGCGCCCTGGGCCTGGAGGTGCTGAGCGGCCTGAACGCCGGGCAGCAGGTGGTCAAGGTCGTGCACGACGAGCTGGTCGCCATCCTGGGCGGCGAGCGCCACCAGCTGCGCCTGGCCGCCAGGCCCGCGGTGGTGATGCTGGTCGGGCTGCAGGGATCGGGCAAGACGACGACCGCCGCCAAGCTGGCGGTCCGCCTGCGCAGGGAGGGGCACCGCCCGCTGCTGGTGGCCGCCGACGTCTACCGTCCCGCGGCCGTCGACCAGCTGGTGCAGCTCGGTGATCAGACCGGGGTGGAGGTGCACACGCGCCCCACCGGCACGCCGGCGCTGGAGGTTGCCCGCTCCGGGGTCGAGACCGCCCGCCAGCGCGGGTACGACCTCGTGCTGCTGGACACCGCCGGGCGGCTGCACGTGGACGAGGCGATGATGGACGAGCTGGTCCGCATCGCCGGCGCCGTGACGCCGGCCGAGACGCTGCTGGTGGTCGACGCCATGACCGGCCAGGAGGCGGTGAAGGTGGCCGAGGCCTTCCACCATCGCCTGCCGGTCACCGGCCTGGTGCTGACCAAGCTGGACGGCGACGCCCGTGGTGGCGCGGCGCTCTCCATTCGCCAGGTCACCGGCCTGCCCATCACCTACATCGGCACCAGCGAGCGGACCGATGGGCTGGAGCCGTTCCACCCTGACCGCCTGGCGCAGCGCATCCTGGGCATGGGCGACATCCTGTCGCTCGTCGAGCGGGTGCAGGAGACGGTCGACCGCGAGGAGGCGGAGCGCGTCGCGCAGCGCATGATGGAGGCGCGCTTCACGCTGGAGGACTTCCGCAGCCAGCTCCAGCAGGTGAAGAAGATGGGGCCCATCGGCCAGCTGCTGCAGATGGTCCCCGGCGCGCAGCAGATGGCCGGAGCCGCCCAGCAGGCGGTCGACGAGGGGCAGCTGAAGCGGGTCGAGGCCATCATCGACTCCATGACCCCCGAGGAGCGGCGCCACCCGGAGATCATCAAGGCCAGCCGCCGGCGCCGGATCGCGTTGGGCAGCGGCACCAGCACCGCCGACGTGAACCGGCTGCTCAAGCAGTTCGCCGAGATGCAGAAGCTCATGCGCCAGCTGCAGGGCGGGCGGCTGCCGAACATCGGCGGGTTGCGCGGCATGTTCGGGCGGTAGGCCACCGGTGCATCGGCTCGTCATCGCCACCACCGCGCTGCTGACCATGATCGGCGCCACCGTGGTGGCCGGCTACCTCTTCGTCTTCGCGGCCGGCGCCGATCGCCTGGCGCGGGCCGTCCCCGGCGGGGCGGCCTTCTACGCCACCGCCTACCTGCAGCCGTCGACCGGGCAGAAGATGAACCTCGCCGAGCTGCTCGGGCACGTGCCCGGCTTCGCCGACGCGGCCAGCCTGGACCAGAAGATCCACGAGATCACGGCGCGTCTGCTCGGTGAGGCGGGCGTGGACTACGAGCGCGACGTCCGGCCCTGGCTCGGCAACCAGGTGGCGCTCGCCGTTCGTCCCGACTCGGCGGACCCCATTGAGGCCGACGTCTGGGTGCTGCTGGCCACCAGGGACGCAGCGGCCGCCGAGGAGGCGCTGCAGCGCATCGCCGCCGACCAGGGCGCGGCGGTCACCGACGACGAGCACCACGGGGTGACCATCCACCGGGCGGCCGACTCGGCGTGGGCCGTGCTGGAGGACCTGGTGGTGCTGTCGCCGACCGTTGAGGGCGTGACCCAGGTCCTCGACGTGGAGGCCGGCCGGGCCGATGCGCTGGCCGGCGAGGCCGAGTTCCGGCAGGCCATGGGCCGGCTGCCGGCCGATCACCTCGGCGCGGTGTACGCGAGCTCCTCGGCCCTGGTGGGAGCCGCGGGGACGGAGGTGCCGGCCACCGGGTATGACACCCTCAGCCTGGCCCTGGTGGCCGAGAGCGACGGGTTGCACCTGTCCGGCATCGCGCCGTTCGACGCGGACGCGGTGCCGCAGCCGCTGCGCGAGGCCTTCGAGCTGGGGCGCCAGGCCGGCGAGCTGTCCGGCTGGATGCCGGACGATACCCAGGCCGCCGTGCTGTTCTTCGGGCTGAGCCAGTCGGTGGCCGCCGCCGAGGAGCAGCTCGGCGAGCTCGAGGGCGGCCAGGAGGTGGGCGACGCGCTCGACCAGTTCCGGGCGCTGGCGGCCTTCGGGTTGGGGATCGACGTCGATGACGACCTGCTCCCACTCTTCGACGGGGAGACGGCCGTGGCCGTCGACGGCCTGGACCGGGCAGAGCCGGCACCGTTGCTCCTGCTGCGCCCGTCGGACGGCGACGGGGCCGAGGCCCGCCTCGAACGTCTGCGCGATGCCCTGGAGGAGCGTGGCGCATCGGTCTCCGAGCAGGAGGCCGCCGGGGTGACGGTGACCAGCATCGAGGTGCCGGACCTGGCAACGGTGTCGTACGCGGTGCGCGACGGGGTGGTGCTGGCCGGCCTGTCCGTGGAGGACGTGGCGGACGCCCTTGAGGCGCACGACGGCGACTCGCTGGCCGATACCCCGCGCTACGCCGCGGCCTGGGAGCTGGCCGGCACGCGCGGTGGCCCCGAGATCTACGTGGACGTCGCCGCCCTGATCGACGGATTCGGGAGCGAGGTGGGCATCGAGGGCGAGGCTGGCGATATCCTGCGCGAGATCGGTGCGCTGGCCGTGACCGCGCCCGCCCGGGAGTCCCACAGCGAGATTCACATCGTCTTGACCGTGCGCTGAGCGCCGGCGGGCAATACCATCGGACCACACAAGGAAGGAAGAACCCTTTGGCAGTACGCATCCGGCTGACCCGCGTGGGCGCGACGAAGCGCCCGAGCTACCGGGTGGTGGCCATCGACAGCCGCCGCCCGCGTGACGGTCGCGCGCTCGAGATCCTCGGCTACTACAACCCCCTGACCGATCCCGCCACGGTCCACATCGATGCGGACAAGGTGCGGGCCTGGCTGAGCAAGGGCGCCACGCCCTCCCGCACGGTCGTGAAGCTCATGCGCCAGGCCGGGATGGCGGAGGCCGGTCCTGCGCCGGCGTCCACGCCACGCGCCAAGGCCGCAGCGAAGCGCGGCAAGGAGGCCGCCGCGGAGGCCGGGGCACCCGCTGTCAAGGCCCCTGCGCCAGCGGCCGGGGCGCCGGTGGAGGCATCGGCTGAGCCCGCGGAGGCATCGGCCCAGGAAGAGGCGCCTGCAGAGGCAGAGCGCAGCGAATCGACGGAGACCGGCGGGGCGAGCGAGGCCAGCGAGGAGTGAAGGACCTTCTCCTCTACATCGCGCGCTCCCTGGTCGACAACCCCGATGCCGTCCAGGTCGAGGTCGAGGAGGACGACGACGAGGTCACGTTGGTGCTCACCGTCGAGGAGGGCGACATGGGCCGCGTGATCGGGCGCGACGGTCGGATCGCCAACGCCATCCGCACCCTGCTGCGGGTGATGGGCGCGCGTGACGGTCGCCATGTCGAGCTGGAGATCGTCAGCGACGAAGACTGAGCGACTGGCGGTCGCGCGCATCCTGGGCGCCAAGGGCCTGGCCGGAGCGATGCGCGTCGAGCCGTTGAGCGACGTGGCCGACCGGCTCGAGGAGGGGTCGCTCCTGTTCCTGGAGGGCGAGGACGAGCCGCGGCGGGTGCGCCTGGCGGAGCTGGGTGGGCGCGTGCCGGTCATCGGCCTGGAGGGGATTTCGGCGCGCGAGGAGGTGGAGGTCCTGATCGGCACCTACCTGGAGGTGGAGGCTGAGGAGCTCCCCGAGGGAACCTACTACTGGCACCAGCTGGAGGGCCTGTCGGTGACCGACGAGCAGGGCACCCGGCTCGGCACGCTGGTGGAGGTCTTCCGCGCCGGCGGAGCCGAGGTGTACCGCGTGGAGGGTCCGCGCGGGGAGCTGCTGCTGCCGGCCCTGCACGAGGTGGTGCGGCGGATCGACCTGGCCGCCGGCCTGATGGTGGTGCGCCCGCCGGAGACGGAGGACACCTGACCGATGGCCCCCGACACAGCCCCGCGCCTCCGGATCGACGTCGTCACCCTCTTCCCCGAGCTGTTCGACGTGCCGCTGCGCACCTCGGTGGTCGGCCGCGCGCTGGAGCGCGGGATCGTGCGCGTCGACGTCCACGACCTGCGCGAGCACGGCCTGGGCCGGCACCGCAGCGTCGACGACTACCCGTACGGCGGGGGAGCGGGGATGGTGCTGCGCCCCGAGCCGCTGTTCGCCGCCGTGGAGCCGCTGCGCGCGGCCGGGGCGCACGTGATCCTGCTCGACCCGGCCGGGGAGCAGCTCAGCGACCCGCTGGCCAGGGAGCTGGCCCAGCTGCCGCACCTGGCCCTGATCTGCGGCCGCTACGAGGGGGTCGACGAGCGCGCCCGCGCGCTGATGGATCGCGAGGTGAGCATCGGCGACTACGTGCTGACCGGCGGAGAGCTGCCGGCACTGGTGCTCATCGACGCGGTGACGCGGCTGGTGCCGGGGGTGATCGAGGAGGCGTCATCGGCCTCCGACTCGTTCGCGACCGGGCTCCTGGAGCACCCGCAGTACACGCGCCCCGAGTCGTTCCGCGGCATGGAGGTGCCGCCGGTCCTGCTGAGTGGCCACCACCGCGAGGTGGACCGCTGGCGGCGACGGGAGGCGCTGCGCCGCACCCTGCAACGGCGTCCGGACCTGCTCGAATCGGCTCCCCTGACCGATGAGGACCGCCGCACCCTGGGGGAGCTGCGCGCGGAGGCGGGGGGGTGAAGCCGCGCTTCCTTGCTGGGCTCGGCGCGCCGCTGCTATACTCCGCCGGTCGCGGCCGATCCGTCGGTCGCGTTCTTCACGCCCGGAGCAGTAAGCCGCTGATAAGCCGGCGATAACGAGGTTCCCCTAGCATGGATGCCATCAAGGAGCTCGAGCGCGAGCAGCTCCGCAATGACGTGCCGCAGATCGCCCCGGGTGACACGGTGCGCGTTGCGGTGAAGGTGGTCGAGGGCGGACGAGAGCGAACCCAGGTCTTCGAGGGCACCGTGATCCGGATGCGCGGCGGCGGCCTGAACCAGCAGATCACCGTGCGCCGCATCGCGAGCGGCGTCGGCGTGGAGCGCACGTTCATGGTGCATGCCCCGCGCATCGAGAAGATCGAGGTGGTCCGCCACGGTGTCGCTCGACGCGCGCAGCTCTACTTCCTCCGCAACCGGGTCGGCAAGTCCGCGACCCTCCGCGAGCGCCGCTGAGGCCGATGGCCGATTCCCTCCAGGGATCGGTCCTCTTCCCGGGCCCCGTGCGCCCTGCGCGCGCCC
>DASRYM010000077.1:0-4108 GCA_035687145.1 Candidatus Zixiibacteriota bacterium | reverse complement strand
GACCCCGCCAGCGCCACCGCCCGCCGCCACGCCCGGGAACTGCTGGCCGCCGGCCGCCAGGCCCGGGCGCACTGAGCCCCGGCCCGGCGCCCGACCGGCGGCGAGCGGGCCTGTATAAGCGGGCCTGTATAATTGACGCGGGTCATGCTGAACGCCCTCCTCCGCGCCCTCTTCGGCACCAAGCACGAGCGCGACATCAAGCGGATGCGCCCGGTCGTGGAGGCCATCAACGCGCTGGAGCCCACCGTCCAGCGTCTGGACGACGCCGCGCTCCGGGCCAGGACCGACGAGTTCCGGCGCCGGCTGGAGGCCGGGGCGACCCTGGACGAGCTGCTGCCGGAGGCGTTCGCCGTCTGCCGCGAGGCGGCGCGACGCCGGCTGAACATGCGCCACTTCGACGTGCAACTCATCGGCGGCATCGTGCTCCACCAGGGCAAGATCGCCGAGATGGCCACCGGCGAGGGCAAGACGCTGGTGGCCACGCTGCCGGCGTACCTCAACGCGCTGACCGGCCGCGGGGTGCACATCGTGACCGTGAACGACTACCTGGCCAAGCGCGACGCCCAGTGGATGGGCCCGGTCTACCACGCGCTGGGACTGCGGGTCGGCGTCATTCAGCACGAGGCCTCGTTCCTGTACGACCCGAGCTACGTCACCGCCGACCTCCGGATGAGCGCGCTGCGACCCTGCAGCCGGCGGGAGGCGTACCTGGCCGACGTCACCTACGGGACCAACAACGAGTTCGGCTTCGACTACCTGCGCGACAACATGCGGTTCACGCGGGAGGAACTGGTCCAGCGCGAGCTGCACTACGCCATCGTGGACGAGGTCGACTCGATCCTGATCGACGAGGCCCGGACGCCGCTGATCATCTCCGGTCCGGCCGAGGAGTCCACCGAGCTCTACTACCGGATCGACCGGATCATCCCCAAGCTCAAGCGGGCGGCCACCATCGTGGAGGGCAAGCTCTCGGAGGTCGAGGCCCAGAAGGAAGGCGACTACATCGTGGACGAGAAGGCCCGGGCGGTGGCCCTGACCGAGCAGGGCATCGCCACCTGCGAGCGCCTGCTGGGCATCGACAACCTCTACGACCCCCGGCACATCGACATCCTCCACCATATCCAGCAGGCGCTGCGGGCCCACGCCCTGTACCGGCGCGACGTGGACTACGTGGTCAAGGACGGCCAGGTGATCATCGTCGACGAGTTCACCGGCCGCCTGATGCCCGGCCGCCGGTGGTCGGACGGCCTCCACCAGGCGGTGGAGGCCAAAGAGGGCGTCCGCATCGAGCGGGAAAACCAGACGCTGGCCACCATCACCTTCCAGAACTACTTCCGGATGTACGAGAAGCTGGCCGGCATGACCGGCACCGCGGAGACCGAGGCCGAGGAGTTTGCCAAGATCTACAAGCTCGACGTGGTGGTGGTCCCCACCAACCGCCCGCTGATTCGGGTCAACCTGCCCGACGTCGTCTACAAGACCGAGCGGGAGAAGTTCAACGCGGTGGTCGAGGACATCATCGAGCGCCACCGGCGCGGCCAGCCGGTGCTGGTCGGCACCGTGTCCATCGAGAAGTCCGAGCGGCTGTCGGCCCTGCTCAAGAAGCGGGGCATCCGCCACGAGGTCCTCAACGCCAAGTACCACGAGCGCGAGGCGGAGATCGTGGCCCAGGCCGGCCGGCTGGGCGCCGTCACCATCGCCACCAACATGGCCGGCCGGGGCACCGACATCCTGCTGGGCGGCAACCCCGACTTCCTGGCCAAGGAGATCCTCCGCCGCAAGGGCCTCGACCCGGTGTCGGCGTCCCCCGAGGCCCAGGCCCAGGCGCTGGCCGAGGCCCGGCGCATCACCGAGCCCGAGCACGAGCAGGTGGTGGCCCTGGGCGGCCTGCACATCATCGGCACCGAGCGCCACGAGTCCCGGCGGATCGACAACCAGCTGCGGGGCCGCTCGGGCCGCCAGGGGGACCCCGGCTCCTCGCGCTTCTACCTGTCGCTGGAGGACGACCTGCTGCGCATCTTCGGCTCCCAGCGGATCCAGCGGCTGATGGACCGGCTGGGCATGCAGGAGGGGGAACCGATCGAGCACCGGCTGGTGACCCGGGCCATCGCCACCGCCCAGAAGCGGGTCGAGAACCACAACTTCGAGATCCGCAAGCACCTGCTGGAGTACGACGACGTGATGAACAAGCAGCGGGAGATCGTGTACGGCATGCGGCGCCAGATCCTGGACGGCGAGAGTCAGGCCGACACGATCGCCGAGTGGATCGAGGACGTCGCGCTCGGGGTGCTGGACGCCTACGCCGCCCGGGACGCCCACCCCGAGGAGTGGGACCTGGCCGGGCTCAACGAGGCCCTGTACCGGCAGTTCGACCTCCGGCTGCCGGCCCACCGGTACCAGGAGGTGGCGTCGCGCGACGGGCTCGAGGAGCTGGTGCTGCAGGCGGTGAAGGACCGCTACGCCGAGCGCGAGCGCGAGCTGGGCGCCGACCTGCTGCGGGCGCTGGAGCGCCACGAGATGCTGATCGTGATCGACCAGCAGTGGAAGGACCACCTGCTGTCGATTGACCACCTCAAGGAGGGTATCGGGCTGCGGGGCTACGGCCAGCGCGACCCGCTCACCGAGTACAAGCGGGAGGCGTTCGACCTCTTCCAGGACATGGCCGAGCGCGTGAAGGTCTCGGTGGTCGAGCGGCTGTTCAAGCTCCAGCTGGTCCGCGACGCGCCGATCGCCATGCCGGCGGTGACGGCGTGGGCCGACACCGTCGAGACCCGCGGCCCGCTGCCGGGTCTGGTCGACGAGCGGGCGCCAGCCGCCGCCCGGCCGGCCGCCCCGCGGCCCGCACCGCGCACGGCCAGCGGCGAGAAGGTCGGCCGCAACGACCCCTGTCCGTGCGGCTCCGGCAAGAAGTACAAGAAGTGCTGCTACCTCAAGCAGGCCTGAGCCCCCGCCACCGGTAGCGCCGTCCCCGGGGCGCCGCCCCCAGCGCTGGTGCCTTTTCTTTTGGGGTTGGCGCGGGCCCCGTGCTAAGAGGGGCCATGCGTCTGCGGACCATAACCCTGCATGGCTTCAAGTCGTTCGGGGAACGCACCGAGATCGCGGTGCTGCCCGGGATCACCTGCATCGTGGGCCCGAACGGTACCGGCAAGACCAACGTCGCCGACGCCGTCCGCTGGGCGCTCGGCGAGCAGAGCGCCCGGCAGCTGCGCGGCCACCGGATGGACGACGTCATCTTCCACGGCTCGCAGTCCCGCAAGGCGGTGGGCCTGGCCGAGGTGGAGCTGCGCTTCGCCAACGAGGACGGCACGCTGCCGGTGCCGTGGAGCGAGATCGCCGTCGCCCGCCGCCTGTACCGCACCGGGGAGAGCGAGTACCTCCTGAACGGCCAGGTCACGCGCCTGCGCGAGATCCTCGACCTGTTCGCCGGCACCGGGGCCAACCCGCGCGCGTACTCGGTCATGGACCAGGAGCGGCTCAACCACGTCCTGACCGCCAAGCCCCACGAGCGGCGGATCTTCATCGAGGAGGCCGCCGGCATCGCCCGCTACAAGCAGCAGCGCAACGAGACCCAGGGCAAGCTCGACGCCGCCCGCCAGAACCTCGTGCGGCTGCGCGACGTGATGGACGAGGTCAAGCGGCAGCTGGGCTCCCTGGAGCGGCAGGCGCGCCGGGCCCAGCAGTACAAGGCGCTGGCCGAGGAGCGCCGCCAGGCGGCGCTGGCGGTGGCGGCGGCCGACCACGCCGCGCTGAGCGCGGCGCTGAGCCGCCTGGAAGAGGAGATCGCCGGGCGCCGGCGCCAGCAGGAGGCCCGGCAGGCCGAGGCCGCCCGGCTGGCCGGGCGGCAGGCCCTGCAACGGCAGCGCATCCAGGAGAGCGACCACCGGCTGGCCGACATCCGCCAGGCCCTGCAGAAGGTGCAGGCCGAGCTGGAGCGGCTGCTGGAACGCCGCGAGCAGATGGGTGTCCAGATCCGGGAGATCGAGGCCGAGCTGGTCCGGCTGGAGGACGACGTGCGGGTGACCACCGGGCGGCTGCAGGCGCTGGCCGGCGAGCGGGAGGCGGCCCGGGCCGCCCTCGGGGAGGCCGAGCGCCAGGCGCTGGCCCGGGC
>DASRYM010000076.1:0-3201 GCA_035687145.1 Candidatus Zixiibacteriota bacterium | reverse complement strand
AGGCGGCAGTATCGCTACCGGGGGCGGCGCCCCGTGAGGCACGGACTATGGCCATGCCAGCGATCCCTAGTCGCTTTGCACCATTCGGTTGTTGGCTCAGTATCCGAGCCGTGACCAGAGTATAGGTAATGCCGGACGTGGGCGCATGACGAAACCGCAACGTGGACATCGTGGGGAGTAGGGGAGCGGAGGCCCAAGGGTCACGGCTCCCATTCGGTGCCTATCCGGTGCCTATGGACCGGAAAAACGCGGACGATTGCGGCCGAATGTGAGCACGAATTAGCCTCAAATCGGCCTCTCCGAGCACGGTCGGAACGGTTTTGTAAACAGCCGGTTGTGGGTTCGACTCCCTCCGTCGGCTCCATGCCTCTGTCCAGCCCACCAGCGCGGCCGGCCGATGCCGGCGCATGGACGGTCGCGCGCGCAGGCCGGCGCCGGGACCCATCGGTGTGGACGGGTCGTGGACGAGTGACGGCACGACCTCGCAGATTCGTGGAAAAGGCACTGGCCGCTGCCGCATCGGGCCGCCTACTGTGTCCTCGGCGCCCACGGAGGGGCCGCTCGACGGGCCACCGGGGGTGGTACCGGGCGGAGCACTCGATTCGACACTCGATCTGCCACTCGGGCCGGCGGCGGTAACGCGCCGGGCGCGGGAGCAGGCGCGGGACCGAGCGCGGGACTCCGCACCGAGTCATGCACCGGAGTCCACGCGGGAGTCACTCCGTCGGCGCCACGCGCTGGTTCCGCGGACTGTCGCGGGGCGGCAGAACCGATAGGGGCAGCCAGGGCGACCTTCGGGACAGAAGCGCCGTTGGCTGCCCCTCTCGCCGTCGCTACAGGCTCACGCCCTCGTCCTTCTCGGCCCCCTCGCCGACTGCGTGCTGGGCAATGCCAAGCTGCTCCGCCCGGCAGCGCGGGCACCCATCGCGTGGCGTGGCGTGCAGCCCGCGACGGTGCTCTGCAGACAGACCGAGGAGCGTGGCCGTGTCTGGCCCATGGGAAAACGAGCGCGGCGACGCCCAACCAGGTGAATCGGACATCCGGGTCACTTCAGTAGCAAGCGGAAGGACCCGATCTTGTCGACTGAGCCGGCGGCCGCTTGAAGGAAGCCTACCACGCGGCAGCTCATGCCGCGCAGGCCATGGCGTCAGCCCTGTGCGGGATCGACGCGAGACGGGAGCCGGACGCTGCGGAAGCCGCGTGTCAGCCACCACACCGTGGCCGCGCCGACGACGTAGCCGCTGCCCTGTACGACCAGCAGGGCGATGACGTTGACCACCTCGCCGAGGACGCCGGCGCCGACGGCGCCCACCAGCGACCCGATGCTGGCGATGGTCATCATGGCCCCGATCACCCGGCCGCGATGCGCGTCGCCGGCCAGCGACTGCTGCAGCGTGGAGATGCCGGCCATCATGGCCGCGCCGGGCACGCCGACGATCACCATGCCGACCAGCGCCGGGCCGATGTAGGGGTAGAGGACCGGGTAGGTGAACAGCACCAGGTCGATCAGGCCGAAGGCCAGCGCCCCGCCGATGAGCAGCCGCAGCGCGTCGGCCCGGGGCCCGAGCCGGGCGATGACCAGCGCACCCAGCAGCCCGCCCATGGCCTGGGTCGAGAGCACCCAGCCGTAGCCGGCGGCGTCGGAGTTGAGCCAGTCGGTCACCCACGGCACGAAGAGCGTCACCGCCAGCCCCTCCCCGACGCGGGTGATCAGGAAGAAGACCAGCATCGCGCGCAGCACCGGATGGCCGGCGATGACCCGCAGGCCGTCCCGCCACTCGGCCACCAGCCGCCGCCAGGCGCCGAGGGCCTCGTGCTCCAGCGAGTCCGGGTGGACCACCCGGGTGTCCGGCGCCCGGATGGCGCCGATCAGGGCGGCGGCCGCCACGAAGGTGGCGGCATCGGCCAGGGCCACCGCCGTCAGGCCGCCGGCGGCCACCAGCGCCCCGCCGATGGCCGGACCGATGAGCCGGGCCAGGTTGTTGTTCAACCCGTTCAGCGCGTTGGCGGTCAGGAGGTCGTCGTCCGGGTTCTCGAGGAGGTTGGGGAGCAGGGCGCCCTCGGCGGGGTGGAACACCTGCTCCAGGCTGCTGCTGACCAGCAGGACCGGGTAGGCCACCCACAGCCCCAGGCCGTCGACGGCCAGCAGCGGGAGCACCACCGCCGCCTGGACGAGGTCGACCGCGATCATCAGGCGCCGGCGATCCCATCGGTCCGCGAACACGCCGGCCACCGATCCAAGCACGACCGATGGGACCAGGAAGGCCAGCACCATGGCCCCGGTGGCGAGCGTGGAGCCGGTGCGACGGTAGACCTCGAAGGGCAGCCCCACGATGAGGATCCAGTCGCCGATCATCGAGATCAGGCCGCCGGTCCAGAGCAGCGCGAAGTTTCGCTGGCGGAGGATGCGGATCATTCGGGACGGGGGCTCCCTGCGGGGCTGGAAGGGCTGTCTCCGGCCGCCGGGGCCCTTGAGGGCCTCGACGGCGATCGGCTATACTTGCGGCCCGATCGGCATACCACCACATGCCGGTCGGTTTCCGTGGGTAGGTTGAGCAGGTGGTGAGCTCCGCTGACTGTAGATCAGCCGTCGTACGACTGTGGGGGTTCGATTCCCTCCCTGCCCACCAATCCACACCCTCATCCATCACTGTTCTTGGCGGCGCCAATCGGTTTCCAGAATTCAGGTCCTAGATTTACCCAGATAGACCGATAGTTGCCGAGGATCACCGCGGTCCCGCACAATTCCAGCGCGCCCACGTAGCTCAGTAGGCAGAGCACTTCCTTGGTAAGGAAGAGGTCTCCGGTTCGAGCCCGGACGTGGGCTCCATCCTCAGTGCGCTGGAGGCAGGTGTCGCGTCGGTGAATCCCAACGTCATCCTCCCCTTCCTGAGCTCGGCGCTGTCGTTCGTGGCGGGCGCCATGGTCTTCGACCAGTGGCTCAGGCGACGGCAGCCGTACCAGCTGGTGTGGAGCATCGGCCTGCTGTGGTACGGCATCAGCGCGGGGACGGAGTTCATCGGTTCCGGCTTCGGCTGGAGCGAGCCCCTGTACCGCGCCTGGTACCTGGTCGGCGCCTTCGGCGTGGCCGCCTACCTGGGCCTGGGGACCGTGTACCTGCTCAACCGCACCCGCTTCGGGTACTTCGTGGCGGTCTCGTTCGCGCTGGCCGGCCTGTTCAGCTACCTGACCAGCGTGAAG
>DASRYM010000075.1:0-4454 GCA_035687145.1 Candidatus Zixiibacteriota bacterium | reverse complement strand
GGAGCGGCTCCTCATCCTGGGCGTGGACTGGGGCGAGTCGCGCGAATCGGTGCAGGACTTCGTGGACCGATACGCCCTCGACTACCCGATCCTGCTGGACCCGACCCTGGACATCTACTACCGCTGGGCCTCGACCGACGGCCTGCCGCGCCACTTCTTCGTGGACGCGACGGGCACCGTGGTGCGGGAGGTGATCGGGCCGCTGGAGCCGGCCAGGATGACGGACATCCTGGAGGACCTCATCGGCCCGATCTAGGTCGAACCGGCTACGCCTCCACCACGTAGAGGGTGCCGTTCATCTGGGTCGGATGCACCTGGCAGTCGAACCAGTACTCGCCGGCGTCCAGGGGCCCGACCTCCACCTCGGCGGTGGCGTCCGGGCCGGTGATGATCTCGGTCTTGCCGAGCTCCTCGGAGGTCGACGAATCGGTGTAGACCGCGACGTTGTGCGGCACCGACTCCATGTTGGTGAACTCGATGGTAAACGCCTCGCCGGCGTTGGCGACCATGCACGGCGCGTCGAACTCCATGTTGTTGGCCGAGATGGCGATGACGCCGTTCTCGACGCGCACGCAGTCGGCCGGCGGCTCACCGCCGGTGCCGCCGGTCGGGGCCGACGTCTCGGCCGCGCTGCAGGCGGCGAGCAGGAGGGACATGGTCGCCGCGATCGCCAACAGGGGTCGTCGCGGGGCGTAGCGAATCACGGTGGTTCCACCTCGTGTGCGTTCAGGAAGCCTTCCGTACGTCGACGGGGCCCGGGCCCGGCGCGGATGTGGACGGGGCGGCGCCGGCGCTGTCGTGGCGCACCAATGATAGCCGTGATCGCCGTCAGACGGGGGCGACGGGCCGGACGCGGAAGCTCCCCTTGTCGGTCCGCTCGATCTGCAGCGGCAGGTCATCACCGGGGTCGTGGGTGAAGTAGCACCACCAGCCCTCGGCCGCGGCGCGTGGCACGAGCTGGTTGCGCACCTCCACCGCGTCGATCGGGTAGTCGTCGTAGGCGCTCGTCCAGCGCACCGGCAGCTGCCAACGGGTGGGGATGAGGTCCCCGAAGAAGACGGCCCGGTCCCTGGGATCCTCGGCCCGCGCGCCGGGCTGGGACGATCCGATGAGCACCGCCTGCGACCCGCGGGTATGCCCGCCGGTGCGCACCACGCTCACCCCGTCCACCAGCTCGACGTCGCCGGACACCTCGGCCAACTGCCCGGCGGCGCGCACCAGGTCCAGCTGCTCGGTCTCCATCAGGCCGGCCAGGCGCAGCTCGTCACCGTGGGCCGCCTCCGACTCGTCGCGCTGCACCACGTAGCGGGCGCGCGGGAAGTTCGGCCGGCCGTCGCCGTCCACCATCCCGCCGGCGTGGTCGTAGTGGAGGTGGCTGACCACCACGTAGTCGATGCTGGCCGGGTCAACGCCCACCGCCTGCAGGGCGGTCGCCGGGTCGCCGCCCTCCACGCCCTTGATGTCGCGGTCCCTGGCGCTCATCCGCACCCCGGTGCCGGTCTCGACCAGGATCCGCTTGCCGGCGGCCTCGATGAGGAGCAGGTTCAAACGGCACCGCAGCCGGCCCCGCTCGTCCGTCTCGGTGCCCTCGAATCGCGACCACAGCGGCCGGGGGACGACGCCGAAGAAGCCGCCGGCATCCGGCCGGAACCAGCCGGCGCGCACGATCCGCACCCGGACCCCGCCGGCGTACACGCGTGCCTCCTCCTCCGGGGTGATGGCGTACAGCGGCTCAGGCATCGGTGCAGCGGCAGGTCAGCGCGGGCGGCGCACGCGGGTGCGCTCGAAGTCGCGGTGGTAGAGGCTGGCGGTCGGCTCGGTCTGGCCACGGTAGCGCGAGCCGATGCGCTCGTCGCCGTAGGCCACCTCCACCGGCGAGGAGAGGCGCTGGAAGCTGATCTGCCCGATCTTCATCCCGTCGTACAGGGTGATCGGCAGGTTGGCCACGTTCGACAGCTCCAGGGTCAGGTTGCCGTCCCAGCCGGGGTCGACGTAGCCGGCCGTGGAGTGGATCAGCAGCCCCAGCCGGCCCAGGCTGGAGCGACCCTCCAGGCGGGCCACGATATCGTCCGGCAGGGCCACGCGTTCCACGGTCGATCCGAGCACGAACTCGCCGGGGTGCAGGATGAACGGCTCGTCGTCGGCGATCTCCACCAGCTCGGTCAGGTCCGGCTGCTCGACCCGCACGTCGATGTACGGGTAGCGGTTGTTGCGGAACACGCGGAAGGAGCGGTCCAGGTGCAGGTCCACGCTGGAGGGCTGCACCGCCTCGGCGATGAAGGGATCGATCCGGATCCGGCCCGCAGCGATCTCGGCCCGGATGTCGCGGTCTGAGAGGACCACTCGCGCGTCCGCCTACTCTCCGATGCGCTCGCCGATCAATCGGTCCACCTCGCGCTTCAGCGTCGAGATGTCCTCGTAGCTGTGATAGACCGATGCGAACCGGATGTAGGCCAGCTGGTCGATGGCGCGCAGCGCCTCGGTGGCCAGCCGGCCGATCTCGGTGGAGGCCACCTCCGGCTCCCCGCGGGCCCGCAGCTGGCTCTCGATGTCGTCCACCGCCTGCTCCACGCGGGAGAGGGTCACCGGCCGCTTCTCGAGGGCCTTCATCAGCCCGGTGCGCAGCTTGTTGCGGTCGAATTCCTGCCGGCTGCCGTCACGCTTGACGACGGTCAGCCGGGCGCCCTCCGGTCGCTCGTAGGTGGTGAACCGATAGGCACACGTCTCACACTCGCGACGGCGGCGGATGGTACTTCCCGATTCCAGGTCCCGCGAGTCGATGACCCGCGTCCCGTCGGCCTGGCAGCGTGGACAGCGCAAGCGGTTGTCTCCGTGCGGACTACACCAGAACTGGTACCGGTGCGGAGCATACCACAAGATGTGGGCTCACTCCGAGGCGTACCCGTGCTGCACGGGTGCACGGCGTGGCGCGCTCGCGTTGAGGGGTCCCGCGCCATCAGGGCCGTGGAGCGCGTCCGTGCTGCACAGATACGCGGCTGCACGCACAGGCCTGACAGCCCTGCCCGGGTGCCCCACGCACAGGACTGTACGTGCACCCGTGCTGCGCAGGCACACGGGCCCGCGCGTGACTCCCCCTAGGCCCGATGCAGGCGGGTGGTGACCGTCACCTCCGCCGGCTTGCCCGGCTCCCAGGCCAGCAGCACCTCGACGACGTCGCGCATGCGCAACTGGGCGTGAACGATGTTCTGGCCGCCGCGCTTCCAGTAGTTGAACGGCTCCTCATCGTCCGGCGGCCGGTGCGGCAGCTTGGTGATCGAGCAGCCGCGCTGAGCGGTCACGATCCCCCGCAGCGCCCGCTCCAGGTTGGCCTCGTACTCCATGTGCAGCCCGTGCAGCTCCTCGGGAGCCAGCATCTCCTGCAGGCCGGTGGCGGTGGCGTCCAGCTCGTCTTCCAGCTCCTGGAGCTTGGCCACCGCCTCGTCGACGTCCACCGCCCGCCGCCGCAGGGCATCGATCACGTCGGCCGCCTCCCCCAGCGAGGCGTCGATCCGGGAGGTCTGCCGGCCCAGCTCGTCGCGGTACCTCTGCAGCTCCCTGCCGTAGCCGTGGGGCCGGCGCCGGCGACCACCGCGCCCGAGCAGGAAGGCGGCCGGCAGCGTCAGCGCGGCCAGGGTGGTCAGCAGGACGGGGGGCATGGCCATCACGATCCCTTTCGGCGTCGAATCTCTTCGGTCAGCTTGGGCACGATCTGGAACAGGTCTCCCACCGCGAACAGGTCCGCAAACTCGCCGATGGGCGCGTCCGGGTCCTTGTTGATGGCCACCACGTGCTCGGCGGTCTGCATCCCCACCCGGTGCTGGATGGCGCCGCTGATGCCCACGCCGATGTACAGCGACGGCTTCACCACCTTGCCGGTCTGGCCGATCTGCAGCTGGTACGGGATCCAGCCCGCGTCGGCCGCCGCCCGGCTGGCGCCCACCGCGCCGCCCAGCACGGACGCCAGCTCGCGCAGCGGCTCGAAGCCCTCGGCCGAGCCCACGCCGCGGCCGCCGGCCACGATCACGCTGGCCTCCTCCAGGTTCACGACCGCCGCCTCGGCCGGATGCGACTCGGCGACCCGCACCGTGCCGAAGGCGCCGGCGTCCGTCGCCGGCGCGTCGACCACCTCGGCCGTGGTGCTGCCGCCCTCGCGTGGGGTGAAGGTGTTGGCCAGCACCAGCACCACGGCCGGCTGCGGGGCGCCGTCGACCGGCTCGTTGACGGTGATGACCGTGTTCTGCAGGGTGGCCTGCTCGGTCCGCAGGCGGCCATCCTCGACCCGCACCGCGCGCACCGGGCCGAACGCCGGCAGGTCCAGCAGGCCCACCAGCGCCGCCGCCAGGTCGCGCCCGTTCGGCGTGGCCGGCGCCAGCACGGCCAGCGGTCGGCTGTCGTTGACCGCGGCCGCCGCAGCGGCAGCGAAGGTGATGGCCGGCGCCGGATCATCGCCCAGC
>DASRYM010000074.1:0-25573 GCA_035687145.1 Candidatus Zixiibacteriota bacterium | reverse complement strand
GGCTGGCGGCGCGGCTGGCGGCGCACGCCGCAACCGGCGGGACGCTGGTGGCCAGCGGGATCATCGCCGGGCGCGCCGACGAGGTGCTGCACGCGTTGGCCGCCGCCGGCTTCGACCTTGCCGAGCGGCTGGACGAGGGGGAGTGGACGTCGCTGCGTATGCTGCGGCGGTGACGCTCCACCGCTTCTTCGTCAACCCGGACGAGGTGGTCGGGGACTTCTTTCCGATCCCGGCGGGCATCCGCCACCAGGTGACCCATGTCCTGCGCCTTCACTCCGGGGAGCGGCTGATGCTCCTCGACGGGCAGGGGCAGGCGCTGGTCGTCCGGCTGGAGGGCCACGACTGCCGCGTGGAGGAGCGCCTGCCCGCGGCCGGCGAGGCACGCCATCGGCTCACCGTCTGGCAGGCGCTGCTGCGCGGCGACCACCTGGAACCGGTGATCCGCCACGGCACCGAGCTGGGGGTCCACGCCTTCCGCCTCTTCGTCTCCGACCGCTGCGTGGCGCGCGAGGTCTCCGCCCGACGCCTGGAGCGGCTGCGGACCATCGCCCGCGAAGCGGCCGAGCAGTCGGAGCGCGGCGCCGTTCCAGAGGTGTCCGCGCCGATCCCCTTCGCCGAGGCGCTGCGCGCGGCGGGCGCGGAGCCGTCGGTCCTGCTGTACGAGCGCGCCGACGGACCCCGTCTCTCCGCCGTCGAGCCGCCGCGCGGCGTGGTCATCGGCCCGGAAGGAGGCTTCACGCCCGACGAGGTGGCCGCCGCCGAAGCCGCGGGGTTGACGGTTGCCGGGCTCGGCCCGCGGATCCTGCGCTCGGAATCGGTGGCCCTGGCGGTGGCCGCCGTGGTTATGTCGCGAACCGGGGACTTCGCGTAGTCACCAGAGGGGATGAGATGCCACCGGTCGCTGGACCGCTGCATCGGTCTTGACCTACGCTGCGCCCATGGCCGATCGCGAGCCCGACTGCCTCTTCTGCCGCATCATGGCCGGCGAGGTACCGTCCGACCGGGTGTACGCGGACGAGGACGTGTACGCCTTCCGTGACATCAACCCCCGCGCGCCGACCCACGTCCTGTTCGTTCCGCGCCGGCACATCCCCTCCGCAGCGGACCTGACCGATGCCGACGGCCCGCTCCTCGCCGCGCTGTTCAAGGCCATGGCCAAGGTGGCGACGGAGGGAGGCCTGGGCAGCGGCTACCGGATCGTGACCAACGTCGGACCGGGCGCCGGTCAGAGCGTGTTCCACCTCCACTTCCACCTGCTCGGCGGGCGGACCCTCGGCTGGCCCCCGGGATGAACGCGAGATGAACGGCGTTCGCCAGCTCCGCGTGGTGGTGACGGCCCCCGATTACGACGAGGCGCTGCGCTTCTACCGCGACCTGCTCGGCATGCCCGAGGCAGCGGCCTTCAGTGGCGACGGCGGTCGGGTGGCGATCCTGGACGCCGGCCGTGCCACCCTGGAGCTGGCCGATCCCGGCCACGCGGCCTACGTCGACAGGGTGGAGGTTGGGAGGCGGGTGGCGGGCCACATCCGGATCGCCCTGGAGGTGGAAGACTGCCGCTCGGCGACCAACACCGCCATCCAGGCCGGCGCCGAGCTGATCGCCGAGCCGACGCGCACGCCGTGGAACTCGCTGAACTCGCGGCTGGAGGGTCCCGCCGGCCTGCAGCTGACCCTTTTCCAGGAGCTGGACGAACCCGCCTCGCGTTGACCCTCCCCCGGCTCGCTGGTATCCTCCGCGGGCTTATGCGCCGAGCAGGCGCGACGATCGGAGCAGAGAGGAGGCGAGACGTTTGGCAGAGGTCCGCGTGGGCGAGAACGAGACGTTCGAGAGCGCGCTGCGCCGCTTCAACAAGAAGATCCAGCAGTCGGGAATCCTGGCTGAGGCGCGCCGTCGAGAGCACTACGAGAAGCCCAGCGTGAAGCGCAAGCGCAAGGAAGCCAAGAAGCGAAAGGCCTCCCGCGCGTAGGTCGCCAGACGCTCACCCCTCCTTCGCGGGCCCGGTCAACCGTCCTGATCAGGGTGGACCGATGCGCCCGCCGATGAACCGATGACCCTCCGGCAGCGGCTCGAGAGCGCCATGCGCGACGCGATGCGCGCCCGCGACCAGCGGCGCGTGTCGACGCTGCGCATGGCGATGGCGGCTGCCCATAACCGGCAGATCGAGCTCGGTCGGGAGCTGACCGACGACGAGGTGATCGAGGTGCTCGGCCGCCAGCTGAAGCAGCGCCGCGAGTCGATCGAGCAGTTCCGTGCCGGGGGCCGCGAGGAGCTGGCCGCCGCCGAGGAGGCGGAGGCCGCCATCCTGGCCGAGTTCCTCCCCGAGCAGCTGTCGCCCGACGAGCTGCGCGACCTGGTGCGCGCAGCGGTTGCCGAGACCGGCGCGTCGGGGCCGGCTGACATGGGCCGGGTGATGGGCGCGCTGATGCCGAAGGTGCGCGGCCGCGCGGACGGCAAGGCGGTCTCCGAGGAGGTCCGCCGCCAGCTGGCGAGCGGCGGCTAGCCGCATGTTCATCCCTCGCACGCTGGCCGAGACCGAGGACCGGGATCGGGGACCCTGGCTGCGCGCCGTCCTGGTCGCCCTGGCGCTGGCCGCGGCGCTGTGGGCGGTGCTGACGGTGAACGTCACGACCGGCCAGGTCAACCTGCAGGTCGGCGACGTGGCGCCGGAGGACATCCGCGCCCCGTTCGCGAAGAGCTTCGTGTCGGAGTCCGAGACGGAGGAGCGCCGCGAGGAGGCGGCCGCAGCCGTGCCGGACGTGTACGTGCCCATCGCCCCGCGGCCCGACATCCGCGAGGACCAGCTGCGTGCCTTCGATTCGCGGGTGCGGATCATCACCGCGGTGCTCAACAGGCGCGACTCCGGCTCGCTGGCGGCCGATGAGGTCGCCCCCGAGCTGGACCGCGTGGCGCCCGAGCTGAGCAGCGCCCAGGTCGAGCAGCTGGCCGCCATGCCGCAGACCACCTGGGAACGGGTGGCCGAGGCGGGCCGCACGGTCCTGGACGACGTGCTCGCCGGCTCGATCCGAGAGGATCGGCTGGCCGACGTGCGGGCGATGGTCCGCTCCAACATCACCAACGAGCTGGCGCCCGCCGAGCGCGAGCTGGCCGGGGACCTGGCCGCGCTGTACGTGGTGCCCAACGAGCAGTACTCGGAGGAGGAGACCGAGGCGGCGCGCCGGGCGGCCCGCGAGGCGGTGGACCCGGTGGTGATCTCGGTGCAGCAGGGCGAGACCATCGTCCGCACCGGCGAGCGGATCGAGCCGCTGCACGTGGAGACGCTCGAGGAGCTGGGGCTGACCCGCGAGCAGACCGAGGTCTCAACCCTGGCAGCCAACGGGCTGATCGCCGCGCTGATCGCGGTCCTGCTGGTGGCCTTCCTGTGGCGCTTCGAGCCGGAGATCTGGTTCCGCAACCGCTCGCTGCTGCTCTTCGGCCTGGCCCTGGTGGTGACCGCCGTGGCGCTGCGCCTCGCGGCGGACCGCACCCTGTGGGTCTACGTCGTCCCGGCGGCGGCCACCGTGCTGCTGACCGCCATCCTGCTGGACGGCGCGGCCGGCATGGCCATGGCCGTCACCCTGGCCGTGCTGGCCGGGGTCATGAATCGCGACGCCCTGCTGCCGGCGACCTACGTCCTGGCCGGCGGGATCGTGTCGGTGGTGGCCATCGTCGGCGCGGAGCGCCTGAACGCCTTCGTGCGGGCCGGCATCCTCCTGGCGCTGACCAACGTGACGGTGCTGCTCGCGTTCCACCTCCTGGACCAGCGGGACGTGACCGCCATCCTGCAGGGGATCATGGCCGGCGGGGTGAACGCCGGGCTGTCGGTGGTGCTGGCCGTGGGCTCGTTCGCGGTCCTGGGCAACCTGTTCGGGATCATGACCGTCTTCGAGCTGCTGGAGCTGGCCAACCCCTCGAACCGGCTGCTGCGCCGCCTGCTGCTCGAGACGCCCGGCACCTACCACCACAGCGTGATGGTCGGCAACCTGGCCGAGCGCGCGGCCGAGACCATCGGCGCCGATCCGCTTTTGGCCCGGGTGGCGGCCTACTACCACGACATCGGCAAGATGAAGAACCCGCTGGCCTTCATCGAGAACCAGGCCGGGTCGCGCAACATCCACGACGATCTGACCGCCGAGGTCAGCGCGCGGATCATCGCCAGCCACATCCGGGACGGGATCGACCTGGCCTACGAGCACGGCCTGCCGGTGCAGGTCATCGGCTTCATCCCGCAGCACCACGGCACCAGCGTGATGAGCTACTTCTACGGCAAGGCGCTGCGCGAGGTCGGCGGGCGCGAGGACCTGGTCAACAGGGACCTCTTCCGCTACCCCGGCCCCAAGCCGCAGAGCCGCGAGGCGGCGATCCTCATGCTGGCCGACGGTGTGGAGGCATCGGTCCGCAGCCTGGACGACAAGGACGAGGCTTCCATCCGAGCCATGGTGGACCGCATCGTGGATGCCCGGGTGGAGGACGGCCAGCTGGACGACGCCGACCTCACGCTGAAGAACATCGCCCAGATCAAGGAGGCCTTCGTCCAGCAGCTGCTGGGCATGTACCACAGCCGGATCAAGTACCCGGACAACGTGGTGCCCATCGAGCAGCCGCGCCGCGAGCAGGCCTAGACGACTCTCCGCGGCCGCCGACCCGGCACGCGAGTTGCCTCCTTGAGGGACCCGGGTAGGATGGTCGCGAGATGGATGTCCAGGTCACCTTCCACGACCGGATCGGACGCGAGCAGGTGGAGGCCGCCATCGAGCCGATGAGCGTCGATCAGCTGCACCGCCTGCTGGAGGGTGCCCTCTCCGAGGCCGCGCGAGTGACCCTGGGCGGCAAGGCCGATGTCGAGGTCGAGCTGACGCTGTGCGGCGACGCCGAGATGACGCGCCTCAACTTCGACCACATGGGCGAGCGCGGGCCCACCGACGTCCTCAGCTTCCCGCTCCACGAGTGGACGGTGGACGGCGGCCATTCCCACCTGGCCGATGACGACGGCGTGGCGCCGCCGGGCGCGCTGCTGCTGGGGGACGTCGTGGTGGACGTCGACCAGGCGGTGCGCCAGGCATCAGAGGGCGGCTGGAGCGTGGCCGAGGAGATCGTGCTGCTGGCGCTCCATGGCTTCCTGCACCTGGTCGGCCACGACCACGTCGAGCTGGAGGAGGAGGAAGTCATGCGCGACGCCGAGCACCGGGTGCTGAACGGCCTGCATCGGCGGTTCAGGGACGTCGACTGGCGGCCGGGCTCCCTGTTCGATCGTGCCGGCCACGCGGTGACGACCGGCAGCTAGCCTCGGCGGCCGTCGGCGGGCGCCAGGAGCCAGCCGGCGAGCAACGCTCCGAAGAGCAGCAGCGCGGCGATCTCCATCGGTCCATCCTCCGTGCTGGTGACGGCCTAGGCCTGGTAGGCGACCTCCCCGTGCTGGGCGAGGTCCAGGCCGGCCTCCTCGGCATCACCGGGGACGCGGATGCGTACCACGGCGTTGATGGCCAGCAGGATGAGGCCGGTCATGACCGCCACGTAGGTGGCCACCGCGCCGGCCCCCAGTGCCTGCAGCGGGAGCTGGCTGACGTTGCCGGCCAGCAGGCCGTCGCGGCCGGCGGCGTTGACCGCGGTGGTGGCGAAGATGCCCACCGCCAGCGCTCCGAACGCGCCGCCCACGCCGTGCACGGCGAAGACGTCCAGCGCGTCGTCGACCCGCGACCGAAGGCGAAGCAGCGAGGCGGCGTAGCACACCAGGCCGACGCCGAAGCCGATCAGGATCGAGGCCGCGGGCGTCACGAAGCCGGCGGCCGGCGTGATCGCCACCAAACCGGTCACCGCTCCCACCGCGGCGCCCACCACCGACGGCGTCCCGCGGTGCAGCCAGGAGAGCGTGACCCAGGTCAGGGCGGCCATGGCCGCCGCGGTGTTCGTCGTCACCAGGGCCGTGGCCGCCAGCCCGCCGGCGCCCAGCGCCGAGCCGGCGTTGAACCCGAACCAGCCGAACCACAGCAGGCCGGCGCCGAGCACCGTCATCGGCACGTCGTGCGGCTCCGTCGCGTGGCTGGCCAGCCCCAGCCGGCGGCCGACGACGAGCGCCGCCACCAGCGCCGCGACCCCGGACGACAGGTGCACCACCGTGCCGCCGGCGAAGTCCAGCACGCCCAGGCCGAAGAGCCAGCCGTTCGGCGACCAGACCCAGTGGGCGATCGGCGCGTAGACCAGCGTGGTCCAGGCCACGCTGAACAGCACGAAGGCCTTGAAGCGCTTGCGCTCGGCGAAGGCTCCGGTGATGAGGGCCGGGGTGATGACGGCGAACATCATCTGGAAGGCCGCGAAGGCCAGGTGCGGGACCGTCGGGGCGTACACGTCGTGCGGCTCGCCGGTCACCCCGTTGAGGCCGATCCACGCCAGGCCGCCGATCAGCCCAAGCCCGGTGTCCGGGCCGAAGGCCAGCGAGTAGCCCCACAGCACCCAGGTGACCCCCACCAGGGCCAGCATGAAGAAGCTGTGCATCAGGGTGGAGAGCACGTTCTTGCGGCGCACGAGCCCGCCGTAGAACAGGGCCAGCCCCGGCGTCATGAGCATGACCAAAGCGGTCGAGACCAGGATCCAGGCGGTGTCACCGGAGTCGGGTGCGGGCATCGGCGGTTCCCCTCGGCATGTCCGTGCGGTGGTTGTGCAGGCAGCCTACGGACCGATGTCGCCGAACGGCATCCCCTTGGTGATCGCTCGCCCGGGCCAGGCGTTGTGCAGTATGCACAACCCCGGGGCCTTGAGCCGGCACGGTCAGGTCAGCGGGCGATCCGCGGCGAGCTCGGGCGGGAGCGCGGCGCCGTCAACGATGGAGCCCACCACCAGCTCGGCCGAGGCCGGGCCGGTGGAGATCCCCCACGGGCCGTGCCCGGCGCAGACGAAGAGGCCCTCCACGCCGGCCACCGGACCGATGAACGGCCGGCCGTCGGCCGCCTGCGGGCGGGCGCACGTGCGCACCTCGACCACCTCGGCATCGGCCAGCGCGGGCAGGAAGCGGGCTCCGCGTCGCAGGAGCAGCGGGGCGACTCGCTCCGGATCGGGCTGCGACGGCAGGAAGGTGGAGCCCAGCGTGGAGATGCCGGCGGCGCTCGCGATCGAGAAGAGGCTCGGCGGGTCGGCATCCGGTCCCTGGGCCGCGGCCGCCGCCTCGGCCTCCACCGGGCGGTTGACGGCGTCCACCTCGTCCTCCTCGACGACGTGACGCGGCGCGCTGGCGCCCAGCTGCACCTGGACGGTGACGCCCCAGGTGCGCCGGATGGACAGCTCCGCCG
The DNA here is from genome assembly GCA_035687145.1 of Candidatus Zixiibacteriota bacterium. GTDB lineage: Bacteria > Chloroflexota > Limnocylindria > QHBO01 > QHBO01 > DASRYM01. The sequence goes on along the minus strand of DASRYM010000074.1, from coordinate 18,293 downwards.
GCAGGAGCTCCGGCGACCAGGGCCCGGCGGCGACCAGCACGGCGCCGGCCGGGAGCTCGGAGCCGTCGTCCAGGCGCAGCCCGCCGGCCCGCCGGGCGGAGATGACCGGGGTCGCGGACCGGCCGACGTGAAGGGTGGCGCCGTTGCGCTCGGCGAGCTGCGACCAGGCGGTGGTGGCCGAGCGGGGCGGGATGGGGTAGCCGGTGTCCAGCCGGCAGGCGGCGAAGCCCGGAGCCAGGCTCGGCTCGGCGGCCACCACCTCGTGGGCGTCCAGGAAGCGCGGGCGGAGGGTGGGCACCTGGTTGGCCAGGCGGGCGGCGAGGTCGCGGGCGGCGGCCTGGTCAGCGTTGAGCAGCAACAGGCCGGCGGGCTGCTCCGGGATGGAGAAGGACGTCACCTCCGACGCGAGGCGGCGGTACAGCCCCAGCGAGCGGTGGTAGAGCGGCTCCAGGACGGCGTCGAAGGGGTGCTGGATGGCGCCCAGGTTGCGGCCCGAGGCCCCGACCGCCAGCGCGGTGGCCTCGTAGAGGGCGACCGTCGCGCCCCGCTCGGCGAGCAGCGCGGCTGCCGCGCAGCCGATGATCCCGCCGCCGATGATGGCGACGTCCACGCTCACCCTGCGGCGGCTCCGTTGGCGGCCCCGTTCTCAGCGTCGCCGGCGCGGCCGCGCGGGACGAAGGCCACGCAGCAGAATCCGGGCTGTGGGTCGAGCACCGGCTCCAGCTCCTCCGCGCCGCTGCCGCGCGCGATCCCCTGCGAGAGGGCCAGGTTGGTGCCGCACACCAGCGGGCGGTGGTCGTCCACCAGGGCGTCGAACGGGCAGTTGCGGAGCCGGATGGTGCCGGTTCGGTCCGTGACCGGCTCGTAGCCGCCGGCCTCCAGCGCTCGCAGCAGGCGGGTGCGGGGCGCGCCGCGACGGGATGTCTGGCTTCCGAGCTCCTCGCCCAGCTCTCGCGCCGAGCTGCGCAGCTCATCGGGCACCCGGTCGCCGCCGATGCGCCGCAGGGCCGCGGCGAACAACCCGGCGGCCAGCCGGTAGCGGCGGGCGGGGAGCGAGACATCGACCTCGCCGCGGGCGCGCCAGTAGACGCGCGCCGGCCGGCCGGCGCCGGGGCCGACGCGCCCGGTCAGGCGCTGGTATCCGCTGTCCAGCAGGCCGGCCTCGGCCAACCGGTCCAGGTGGAAGGTGGCCAGGGCGCGCGTGATCCCCAAGGCCCTCGACACCTCCTCGCGCCCCGCCGGTCGGTGCTGCGCCACCACCCAGTCGTAGATGCGCAGCCGAACCGGCTCATCGAGCAGGCCGATGGCCGCCAGGCTCTCCTCGCGCGTCCGCGTGGTCATCGCCCGAGTGTATCACCGGCGCGTGTATCGCCTGCTGTCGCTAGAGATACATGTTGACACCGCTCCAGTCTACGATGTATCACTAAGACGTGCTGGTGATAGAAGCGACGAGGCGACTGGCCGGGGCCATCGGGTCCCTGCCGGCGGCGGCGCGCGTCGGCCTGCTGGTGATGGCCATGAGCGTCGTCCTCAGCGCGACGACCCACGCCGCGGCCGGCCCCCTGGCGCACACGCTGCCGGCAGCGCAGGCCGCCCACCTCGTCGCCCTCACCGGCATGGTCGTCGTCTGGGCCGCGGTCGTCGTCGACGGCCGGCGGCACCACACCAAGCATCGCGCCGCGGAAGCGGCGCACACGGGAGGTGAGTAACCACCATGCCCATCGGTGACTTCGTCAACGCCATCCCGGCTCCGATCTTCCTGCTCATCCACCTGGTGCTGTTCGCCATCGGGGCCTACTTCGCCTGGCGCAGCTTCAACGCCGGCGCCGGGATGCTGGGCTGGGCGTTCGCGCTCTTCGCGCTGGCCGAGATCAGCTACATGACCTACCACCTCGACTGGACGGTGTTCCTCTTCGCGCACACCGTCAGCGAGGTGCTGAACGTGCTGGCCTTCATCCTCGTCTTCACCGCGGCCACCCGCGGGGTGGTGGCCAGCCTGAGCGCGGCCGCGCAGCGCTCATGACCCTGTTGAGGCGCGCAGCCGCCGTCGGCCTCCTGTTGCTGGCGGCCGGCTGCGCGGCCGAGGCACAACCCAGCCCGGTGGCCACCAACCAGGTGAACCTCCCGCCGTCATATCGCTTCGACCCCGAAGTGATCACCGTCCCGGCCGGAACCACCGTGACCTGGACGAACAACGACAACTTCACGCACAACGTGCGGCTGCTGGACGACGGCGGGGACGTGCTGCAGATGGCGCCGGGTCAGAGCGTCAGCTTCACCTTCGAGGAGCCCGGTGAGCATCGGTATGACTGCTCGCTCCATCCCAACGACATGCAGGGGATGGTGATCGTCACACAGCCCTGAGCATACGCACTGGAGGACGCGACTCATGACCGATGCGCTTCGCCGCCGGTCGCTCCTGCTGGGGGCCCTCGCCCTCGCCCTCGCACTGGCCCTGGGGCTGGCGGTCAGCTTCGTCCCCGTCCACGACCACTCGGCGGCTGCCGCCAGCGCACGCCAGGCCCGCGAGGACTTCCGGGCCGATATGCGCGTGCTGTGGGAGGACCACGCGACCTGGACCAGGATGGCGATCATCGGCATCCTGGGCCGGACGCCGGACGCCGACGCCGCCGTGCGGCGGCTGCTCCGGAACCAGATCGACATCGGCAACGCCGTCAAGCCCTTCTACGGCCAGGCGGCCGGCGACCGGCTGGCCGCGCTGCTCACCGACCACATCCTGATCGCCGCCGACCTGCTGGGGGCGGCCCGGGATGGCGACGACGCCGCCCTTGTCGATGCCGACGCCCGCTGGAAGGCCAACGCGGACGAGATCGCCGCCTTCCTGGCGGCGGCCAACCCGACCCACTGGCCGGAGGCCGAGATGCGCGCCATGATGCGCGAGCACCTGGCGCTCACCGCGGCCGAGGCGGTCGCGCGGCTGAACGCGGACTGGGAAGGGGACGTGGAAGCCTACGACGCCGTCCGCCGGCAGATCCTGCACATGGCCGACATGCTGAGCGACGGGATCATCGCCCAGTTCCCGGGAGCGTTCCGCGCCGGCTGATTGCCTCCCTCCCGGTCAGGGACCGCCCGGGCTGTGCGGGCGGTCCCTCTTCATGCTGCCCGCTACCATCGGCCCGGTGAAGGTCATCTGCGGGCTGGGTAATCCCGGCGAGCGCTACCTCTTCACGCGGCACAACGTCGGCTTTCGGGTGATCGATCTCCTGGCGGACCGATGGGGCCTCACCGGCCAGGGTCGCATGAAGGACGGCGCTGCCCGCCTGGAGGTCATTCGCCCCGGTCCGGCGGGGAAGGTGCTGCTCGTCAAGCCGCTGCGCTACATGAACCTGTCCGGCGGGCCCCTGAAGGCCGCCATCCGCCAGACCGATGTCGACGTCAGCAGCGACCTGCTGGTGGTGACCGATGACGTCGATTTGCCGTTGGGGCGCCTGCGGCTGCGCCGCGAGGGATCGGCCGGCGGCCACAACGGCCTGCGCGACGTGATCAGCGTCCTGGGCACCGACCAGTTCTGCCGGCTGCGGGTCGGGATCGGCCGGCCGGGGAGCAGCCGCGCCACGGTGGATCACGTGCTCTCCACCTTCCGCAGCGACGAGCGCGAGCTGGCGGCCGAGGCCATCGCCACTGCGGCCGACGCCTGCGAGACGTGGCTGGCCGAGGGGATCGACGCGGCGATGAACGCCTACAACGGCCGGGATCTGGCAGCGCCGGCGACGTGACGACCACCGCCTCCCGTCCCCGTCCCGCCTCCGCCACCCGCGGCGGCGCCGACCGTCGGCTGTCGGTCCTGGCCGAGGGCCTGGCGGCGAGCCTGCCGCCACCCGGCGAGATCCAGGTCCCGGCCGCCGCCCGCGCCGCGCACCTGGCCGCCCGCCGCGCGGTGCTGCCCGCCGGCGTGCCGCTGGTGGTCGTGGTGCGCACCGACGACGAGGCGCACCGCCTGGCGGATGACCTGTCCGCCTGGCAGGCAGCCGGCACCCTGCGCGTCCTGCCCGAGCGGGCGGCCATGCCCCTGGAGCGGGCCCTGCCCGAGCACGACGAGTCGGCCGAGCGCCTCTCGGTGCTGGCCGAGCTCGGGTCGGGGACGCGGAGCCTGGTGCTGGTGGCGCCGCTGCAGGCCCTGGTGCAGCGCACGCTCGGCGTGGAGCAGTTGGCCGCCTCGCGGGTGCACCTGCGGGTGGGCCAGCGGGCCGGCCAGCGCGCGCTGCTCACCGCGCTGGTGGCGGGCGGCTACGAGCCGGTTGTCGAGGTGAGCGGCATCGGGGAGTTCGCCAACCGCGGCGGCATCGTGGACGTCTGGCCGCCGGGCAGCCCGGACCCGATCCGGGTGGAGCTGTTCGGGGACGAGGCGGAATCGATCCGCACCTTCGACCCCATGACCCAGGCCAGCCGGCGGCGGGTCGAGGAGGCCGTGCTGCTGCCGGCCAGCGAGTTCCTCCCCGCCGACGGCTGGGAGTCGCTCCGCGAGCGCGCCCCATGGGACCTCTCCGAGCAACTGGCCGAGGACCTGGCCAAGCTGGAGCAGGGCGACCTGGCGGAGGCGGCCGAGACGTGGGCGGCGCTGCTCACCGCCGGGCCGGCCGCCGATCACATTCCGGACGACGCCCACCTGGTCCTGACCGATGGCTCCGAGCTGCGCGCCATCGCCCACGAGCTGGACGCCCAGGCCGTGCAGCGCCGCGCCGGCCTGCGCGAGGCGGGGGAGCTGCCCGCCGACTGGCCGCTCCCGTACGACGCGGACGGGACGCTGCGGACCCTGGAGGGGCGAGCCGCCGAGCGGCTGGAGGAGGGCGCCGAGGTCGACGCCGGCTACCGGCCCGCCCCGGCCCTCCCGGGGCGCAGCGAGCGCCTCGCGCCCTGGCTGGCGGAGCTGACGGCCGGCGGCCGGCGCATCGTGGTCACCACCGACCAGGCCAGCCGGGTGGGGGAGCTGCTCGAGGAGGCGGGCATCACCGCCGGGGCGGCCGCCGAGCTCCGCGAGGTGCCGGCGCCCGGGGGCATCGGCCTGGTGCATGGCTCGCTGTCCGGCGGGTTCGTCCACGAGCCGTCCGCCCTGGTGGTGCTCACCGACCGGGAGCTCTTCGGGGCGACCCGCGTGCGGCGGCTGACCCCGTCGAAGCGGGTGGTGACCCGCGACCTGATCGGGAAGCTCAGCCCCGGCGACCTGGTGGTGCACGTCGACCACGGCATCGCGCGCTTCGCGGGCATGACCCAGCGCACCTACGGTGGCGACACCAGGGAGTACCTGCAGCTCGACTTCGCCGGCGACGACAAGATCTTCCTGCCGGCCGACCAGATCGGTCGCATCACCCGCTACTCGGGCGGCAGCGCACCGGCGCTGTCGAAGCTGGGCGGCACCGACTGGGAGCGCACCAAGCGCCGCGTGCGGCGGGCGGTGGCCGACCTGGCCGACGAGCTGCTGGAGATCTACGCCGCCCGCGAGTCGGCCCCCGGCTTCCGGTTCAGCCCGGACACCGTCTGGCAGCGCGAGCTGGAGGACGCCTTCCCCTACACCGAGACCCCCGACCAGGCGCGCACCATCGAGGAGGTCAAGGCCGACATGATGCGCCGCCGGCCGATGGACCGGCTGGTGTGCGGCGACGTCGGCTACGGCAAGACCGAGGTGGCGCTGCGCGCCGCCTTCAAGGCCGTACAGGACGGGAAGCAGGTGGCGGTCCTGGTGCCGACCACGGTGCTGGCCCAGCAGCACCTGGGCACCTTCACCCGACGCCTGGCGCCCTTCCCGGTGAGGGTGGAGATGCTGTCGCGCTTCGTGCCGAAGAAGAAGCAGGCGGAGATCGTGGCCGGTGTCGCGGACGGCAGCGTGGACATCCTGATCGGCACCCACCGCATGCTGTCCCGGGACGTGACCTTTGCCGACCTGGGCCTGCTGGTGGTCGACGAGGAGCAGCGCTTCGGGGTGGCCCACAAGGAGCGGATCAAGGCCATGCGCCGCGAGGTGGACGTGCTGACCCTGTCGGCCACGCCCATCCCGCGCACCCTGCACCTGTCGCTGGTCGGGATCCGCGACCTGTCGGTGATCGAGACGCCGCCCGAGGCGCGGCTGCCGATCCAGACCCGCATCGCCGAGGACGACGACGGGCTCATCCGCGACGCCATCAACCGCGAGCTCGACCGCGGTGGGCAGGTCTACTTCGTCCACAACCGGGTGGACACCATCGAGGCCGCGGCCGAGCGCGTGCGGCGGCTGGTCCCGCGGGCGCGGGTGGCGATCGGTCATGGCCAGATGCCGGAGGGGATGCTGGAACGGGTGATGCTCGACTTCGACGCCGGCACGTTCGACGTCCTGGTGTGCACCACCATCATCGAGTCCGGCTTGGACATCCCGAACGCCAACACCATCATCATCAGCCGGGCCGATACCTTCGGGCTGGCGCAGCTCTACCAGCTGCGCGGACGGGTGGGCCGATCCGATCGCCGCGCCTACGCCTACCTGCTGCATCGGCGCGGGCAACCGTTGTCGCCGGTGGCCCGCAAGCGGCTGCACGCCATCTTCAGCGCCTCCGACCTGGGTGCCGGCTACCAGATCGCGCTGTCCGATCTCGAGATCCGCGGGGCGGGGAACATCCTGGGGCCCGAGCAGCACGGCTTCATGGCCGCGGTGGGCTTCGAGCTCTACACCCGCATGCTGGCCGAGGCGGTCGAGGTGCGGCGCGGCCGGGCGGTCGGGGCGGAGCCGGCGCCCGTGCGCCTGGACCTGCCCGGGTCGGCCTACCTGCCGGACTCCTACATCGGTGACGCGGGTGCCAAGCTGGAGATCTACCGGCGCTTCGCCCACGTCCGCTCGGACGCCGATGCCGAGGCGCTGCGAGAGGAGCTGCGCGACCGGTTCGGGCCGATCCCCGAGCCGGTGGAGGGGCTCTTCCGGGCGGTCGCGGTGCGGATGGCCGCCGAGGCGGCCCGGGTCCCGGAGGTGCGCGCCGAGGCCCGCCAGGTGGTCTTCAAGTGGCCGCGCTTCGACCGGCGGCGGGTTTCCATGGCGCTGCAGCTGGCCGGCTTCCGCCCCTCGGTCGGGTCGAACCAGGTCCGGATCCCGGTGGGCGTGGGACGGGACCCGGTGGAGGTGGCGTTGCGGGCCCTGGCGGCGCTGACCGCCGCCGACGAGGCGGTGCCCACCCCGGCCTGACGCGCCTCCGACACCGCGAACCGTCGTCATTCACATCAGATGGGCCGCCAGTGGCGCACATCCCCCGTGAACGGTCGCGGTTCACGCCAGCTGACCGGTTGGGTGCCTGCAGAGGCCACCACCGGGGAATAGCGCGCACCTGGCGTGCAGTACGACGCTTGGCCGCGCACGTGGCGCGCGCCGTCATGGGTCATACTGCCCGCGCCATGACCGCTGCCCACCGGGTCCGCCTCCGCGACGTCACCCTGGCCGATGCCGACATGCTCGACGAGTGGGCGCGGGACCCACGGGACCGGGGCGGCTTCAACGACTTCGGCGACGAGCCACGTCCCATCCCGCGCGACGTGCTGGAGAAGGGTCCGCTGCGCAACGACCGCAACGGGATCTTGATCGTGGAGCGCATCGAGGACGGTGCGCCGCTGGGCACGGTCAGCTGGCACCGGGTGAACTACGGCCCGGCACCGATGTCCGACGCCTGGAACATCGGAATCGAGCTGATCCCCGAGGCGCGCGGCCAGGGCTACGGGCCGGAGGCGCAGCGGCTGCTGGCCGAGTGGCTCTTCGCGCACACCGACCTCAACCGCGTCGAGGCGTCGACCGACGTGGAGAACGTCGCCGAGCAGCGTGCCCTGGAGAAGGCCGGCTTCGTCCGGGAGGGCGTCCAGCGCGGCGCCCAGTACCGGGCCGGTGCCTACCACGATCTCATCACCTACTCGCTCATCCGCAGCGACCTCGGGTGACGCGTGGTGCCCGAGTTGGCATCGCTGATGCGACCCTCGTCCGGGGGAAAGGAGGTACGCATGGGTACCGTCACCGCACCGCATCGCAGCCCGACCGCGCCGAAGGAGCGTGAATGGGACTGGGATGGCACCGACAAGCTTGACCGCATCCGGGAGCACGGCGGCTGGGATGCCGTCGCCCGCGCCCACGCCTGGTATGACGCATCGGCCGATGCGGAGCATGATCCGCCGCACGAGCAGGGTGCCTACAAGCTGCCGCACCACGAGCTGATCGACGGCGAGCTGAAGGTCGTCTGGCGCGGCGTGGTGGCGGCCATGACCGTCGTCAACGGTGCGCGCGGTGGGGTGGACATCCCCGAGGCCGATCGGCGCAGGGTGTACGACCACCTGGCCGCCCACTACGGCGAGTTCGACGAGGAGCCGCCGGACTACAAGGGCTAGCTACAGCTCCTGGCGGCGGAAGACCAGCCAGGACAGGCCGGCCAGCGCCAGCACCAGCGCGGCGTTGGCCAGCACGGGACCGATGAGCCCGCCCGGATCGGCCCCCACCCCCAGCTGCAGCGCCGGCTGCCCGCTGAGACCGGCGGGCGTGTAGGGGGCCACCTGCGGCAGGGCCGACACCGCGGCCAACACGATCATGCCGCCCACGCCGAGGCCGGCGGCGGCCATGGCCGAGCGGGTCAGGGTGCTGCCCAGGAAGGTGAGCGCCACGTAGGCCAGCAGCGCCAGCAGCAGCAGGCCGGTCATCCCCGACCAGCCGGCGACCGGCGGCGCCACGAAGAGGAGCGCGGTGTACACGTAGCCGGCCACCGAGGCCAGCACCAGGCCGACCGCCAGGGTGGCGCCGATGGCCAGCAGCTTGGCGGCCAGGAACGCGCCGCGCGAGGCCGGCTTGGTGAGCAGCAGGGCGGCGGTTCCGCGCTCCTTCTCGGTGGCCACGCTGCCCATGGTCAGCAGGATGGCGGTCAGGATGCCCGCCTGGCCCAGGTTCTTCAGCCACTGGCTGGCGGCGTCGGTCAGGGTCGGCTCCGGGATCTCGATCTCGAACCCCACGCCGCCGATGGCCCGGATGATCTCCGTCATGTAGCGGGCCAGGAACGGTGAGCCGATGCCCAGCGCCACGAAGACGACGGCCACCACCGGCAGCCGCCTCGTGCGCCACTGCTCGCGCAGCTCCTTGCCCAGCAACGGGCGCAGACCGATCATGCCGCCTCCCGGGCGCCGCGGCCCACCAGCTGCAGGAAGACGTCCTCCAGGCTCGGCCGCTGCTGCTCGAAGCGGACCACCGGGATCCCGCAGGTCGCCACCGCGCCCAGCAGCCGGGTGCTCAGCACCGCGTCGTCGGTGACCGCGACACGCACCGTGGTGTGCGTGACCGACGCATCGGTGACGCCGGGGACCGCCCGCATCGCGTCGGCCAGGCGCCCGAGGAGCCCGTCGCCGGGCTCCTCGGGCTCGATGACGTACACCGGCCGCGCGTAGCGGGCCAGGAGCTCGTCCATCGGTCCGGCGGTGACCAGCCGCCCACGGTCCAGGATGGCGACCCGGTCGCAGACCCGCTCGACGTCGTTCAGGATGTGGGTGCTGAGCAGGACGGTCGACTCGCCGCCCAACCGGCGGATGACCTCCAGCAGGTCGCGCCGCCCCTCGGGATCGAGGGCGCTGACCGGCTCGTCCAGCAGCAGGACAGGCGGCCGGTTGAGGATTGCCTGCGCCAGGCCCAGGCGCTGGCGCATGCCGCCGGAGTAACCGCTGATGGAGCGACCGGCGGCCTCGGTTAGCCCGACCACCTCCAGCACCTCGTCGACCCGGGCGCGGAGCGCCGCGCCGCGCATCCCGTACAGGTCGCCCACCAGCAGCAGCAGCTCGCGCCCCCGCATCCAGCCATGGAAGCGCGGGTCCTGGTCCAGGTAGCCGATCAGGCCCCGCCGGTTCGGTTCGCCGTCCCCGACCGGCACGCCCATCACCCATGCCTCGCCGGCGTCGGCCCGTGCCAGCGAGGTCAGGATGCGCAGGGTGGTGGTCTTGCCCGCCCCGTTGGGGCCCAGGAAGCCGTAGACCGAGCCGGCCGGGACGTCCAGCGACAGGCCGTCGAGCGCCAGGACCTCGCCGTAGCGCTTGGTCAGGTCGCGGACGCCGATGGCGTGTGCATCGGTCCCGGACATGCCGGTTCTAGGTCTCCTCGCGCCCGAGCAGGAAGTAGATGAGCGGGCCGAGCAGCTGGCCGAAGACGATCACGATGGCCCACACCCACTTGTTGCCGCCCTTCACGCGCCGCTCGGGTCGCGTCAGGTCGTAGAGGCCGGTGCCCAGCAGCACCAGCTGCAGGATGAGGAGCGGAACCAGGAAGGGGAGGGCCTCCTGAAGGGTCATGGTGGTGCCTCCTGCAGCCGTGCTCCGGCCCGGGCCACCGGCGCGTGGCGCGCTACAGCCTGCGCCGGTCCGGGTCGAAGCGGTCGCGGGTTCATGGACGGTCTCCCTTGGCGGACACGTTCAGCTTGAAGGCGTCCATCAGGGCACGCATCGCGTCCTCCAGGACGCTGACGTTCAGGTGGTAGGTGATGGTGGTGATGGCCCAAGTATCGCAGGCCGCAGGCCAGCTGGCCGCGAGAGGAGCCCGGCCGCTCCTCCACCTGTCGATCACCGACCCGGCACACCGGCGGCACCTCCGACCCGGCTGCGGTGAGCGGTGCATCGCACGCATCGCGCGAGAAGCGTGGACCCGCGGCGCATGGCCGAAGCATCGGCGTGCCGAACGCGAGGACGGCGCGGATCCGGGCGGCTCACGCGTCCAGCGCGGCGATGAGCCGCACATCCGCAGCGGCAGCCAGCCCTCCCGCGTGATGCGGCCGACACATCGGTCAGGCACCGCCAGGGGGAAGGGCGCGGTATAATGACGTTCACTTCTCGACCCGGGACGGGCGCACCCGTCCGGCGCCGAACTCGAGCACCGCGCGAGCGCGCGGACGTACGAAGGAGGCGCGTCCTGTGACCACCCGTCCACCCCTCATCGACCCCTCGGCGGCGCGTGACACGCTGCGCGTCGGCGATCGGTCCTACGCCTTCTACAGGCTGGAGGCCGCCGGCGCGCCGGGGCTGGCCCGCCTGCCGTACACGGTCAAGGTCCTGCTGGAGAACATGCTCCGCCACGCGGATGCCGGCACCGGCCTGGTGGGGCCCGAGGACGTGCGCGCCCTGGCCGGCTGGGACCCGGGCAGCCCCGGCGAGTACGAGGTCCCCTTCATGCCGGCGCGCGTCATCCTGCAGGACTTCACCGGCGTGCCCTGCGTGGTGGACCTGGCCGCCATGCGCGACGCGATGGCCGAGATGGGCGGCGACCCGCGGCGCATCAACCCTCTGGTGCCGGCCGACCTGGTCATCGACCACTCGGTGCAGGTCGACCAGTACGGCACCTCGGCCGCGTTCCTGATCAACGTCGAGCGCGAGTACGAGCGCAACGGCGAGCGCTACGCCCTCCTGCGCTGGGCGCAGCAGGCCTTCGACAACTTCCGGGTGGTGCCGCCGGGGACCGGGATCGTGCACCAGGTCAACCTCGAGTACCTGGCCGACGTGGTCACCGCCCGCGACGGGGTGGCCTTCCCGGACACCCTGGTCGGCACCGACTCGCACACCACCATGATCAACGGCCTGGGCGTGGTGGGCTGGGGCGTGGGCGGCATCGAGGCCGAGGCGGCGCTCCTCGGGCAGCCGCTCTACCAGCCGCTGCCGACGGTGGTCGGCTTCCGCCTGGACGGCGAGCTGCGCTCGGGAGCCACGGCCACCGACCTGGTGCTGACCGTCACCGAGATGCTCCGCGCCCACGGGGTGGTCGGCAAGTTCGTCGAGTTCCACGGGCCGGGACTCTCCCGCCTGCCGCTGGCCGACCGGGCCACCATCAGCAATATGTCGCCGGAGTTCGGGGCGACCGCCACCCTCTTCCCGATCGACGACGAGACGCTGCGCTACCTGCGCATGACCGGCCGACCCGAGGAGGTCGTGCGGCGCGTCGAGGCCTACGCCAAGGAGCAGGGCCTGTTCCGGACCGATGCCTCCCCGGAGCCGATCTTCAACGAGTCGCTCAGCCTGGACCTGGGCGAGGTGGAGCCCAGCGTCGCCGGGCCGAAGCGACCGCAGGATCGCGTCCCGCTCCCGTTGCTCAAGGAGAACTTCCGCGGCATCTTCAGCGAGGGGCTGCACACCCACGCCGACGGCACCACCCACGCCGCGCACGATCCGCAGCCGCGCGAGACGGTCGTGGAGGAGGCCTCCGAGGAGTCGTTCCCGGCCTCCGACCCGCCGGCCTACACCACGCGGACCGATGACGGGGGCCCGGCGCCCGGCCAGCCTGGCGAGGTGACGCCGATCCACACCGACCACCAGGAGCCGCACTACCGGGCCGTGGAGGTCGAGATGGACGGCCAGCGCTTCAAGCTGCGCTCCGGCTCGGTGGTGATCGCGGCCATCACCAGCTGCACCAACACGAGCAACCCCAGCGTGATGGTCGCCGCCGGGCTGCTGGCGCGGAACGCGCTGGCCCGCGGGCTGCGCACGCCACCGTGGGTCAAGACCTCGCTGGCGCCGGGCTCGCGCGCGGTGACCGACTACCTGGCCAACGCCGGGCTGATGGAGCCGCTGGAGCAGCTCGGCTTCGGGCTGGTGGGCTACGGCTGCACCACCTGCATCGGCAACTCCGGGCCGCTGGCCGAGCCGATCGCCGCGGCCATCGAGGCCAACGACCTGGTGGCCGTGGCGGTGCTGTCCGGCAATCGCAACTTCGAGGGCCGCATCCACCCGCTGGCACGGGCCTCTTACCTGGCCTCGCCGCCGCTGGTGGTCGCCTTCGGGCTGGCCGGGCGCATCGACCTGGACCTGACCTCCGAGCCGCTCGGGACCGATGGAGACGGCAACCCGGTGTACCTGGCCGACATCTGGCCCTCGCCCGAGGAGGTGGCATCGGTCGTGGCCGAGCAGGTGCGGGGCGAGATCTTCACCCGCAACTACGCATCGGTCTTCGAGGGAGACGAGCGCTGGAGGAACCTGCCGGTGCCGGCCGGGGACCGCTACGCCTGGGATCCGCAGTCGACCTACGTGGCCCAGCCGCCGTTCTTCACCGGCCTGTCGGCCGAGCCGGAGCCGATGCCGGACATCGAGGGCGCGCGGGTGCTGGTCATGCTGGGGGACAGCGTGACCACCGACCACATCTCGCCGGCGGGAGCCATTGCGCGCACCTCGCCGGCAGGGCAGTGGCTGATCGAGCGCGGCGTCGAGCCGCGCGACTTCAACTCCTACGGCTCGCGGCGCGGCCACCACGAGGTGATGGTGCGCGGCACCTTCGCCAACATCCGGCTGCGCAACCTTCTCACGCCGGACGCGGAGGGCAACGTCACCGAGCACATCCCATCCGGCGAGCGGATGAGCATTTTCGAGGCCTCGGAGCGCTACCGGGCGGAGGGGACGCCACTGATCGTGCTGGCCGGCAGGGAGTACGGATCGGGCTCGTCGCGCGACTGGGCGGCCAAGGGGCCGTACCTCCAGGGCGTGCGGGCGGTGATCGCCGAGTCGTACGAGCGGATCCATCGGTCCAACCTGGTCGGGATGGGCATCCTGCCGCTGCAGTACCTGGCGGGGGAGAAGGCGAGCACCCTGGGGCTGACCGGGCGCGAGACGTTCACCATCAGCGGCATCGCCGACGGGCTGCGGCCGCGCCAGGAGGTGACCGTGGTGGCGCGCGCCGACGATGGCCGCGAGACCCGCTTCCGGGCCGTGGCGCGCCTGGACGGCGAGATCGACGTGACCTACTACCGCAACGGGGGCGTGCTGCAGACCGTGCTGCGACGGCTGGCCGGCGGCCAGCGGGACAGGTGACGGCCCGGACAGGGGGCGCGGACCGGGCAGCCACCACCGAACGCGCCCCCGCCGGCCGCCGCGGTGCGAACCCGCCCATGCGCGGGCGTTGCCCGTGGCGGCGGCATCGGTCTAGACTCGTCGGGCCCCTCGAAGCAACGCCAGGAGCGCCCAAACCGCCGTGACCGTGGGTTCCGTCGAAGACCTCCGCGCCAGGATCCGCGAGGTCCCGGACTTTCCGAAGCCCGGGATCCTGTTCTACGACATCACCACCCTGCTCAAGGATGCCGCCGCCTTCGCCGACGTCATCGACCGCATGGCCGATGCGGTCAAGGACGAGAAGATCGACCTGGTGGTGGGCATGGAGTCGCGCGGCTTCATCTTCGCCGCGCCGCTGGCCTACAAGCTGGGCGCCGGCTTCGTCCCGGTCCGCAAGCTCGGGAAGCTGCCGGCCGAGACGATCGAGGTCGAGTACGACCTCGAGTACGGTACCGCCACCCTGGAGGTGCACCGCGACGCCATCCAGGAGGGGCAGCGCGTGCTCATCGTCGACGACCTGCTGGCCACCGGCGGGACGGTGCTGGGCACCATCGAGCTCGTGCAGCGGCTCGGCGGGCAGATCGCGGGCCTGAGCTTCATGGTCGAGCTGACTGCCCTCAACGGTCGTGAGAAGCTGTCCGACTTCACGATCCACACCCTGCTGACCTACTGAGACGGGGCAGGAGACGGCCCGATGGCAGTGGCCCCTCGCCAGGAGCTCTACGCGCGAGCGGTCTCCGACCGCGAGGAGATCGCTGCGTTCCTGCGGACGGACGCGATCTACGCCGCGTACGCCTTCGGCGACCTGGACGGCGGCAACCGCCAGCGCACGACCTGGGGCATCGCCTACGACGACCGGGGGCGGCCGATCGCGCTGGCCATGCACACCGAGGGCCTCATCCCGCAGCCGCTGTTCGTGATGGGCGACCCGGCCGGCGTACGCGAGGTGCTGGCCGGCGTCATCCGCCCGCGGGACGCGTACCTGATGGGGACCGACGCCATCGACGAGGCACTCGAGGACCTCTACGAGCTGGACCCGCCGCAGTACCTGCTGCGCATGGCGGTCGACGCCGGTACCTTCGTCCCCTTCGCCGGGCCGGCGGAGCGGCTGGTGCCGGCCGACATCGACGAGCTGAACCGGCTCTACCAGGCCGGCTTCCGGGGCGGCTTCCCGGCATCGGTGCTGGCCGACGGCGTGTACTACGGGGTGCGGGTGCGGGGCCGGCTGGTGAGCGCGGCCGGGACCCACGTCATCAGCGTGCGCGAGGGGGTCGCGGTGGTCGGCAACGTGCTGACCCACATCGACTTCCGCGGCCACGACTTCGCCAAGATGGTGACCAGCGCGGTCACCGCCGAGCTGCTGCGCCGCGTGCCGCACGTGGTCCTCAACGTGCACGCCGACAATGACCCGGCCGTGGCGGCCTACGCCCGTCTCGGCTACGTTGAGACCCACCGCCTGACCGAGCGGCTGGCGCGCCGGCGCGCCGGCGGTTGGGGGCTGATGAGACCCTTACGAGAGGCGATACGACTGCCGTGGCAACGCGACCCGAAGTGAGAGGCGACATCGCCGACATCGGCCTGGCCGATGCCGGCGCCCTGAAGATCGAGTGGGCGGACCGCCAGATGCCGGTGCTGGCCGGCATCCGGGAGCGCTTCGAGCGGGAGCGGCCGCTGGAGGGCTGGCGCATCAGCGCCTGCCTGCACGTCACCGCCGAGACGGCGAACCTGATGCGCACCCTGAAGGCCGGCGGCGCCGATGCGGTGCTCTGCTCGTCCAACCCGCTCTCCACCCAGGACGACGTGGCCGCCTCGCTGGTGGCGCACCACGGCATCCCGACCTACGCCATCAAGGGCGAGGACCGGGACTCCTACTACGCGCACATCGCCGCGGCGCTGGACCACCGCCCGCAGGTGACCATGGACGACGGGGCGGACCTGGTGAACGAGCTGCACACCCGTCGACGCGAGCTGCTCGACGGGGTGGTGGGCGGCACCGAGGAGACGACCACCGGCGTGATCCGGCTGCGGGCCATGGCCCGGGACGGCGTGCTGGGCTATCCGATCGTGGCCGTCAACGAGGCGCTGACCAAGCACCTGTTCGACAACCGCTACGGGACCGGCCAGAGCTCGATCGACGGCATCCTGCGCGCCACGAACATCCTGTTCGCGGGCAAGACGGTGGTCGTGGGCGGCTATGGCTGGGTCGGTCGCGGCATCGCCGCCCGGGCCGATGGAATGGGGGCCAACGTGGTGGTCGTGGAGGTCGACCCCGTGCGCGCCCTGGAGGCCGCCATGGACGGGTACCGGGTGATGACCGCCACCGAGGCCGCCAGGGTGGGCGAGGTGTTCATCTCGGCCACCGGCAACCTGAACGTGTGGGGCGCGGCCCACTTCCCGCTCATGCGCGATGGGGCGATCCTGGCCAATGCCGGCCACTTCAACGACGAGTTCGAGCTCGGGGCGCTCGAGGCGCAAACCGAATCCTCGCGCGAGGTGCGGCCGTTCACCCGCGAGTACCTGATGCCCGACGGCCGGCGCCTGTACGTGCTGGCCGACGGCCGCCTCGTCAACCTCGGGGCCGCCGAGGGTCACCCGGCCATGGTCATGGACATGAGCTTCGCCAACCAGGCGCTGGCCCTGGAGTGGCTGCGCGCGCACCACGCCGAGCTGGAGCCGAAGGTCTACGACGTCCCCGAGGAGATCGACCGCGAGGTGGCGCGCCTGAAGCTGGAGAGCATGGGCATCCACATCGAGCCGATGACTCCCGAGCAGGCGGCCTACGCCGAATCGTACGAGTCCGGCACGTAGGCGCCGTCGCTGCGGTTGCCTCCCGCAGGTCGCGGGTCAGCACCGGAAGGCGTGGCCTCGAGCCGGGCCAGGGCGCGTGATGATCCGCGGCGGCCCGAGCCCACCTGCCACGCCTTCGAATTGCTGGCCCGGTCGTTGGCCCGCTGGAGCGCGGGCTTTGGGCGCGGCGGACGACCGGCCCGAGCGTCGGTTGGCAGTCCTCGGGCTGATCCCGCCCCGTGCGGCTGAGCGGTACACTGCGGCCCATGCCTGACTCGCAGCGCCCGATGGTGTTCACCTCCGAATCGGTCACCGAGGGACACCCCGACAAGCTGTGTGACGCCGTGGCCGACGCGGTGCTCGACGACGTCATCGCCCGCGACCCGCAGGCACGGGTGGCGATCGAGGTCGCGGCGACCACCGGCCTGGTCCTGGTCCTGGGCGAGATGACGACCGAGGCCTACTGCGACGTGCCGGCCGTGGTGCGCGACACGGTACGCGAGATCGGCTACAACGACAGCCGGCTCGGCTTCGACTGGGAAACCTGCGGCACGATGACCGCCATCAAGGAGCAATCGCCGGACATCGCGCTGGGCGTGGATCGCGCGCTGGAGGCCAAGCAGGGGGTCGAGCCCGATGAGCTGGGCGCCGGCGACCAGGGAATGATGTTCGGCTACGCCGTGGACGAGACGCCGGAGCTGATGCCGATGCCCATCCAGCTGGCCCACCAGGTCGCACGGCGCCTGGCCGAGGCCCGCAAGCGCAGGGAGATCCCGTTCCTGCGGCCCGACGGCAAGAGCCTGGTGACCATCGAGTACGACGCCGACGGGCGCCCGCGGCGGGTGGCCACCGCGCTGGTCAGCACCCAGCACGACCCGGACGTGTCGCATGCCGACCTGGAGGAGGCGGTCCGCGAGCTGGTCATCAGGGCCGCGATCCCGGCCGAGCTGCTCGACGACCGGACGCGCTACCTGGTGAATCCCACCGGGCGGTTCGTCATCGGTGGGCCGATGGGCGACTCGGGCCTTTCGGGCCGCAAGATCATCGTCGACACCTACGGCGGCATGGCCCGTCACGGCGGCGGCAGCTTCAGCGGCAAGGACCCGACCAAGGTGGACCGATCCGGGGCCTACATGGCCCGCTACGTGGCCAAGAACGTGGTGGCCGCCGGCCTGGCCCGGCGCTGCGAGCTGCAGTTGGCCTACGCCATCGGGGTGGCGCGTCCGCTGGCCGTGGAGTTCGAGACCTTCGGGACGGCGGCCATCCCCGAGGAGCGGATCAGCGAGGTGGTGCAGCGCGTCTTCGACCTGCGGCCCGGCGCCATCATCGACACGCTCGACCTGCGCCGCCCGATCTACCGCCAGACGGCCGCCTACGGGCACTTCGGGCGCAGCGACCTGGACCTTCCCTGGGAGCGGACGGACCGCGCGGCCGAGCTGCGCGACGCGGCCGGTTTGCCCGGCGAGGCCGCCCTTCCCGCCTGAGCCGGACGCGGGCCCGATGCGCACGCCCGCGCGCCGCTCGCCTGCACCGCGCTGGGGCGAGCCACCGCCCTCGCTGGTCACGCGCCTGGTGCGCCGCCTGCGCGCCGTCGCCGGTGAACGTCCATCCTCCGGGCTGCGCTCCCTGCCGCCGCTCCCCGTGGCCCTGCAGCGCTCGGAGCTGGCTGCCCCCTACCTGGAGGCCGATCGGGCCGGCGACCACCGACGCGCCGGGGT
>DASRYM010000073.1:0-7556 GCA_035687145.1 Candidatus Zixiibacteriota bacterium | reverse complement strand
CACGGCCTCGCGGACCGCGCCGCTCACCCGTTCCCCGGGGGTCGCGGCGCCGGGCTCCAGCCACTCCAGCCCGTGGTTGCCGATCACCAGCAGCCGGTCCGTGCCCAGCAGGCGGCGGACGTCGGCCGCCGCCCGCCCGCTCACCACACCGACCAGCACGCCCCGGCCGGCGAGTGCCTCAAGCGCCTCGACCGCACCGGGCAGCGGCCGCGCCGCCGCCGGGTCGCGGACGATCGGCGACAGGGTGCCGTCGAAGTCGGTCAGCAGGCCGGCCGGCGTGGCGGCCAGCGCCGCGCGGGCAACGTCCTCAGGACGCGGGGACATCGGTCCGGTCAGGGCCTCCGGCGGTTGGTTGGTAGACTCCGGGCCGTCATGCGTCGCCCGTCAGCCGGCATGGTCGTGCCACTCCTGCTCGCCATCGCCGGGGTGGCACTCATTATCGTGGGGCAGCTGGACCTGGACCAGCCGCCGACCCCCAGCCTGCCCCCCATCCCGGACCCGACCACGCCGGTGGCCGTGGCCTCGCCGACCCTGACCGCCGAGCCCAGCGCCGCCCCCACCCGCACCGCCGCACCCGAGCCGACTCCGTCGCCCACGCCGATCCCCGAGGACTGGGTGGCGGTCCAGCTGCAGATCGAGGCGGTGGGCATCAACGTGGCGGTACGCCAGGCCGTGGACCCGCAGCACTGCGAGTTCCCGCCGTCGGACGCCGCCTATGTCCTGTGCGAGGGCACCCAGCCGGGGCGCGGGACGAACTCGTACATCTTCGCCCACGCCCTGAGCCACCTCTTCAAGCCGCTGTGGAACGTGCAGCTCGGGGCGGAGGTGAAGGTCCGGATGTCCGACGGGCAGGTCCTGCGCTACGTGGTCACCGAGGTGCGGCCCAACGTCAGCTGCCCGGACACCCGGGCCGCACCCCACCCCAATCCCCCGCTGGTGCTGCGCTACGCGCCTCCCGGCTGCGAGGACGCAGTGCGCTGGACGCAGCCCACCGACCACGAGCGCCTGACCCTGCAGACCTCGCAGGGCTTCAACCGCAACTGGGGCGAGCTGATCATCATCGCCGAGCCGGTCGACGCCTAGCGTCCCGGGCGCCCACCAGGAGGGCTGGCAGGAGGGTGACGACCGCCACCCCCAGCGCGATGGTCAGCACCAGCTGCAGCACCTCGGCCGCCTGGCGACGCGACCACTCCTCCAGCAGGTCCACCAGCGCCAGGCTGGCCCGCGGGTCGACGCCCACGAACTCTCGCCGGCCGAGGGCGATCACCAGCTGGTCGCGCCGCAGCGGGTCGTTGATCAGCTCCGTCAGCTCGTCGATCCGGTTCTGGCCGATGCTGGTCAGCAGCGCCAGCCCCACGCTCATCCCCACGGTTCGGGTGATCTGCAGCATGGCGCTCGCCACCCCATAGGCCGACGCACCGGCCGCCTCCACCGCCGCCGTGGCCCGCGGCGAGACGGTGAGCCCGAAGCCGCCGCCGAAGAGGGCGAGGTCCCGGACCAGCACCTCCAGGCCGGTCTCCACGCCCCAGCCGGTCCGCGCCAGCCACAGGGCGACCACCGTGGCGGCCACGCCGAGCACGGTCGTCACCCGCTCGCCGACGGCGACGCTGACCAGCCCGCCCAGCACCGCGCCAGCGGCGATGGCCAGGGTCAGGGCGGTCAGCGCCGCGGCCGAGTCATCGGCCCCGCCATTGAGCACGCGGTTGACGAAGACCGGCCCGCCGATGATCGCGGTGGCGAGCGTGTACCCGGTCAGCAGGCTGACCGTGTTGGCCGCCGCGAAGCTGCGGTCGCCGAACAGGCGCGGGTCGACCAGCGGGAACCGCCGACGGAGCTCCAGCCAGACGAACAGGCCGATGCAGGCCCCGGAGGCGGCGAAGCCGGCCACGATCAGCGGGTCGCTCCAGCCGCGGGCGCCGGCCAGGGTCAGGGCCGCCACGCCGGCCAGCAGGCCGACGGTCACCAGCAGCGCCCCCGCCAGGTCCAGGCCGCCCGGCGCCCGCGGCGTCTCGATCCCGCCGGCCACCACGTAGATCAGGAGCAGGGTGAGGATCCCGGCCGGCACGTTCAGGAAGAAGATCCACTGCCAGGTGGCCAGGTCAACGCCCGGCAGGGGCAGGTTGAAGTTCAGCAGCACCCAGGCGCCGTAGGCGGGGCCCACGGCCATGCCGACGAAGGTGGCCGCGCCCTCGACGCCCAGGGCAGCGGCGCGGGACGGGCCGCGGAACAGGTGGCTGGCCAGCGCCATGGAGAGCGGCACCAGGGCGCCGCCGCCGATGCCCTGCACCACCCGTGAGGCGATCAGCCAGTCCATGCCGGCGTCCGGCCCGGCCAGCCGGGACAGGCCCGCTCCCAGGCTGCCGGCGCTGAACAGAAGCAGGGCCAGCACGTACAGGCGACGCGCGCCCCACAGGTCGGCGGCGCGGCCCGCCAGCGGCATGGCCACGACGTAGGCCAGCAGGTAGGCGTTGACGATCCACGAGGCGCGGGCCAGGTCGGCCCAGCCGCCGAAGTCGGCCACGATGCTGGGCAGCGCGATGGCCACCACCATGAGCTCCGCACCGCCCAGGAAGACGCCCAGCGAGGCGAAGACCAGCACCGCCCAGGCGATCACCGGGTGGATCGTTGGCGAGGGTCGCTCGTCGGTCACAGGTCGGCGCGGTCCAGGGCGGCCCCGGCCAGCAGGAGCAGGCCGGCGGTCAGCGCCAGCGCCAGGCCGGTCGCGCGCAGCGAGTCGGCGATGGGGGTGATGGCGTCATCCAGGTGGGCCAGCGCGGCCAGTGAGGCGAACGGCCATCCCGACGCGTCCAGCGGGACGAGCACGGTGGCCAGCAGGATGGTGCCGGCCGCCAGCGCGGTGAGCAGCACCGCCGCCAGCCGCGGCAGCAGCGCCCCGGCCAGCAGGCCGAAGGCCACCGACGCCAGCCCGGAAACGAAGACGCCGGCCTGGGCCGCGGCGAAGGCGCCGGGCCGGGCCACCAGGGCTGGGTCGAAGCCGAGCGCCAGCCAGGCCAGCACGGCGGCCGGCGCCAGGCCCAGGACCAGCAGGACTGCGAAGGCGACGAACCAGCCGAGCAGGATCGAGGAGCGCGGCACGGCGCGCAGGGCCAGCCAGCCGACGCTGCCCCGCCGACGCTCGATGGCCAGGGTCTGGGCCGCCAGCGCCGCGATGGCGGCCACGGCCCCGGCCAGCGCCATCGCGAACCAGCCCAGGCGGTCGGGGGGCGCGCCGGCGAGGTCGGGCACCACCTCGGGCGGGAGCAGGGCCAGCGGCAGCGCGGCGGCCAGCAGCAGGGCCAGGCCGGCGAGCAGCCGGAAGGTCATCCACAGCTCGCGCAGGGAGAGCCAGGTGAGCAACGCCAACCGCCTCATGCGGTCGCGGCGACCCGGGTGCGCGGCGCCAGCTCGCCCAGCGCCTTGATCCCGCGCACGGAGAGCGGCAGGCCATGGGCCTCGAGGTCGGCGACGGCCGCGTGCAGCACGACTCGACCGTCGCACAGCAGGGCCACCTGGTTCACCAGGCCGGCCTCGCCGGCCGGGTAGCGGCTGGCCAGCAGCACCGTGCGCCGCCCGCGAAGGCGGAGCAGCCGCGACCGCTCGCCGGGCTCGACCGAGCGCAGCGGATCGTCCAGCAGGAGGATCTCCGGGTCGCTCACCAGCGCCGCGGCCAGGGCCGTCTTCTGCGTGACGACCGAGCCGGTGCGGCCCAGCGGCCGGTCGGCCTCCGCCACCAGGCGGAACTGCGCCAGCAGCGCGACGACACGCTGCGACGCCTCATCGGTCTCGAGCCCGGTCAGACGCGCGGAGAGCAGCAGCACCTCGCGCGGGGTCAGCCAACGGTACATCGTCGGGGTCGGGCCGACGTAGGCCACGCGGCGAGCCCACCCCTGGCCGGACGCGTCGGCGCGCCGCATGCCGGCCAGCTGGTACTCGCCGGCCGACGGACGCGCCAGGCCGGCGAGCACCCGCAGCAGAACCGAGGCGGCGCCCTCCGGCTCGGAGACGAGCAGCAGCCGCGCGCCGACCGGTACGCTGAGGTCGACGTTCACCAGCACCGGCTCCCCGCGACGCCGGCGGCGCAGGCCGCGAAGGACCACCGCGGCGGGCCGCAGGACGCGCACCGATCGCGAGGCCCACAGCGCATCCGGCGTGGAGCTCGTCAGCGCGCACCTCCTCGATTCGAGCGTGTCGGATGGTCAGCGGTGGCCGAGTCTAGCACCGGGTTGACGGCCCACCGGGCGCCACCTATCATAAGCCTTCGCTTATATCAAGCGGCGTTTGATAAATTCCCGCTTCAGTCAGGAAGGCCCCATGACCATCTCCGGCGAGCCCGCTGCCGAGCGCGACATCCGCCGCCTGCGCACCCTGTACCGTGCGCTGGGCGACCAGACGCGGCTGCGCGTCATCGGCCTGCTGGCCGAGCTGGGACCGATGCCGGTCAACGCCCTCTCGGCCCGGGTCGGGCTCTCGCAGCCGCTCATCAGCTGGCACCTGCGCATCCTGCGCCTGGCCGGGCTGATCGAGACGCGGCGCCAGGGCCGCGAGGTGATCTGCCGGCTGCGCCGCGAGGCCTTCGAGGAGCTGCGCGAGACCGAGGCGCGCCTGATCGGTGGCACCTCGGGCGTGGGCAGTGCGCGGCCGCGGGCCGCGGCGCGGGCGGAGGTGTCGGATGTCGGCTAGCCACTCGCCGACCCACGACCTGCGGCGCGGCGACTCGTTGTTCTCGGAGCGGACCAAGCAGGCGGGACGGGCCCTGCTCCAGCCGGTGGTGCGCCTGGCGCTGGCCCTGCGGCTGACCGCCAACCGGGTGACGGTCATCGGCTTCCTGATCGTGTCCGGGGCGGCGGTGCTGATCGCCGCCGGCAACCTGCTGATCGGCGCCGCGGTGCTGACGGCCGGCTCGCTGCTGGACGCCGTGGACGGCGCCCTGGCGCGGGCCAGCGGCGGGACCACCCCGTTCGGCGGCTTCCTGGACTCCACCCTGGACCGCGCGGCCGAGGCCGCCCTCTACGCGGGCGTGGCGGCGTACTACCTGAACACGGCCGGCGACCCGACCTGGCCGGTGGTGCTGGCCTTCCTGGCCCTGACGGCCTCGTTCCTGGTCAGCTACACCCGGGCCCGGGCGGAGGGCATCGGCCTTTCGGCAAGCGTGGGGCTCGCCCCGCGCGTGGAGCGACTGGTCCTGATCATCGCGGGCATCGCCCTTGCGGGCCTCGGCCTGGAGATCGGGCTCATCGGTGCACTGGGAGTGATCGCCGTCCTGTCGACGGCCACCACCATCCAACGGATCTGGCACGTCCGGCGGCTCACGGCGGCGCAGCCGCCCGCCGCGGACGGCAACGACAAGGGAGAATGAACACCGTGGTTGACGGGAACGGCAAGAGCGCGACGAACGGCAGGCGGCCGTCGGACGGCAAGGTGCGCGTGGCGATCGTGGGCGTGGGCAACTGCGCCTCGAGCCTGGTCCAGGGCCGCTACTACTACGAGGACGCCAAGCCCGGCGACTTCATCCCCGGGCTGATGCACGTCAACCTGGGCGGCTACCACATCCGCGATATCGAGTTCGTGGCGGCCTTCGACATCGACAAGAACAAGGTCGGCAAGGACCTGTCCGAGGCGATCTTCGTGGAGCCGAACAACACCTACAAGTTCGCCGATGTGCCGCACACCGGCGTCACGGTCGAGCGCGGCATGACCCACGACGGCCTCGGCAAGTACCTGAGCCAGATCATCGAGAAGGCGCCCGGCCCCACCGCCGACATCGTCGGCATCCTGCGTGACCGCAAGGTGGACGTCATGGTCTCCTACCTGCCGGTGGGCAGCGAGGAGGCCACCAAGTGGTACGCCGAGCAGGCCCTGCAGGCCGGCGTGGCCTTCGTGAACGCCATCCCCGTCTTCATCGGTCGCGAGCCGTACTGGCAGCGCCGCTTCGCCGAGGCCGGGCTGCCGATCATCGGCGACGACATCAAGAGCCAGGTGGGCGCCACCATCACCCATCGGGTCCTCACGCGGCTGTTCATGGACCGCGGGGTGCGCATCGACCGCACCTACCAGCTGAACTTCGGCGGCAACACCGACTTCCTGAACATGCTCGAGCGCGAGCGCCTGGAGTCCAAGAAGATCAGCAAGACCAACGCGGTGACCTCCATGATCGACTACGAGGTTGACGAGGAGAACGTGCACGTCGGCCCCAGCGACTACGTGCCGTGGCTCAAGGACCGCAAGTGGTGCCACATCCGGATGGAGGGCACCACCTACGGCGACGTGCCGCTCAACCTGGAGCTCAAGCTGGAGGTCTGGGATTCGCCCAACTCGGCCGGCGTGATCACCGATGCCATCCGCTGCGCGAAGCTGGGGCTGGATCGCGGGCTGGCCGGCACCCTGGTGGCGCCGAGCTCGTACTTCATGAAGTCGCCGCCGATCCAGATCCACGACGACGTCGCGCGCGAGCGAGTGGAGGCCTTCATCCGCGGCGACGACAACGAGACCCTGGACGGCTCCGAGGAGCCGCGCAGGCGCCAGCTCCGCAAGGTGGCCGGGTCGAAGACCAGGGCGACGGCCGCCGCGCGCTGAGGCCGCTGGTGCCGGAGTCCGCCGAGCCGGCGCGCCCGACCGCCACCGGCTGGTCGCGGGTCGGCCGTCCCGCGGCATCGGGGGAGCGCAAGCGGGAGCTCCTGGCCTACTGGGGCTACCGCGCGGCGGAGCGGGTGATCACCGCACTGCCCCGGGGGGTGGTGCTGCCCATCGCCGCGGCCGCCGGCAACCTGGGCTACGACCTGGGGGGCGCCAAGCGCCAGGTGGTGGCCGACAACCTGGCGCACGCCCTCGGCCTGGCGCCGGACCACCCGCGGGTGCGGCGCGCGACGCGGCGCGCGTTCCGCAACTACGCCCGCTACCTGGTGGACATCATGCGCCTGGGTGGGATGACCCCCGAGGCGGTGGGGCGGCTGGTCGACATCGACAACATCGAGCTGCTCCACGAGGCCCGTGGCGCCGGCAAGGGGACGCTGCTGTGCACCGTCCACGTGGGCGGCATGGACCTCATCGCGCCGGCCCTGCTGCTCCACGACCAGCAGCTGCACGTGGTCGCGGATGACACCACCTACGGCCGGCTGTACGAGCACCTGCGCAGCGTGCGCGCCCGCCACGGGCTGACCCTCATCGGCTGGCGCAACCTGCGTGGCCTGCTGCGCGCCCTGCGCGACGAGGCCAACGTGGTCCTCTTCTGCGACGGCGGCTACCGGCCCGGCGACGTGCCGGTCGAGTTCCTGGGCGAGGCGACCACCTTCCCGGCCGGGCCGGCCACCCTCTCGGCGCGCTCGGGTGCGCCGATGCTCCCCGTGGCCTGCCAGCGCACCGGCGGCGACCGCTTCCGGGCCCACGGCCTCCCGCTGGTGCGGGCGGAGGGCACGGAGCCGGCCGAGATCTACCGCGCCACCCAGGCCCTCGCCGACGCGCTGGCCGGGGTCATCGCCTCGGACCCGGGGCAGTGGTACATGTTCCGCCCCGTCTGGCCGCAGACCGATGGGGACCGCGCCCGTGCGCGGGCGGCGCTG
>DASRYM010000072.1:0-2535 GCA_035687145.1 Candidatus Zixiibacteriota bacterium | reverse complement strand
CGTCGCCGCCGGTGCCGGTCGCGCGCGGCGGCTCGCCGCTGGCCTGGGTGGTGGCGCTGGCCCTGGCCGCCATGGTCGGGGCGCTCCTGTTCGTGGCCGGCTACCTGGCCGCCGGCGGTCGCGGCACGGCCACCTGCGCGGCGCCGGCCGAGGCGTTCGAGGCCTTCTGCGACGCCTACCAGAAGATCAAGGACCAGTACGTCGACCGCCTGGATGACGAGGCGCTGGCCGAGGGCGCCATCCGCGGCATGTTCGAGTACGGCGTCCAGGACCCGTTCAGCGGCTACATGCCGCCGGAGGAGTACCGGCGCGCGCTGGGGGACCTGTCAGGCGAGTTCAGCGGCATCGGCGCCGAGATGGGCGTCCGCAACCTGGAGGACCCCGACGACCTGGGGGCCTGCACCACCTTCAGCGAGGTCTGCGTGCTGGTGGTGGTTGCCCCGCTCGAGGACTCGCCGGCTGAACGCGCCGGGCTGCGCGCCGGCGACATCGTGCTGGCCGTGGACGGCGAGACGGTGGAGGGCATCGACCTGTCGGAGGCGGTGCAGCGCATCCGCGGCAAGGCGGGGACCGACGTGACCCTGACCCTGCGCCGCGGCGACGAGACGTTCGACCTGACCATCACCCGCGACGAGATCCAGCTGCGCGAGGTGACCAGCCGCATGCTGGAGGACGGGGTCGGGTACATCGCCCTCCACGGGTTCTCCGAGCCGGCCGCGCAGCAGTTCCGCGAGGCGCTGCGCGAGCTGCTGGACGCCGGGGCCACCTCCATCGTCTTCGACCTGCGCGACAACCCGGGCGGGTTCATCGACGCGGCGCGGCAGATCGCCTCCGAGTTCGTCCGCGAGGGCGTGCTCTTCACCCAGGAGTCCTCCGGCGGCGAGGTGCGCACCTGGGAGGCGACCGGCGACGGTCTGGCCACCGACGAGGAGATCGACCTGGTGGTGCTGGTGAACGGCGGCTCGGCATCGGCCTCGGAGATCGTGGCCGCCGCGCTGAAAGAGCGCGGGCGCGGCACCATCGTGGGTCAGCCGACGTACGGCAAGAACACGGTCCAGGTCTGGAACGAGCTGGAGAACGGTGGCGGCGTGCGGATCACCATCTCGCGCTGGTTCACGCCCGACCACAACAGCGTGGCGCCCGATGGGATCCAGCCCGACGTCGCCGTGGAGGTCCCGGACGGCACGCCGCCGGAGCGCGACCTCTTCCTGGAGACCGCCCTGGACGTCCTGCGCCGGCAGCAGGCTTCGGCCGGGGACCAACCCACGGCCACCCCGGCTCCGTCGGCGGCCCGCGAAGCGCCATCGGGCTGGTTGCTGCAGCTGGAGCCCATCGGCTGGGATCTCCGCGGCCTGGCTCGCGCACGCGCCTGAGTCCGTCGTTGCGCCCGTCGTTGCGCCCTGGCGCCGCCGGCTGTAGCATCGGCGCCAACGAAAGGAGGTGGTGTGCAGTGAGTAGTTCCTGTCACGCCACCACCGAGGCGGTGCGCTAACCCCACCTCTTCGAGTGGTTGCGTCGGAGGAGCCGGCCGAACATGGGCCGGCTCTTTCCATGCATGGCGGCCCGTCCCTAGCATGCAGCTGCACCGATGTCCGAGACCACCATCGTCCTCAACCGTCGTGCGCGCCACGACTACCAGATCGAAGACACCATCGAGGCAGGGCTGGTCCTGACCGGCACCGAGATCAAGTCGATCCGCGCCGGCCACGTCAACCTGGCCGAGGCCTACGCGCGCATCGAGCATGGTGAGGCGTGGCTGATCGGCGCGCACATTGCGCCGTACGAGCAGGGGAACCGGAACAACCACGAGCCCAGGCGGACCCGCAAGCTGCTGCTGCACCGCGACCAGATCAGCGAGCTCATCGGCAAGACCCAACAGCGCGGCTACACCCTGGTGCCGCTGCGCCTCTACATCCGCGACGGGCTGGCCAAGCTGGAGCTGGGGATCGCGCGCGGCAAGAAGGCCCACGACAAGCGGCGGGCCATCGCCGAGCGCGACGCGCGCCGGGAGCTGGAGCGCGAGGCCAAGGACGCCCGCATCAAGCTCTGAGGCTGCGGTCCGGTCCGCGCGCGAATTCACCAAACAGCTGGTGGTAACGACGACGATCTTCCCGGTTGGGAGGCTTTCGTCGCCACGTTCACCAGCCAGCGACCGCCGGCGACGACGATATCGGTCCTTCGGGTCGTCGAGCGTCAACATCGTCGTCGTTACCACCAATGGGTGGTGATTCGGCCGATCTCCTCCCTTCCGAGCTCACGCGACGCCACCGTTTGCGCGGCGCATGATCGATACATCGGCGCCCCTGACGCGAGTGCGGCAGGGGCACGCCAATCGAACGGGTGTTCACATCGGTTTGCCGGCGTGCTATCATTGGAAGGCGTCAAAGCGGATCTGTGGGGATGTCAGGTTTCGACAGGGCCCATGATCCGGAAACTGCAGGTCGAGGCGCCCGCTGGCCTCGTAAAAAGCGGGCAAGCCAGCAACTGGCAACCGTCAGTTCGCTCTCGCTGCCTAGTCAGTGAGCACCGACGTCG
>DASRYM010000071.1:0-4865 GCA_035687145.1 Candidatus Zixiibacteriota bacterium | reverse complement strand
CCTGTCCGTCGACGAGTTCTCGGCCCGGCTCCGCGCCGAACATCGTGCCACGCTGCTGGCCGTCAGCCGCGGCGGGCAGGCATCGGTCAACCCGCCGGCCGACTTCCGGATGCAGCCCGGCGACGACGCCGTCGTCGTGGCGGAGTCACTGGGCACCCTGGCGCCGCTGCGGCTGCAGCACGGATAGCGCGCCCCGCACGTCGCTGCACGGCGCGCTGCGTGCGCGCTCGACAGGAGTGGGTACCATTTTCGCAGCAGCAATGACCCGGGCGAATCATTCGCGGCGGCGTGGCGGAGGGAGCCGTTGCCATCGAGTGAGGAGCATGTCATGGCACGCACAGCGATCACGGGGCATCGCCGCTGGGCGACTGCCCTCCCCCTGGCCGTCTCAGCCGTTCTCGTCCTGGCCGCCTGCCAGCCGCTCGGCGAGGGCGGCACCGGCTCACCGGGCGCGACCGGCACCGATGGCAGTGGCGACGGCGGTGGCGGCGGTGGCGGCCAGCTGGTGATCGCGACCGGGGGCACGGGCGGCGTGTACTACCCGCTCGGCGGCGGCCTGGCGAACGTCATCAGCGACAACATCGAGGGCTACACCGCCACGATCACGGAGACCAACGCCTCCGTGGACAACATGTTCCTGATCCAGGACGGCGGAGCCGACATCGCCTTCGCGCTCGGCGACACCGCGGCCGATGCGGTCAACGGCACCGGCGCCGACTTCGAGGGCAACCCGATCGACGCCTGCGCCATCGGCCGGATCTACAACAACTTCACCCAGCTGGTCTCGAGCACCGATGCCGGCGTGACCTCGGTCGCCGACCTGGAGGGCAAGCGCGTCAGCCTCGGCTCACCCGGCTCCGGCACCGAGGTGATCGCGCTCCGCATCCTCGAGGCGGCCGGCATCGATCCGGACGCCGATATCGAACGGGCACAGCTCGGCGTGGACGAAACGGTGGAGGCCCTGCGCGACGGCACGATCGACGCCGGCTTCTGGTCCGGTGGGTTGCCCACCGGGGCGCTGGTCGAGTACGCCACCACCGGCGAGATGGTGCTCGTCCCGACCGGCGAGTACGCGGCGGCGATGGCCGAGCAGTACGGCGAGTTCTACCTCGAGGAGCCGATCCCCGCGGGCACCTACGAGGGACAGGACGCGGACGTGTCGTCGGTGGTCGTGCCGAACGTGCTGGTCGTCAACACCTCGATGGACGAGGCGCTGCAGACCGAGATCACGCGCGTCCTCTTCGAGCACAAGGACGCGCTGGTCGAGGTCCACCCGGCCGCCGAGGCGCTCGACCCGGCCGTCGCCCAGGACGTGCCGTTCATGGACGTCTGCCCCGGTTCGCAGGCGTACTACGACGAGGCGGGCTGAGCCGATGCGGCGCCGATGGCGGGGGCGGACGGCCGTCCTTGCCATCGTCACCGCCGCGCTCCTGCTCGGCGGCGTGAGCGCCACGGTGGGTGGCAGCCGGTCGCCCGCGCTGCGCGTCTCGCTGCCGGACGGCCGGGTGGTGACCCTCGTGCCGCTGCCCGATGACGGCACCTTCGCCCTGCGCTATCGCAACTCGCTCTACGGCACGCTGGCCGAGGAGCGCTTCGCCGTGACGCCCGACGGCCGGATCCGGCTCGTGGGACTCGGTGCCCAGCAGCTGGCGGTGCTCGAGGAGTACTACGCCATCGCGTCCCCGGCGTGGCGCGCCCCGGGCCTGGGCTGGAGCGCGGTCCCGGCGCGCGCGCCGATCGAGCGCGTCCTGCGCGTGGCCGCGACGGACCTCGGCCG
Organism: Candidatus Zixiibacteriota bacterium; assembly: GCA_035687145.1. GTDB lineage: Bacteria > Chloroflexota > Limnocylindria > QHBO01 > QHBO01 > DASRYM01. Next base: position 3,088 of record DASRYM010000071.1, on the reverse strand, counting down.
GCGGACGCTGCTGGTCGACGGCGCCGAGCCGCTCGAGCTGTGGCGCCTGGTCGACGACGCCTCGCCCACGGTCCGGCTCGAGGTCGAGCGGTGACCCTCCCGCCGCAACCGCAACGCGCGGACCAGCCGATCGATAAGCAGGAGCTGATTGCCGAGTTCGAGGCTGAAAAGCCGGCGCGCACGCTGTCCGGCCGCTCGCTGCTGGCGGTCCAGGCCCTGGGGGTCGCGCTGACGCTGCTGGGCCTGTGGTGGGTCTTCCAGCCGATCGCCAAGCAGCTCTACCTGCCGCTCTTCCTGGGCATCGCCCTGCCGATGACCTTCCTCCTGTACCGCGGCTGGGGACGGACGCAGGCGAAGCGTGCCGAGGGCGCCGCCGACAATCCGGGGATCATCGACTGGGGCCTCGCCGTGGCCTCGGTCGTGCCGCTGCTGTACATCGCGCTCGAATGGCAGCCCTTCTTTCGCCGATCGGCGCGACCCACCGATCTCGACGTGATCATGGGCACGATCCTGGTGCTGCTGGCGCTCGAGGCGGCGCGCCGGACGGTCGGCTGGGTCGTGCCGGCCATCGTGGTCGCGTTCCTGGCCTACGCCTACCTGGGGCCGCTCTTCCCGGCGCCGTTCACGACCGACAGCCACGCCTGGCCACGGCTCATCGGCCACAACGTGATGTCCACGGCCGGCGTGTTCGGCACGCCGCTCGACGTGGCGGCGACGTACATCATCCTGTTCACGCTCTACGGCGCCGTGCTCGAGTTCTCGGGCGCGTCGCGGTTCTTCCTCGACGTGTCGTTCGCGGCCTTCGGGCAGTCACGCGCCGGTCCGGGGCGCACCGTGACCCTGGCCGGCTTCCTGCTCGGCACGGTCTCCGGCTCGGGGGTGGCGACGACCGTGACGCTCGGCGGCGTCTCGTGGCCGATCCTCAGGCGCGCCGGCTATCCGCGCGAGGAGGCCGGCGGCGTGCTGGCCGCCGCGGGCATCGGCGCGCTGCTGTCGCCGCCCACGCTCGGTGCGGCGGCCTTCCTGATCGCGGAGCTGCTGCGGGTCGAGTACCTGCAGGTCCTCATCTGGGCCACCCTCCCCACCATGCTCTACTACCTGGGCATCGTGCTCGCCATCGAGATGGATGCGCGACGCTACCGGACGCACGCGGTCGAGATCGACACACCACCGCTGCGGCACCTCCTGCTGCGCTACGGCTACCACTTCAGCTCGCTGGTCGCGATCGTGGTGTTCCTGGTACTGGGCCTGACGGCCTTCCGGGCCGTGGTGCTGGCGACCGCGCTCCAGTTTGCGCTCGCCTTCCTCGATCGGCGGGCCTGGTGGACCCCGCGACGCATCTGGCAGGCGATGGCCGCGGGCGGCATGGGGGTGCTGTCGGTGACGGCGATCATGGCCGTGGCGGGCATCATCGCCGGGGTGATGACGCTGACCGGCATCGGCTTCAACCTGGCCAACATCATCGTCGACCTCGCCGGCGGACAGCTCTTCTTCACCGCCCTGCTATCCGCGGCGGCGGTCCTCGTCCTGGGCCTCGCCGTGCCGGTGACGGCGAGCTTCGTCATCGCCTGGCCGATCATCGGTCCCGCCCTCCAGCAGCTCGACGTGCCGAACTACGCGGCGGCGATGTTCATCTTCTACTACGCCGTGCTCTCCGAGGTCTCGCCGCCGACCGCGCTCAGCGCCTTCGCCGCCTCGGCCATCACCGGAGGCCGCCCGGTGAAGACCATGTGGCTGACCTGGAAGTACTGCCTGCCGGCCTTCCTCGTGCCGTTCGTGTTCGTCCTGGCGCCAGCCGGCGAGGGGCTGCTGCTCGGCGGCGGATTGGCGGACATCGCGCTTGCCGGAGGTGCCGCCGCGATCGGCGTCGCGGGGCTGGCCGTGGCCACCGGCGCCTGGATGCTGCGACCGGCCGGCTGGCCGGAGCGGATCCTGTTCGGGGCCGGCGGGCTCATGATGATGGTGATCGAGCCGATCTTCATCGCCGGCGGCCTGGCGGCGATGGCGATCGGCCTGGCCGTCCACCTCGCGGGCGGCGGACGGGTGCGGAAGACGGAGGCAACGTAGATGGATCTCGGGCTGCAGGGGCGGATCGCGGTGGTCGGCGGCGGGTCGTCGGGCCTGGGCCGCGCGTCGGCCGATGCGCTGGCCGCCGAAGGGTGCGACCTCCTGCTCTGGTCGCGCCGCGCCGACGGGTTGGCTGCCGTGGCCGCCGACCTGTCCGGCCGCCACGGCGTGCGCGTGGAGTACGTCGCCGCCGACGCCGCCGATCCGAGCGCGGCCGCCACCGTGGCGGCGGCCGCGTTGGCCATGGGGCCGATCGACATCGTGGTCAGCAACGCCGGCGGCCCGCCGACCTCGGACCCGACGGCCACCGATCCGGAGGGCTGGCAGCGCGCCTTCCAGCTCCTCGCCGCGACCCCGATCGAGCTCGTCACCCGCCTGCTGCCCGGGATGCGCGCGCGCGGCTGGGGCCGGGTGGTGGCCATCCTATCCAGCGGCGTGCGCCAGCCCATCGGCGACCTGGTGTACTCGAACGCCGGCCGTTCGGCGCTGGCCGCCTGGCTGAAGACGACGGCGCGGACCATCGCCGCCGAGGGCGTGACCCTCAACGGGGTCTTGCCCGGCCGGATCGCGACCCCGCGCATCCACCAGCTCGATTCGGGGCGTGCCGAGAAGGAGGGGACCACCGAGGACGCGGTCCGCGCCTCGTACCTGGCCACCATCCCGGCCGGGCGCTACGGCCGGCCCGAGGAGCTCGGCGCACTGGTCGCCTTCCTCGCATCCGAGCGGGCGTCCTACATCACCGGGCAGCTCATCGCGGTGGACGGCGGTCTGATCGCCGGGTTGTGACGCGACATCCGGGCGATGACCCGGCCTGGCGGGCCCGGGCACCACGCCCGCCAGCTGCCGCGCCGCGGTCGATGCGGCGCCTGGGCCTCCCCACGCTGGAGCCCGCCGCGCCCGGTGTGGTCTAATCGCGGCCTAACCAGGAGGTGGGCTTCATGGCGATCGGCACCGAGCGAGGCGCGATGAGCGGCCAGGAGATGGTCGAGCTCACGAAGCGCCACACGCTGTTCGAGTGGTC
>DASRYM010000070.1:0-18737 GCA_035687145.1 Candidatus Zixiibacteriota bacterium | reverse complement strand
CGCTCTGCCTCGGCGGCGGCCAGCGCGGCCGCGCGCTCCTCGGCCAGACGGCGCTCCAGCAGGGCGCGCTCGATGCCGGTCATGATCCGGGGCCGCGCCTCGGCGGTCGGCGGCTCCGGCAGGGTTGGCTCGGGCTCGGCCAGGACCGGGGGCGGTGGCACCGGCGTTGGCGGCAGGAAGGCGCGCGCCCGGGTGGCGACCTCGTCGAGCCGCTGCTGCACGCGAGCCGCGGCGGTGAGCGCCTCGACCAGCTGCGGCTCCGAGGCCGGCGCGATCCCGAAGCGGCCGCGATCGGTGGGCACCAGGATGATCGTCGGCGTCGGTGCCAGCCGGACCAGCTGGATCGTCTCCTCGTCGTGCAGGCGGGCCGAGCCCAGGGCCCAGCCCAGGAACCCGAACCGCGGTCGCAGCCGGGCGCCGTCCTCGCCGCTGAGGCGCACCCGGGTGACCGCGCCACGTGCCAGGGTGAGGGTCCGCTCCCCGCCCAGCCAGCGCAGGCGCAGGGTCGCCACCTCAACGTCCAAGCGAATGGTGAACGGCACGACCGCCAGGTAGGCGGCCACGGCAGCGATCACGACCGCCCCGGCCACCAGCCCGATCCCGGGCGTGCCGCCGACCAGCACGCCGCCCACGGCGCCCGCCACGGCGATCAGCACCAGGACCAGCGGGACGGCCAGCAGCCGCCCGGGCCGGCGCGCCAGCGGGATGTGGGCGATGGCCAGCGTGGAGCGGTCGGTCATGCGCTTACGCCTTCTCGGTGACGCGGTACTCGAGGTAGCGGCCGGTCAGCAGCCGCGTCTGGGCGTCGAGCGCCGGCAGGTTGCTGAAGAAGATGCCCACGAACGGCAGCCCCAGCCACTGGACGTAGACCAGGGCCCGGCGGATCGGACCCCAGTCGGCTGGCCGCGGCGGCACGATGTGGTGCTCCACCCAGATGAGCACCGCCAGGGCCACCAGGCCGATGGTCAGCATGGTCGAAGCGTAGAACGGGAGGTTCTGGCCGAGGATCGTCTCCCCGAAGGCCGGGTTGATGATCAGCGGGATGGTGGCCCCGAACATGACCACGAACGGGGCGATCGCCCAGTTCACGTGCTCCCCGAAGAGGTTGAGCAGCCGCCACACCCGGGACGCCAGCGAGATCTCGCCGTGCTCCAGGACGTTGCGCACCACGTACGGGATGTCGGTCACGCCCCACGCCCAGCGGCGCGCCTGCAGGTACTGCTGGGCCATCGAGCGCCAGTAGGTGCGGGCGCGGACCGCGTCGCCGTAGATCGGGATGAAGAGCGGCACCGCCCGGAACCGATCGCCGTAGCGGAAGTAGCTCTTCCAGTAGAAGCGGCTGTCCTCGGGGATGGCGTCGGTGGCCCAGTACCCCACGTCGTGGATGAGGTGCAGCGTGGTCGAGTAGGAGCCGAAGCTCTGCAGCTTCTCCGGCAGCACGCTCCGCCACATCTGCAGCTGGGTGAGCACCGCGGCAAAGAGCCGCTGCAGGAAGGGCGCCTGCCACAGGTTGTTGTGGAAGTACGGGATCGGCTGGTAGAGCTGCGTCTCGCGGTTGGCATCGGTCAGGTGCACCCAGGTCAGGTAGGTGAAGTACTGCGGGTGCACCCGGTAGTCGGCGTCGAGGTCGGTGACCAGGATGCGCCGCGCGTCCATTCCCCGCTCGCGGACCAGCAGCCGGTACACGTAGCGGCCCCCAAAGGCCATGGCGCTGCTCTTGCCGATCACGATCCCCGGCTCCAGCGGGTCCAGGATGTGGATGAACTCGGCGAAGGCGTGGCCGAACTCCTCGCGCAGGGCGGCCACGTTGGCGCGACCTGCCTCATCGGTCTCGCGGGTGATGATGGCGCAGATCTTCCGCCCCTTCGGCCAGTCGGCCTCCACCAGGGCGCGCACCGTGGCGCGCAGCTTCTCGAGCGGCTCGGTGTAGGTGGGGATCAGCGCCAGGTGGTAGTACTCGCGGAAGTCCGGCGGTGGCTCGGCAAGCTCATCGAGCCGCTCGAGGTCCGCCAGCTCGCGCTCGATCAGGCGGCGCTCGGCGGCGGCTCGCCCGTCCAGCCGGATCCGGGCGGCGGCACCGGCGGCGAAACCCAGCGCCCCGGGGGCGGGCTGACGGCTCAGCGCAGCCAGCCGCCGCAGGAGCTCCTCGCGGCGCGCCGCCGGGTCATGGAGCGCCTCCAGCCGCCGGCGCCAGTCCACGCGCAGCACGTGGCGGATGCGCCCGAAGGCCACGATCACCGCTCCCGCGAACCAGAGCGCCCGGCACAGCCAGTAGAAGTCGAAGCTCAGGACGAAGTAGGCCACCAGCCATGGGTAGCTGAAGCTGAGCCAGATGGGTCCGATGATGATCGCCCAGCTGATGATGCCGGGCACCATCTCCAGGAAGCGCTGGAGCCACTGGAGGCGGTCGGAGTCGTGCGGCGCGGACATGCTGCCCTCAGTCCGTGTCGCCGCGGCCGCCGCGCCCTGGCGGCCGCGCCGTTCCGGTTCAGTAGACCGGCGTCAGCCAGTCTCGGTATTCGTCGAGGCGCCCTCGGACGGCGTCGAAGTAGATGTCGTGGATCTGCCGGGTGATCGGTCCCACGCGGCCGTTCCCGATGGTGCGCCGGTCGATCTCGACCACGGGCGAGATCTGCGCGCCGGTGCCGCACAGGAAGACCTCGTCCGCCATGTACAGCTCCGTGCGGTCGATCGACCGCTCGTCGACAGGGATCTCCAGGCGCTCCCTGGCCAGGGCCATCAGCCGCCGACGGGTGATGCCCTCCAGGATGTTGTCGGTGACCGGCGGAGTCACCAGGCGGCCACCCTTCACGATGAAGAGGTTCTCGGCGCTCCCCTCGCTGACATGTCCGTCCTGGGTGAGCACGATCGCCTCGTCGTAGCCGTTGAGCTGGGCCTCGGACTTGGCCAGCGCCCCGTTGATGTAGGCACCGGTGATCTTGCCGCGCGCCGGGATCGCGTTGTCATCGGTCCGTCTCCAGGTGGAGACCTGGGCGCGGATGCCGCCCTCGGTGTCGATGTACTGCCCGAAGGGGACGGCGAAGATCACGACATCGGCGTCCAGGTTGTGGAGCCGGACGCCGATGGTTTCGCTGGACTTGTAGACGATCGGGCGGATGTAGACGTCCTCCCGAAGGCCCGACCGCCGAAGTATCTCCACGGTCTTCGCCGCGAGATCCTCGGCGGTGTAGGGGATCTCCATGAGCAGGAAGCGGGCCGAGGCCTTCAGCCGCTCGTAGTGGGGCACCAGGTCCAAGCCGTAGAGCTGCTGCTGCTCGGCGTTCCAGTAGGCACGAATGCCCTCGAACACGGCGGTGCCGTAGTTGAAGGCATGGGTCATGACGCTCACTCGCGCATCGCGCAAGGGGACGAGCTCCCCCCGGAAGAAGGCCCACAGCTCCTGCGCCTGCTCCTGCGGAGCTGCGGCAGTGCTGGTTCCCTGCTTGAGCACGGATCGCTCTCCTCGTCTGCGGCCACGTCCGGGACGGCCGTGGCACCGGCCTTCACCGGCGATTCCAGTATACCCGCGCCCCACCGCCGGCCGCGGACGGCGGCGTGGTTACGGAATCCGTGGACGGGCCGCCGGGCACCTCCCGGCCGGTCCGGTTCCGCGGCTAGTGCAGGCTCTGGGCGCCGGCCCCGAGCGGGGTGAAGAGCGCCAGGAAGACGTACACCAGGTACAGGGGGCCGCCGGCAAGCAATGTCCATGCCGAGAGGCGGCCGGTGCGCAGCATGGTCCCGAAGATGGTCAGCGTGGCCACGAACGCCACGCCGGCCGAGGCGAAGCTGATGGCGCTTTCGGCGCTGAAGGTCCAGGACGTGAAGAGCAGGCCCAGCACGGTGGGCAGGCAGCTCTGGAAGACCATGGCCCCGGTGATGTTGCCCATGGCCAGCGTGTCCTTGCCGGTGCGCACCCAGAGCACGGAGTTGAACTTCTCGGGCAGCTCGGTGGCGATGGGGGCGATGATCAGCGCCAGGATGGTCGGGTCCAGGCCGATCACCTCCGAAATGTGCTCCACCGCGCCGACGAAGATCTGGGCGCCCGCGATGATGAGCAGCAGAGCCACCACCACCTGCCCCACGATGATGCGCATCCGCGGCGTGCCGGTCACCGCCACCTCACCGTTCGCGCCCGACAGGAAGTCGAGCTCCAGCGCGCGCGGGCCGGACATGCCCGGCAGGCGGGTGGCGTGCAGCCGGTTCAACTCCTCGGGGTCACCCTCCTCCGCCTCGTCGGCGAAGTGCAGGCGCACGTAGAGGGCGTAGATCACAAACAGTACCGCCGCGGCGACCCAGCGCAGCACCTCGAGGGCGGGCGGCAGAAAAGCGGTGCCGATGGCGATCGCGTAGCCGACCAGGAAGAACATCACGTCCCGGCCGAGGATCCGGACGTTGACCTTCATGCCGGTCCCCCGGCGGCCGCGCCGGGAGAAGATCACCACTGCGACGCCGGTCACGAACATCGCCAGCGTGGAGAGCATGAACGGCGCTCCCAGGATCGCCCCCACCCCCACGGCGTGGGACGCCTCGGTCTCGCCGCCAAAGACCAGCGGGCCCAGGATGGCAATGACCGGGATGAGGGTCTCGGGCATCGCGGTGGCAACCGCGGCGAGCACGCTGCCGACCGCGCCCTCCGCGAGGTTCAGCTTGTGACCGAACCACTCGATGCCGTTGGTAAACAGCTCGGCGGCCACCAGGATGACGGCCAGTGAGCCGATGAGCAGGACGACGTCCACGTGAGAGCCCTCAACCGTGCGCCACCAAGCAGGAGCCTGGTCGAAGAATGCGGGAACCGGGCCACGGCCCACGGGGTGGGTGGGACGCGGCCGCCGAGCGAAAGTCTAGAGGGCTTGGCCTACGGCCGCAGGTGCTGCGGGGCGTACGGCAGCAGGGCCACGTGACGCGCCCGCTTGAGGGCCACGGTCAGCATCCGCTGATGCCGGGCGCAGGTGCCGGTCTTGCGGCGCGGCTCGATCTTGGCCCGCTCCGACAGGTAGCGCCGGAGGCGGTTGACCTCCTTGTAGTCGATGGACTCGGCCTTGTCGACGCAGAAGTTGCACACCTTGCGCCGGCGCCGATCCCGGTAGTAGTCCGCCGTCTCGCGGCGGGAACGTGGGCTTGCCATGGGTCAGCTCGTTCCTTCGTGCGTGTCGTGCGTGTGCCTAGAAGGGGATGTCGTCGACGTCGATGCTCTCCTCGGGCGCCGGTCGCTGGCCGGCGCCACGCGGGCGCGCCACCGGGGCGTCGGCCGGCGTGCCGCCGGCCTCCGCGAAGCCGCCGCCGAAGCCGCTCTCGTCGGAGCCGCGTCGCTCGAGGTTGATGACCCGGGCGAAGCGGATCTCCAGCGAGGTCCGCTTCTGGCCGTCCGACCCCTCGAACTCGCGGGGGCGCAGCTGGCCCTCGGCATAGACCTTGTGGCCCTTGCGCAGGTTCTCGGCAGCGCGCTCGGCGGCCTGCTCCCAGAGCTCGACGCGGAACCAGTGGGTCTCCTCCTGCCACTCGCCGTCCGGCCCGCGGTAGCGGTCGTTGACGGCGACTCGCAGGTTGGCCACCGCCTTGCCGCTGGGCGTGTAGCGCAGCTCGGGGTCCGCCCCCAGGTTGCCGATGATCATCATCTTGTTGAGGGTCATGGCTCAGTCTCCTCTTCGCGGCCCGGCTCAGGCCTGCGCCGCCTCGGCCTCCTCGGCTTCTCCCTCGTCCTTCGCCGTCTGCGGGCTGATGTCCCCGGCCCGCTCGCGGGTATCGGCCTCCACCTCGTCCTCGTCGGCCCCGGCTTCCGCGACGGCCGCCTCGTCCTCCTGGTCGAGATCCTCCTCGTAGCCCTCGTCCTCATCGATCGCCTCATCGTCGGAGGCGGCGGCCGGCACTGCCGCCGGGGCGAGATCCTCCTCGGAGAGCGGGCTACGGTCCTCCAGGACCACCACCAGGTGCCGCAGGATCTCCTCGCTGATCAGTAGCCCGCGCTCAATGCCGCGCACGGCCGACGGCGCGATGTCGAAGTGAATCAGGAAGTAGCTCGCCTCGCGGAAGTGCTGGATGGGATACGCCAGGCGGCGCTTGCCCCACGGCGAGACCTTGGTGAGCGCGCCGCCGGCGTTGACGATGGCGCGGGTGACCTTCTCGACCGCCGACTGGAGCTTGTCGTCCTCCAGGTCGGGACGGAAGAGCAGCATGAGCTCGTATCGGCGCATGAGCCGATCTCCTCCTCTCTATGGGCTTGCGGCGCTCCGACGCTGGCGCGTCGGGCGCGGCAGAAAGGAGCCCGGTTGACATGAAAAACGCACCTCCGCCGGTCGGAGGCGCGCACGCATCATAGACCGATGTCCCCGGACCCGCAACGGGGAGGCCGTATACTCTCGCGGAATACCGTGCCGCTGCCCCGGAGACGATGCCGAACCCCATCCTGATCTGCGCCCCCAGCGACGAGCTCCGGGGCGAGCTCGAGTCCCTCCTCGCTGCGGCCGGCTACACCACGCACAGCGTCAACACCCCCGCCGAGGCCGTCGCCGCCCTGCGCGACATGCCGATCGACCTCGTGGTGGCCGAGGGGCTGGCGGTCAGCGGCGCCATCGGCCGCATCCGGACGGCCGCCCCCATCCCGACGCCGGTGCTGGTGATCGCCCCGGCCGGCGACGTGGAGGCGCGCATCGCCTTCCTGGAGGCGGGAGCCGACGACGTCGTTCCCAGCGGCTTCGCCCGCCGTGAGCTGGAGGCCCGGGTCGAGGCGCTGCTCATTCGCGCCGGCCGCATCCGTCCCGAGGTGACGCGCGGGGACGTGCCGGCCGGCGAGATCGTCACCTTCTTCTCGCCGAAGGGCGGGGTGGGGACCACCACGCTGGCGGTGAACACCGCCGTCCTGCTGGCGGGCGGCTCGGCCGCCCCGGTCCCCGGCCCCGGCCCCGGCATGCCGGCCGCATCGGCCCAGCCGCAGGGTGGCGCCCGGGTGCTGCTGGTGGACCTGGACCTGCAGTTCGGGCAGGTCGCCACCCACCTGAACGTGATGCCCCGCTTCGACATCGGTACCCTGGCCGGCGACGACCAGGCGCTCGCCGATGCCGAGCTCGCGGCGTCGTACCTCACCCCGCACAGCTCCGGGGTTCAGATCCTGGCCGCCCCCACCCACCCGGACGCCGACTTCCGGGTGACGGCCGAGCAGCTGGACCAGGCGATCAACGTCCTGCGGCCGAAGTTCGACTACGTGATCGTCGACTGCGGGTCGCGGCTCGACCCTCGCACCCTGGCCATCCTGGAGCAGGCCAGCATCCACGTCTTCACCGTCTTTCCGGAGATCGCGGCCCTGCGGGCCACCAGCCTGCTGCTGGGGTTCCTGGCCGAAACCGCCACGCTGCGCGCCCGGACCCTGTTCGTGGTGAACCACATCTTCCCCAAGGAGCTGCTGAAGACGCGGGACATCGAGAACCTGCTGCGCGCCAAGCCGGCCGCCGAGATCCCCTACACCGAGGTGGAGATGATCCGCGCCGTCAACGAGGGCGTGCCGGTGGTCATCAGCCGCCCGGGCTCGCCGGCGTCCCAGGCGCTGCAGCGCGTGGCCCAGGCGGTGGTCGGCATCCCGACCGAGGTGGCGCCGCCCGCCGACACACAGAAGCGCAAGGGACTCTTCCGCCGCTGAGGCGGGTGGTGCCGGAGGAGGGATTCGAACCCCCACGCCCCTTCCGGGGCCGCCGGGTTTAAGCCGGCCGCGTCTGCCGTTTCGCCACTCCGGCCTCGGACCGCTTGATCCTACCTGAGGCGGAAGGCCCGGCGTAAGACGATGGTCGGGGCGAGGAGCTGGAGGTGGAGGCGACGACGGGAATCGAACCCGTGTACGCGGTTTTGCAGACCGCTCCCTGACCACTCGGGCACGTCGCCCCGCTGGGCCTGCAGCATAGCGCAGGGTGGTGCTGGCTGCCCCGCGAGGATTCGAACCTCGGTTCACGGATCCAAAGTCCGCTGTCCTACCACTAGACGACGGGGCACCGTCGTGGCCGAGGCTAGCAGGTCGGGGGCGGACCTGACACCGTGCCGGACATGAAAATGGAGCGGAAGACGGGACTCGAACCCGCGACCCTCACCTTGGCAAGGTGATGCTCTACCAACTGAGCCACTTCCGCTCGCCCGTGATCCGCTTCCAGAGCGTGGTGCCGAGGGTCAGGATCGAACTGACGACACCGGGATTTTCAGTCCCGTGCTCTACCAACTGAGCTACCTCGGCCCGCCGGTCGATCCGTGGTTGCGGCCTTTGCTCGTGGTCGCGTATCGGCCCCGAATGATAGCAGGCGGACCGATGGAGCGGCAACACAGCGGCCGCCATCGGCCTACCCGATGAGCGTCGGATCCTGGCCGAACTGGCCGGCCAGGTTGCGCAGCACCGCGATCCGCTCCGAGATCGGCGGGTGGGTGTCCCACAGCGACGAGGCCCGCTCCTCGAAGCTCTTGATGGGGTTGACGATGTAGAGGTGCTGCGTCGCGCGGTTGGCGACCTCCAGCACCTCCCGGTCCGAGGCGATCGTCTGGAGGGCCCGCGCCAGGCCGACCGGGTTGCGCGTCAGCTCCACCGCGCTGACGTCGGCCAGGGACTCCCGGCTGCGGCTCACCGCCAGCTGGACCATGCGGCCGATCAGCGGCGCCAGGATGGCCAGCACCAGCGCCAGCACGAAGAGGACGATCTGCACGCCGCCACCCCCACCCCGGTCGCGGTCGCCGCCCGAGCGCCGGCCCCCGCCGAACCAGAACGTGTAGCGCAGGAACCAGTCGGCCAGCAGCGCGATGCTCCCCACCAGCACGCCCACCAGCAGGGTGAAGCGGATGTCGTGGTTGCCGATGTGGCTCATCTCGTGGGCGATCACCCCCTGCAGCTGCTCGCGGTCGAGCTTCTGCAGCAGGCCTGACGTCACGGCCACCGACGCATGCTGCGGATCCCGTCCGGTGGCGAAGGCGTTCGGCGCCGAGTCCTCGATGACGTAGATGCGCGGCATGGGCGTGCCGCCGGCCAGGCTCATCTCGGTCACCACGTTGACCAGCTGCCTGTACTCGTCCCCCGGGTTGGCGCGATCGATCTGCCGGGCGCCGGACGAAGCCAGCACCAGCTTGTCGCCGCCGAAGTAGGAGCCGATGGTCAGCACCGTCGCCACCACCAGCGCGAGCACCACGCCGCCCCAGCCGAAGCCGGTGGCGTAGCCGATGGCGGCGCCCAGCGCCGCGAGCACGAGCGTCACCACCGCCACCAGGATCCAGGAGTTGCGGCGGTTGCGCCCGATCTCGCGGTAGAAGGTGGTCGGGGTCGGTCTGGCGCTCATGCGAGCGGCGCCATCGATCCTGCCTGCCGCGCCGTCAGGCGGATCAGCTGGTTCGGAGGTTCACCTCCGGCACCGCGGTGTCCGCCTCCTCGATCTGGAAGTACTCCCGCTCGCGGAAGCCGAACATGCCGGCCACCAGGACGTTCGGGAAGGTCTGGACCGAGGTGTTCATCTCCCGGACGGTGGCGTTGTAGTGCTGCCGGCTGAAGGCGATCTGGTTCTCCGTGGTGGTCAGCTCCTCCTGGAGCTGCATCACGTTCTGGTTGGCCTTGAGGTCCGGGTAGTTCTCCATCAGCGCGAAGAGCTGGCGCAGCGCGCCGGTCAGGACGTTCTCTGCCTGCCCGGCCTGCCCGGCGCCGGCAGGCCCGGCCTGCTGGGCCGCGACCGCCGCGTTGCGAGCCTCGATGACCCGGGTCAGGGTCTCCTGCTCGAACTCCATGTAGCCCTTCACCGCGTTGACCAGGTTCGGGATCAGGTCGTGGCGGCGCTTGAGCTGCACGCTGATCTGGTTCCAGGCCTCGTCGACCATGTTCCGCAACCGCACCAGGGTGTTGTAGGTGACGATCAGGAACAGGACCACGACGGCGATGACGACCAGGAGGATGATCCAGGGTAGGTCCATGGCTCGGGTCGCGCCTCCTCGGCTCGGTGCGTTGAGGAGGGCATCGTACAGCACGTGCTGTCCAGGTTGAGCGCCCCTTGACCGAGTGGCCGGGAGTCAAGCGACCGACCGGGGTGGACTGCAGCCGTCGGCGCGACCATCATGGAGCGATGCGCGAGCCGCACCCGGACCCTTCGAACGACCCGGGATGGCGGGCCATCCTCAGCGGTGACGAGCAGGTGTCCACGCCGCTGCGTCGGCTCCGTCGGATCTTCCGCCCCATGCCGTCCGACCCGCGATGCAAGCTGTGCTACGCCCCGTACGGGGCGCCGTTCGGCCCGATCGTCGCGCGGCTCGGCTACGGCAAGTGGGACCGCAACCCGAGCCTTTGCGGTGCCTGTATGCGCCAGCTGATGCGGCACCGTGGAGGGGCCGAGATCGAGCTGTCCCTCCTGTTCGCCGACCTGCGCGGCTCCACGCAGCTGTCGGAAGCGATGTCGCCGGCGGCCTACAGCACGCTGCTGAACGAGTTCTATGCCATCGCCGCCCGCGCCATCCAGCAGCCCGGCGGGACCGTGGACAAGTACCTGGGTGACGGCGTCTTCGCGCTGTTCATCCCCGGCTTCGCCGGGAAGGACCACGCGGCCAAGGCGGTCGGCGCCGCCCGTCGCATCCTCCGTGACAGTGCGGACTCCCCGCGGCTGCCCGCGGAGGTGCGGCCGCTGCCGGTCGGCATCGGCGTGCACACTGGCGAGGCCTACGTGGGCGTGCTGGGCGAGGCCGACGGGCCGCTCGACTTCAGCGCCCTTGGCGAGGCGGTGAACGTGACGCAGCGCCTGTCGTCATCGGCGGCCGCGCGCGAGCTGGTGATCAGCGCAACGGCCGCGGCGTCGGCGCGGCTGGACACCGAGGGCCTGGAGGCGCGCAGCCTTGAGCTGAAGGGCATCAGCCACGCGGTGGACGTCTGGGTGGAGGCCCCCGACCGGGGCCTGGTGGGCGGTGAGGGGCTCGAACCCCCGACCTTCTCGGTGTAAACGAGACGCTCTAACCGGCTGAGCTAACCGCCCGGCGCGGCGAGGCTACCACGCGTTCCGGCGCAGCGCACAGTCCGTCGAGACGTGGAAAGAGGCCCGGCGTCGCCGCCGGGCCTCCCGGTGTCGCTGGGACGATCAGCTCAGTTGATCGGGCAGCGCTGCTCGTTGGCGTCGGCGAAGACGTCCTTCTGTGCGTTCATCGCCGAGCGGTTGAGCGTGGCCAGGGCGGCGTTGGTTTGCGCGATCACCTGGGCCGTGGTCAGCGAGAAGTCGATATCCGGGTTCGACGAGTTCAGCAGCGAGGCCACGGCGTGTCGCAGGAGGTTGCGGGCCGCGCCCTCCACGCCGCTACCTCCGCCGGACTGCAGCGCCTGGAGCAGGGTCACGTTGTCCATGCCGAGGCTGTCCGGCACGTCGAAGACGGACTCCAGCGTCTGGGTCGTGACGAAGCCGGTCCAGGAGTCGAAGTGGTGCGGCTGCTTCCAGTAGCCGGGCGTGCAGCCGTCGGTCCCGACGGTGACCTCCACGTAGCAGAAGTCGATGCCGCCCGAGTCAAGCCCCGACGAGAAGGTGACGCTGTTCGTCGTCTCGTTCCACGCGATCACCTGCGCGTTCTGATGGCCGGTCTGCGGCAGCAGCATGCCCTGGAACGACCAGCCGGTCTCACCGACCGCCGGGTCGTTGTCCCACAGGTAGATCGAGACGATCGTGACGTTCCGGTTGAAGGTGATCGTCGCGGTGTCGTTCCCGGTGACGCCCGGCTGGTTGAACTCCGCCACGATGTGGCCGTGCGGGTTCGAGGCGGGATTGTCCCGGATCTCCATGGAGCTGTTGTTCTCGATGGAGATGGTGCCGCCGTCGATGACGTCGCCGGAGTCGATGTCGTCGCCGACGTTCAGGTGGTCGAAGAAGAACTTCGTCCCGGCGCACGACCAGTTGGCGGTGGTGGGCGCGTGCGCGGCCACCCGGCTGACGGACACGAGCGGACGGCCGGTTGCAAGCATCGAAAGGACGAGGCCTACAAGCAGGAGCACGGTCGCGATTCCCACGCGACGCTGTGAACCAGCGAGGGCGACCATAAACGCATTCCCCTCCTCAGGGCTGAAGGCCGAAGACACGTCGGCACGGGTGCACTGGACGTACTGCTGCAGGATAGGAGAGAAGTACTGGCCAGTCACCGGTTGGGGACCCGGTTGTGGTGACCCGGCGCAACGCATTGCCGTGGGATGGCGGCGAACAGTGGCCGGACCAGCGCGGTGGGGATCGGCCTATCGTGTGTTTGGTGCCCAGGCCGGGACTTGAACCCGGATGGGTTTCCCCATACGCCCCTCAAACGTACGCGTATACCAATTCCGCCACCTGGGCAAAGAGGGGTTGGTACCGAGGGAGGGACTTGAACCCACACGACCTTGCGGTCACTAGGTCCTGAACCTAGCGCGTCTGCCTATTCCGCCACCTCGGCACCGATGCTCATCAACGGTTCAGAGCCGATGAGCGGGGCTGATTCTAGCACGCCCTACAGGGCGCTGAAATCGACCAGGTTGAGGAGGCTGAAGACCACGAACAGCACCGCCAGCAGCACCGTCAGGCGGAAGAGCGTGCGCTCGATCCCGCGCCGGCTGCGGTAGGCGGTGACCTCCCCGCCGAACGCACCGCCCAGCCCCGTCCCGCGCTGCTGCAGCAGGATCGAGGCGATGAGCGCCACGGCAAGGATCATCTGGGCGACGACAAGGGGTGTCATGGGCCCGCGCAGTCTAGCAGACCGATGCGCCCCACGCCTCCGCCCCGCCCTGGCGGGCGGATCAGCCGCCGGCCACCAGCAGCGAGCGCCCGGTCATCTGGGGAGCCGCGGGAATGCCCATCAGCTGGCACAGGGTGGGCGCCACGTCGGCCAGGATCCCGTCCCGCAGCCTGGCGCCGCGCCACGCCTCCGAGACCAGGACGAGTGGCACCGGCGAGGTGGTGTGCTTGGTCTGCGGGTTGCCCTGCGGGTCGCGCATCTCCTCGATGTTGCCGTGGTCGGCCGTGATCACCAGTGTGCCACCAACGCCCAGCACCGCCTCGCTCACCCGCCACAGGCAGCCGTCGAGCACCTCCGCCGCGCGGACCGCGGCGTCCCACACGCCGGTGTGCCCCACCATGTCGGCGTTGGCATAGTTCACCACGATGAAGTCGTACGCCCCGCTGCGCACGGCGTCCACCAGCGCGTCGGTGATGTCCGGGGCGCTCATCTCCGGCGCCAGGTCGTAGGTCGGCACGTCGCGCCGCGACGGGACGAGCAGCCGATCCTCGCCGGGCAGCTGCTCCTCGACGCCACCGTTGAAGAAGTAGGTGACGTGGGCGTACTTCTCGGTCTCGGCCAGGTGGAACTGGCGCTTGCCGAGCCGCGACAGGTACGCCGCCAGCGAGTCGATCTCGAGCGGCGGGAAGGCCACCGGCACCGGCAGCTCATCGGGCGCCTGGTACTCGGTCAGGGTGGCCACTGCCAGGTCGGCCGGGCGCCGGCCGCGGTCGAAGGCGTCGAAGCCATCCAGCGCCAGGGCACGGGTCAGCTGCCGGGCCCGGTCTGCGCGGAAGTTCAGGTGGACGGCCGCGTCCCCGTCGCGCATGCCGGCATAGGCCCCGATCACCGTGGGCCGGATGAACTCGTCGCCCTCGCCGCGCAGGTAGGCGTTGGCGATGGCCTCGGCGCCGGTCGCCGCACGCTCGCCTTGGCCGTGGACCAGCGCCTCCCAGGCCAGGGCGGTGCGTTCCCAGCGCCGGTCGCGGTCCATGGCGTAGAAGCGGCCGCTGATGGTCGCCGTGGTGGCCCTGCCGTCCAGGCGCGCCTCGAGCGCGGGCAGGAACTCGTGGGCTGACCGCGGCGGCGTGTCGCGGCCATCGGTGAAGGCGTGCAGCAGGACGCGGTCGGCCGGCAGCCCGGCCCGGTGCGCCAGCTCGGCCATGGCCTCGATGTGCCCGTCCACCGCGTGAATGCCGCCCGGGCCGATGAGGCCCATCAGGTGCAGGCGGCTCCCCCGCTGCAGCGCGTGCTCCGCCACGCCCCGCAGCACCGGGTTGCCGTAGAAGGTGCCATCGGCGATGGCCTTCGAGATGCGCGGCAGGTCCTGCAGCACCGGGAAGCCGGCGCCCAGGTTGAGGTGGCCGACCTCCGAGTTGCCCATCTGCCCCGCCGGCAGACCGACCGCCTCGCCGGACGCCTGCAGCCTGCAGGTGGGCCAGGTGGCGGTCAGCGCGTCCCAGGCTGGCATGCGGGCGCTGAGCAGGGCGTTGCGCTTCGGGTCGTCGCTGAGCCCGAAGCCGTCCAGCACGCACAGCACCACCGGTCGTGCGGTCGGGCGGGGCTCCGTCACGCCGCCCGCTCCGCCGCCGCGCGCACGATGGCCGTGAACGCCTCGGCGTCCAGCGAGGCGCCGCCCACCAAAGCCCCGTCCACGTCGGGCAGGGCGAACAGCTGAGGCGCGTTGGCCGGCGTGCAGCTTCCTCCGTACAGGATCGGCACCTCGCCGGCGCCCTGCGGGTCGACCTCCTGAAGGACGGCGCGGATCCGCGCGGCGCCGTCCTGGGCGTCGGCCGGCGTGGCGGCCACGCCGGTGCCGATGGCCCACACTGGCTCGTAGGCGATCACCAGGCCGCTGCCCTCGATGCGGTCCAGGCGCGAGATGGCGGCGCGCACCTGGCGGTCGATGACCTCGACCGTCATGCCCTGGGCGCGCTCCTCGCCGGTCTCCCCCACGGCCGCGATCGGCACCAGCCCGTGAGCCACCGCGGAGGCCACCTTGGCCGCCACGTCGTCATCGGTCTCGTGGGCGTACCGGCGGCGTTCGGAGTGCCCGATGATCACGTACTGCGCCAGCCCGGCCAGCATCGGCGGCGAGACCTCGCCGGTGTAGGCGCCGGCCTCGGCAGCGTGCATGGTCTGGGCGCCGATCCCCAGCGCGCCGGGTCCCACGCTGCCGGGCCCGACCGCCTCGGCCACGGCCGGCAGGAAGACGAAGGGCGGGCAGACCACCGTCCGCACCGGCAGCTCCCGCGTGGCGTCGCGCACGGCCGTGGCCAGCTGGACGGCCTCGACCTGGTGGCGCGGGTTCATCTTCCAGTTGCCCGCCACCAGCGGCGGCCGGCCGCTCGCCGCGGTCATGCGCGCTCTCGCTCCTCCTCGCCGCGGGAGGCGTCGGCCAGGGCCACCAGCCGGCGCAGCCGGTGGTTCACCGCCGAACGGCTGATGCCCAGGGCCGAGGCCAGCGTGTCCAGGTCCGCGTCCGGGTGGCGGCGGCGCTCCTTCGCCACCTCGCGCAGGCTGGCCGGCAGGCGGTTGAGCTCCGCGGTGCGCGCCAGGTGGGCGATCGCCCGCAGCTGGCGGTCGGCGGCTCGCACGGTGCGGTCCAGGTTCGCCTCCTCCGCGTTCAGCAGCCGGTTCAGCCGGTTCTGCACGTCACGCGCGACGCGGCCCGCCTCGAAGTCGAGCAGCGTCCGGTTGGCGCCGGCCAGCTGCAGCAGCATGGCGATCTGCTCCCCGCCCTTCAGGTAGACCACCTGCCGGCCACGCCGGCGTGTCGAGCCGGCCCGCACCCCCAGCTCGGCCAGGTGGGCGACCAGCTGCCGCGAGCGATCGGCATCGCGAAAGACGAGCTCGACGTGCGGACCGCCGCCGCCGACCGAGACCGACGCGTTCAGCAGCACCCCGCGCAGGAAGGCGCGCCGGTCGCAGGCCTTGGCCGACTCCCAGGACCAGTCGCTCACGGCGTCGGGCTCGAGCGCGACCAGCAGGTGGTGCCGGCTCCCCGGCGCCTGACGCGCGACCGTCCGAGACGAGACCGGGCGTGGGCCGGCGGCCGGGATGCCGAGCGAGGCGGCCAGCTGCACGGCCACCCGTGCGGTGGCGTGGTCCAGGGTGCTGACGGCATCCGCCCGGCGGTCGACGAAGAGCAGGCCGGCCAGCTCGGCGCGCCGGCAGCAGGCGCGGACGGGGTGGATGCGGGCGAGCTCTCCCTTCAGCTCGCTGGCGACCAGCATGCGGCGCTCAGACGGCCGACGCCGTGGGGCGCCGGACGCGCCGCTGCCGGATGCGGTCGGTACGCTCCTCCTGGTGGAGGCGCATCAGCGCGGAGGCCAGCTTGGCCGAGTCGTGGCGGTGGGCGTTGGCCACGTCCACCAGGTCCTCCTCGACGATGGTGACCGGCAGCTCCTCCAGCCGCCGCTCGTCGAGGGCCACCGGCTGGCCCTGCCAGCCCTCCGGCCGGCGGGCGTGGACGTTGCGGTTGACCAGCGCGTAGTCGATCAGGTCGTCGCCGACGTGGGCGAAGAGCGCCTCCAGGTGCTGGGCGGCCGTGAAGGAGCCGGTCTCCCCGGGCTGGGTGGCCACGTTGCAGACATAGACCCGCACGCCGCTGGCGGCGGCCAGCGCGTCGCGGATGTCGCTGATCAGCAGGTTGGGCAGCACGCTGGAGAACAGGCTGCCCGGGCCGATGACGATGAGGTCCGCCTCCAGGATGCGCTCCAGGGCCTCCGGGTTGGCGCGCACGTCCGGCGGGTCGATGGTCACCTGGCTGATCGGCTCCTCGGCGTGGCTGATGGCCACCTGGCCCTGCAGCCGCCGCCCCGAGGCCAGCACCGCGCCAAGGTTGAGCGGGACGCTGGTGGCCGGCAGCACCTGGCCGCGGACGGCGAGGACGCGGTTCGACTCGCGGACGGCTTCCTCGAAGTCGCCGGTGACCGCCGTCATGGCCGCGATGAACAGGTTGCCGAAGGCGTGGTCGTCCAGCCCCGACCCCGGCGGGAAGCGGTACTGCATGAGCTGGGTCATCAGCGGCTCGGCGTCGGCCAGGGCGGCGATGCAGTTGCGGATGTCGCCGGGCGGCACGATCCCCAGCTGCTGGCGCAGGCGGCCGGAGGAGCCGCCATCATCGGCGACGGCCACGATCGCCGTGATGTTGGCCGAGTAGCCCTTCAGGCCGCGCAGCAGGTTCGAGAGCCCGGTCCCGCCGCCGATGGCCACGATCCGCGGCCCGCGCGCCAGGTAGCGCTTGGTGTAGAGCACCTCCATGACCGAATCGCCGCGGGCGATGAAGGGCGACACGATGCTGCGCATCAGGCCCCACACCCCGATCCCGGTCAGCAGCAGCCCGGCGAGGCCGACCAGGGCCGCGCGGATCGGGCGGTCCAGGCCGGCGCCGGTCAGCAGGAAGATGATCGAGTCCGGCGGCAGCCTGCGGTAGAAGTCGACCAGGAAGATGGCGGTGCCCAGGGCCAGCACGGTGATGCCCATGAACACCAGCAGCAGCCAGCGCTTGAGGTGCATGCCGGGGTAGAGCCAGCGCGGGATGCGGAAGCGGGCCACGGCCTCAGCGCTCCAGCTCGCGGTGGAAGACGGCCACGTCCACCTCCTCCAGGTGACGCAGCCGGCTGGCCAGCTCCTCGGCCAGCGCGATCGAGCGGTGGTACCCGCCGGTGCAGCCCAGGGCCACCATCAGCCGCGCCTTGCCCTCGGACCGGTAGGCGGGCACGGTCAGCTTCAGCAGCTCCTCGACCAGGTCGAGGAAGCGACCGGCGGCCGGCTGGCCGAGCACGTACTCGCGGACCGGCTCGTGCAGGCCGGAGAGCGGCTTCAGGTCGGGGACGTAGTAGGGGTTGGTCAGGAAGCGGACGTCGAAGACGAGGTCCGCCTCGAGGGGGATGCCGTACTTGAACCCGAAGGTGATGACGTCGATCCGCAGCTCGGCCGTGCCGTCATGGCGCGGCACCAGGCTGAAGAGGCGCTCCTTCAGCTGGCCGATGGTCAGCGTCGAGGTGTCGATGACATGGTCGGCCAGCTCGCGGGTGCGCGCCAGCTGCTTGCGCTCCCGGGCGATGCCGGCCTGAATCCCGCTCCGCTCCTGGAGCGGATGCCGGTGCCGGGTCTCGCTGAAGCGGCGGACCAGGGTCGAGTCGCTGGCCTCCAGGAAGATGACCTGCAGCGGGACGCCGCGCTTCTCGAGCGCCGCCCGCGCCTGCAGGATCGCCGGCGCCGGGTCGCCGGCCCGGATGTCGAGCACCAGCGCCACCCGCGCGTAGCGCTCCGGGTCCGCGTCGCGCAGGGCCAGGAACCGGTCGAGCAGCTCGGGCGGCAAGTTGTCGACGCAGTAGTAGCCGAGGTCCTCGAACAGCTTCGAGGCCTGGCTCTTGCCCGCGCCCGACAGCCCGCTGATGACGATCACCTCGCCCGCGGCCCGCGCAGGCGCGGTCGACGCGGGGCGGCGGCGAACGACCTCGCGCGGCGCGACGGCGGACTGTGCGGCGCGTGCCATGCTCGGCGTCGAGTATATCCCGCGATCCCGCATGCTCAGCCCACGCTCAGCCGCCGTGGCCGGCCAGCAGCCCCTCGACCGTGGCCGACGCGCTGCGCCGCAGCGCGTCCAGGTCGTAACCGCCCTCAAGGGTGAGGGCCACGCCCGGCAGGCCCAGGCGCCGGGCCAGCGCCCCGACCTCTTCGGCAAGCGCGTGATACCCCGCCTCGGTGATCCGCAGGTGGGCCAGCGGGTCGTGGCGATGCCCGTCGTAGCCGGCCGAGGCCAGGATCGCCTCCGGCCGGAAGTCCTCGACGGCGGGCAGCAGCCGCTCCCGCCAGGCGGCCAGGAACGCGTCGTCGTCGCTCCCCGGGGGGAGGGGCACGTTGTGCTTGGTGCCGGCCGCCGCCCCGCTCCCCCGCTCCTCGGGCAGGCCGGTCCCCGGGTAGAGCGGGTACTGGTGGGTCGACGCGTAGCACAGGTCGGGATCGGCGTCGTAGATGGCCTGCGTACCGTCGCCGTGGTGCACGTCCCAGTCGAC
>DASRYM010000069.1:0-3171 GCA_035687145.1 Candidatus Zixiibacteriota bacterium | reverse complement strand
CCCGCCCGCCCCGGAGGGTTCGCCCGGCGGCGGCGGGAAACCCCATCGGCGGGGTGATGCGCGTGAGTGAGCTGGACGTCGTCTATCTCTTCCTCAGCCTGCTGGCGCTGTTCGTCGTCATCGGCGCGCTGCTCCCGCGGTACCTGCCGGGGCTGATCCGGCGGCTCGACACCACCGTCCTGAAGGAGAACAAGGACGAGGCCCCCCACTGACGCCGCGCGGGAGGTCGACCGACCTCCCGCACGGCATCGCCTCCAGGGCGGCGGAGGCGCCGCCTCCGCCCCCGCCTAGTCCGGGTCGTCGCCCTGCACCACCGCCTTGACCGCGGTGGGGGTCGCCTCCACCTTGCCGTTGCGGACCGTCCACTCCGCGTCGAGGCGGCGCAGCCGCGCGACGATGCCGCCGTACTCCAGCTCGGACATCGGCAGCATGGCGGGCTCGAAGAAGCCCTGGCGCCGCATCTCGGCGGCCTTGTCGGCGATGCGCTCCCGGACCCGCGTCCAGAACGGGTCGGCGAACAGGTCCACCGGGCCGGTGAACCGGCCCTCGTGCATGGAGAAGCCCAGCGCCGCCACCATCGGCACGCAGAAGAAGGTCGAGGCCGGGGTGTTGATCGGCACGGGCATCAGCGGCAGGTTGTGGCTGCCGCGGGTGTCGCCGCCGACGAAGGCGCCCACGGCGAAGGCCGGGCCGAACTCCTCGGTGGCCGGGAAGATCTTCTGCACGCGGACCACCGCGGGCGGGTCGTCCTTGCCCACGTAGCGGCCGGCGATGTTGCGGAGCCGCGTGGTGCCCACCGCCACCGCCTGCTCGCCGGGATACTTGCGCGACCAGATGGCCTGGATGGCGTAGCGGTTGGTGTCGCGCAGCAGCGCCGCGATGTCGTAGAGCCGGTCGGGCGCCTCCAGCACGATCAGGCGGTCGCCCTCGGTGTGGTCCATGTCCATGATGTGGAAGGTGAAGCCGTCGTGCAGCCCCTCCGAGAGCATCAGCCCCGGCGAGTACATCGGGTCGGCGAAGGCCAGGTAGAGCGGGAGGTTGAAGGCGCCGGGGCCGCACTTGTCGCCCAGCAGCACCATCAGCGCCTCGCTGGGCCGCTCCTCGAACTCGATCTCCGCGCTGCCGGGCCCCAGGCCCCGCACGTTCCCCGAGAAGGCCTCCTTCAGCAGATCCTGGCCCGCGCCGTAGAGGCCCTGGGCCTTGGCCAGGTCGGTGGCCGCCAGGAAGGCGTCCCAGGCCAGCTGATGGATGTCGGGATGGTCGGGCCCGCGGGTGTGCGACATGACGATGCCGATGTCGTCGCCCGCGTGGCAGACGTAAGCATCGATCAGCAGACGACCGCGTTCGCGCATCACCCGATCGCGAACCGCCGCAAGCGTCTCGGCGCTGGGCTGCGTGTGCCCGCCCACCGCGCCGATGTCGGCCTTGATCACACTGACCGTGACCCGCATCGCTGCGCCTCCCTCTGGTTGCCAGTGTGTGCCGCGCCGGTGCTGCACTGGAAGCCTTTCTCACGGGCCCGGCGAACTCCTTGCCGCTCCGCCCCGCGCGCGGGGCGGAGCGCGGGCGCGATGGCCGACGGGATGACCGGGTGCCGCGGAACGCGAGGCTCGCCTGCCTATCTCTATCATCTACCCCGGGAGGGCGGGTCCTAACCCCCCCAGCGCGCGCGTGCCCGCTGAAAGAGGAAAACCTCCGGAACGGGTCGAACACGCAACCGAACGAGACGCCGGAACGGGCGCCTGGACCCCCCTCAGGCGCGCGCCGTTCACTCGAACCGGGATGGCGGTGCGTGTCGTGGGTCGGCTGCGGGTGGTGGGGGTGCGCGTCGAGCGCGCTCCCGGTCGGACGGCTGCAGCCGTGAGCCTCGGGTACGACGGCGGCGTGGTGATCGGGCGCGCGGAGCGGCCGGCGGGAGAGGCGCAGATCCCGGTGGCGGCGGCGGAGGCCGCGCTCGACGCGGTCCGCCAGCTGGCGCCGGCGCCGACCCGCTGGGTGCTCGGACAGATCGCGATACAGCCGATGCTGGCCGGCCAGGCCGTGGTGGCCTCGGTCGTGCTGGAAACGGAGGGATCGACGGAGCACCTGATCGGCAGCGCGCTCAGCCGCTCCGGGCCGATCGAAGAGGCGGCCGCCGAGGCCGTCCTCGACGCGGTGGAGCGCCGGCTGGGCCGGTTCATCAGACGCTAGACGATCCGCCGGACCATCAACGGAGCAGACACCGTGACGCCATCGGAGCCCTCCCGCATCCTCGCGCTGGTCAACCAGAAGGGCGGCTGCGCCAAGACCACCACGGCGGTGAACCTGGCGGCGTGCCTGGCCACCAGCGGCCGCCGCACCCTCCTCATCGACATGGACCCCCAGGCCAACGCCACGGTCAGCCTGGGGGTCGATCCGGCCGGGCTGCACCGCACCATCTACCACGTACTGGTGGACAACGACCGCGGCGAGCTGGAGGGGCCCGGCCTGCTGGACATCATCGTCCCCACCACCGTGCCCAACCTCCAGGTGGCGCCGGCCTCGATCGACCTGGCCGCGGCCGAGCTGGAGCTGGCCCCGCGGCTGGGCCGGGAGCGGGCCCTGCGCAAGCGGATGGGGCCGGTCCTGGACCAGTACGCCTACATCATCATCGACACGCCGCCCAGCCTCGGCCTGCTCACCCTCAACTCGCTGGTGGCCGCCGAGGCCATCATCATCCCCATCCAGACCCACTACTACGCGCTGCTGGGGATGCGCCAGCTGCTGCGCACGCTGAAGATGGTGCGGGAGGAGGTGGGCCACGCCGTGGAGATCCTGGGCGTGCTGCCCACCATGTACGACGCGCGGACCAACATCAGCAAGGAGATCGTGCAGGGGATCAAGGACTTCTTCGGCGACAAGGTCTTCCAGACCACGATCCACTTCAACATCAAGCTGGTGGAGTCGTCGATGGTGGGCGTCCCGTTGTACATCCACAATCCGCAGAGCCGCGGCGCCCAGGAGTACATGGCGCTGGCCCGGGAGGTCATCACGCTTGAGCAGCAAAGAACGCGAGGCGCTGCGGCGCGGCCTTAGGACCTTCATCCAGGACGCGGGCGCCGAGCTCGCCGACTTCACCAACGGCAGCGCGGCCCGCGACGGGGCCGGCCCGGCCAGGCAGCCTGCGGTGCCGGTCCCTCCGGCCGCCGCCCC
>DASRYM010000068.1:0-4189 GCA_035687145.1 Candidatus Zixiibacteriota bacterium | reverse complement strand
CTCGCGGGCGCCGGCACCGGCCGCCTCGGCCACGGTGCGCAGGATGTGCGCCAGCCGGCGCGCCAGCGCCGGATCGGAGGCCGATGCCAGCAGGCGGCGCCGCGCCTCGGCCTCGGCCTGGGCGGCCACCTGGGCGAGGTCGCGGCCCCGATCGGCCAGGGCCTCGATGCGGTCCAGGGCGGCGGCCGCGTCGCCGGCCACGTAGGCGTCCAGCAGCGCGGCGATCGCCTCGTCGTCGGCCAGGCCCACCGCCTCGCGCACGATGTCGGCGGTCAGCCGCTGGCCGGCGAAGGCCAGCACCTGGTCGAGCAGCGACTCGGCGTCGCGCATGCCGCCATCGGCCAGGCGGGCGATCAGCTCCAGGGCCTCGGGATCGGCCTCGGCGCCCTCGGCGGCCACGATGCGGGCCAGCTTGCCGGCGATGGCATCGGTCGCGAGCCGCCGGAAGTCGAAGCGCTGGGTGCGGCTGATGATGGTGGCCGGCACCTTGTGGGTATCGGTCGTGGCCAGCACGAACACGACGTGCGGTGGAGGCTCCTCGACCATCTTCAGCAGCGCGTTGAAGGCGTGCGTGCTGAGCATGTGGACCTCGTCGATGATGTACACCCGCTTGCGCAACTCGGACGGGGCGGTCAGGGCGCGCATCACCAGGTCGCGGGCGTCCTCCACCAACCCGTGGCTGGCGGCGTCGATCTCGATGACGTCCAGCGCCCGACCCTCGCGGATGGCGGTGCAGGCCGCGCAGGCGTCGCACGGCTCACCGTCCTCGCCGCGGTTGGTGCAGTTGATGGCCTTGGCCAGGATGCGGGCGGTCGAGGTCTTGCCGGTCCCGCGCGGCCCGACGAACAGGTAGGCGTGGCTGATGCGATCGGTGGCCACCGCCCGCCGCAGGGTGGCCACGATGGCGTCCTGGCCCAGCACCTCGCCGAAACGCTGCGAGCGCCAGCGACGGTAGAGCGCCTGCGGCTGGGCCTGGGGCTCGGACGGAGGCAACGACTGCGCCTGGTCGACGCCGGGGTCGGGCATCATCGGTTCGGTCGGCGTGGCGTCGACATGGTCTCCTTACCGTAGCACCACGCCAGCGGCCGGGTGGTCCCGCGGCGGCCCGGTTTGGGAGCAGAAGAGCTGGTCGTGCACCCGGCGTCGAACGCGAGCCACCCGCGCCACGGGACCGCCCGGCTCCAGCCAGGTCGCCCCACGGCACCCGAAGGGGATCGCTTACCGCTGCTTCCTTCCGGACCTGACGGGGTTCACGGGCCTTCGCTGCGTGGGACCCGACTCTCGACGTCGGGCGGGTCTCATGGGAGGCGGAGGCTCGTCGGCCTCGGCCGGGGATTCAGCCCCGCTGTAGCGGATTGCGGGTACAGGGCACCGCTAGTTCCCCGCCTAGCACGACCGCGACGGATGGTAGGCCCCGCGCCGGTATCGGTCAATTGAGGGTGGCGGAGAGGGGGGGATTCGAACCCCCGACGGGTTTCCCCGAACCGCATTTCCAGTGCGGCGCCATAGGCCTCTAGGCGACCTCTCCGCGGCGACGCGGGCAGCCAGTGATGCGGGTTGGTTCCGAAGCGGGGGTGGCGGAGAGGGTGGGATTCGAACCCACGGTGCTCATCGCACACCGCTTTTCGAGAGCGGCACCTTAAACCACTCGGACACCTCTCCAGCCCGAGAGTCTACCAAAGCCGGACCGATACCTCAGCCCCGCCCTCCGAGCGGCCTGGCGACTGCTTCGGACTACTTCGCGACGGCCGACCCGGCGCTGAGCCGGCGCACCTCCGCCTCGCGGACCCCGGAGATGACCGAGATCTGGTGCGGCAGCCCGGAGGCACGCGCCAGGTCGATGGCCCCGCCGGCGGCGCCGCGCTCCTCGTCGGGCATGGCGTACACCAGGGTCGCGACCTGCGTCTCCAGCATGGCGCCCACGCACATGGCGCACGGCTCGTGGGTGGTGAAGATCGTCACGTCCCCGAGGCGCCGCGATTCGAGCTTGCGGGCCGCGGCCTGCAGGGTCAGCAGCACGGCATGCGCGGTTGGATCGCGCTGCAGCTGCATCCGGTCGTGGTCACGCGCGATCATCGCGTCGTCCAGCACCGCCACCGCGCCGACGCCGATCTCGCCTTCCTCGACGCCGCGTCGCGCTTCGGCGATGGCCTCCGCCATGAAGAGCTCGTAGTTCATCGGTCCTCGTCTGTCGATGGGGAACCAGCGGGGGTGCGATCGAGTCTAGCAGAGGAGCGCGCCGATCCCGCTCCATGGCTCGTGCGGCGACCGTCGGCTGGGCTTCCAGTTCGTCCCCGGCCACGGGCTGCGTCCGGGCGACGCGAGGCTGCACCCGCAGGACGCCTTCACCCGAACCCGGCTGTGCGCCGTCTCGGACGACGACCCGGTAGTACGTCCTCTGGTTCCGCGGCCGGCTGCGCCCACCGGCCCTGGCCTGTCGGTCCGAGCTGACCATGACGACGAGCACAGCAGCGGCCAGCCGGACTGACCCGCCGCGCCGCGTTTCGTGCCGCGCCGCGTATACGCCGCACGACTGTATCGGCCACGCAGACGGCCCGATATGCGCCCCATGACTGAAACGGCCAACGTCAGGGCCTCCAGCGTGGCGGTTCCATACGGCCCCGGAATATTCGGGGCAATCGTGGCCGTTGGAGTCACCCCACGTATGCCGCCGGGCCGATGTTGGCCATCGCATGCGCGCCACGTATACGCGGCCTCCTCCGCGGGCGCGCGGAGGGCGCTACCCCAGCGAGCGCTCGGCGGGACCGATGTAGCGGACGTCGGGGCGGATCAGCCGGTTGGCGGCGGCCTGCTCCAGGGCGTGCGCCGTCCAGCCGGCGTGGCGTGCCAATGCGAAGGTGGCCGGGAACAGGTCCGCCGGCAGCCCGACACCCTGCAGCACGGCGGCGGCGTAGTACTCGACGTTGGTCTTCAGCACGCGGTCCGGCTTGTGCTCGGCCAGCAGCCGCAGGGCGATCTCCTCGATCTGCACCGCCATCTGGAGCCACTCGGCGGTGCCGCCCAGCCCCTCCGCCACCGTGCGCAGGGCGGCGGCGCGCGGGTCGTAGGCGCGGTACACGCGATGGCCGAATCCCATCAGGCGCTCGCCGCGGGCCAGGGCGTCGCGCATCCAGGCCTCGGCTCGGGCGGGCGAGCCCATCTCGTGGAGCTGGTTCACCACCTCGGATGGCGCGCCGCCGTGCAGCGGCCCCTTCAGCGCGCCGATGGCCCCGGCCACGGCCGACGCCAGGTCGGCGCGGGTGGAGGTGATGACCCGGGCCACGAAGGTCGAGGCGTTGAAGCCGTGCTCGGCGCCGACCACGAAGTACGCGTCCAGGGCCCGCGCGGCGGCGGGATCGGGCCGCTCGCCGCTCAGCTGGTGGAGGAAGCCGGCGGCCAGCCCAAGGTCCGGATCGGGCGGGATCGGCTCATCGCCGGCGCGCAGCCGAGCGAAGGCGGCCAGGGCGCTGGGCGACAGCGCCGTGAGGGCCCGGGCCTCCCCCACGGTCGGCGGCCAGCCCGGCCCGGTGGCCGCGCCCCAGGCCGACACCGCGGTGCGCAGGGCGTCCATCGGATGCGTCTCCGGCGGCAGGGCGCGGAGCGCGGCGAGCACCGCGTCCGGCAGCGGCGCGCAGGGCAGGTGCGCCTCGGCCGGCCACTCCCCGGTCCACAGCAGCTCGGCGACCTGGGCGTAGGTGCCCTTCTCGACGATCTCGGCGATCGGGTAGCCGCGGTACAGAAGGCGCCCGTTGGCGCCGTCCACCAGCGAGAGGGCGGTCTCGCCGGCGATCACGCCCTCCAGGCCGGGCGAGTAGGCCCGGGAGTCATCGGTCATGAATGGGCCAAAGTCTAGACCGATGGAGAGGGCCCGGCCGGCGAGCCTCCACCGACCGAGGCGTCGGGCGGGAGCCCGGTCATCGGTCCTTCGGCCGTCGGGGGAGTCGTCACCCACTGAGGCGTCGGAGGGAGGCCGGTCGCCGCGCGTACGGACGTCGTGTCAGTTGCCACGGGCTACCGGGCACGGCGGGACGGCAACGGCGACGTGAGTGTGGCGTGCCCGATAGGACTCGAACCTACGACCTTCAGGTCCGCAACCTGACGCTCTATCCACTGAGCTACGGGCACGCGATGCGATGAAGTGGCGGAGAGGGAGGGATTCGAACCCTCGGAAGAGGAAACCCCCTTCAAC
>DASRYM010000067.1:0-15881 GCA_035687145.1 Candidatus Zixiibacteriota bacterium | reverse complement strand
CTCCGGGCCCGCCGTTGCCGTCACCGGCCGGCTGCGAGGTCGTGTTATCGCCACAGGCGGCAAGGGCGAGGGTCAGGACCGCGGACAGCCCCAGGGCCAGAGCGCCGCGGCGGAAGCGAAGGTCGGTCATGGGTCGCGAGTCTTCCTCCAGGTTCGGGTGGTCCGCTAGCCGGCGCAATCGTGGGGCTCGCTCGCCCGGCGGCCATCCGTCATCGGCTCCAGGCCCGGCTACGTCATGCGACGCAGGCGAGATGCCGCAGCTGTCCGCGGGGCGGCCTCGCCGGGCAGGGCCTCAGGCGGGTTATCGCGGCTTCACGTCACTCGGACGGAGCGGACCCGTGCGCGCTTCGGCCCGAATCGGCCGGTTTGCGGGGCAGCAGCCACCGCCAACTGATCAGATGACCGGAACACTACGCCGGCGGTGCTTATCGGCCCGTTATCAATCGCTTACCGGGCGGCCTGCGGTGGGCCAGAATCGGCGCATGACGAGGCCATTGAAGGTGGGGGTTCAGCTGCCGGAGGTCGAGTACGTGGCGCGCTGGCCGGAGGTGCGGGAGATGGCGCGCACGGCGGAGGAGATCGGGCTCGACTCGATCTGGTTGGGGGACCACCTCCTGTACCGCGGTGACGGGAAGCCGCCGCGCGGCCCGTGGGAGGCGTGGAGCATGCTCGCCGCGCTGGCGGCGGTGACCGAGCGGGTCGAGCTGGGCCCCCTGGTGGCCGCCACCGGCTTCCACAACCCCGGCATGCTGGCCAAGAAGGCGGCCACCATCGACGAGATCAGTGGCGGCCGGCTGATCCTGGGACTCGGCGCCGGCTGGAACGAGGTGGAGTACCGCGCCTACGGCTTCCCGTTCGACCATCGGGTCAGTCGCTTCGAGGAGGCGTTCACCATCATCCGCCGCCTGCTGCATGAGGGGCGCTGCGACTTCGCCGGCGCGTACTACACGCTGCGCGACTGCGAGCTGTTGCCGCGCGGGCCCCGGCCGGAGGGGCCGCCGATGATGGTCGGCTCGCAGGGGGCGCGGATGCTGGCCGTCACCCTCCCGTACGTCCAGTCCTGGAACGCGTGGTTCACCTGGTTCGGCAACAGCGTGGAGGGCTACCTGCCGCTGCGCGAGCAGGTGGATGAGGCCTGCCGCGCCGTGGGTCGCGATCCCTCCACGCTGGAGCGCACGTTGACCCTGTTCGTGGCCTTCCCTGGCGCCCAGGGGCGGAGCCTGGGCGACTTGACCCGCTCCGACGTGGAGCCGGTCTCCAGCGACCCGGACGGCCTGGCCGATGCGCTGCGCGGCTTCGCCGCCGCCGGCGTGGGGCACATCCAGCTGGTGCTGGACCCGATCACCGCGGAGACCATCGCCGCGCTGAAGCCGATGCTGGAGCGCCTCGACGCCTGAGGGGCGCGCCTGACCGCGTCGCCCGGTCTTCCGGCGGGCAGGGGCCGGCTGGTGGGCGCTGGTATGCTCGGCGCGCATGGATGAGCTGGCGCGGCCGATCCCGCTGGGGGCCAAGGGGCGGTTGGAGGCGCAGCCGCTGACCAACGCGGTGGGCGACCACGCCCTGCTGGTCCGGCAGGAGGGGCAGGCGCGCGCCTTGCTGACCGGCGAGGCTGCACCGGCCGGCTCGACCCGCGACCGGGTGGTGGTGGTGCCCATGGACGAGGACGTGGAGCTGCGGATGGACGGCGACGCGTTGGCGGTGTGGCTGGCCACCGGGTCGGTGAGGTCCCGACCGGGACGCGGCGCGGGTGGCGACGACCTGCCGGGCTGGGCCAGCGCCATCGGCCTGCTGCTGGTGGTGGTCACCATCGGCTTCGCGGTGCTGGGCAGCGTGACCTTCTTCAGCTGGCTGCTGCGGGTGCTGAGCTGATGTTGGCGCCGCCGGCCTCCGGGCTGATCGCCATGCGCATCATCGCCGAGTTCGGATCGGCGGAGGAGTTCTCGCGCACCCTGGAGCGAGCCCTGGCGCGCGGCGGGGAGCGGGGTGCGACGATCGTGGCCCTCCTCGACCGCGGCGACCTGGCCATCCACATCCCGCGGGTCGACGGGCCGTCCTGGAACACCGTCCCCCTGGTCCATCTCCACCGCGGGGAAGAGCCGGAGCCGAGGAGCTGGGCCGTCGCCAACGCGGTGCTCGAGAAGCTGGAGCGCTACCGCTGATGGGCGGCGCCCCATGACCATGCAACGCATCGATCGCGATCCGGCGGGCGGGGCGGTGGCGCCGCTCTCCCCCGAGCAGCAGGCGCGGCTGCGCATGGTGCACTCGCGCTTCGCCACCGGTGTGACGGTGGTGGCTGCCCGCTCGGGGCCGCTCCTGTCGGGCATGACCGCCAACGCCATCGCCTCGATCAGCATCGACCCGCCGCTGCTGATGGTCAGCATCAGCCGCAAGTCGGAGACCCACGCCGCGATCATCGGCAGCCACTCCTTCGCGGTCAGCGTGCTGGCCGAGCACCAGCGGGCACTGGCCGAGTGCTTCGCGCAGCCCACCACGGCGGCCAAGCTGCGCCGCTTCTGTGACGCCCCGTGGCACGAGGCCGAAACCGGCTCGCCGATCCTGGACGGCGCCATCGCCTTCTTCGACTGCCGGGTGGTGGACAGCCATCGAGGAGGCGACCACACCATGTTCATCGGCGAGATCGTGGCCGCCGGCTACGAGGAGGGGGCCGAGCCGCTGATCTGGTACGGGTCGCGCTACCGCCGGCTGGCCGCGGAGGAGCCGGAGTGAGCGCCGAGCTCGGCGCACTGGTCCCCGCCTGGGACCGCCTCCCGGCGTCAGCGCCCGACCGCCCGCGGCTCAGGGTCGAACCGCTGCGCCGGGTGGAGCTGGACGAGCTGCTGATCGACGACGACGACCTGCCCCAGCTCGAGGGCGCCACGGTCTTCTGGGCCTGGACCGATGCGGATGGCTTCGCCGTGCGCGCGGTACGCATCCGCGACGCCGTCGCCACGCCGTACCGGGTGCGTGCCGCCCGCCTGGTGCTCCGC
Source organism: Candidatus Zixiibacteriota bacterium (assembly GCA_035687145.1). GTDB lineage: Bacteria > Chloroflexota > Limnocylindria > QHBO01 > QHBO01 > DASRYM01. Next base: position 12,894 of record DASRYM010000067.1, on the reverse strand, counting down.
CGGCCGGACCCCAACCTCGTCCGCCTGCTGGGCATCGATCCCCACGACCCGCCGCCGACCGTCAGGCTGCAGGGCGACCCGAGGCCGATGGAGACGCCGCCGCGCCACCTGGCGTGCCTGTGCCGGCTGACCGACGCCGGACGCGTGCACCGCGCCATCGAGGAGGGGTGGCGCACGGTGGATGCGTTGAAGCGGGCCACCGGCGCGACCTTCGGGGAGTGCCAGGGCCGCCGCTGCGTGCCCGGGCTGGCCGCGCGCCTGGACCGCTCGCCGGCCGATCCCGGCGGGTCGATCACCCCGCGGCCGCCGCTGGTGCCGGTGCCGGCATCGGTGCTGGCCGCCTTCGCCGGCGACGGGGGAGCTGAGGACGGTGGCCCGACCGAGGGACTGGGACTGGCGGCGCCCCGGCCAGCCGGCTGACGCGGCAGCTCAGGCGGGCAGGCTCTCCAGCGACTGGCCGATGGCCGCGATGGCGGCGTCCACCTCGGTGTCGGTCGTCACCAGCGGCGGGATGACGCGCACCACCTGGGCGTGGGTGCCGCAGGTCAGGAGCAGCAGCCTGCGCTCGAAGGCGCCGGCCAGCAGCGCCGTGGCCAGGTCCGGCCGCGGCTTCAACGTGCTGGGGTCGGCGAACTCGATGCCGATCATCAGCCCACGGCCGCGCACCTCGGCCACGGCCGGGTGTCCGGCCGCCAGGCGACGGATCCCGGAGAGGAGCCGCTCTCCCTGGCGGCGGGCGTTCTCCAGCAGCCCCTCGGCGGCGATGACGTCCAGGGTGGCCAGCGCGGCGGCGCACGCCACCGCGTTGCCGCCGTACGTGCCGCCGTGGGTTCCCGGCGCGAAGCGCTCCAGCAGCTCGCGGCGGGCCATGATCCCGGACAGCGGCAGGCCCGAGGCGATGCCCTTGGCCATGACCACCACGTCGGGGCGGGCATCGGTCCATTCGCTGGCCCACATGCGGCCGGTGCGGCCGAAGCCGGTCTGCACCTCGTCGGCGATGAGCAGGATGCCGTGCCGGTCGGCCACCTGGCGCAGGGCGGGCAGGAACCCGTCGGGCGGGACCACGTAGCCGCCCTCACCCAGGATCGGCTCGACGACGAAGGCGGCCACGTCCTCGGGGTAGACGGTGGTGGCGAACAGCTCCTCCACGCCGTCCAGCGCGTACTGCACCGCGGCCTCGTCGCTGCGCCCCGTCGGGTTGCGCAGCGGGTACGGGTACGGGGCGTGGTACACCGACGGCAGCAGCGGCTCGTAGTGCCCGCGCATCTTCACCCCGGAAGTGGTGAGGGCCATGGTGCCGTGGGTCCGCCCGTGGAACCCGCCGCGGAAGGCGATCACCGCCGGCCGGCGGGTGGCAACCTTGGCCAGCTTGATCGCCGCCTCGACGGCCTCCGCGCCCGAGTTCGACAGGAACAGCGCGGCCTCCTCGCCATCGGCCAGGCCGGGCATGGTGCGCGGCAGCCGCTCGTGGAGCTCCAGCCCGGGCTTGTGGAAAAGGATGTTCTGCTGGGCGTGGATGATGTGCGCGGCCTGCTCGGCGATGGCGGCCACCACCCGCGGGTGGGCGTGTCCGGTGTTGGTCACCCCGATGCCGCAGGTGTAGTCCAGGTAGCGCTCGCCGTCGATGGTCTCGATCCAGGATCCCTCGCCGCGCTCCACCACGAGGTCGGTGTAGCGGGCCCAGACCGGCAGCACCCGCTCGCGCCGCTGCAGCCAGCGCTCGCGATCGGCGCCCTCGGGGGGCTGGGTCAGAACGTGGGTGGCGTGTTGATCCATAGCAGTCGAGTCTCCCCGCCGGCGCGGTTGCGCCAGCGATGCGGCAAGGTGGACGGGAAGGTGAGCGCGTCCCCGGCCCGCAGCCGGTACGGGGCATGATCGCCGACCCAGAAGGTGACCGCACCCTCCAGGACGAAGACGAACTCCTCGCCCCGGTGCGAGTAGCCGCCCTGGCTGCTCGATCCGGGAGCCAGGACGAAGAGCTGGGGCTCGAGCTGGACCGATGACGCCGCCGCCAGCTGCTCGACCCGCACCCCGCTCAGCTCCAGCGCCGATCGTTGCGTGGCGCGCACCAGGTACCCGCTGCCGCTCGGTGCGAAGAGATCGACCAGGGTGACGCCGTACGCCGCGGTCAGGCGCTGGAGGGTGGCCATGCTGACGCCGGTCGCGTCGCGCTCGATGGACGACAGGAAGCTGACCGACAGCCCGGTCCGCTGGGCGACCTCCCGCAGCGACAGGCCGTGCTGCTGGCGCAGGGCTCGCACCCGCCGGCCGTCCAGCTGCCGCTGCCGCGCGCGGGCGCGGCTCGGAGCCGGTGGTGGATCGGCCCCGATGGCTGCCGGGAGCAGGCGGCGGATGCCCGGTGCACTGACCCGCTCGCCGCGCATGCGGCGCACCCGGCGCAGCACGTCCACGTCGTCGGCGGAGTACAGGCGCTGGCCGCTGGGCGTGCGCTGCGGCTGGACGAGGCCCTGCCGCTCCCAGGCGCGCAGCGTGGACGGCGAGCTGCCGACCAGCCGCGCCGCCTCCCCGATGCGGTAGGTCGGGCCGCGGCGCCGCTCCCCGCGGTCGGTCGCCGTCCCCGGAGCGTGGAGCGGGAGGCTCATCGGGGGCGGACCGCCACCCGGTCGGAGGAGGCGCCGCGCCGCTGCGCGTAGATCTGGACCGCGATGAACAGCAGCGCGATCACGAAGATGAGCGTGCCGAGCACGTTCACCTCCGGCGGCACGCCCAACCGGCTGGCGCCGAAGACCCAGAGGGGGAAGGTGATGGACTGGCCGGCCACGAAGGAGGTGATCACGTAGTCGTCGATGGACAGGGCGAAGGCCAGCAGGGCCGCGGCCAGGATGCCCGGGAAGATGAGCGGGAACGTGACGCGCCGGAACGTCTGCCACTCGTCGGCGCCCAGGTCCATCGCCGCCTCCTCGAGCGCGCGGTTGAAGCCGGCGAGGCGCGCTCGGACGGTGACGACCACGTAGCTGATGTTGAACATCACGTGGGCGATGACGATGGTGACCAAATCGCGCTGGATGCCCATCGTCACGAACAGGCTGAGCAGCGAGGCGCCGAGGATGATCTCCGGGGTCGCCAGCGGCACGAAGATCAGGAGGTTGAGACCGTCCCGGCCGCGGAACTCGTAGCGCGTGAGGGCCATGCCGATCAGCGTGCCGAGGATCGTCGCGATCAGCGTGGACACGACCGCCACGATGAGGCTGTTGAGCATCGGTTCGGTGATGTCCGGGCGGCCCCAGACGTCGAGGTAGTTCTGGAGCGTGAAGCCCTGCCAGGTGATGTTCTGGCGGCCGGCCGGGTCGTTGAAGCTAAAGGCGATCATCACCGCGATGGGCAGGAACAGGTAGAGGACCGCCAGCCCGGTGAAGGCCGGCAGCACCAGGCTCGCAAGCCGCCGCGTGAGCCGCGGGCGTCGCTCCGCGGGGAGGGCGGCCGACGCGGGTCGGGGCATGGCGTCCACCGTCATCCGCGCGTCAGCTCGTCGGCGCCCACCACCCGCGCGTACGCGGCGATCATGGCGATCACGCCGGCCATGAGGATGAAGCCCAGGGCCGCCGCCTCCGGGTAGGCGTTGTTGCTCAGGAACAGGCGCTGGATGATCTGGCCGATCATGGTCGTGTCCCGGCTGCCGAGGATCTCGGAGTTGATGAAGTCGCCGATGGCCGGGATGAAGGTGAGCAGCGAGCCGGCGAACACACCGGGCATCGAGAGCGGCACCGTCACCCGCAGGAAGGCCTGGACCCGGCTGGCGTAGAGGTCGGTGGCCGCCTCGACCAGCCGGGGGTCGACCTTCTCGAGCGCGACGTACAGCGGCAGCACCATGAACGGCAGGAAGTTATAGGTCAGGCCGCTGATGACGGCGACCGGGGTGGCGATGAGCCGGAAGCCGTCGTCCAGGATGCCGATGTCCTTGAGCCAGCCGAGGACGAAGCCGTTATCGGCCAGGATCAGCTTCCAGGACAGGGTGCGGATGATGTAGGCGGTGAAGAACGGGAGGATGACCAGGAGCAGGAGCATGCTCTTGTATCGGCCCCCGCGGAAGGCGATGGTGTAGGCCATCGGGTAGCCGATGAGGAGGGTGAGCGCCGTCACCACCAGCGCGTAGACCAGCGAGCGCCCGAACTGCGGCGCCCACTGGGCGAGCATCTCCGGGTAGACGCCGAAGTTCCAGGTCAGCCGGAAGCCGGTCCCGAGCGAGCCCTCCTGCAGGCTCACCGATGCCATGACCAGCATCGGCACCACGAAGAAGGCGAGCAGCCAGAGCCCGCCCGGGACGAAGAACAGGTACGGGACCAGCCAGCGGTAGCGGCGCGGCATGTCGCGGCGCGCCTAGCCGGCGAGGACCTCGTTGAAGAGGTCGTTCCAGGCCGCCTCTTCCTCCTCCGTCAGCCGCCGGTAGTTGTGGACCTGGGAGATCATCTCCTCGGTCGGGTTGGCCGTCGCGCTGATGACGCGCAGCTGCTCCGCCCACTCGGTGTCGCCCTCGGCCTCGGCGGTCTCGGCGTCCTGGAGCACGCGTTCGGTCACGCCCTCGACCGGGCTGAAGTAGCCGACGTACTCGGTCAGCGCCACGGCGTTCTCCAGGTCGTACCAGAAGTTCATCATCAGATGCGCGTCGAGCGGGTGGCGGGCATTCCTGGGGATCGCCATGTTGTCGACCCACAGCATCCCACCGCTTTCGGGAATGACGAACTCGACCGCGTCGTTGTCGTAGAGCTTCATCTGGCTCACGTCGCCCGACCAGGCCATCGTCAGGGCCAGGTTCCCATTGGCGAGCTCGTCGTAGTACTCGTTGCCGTAGAAGTTCCGGAACTGGCCACGCCGCGCCGCCTCGAGCAGCTTGTCCTTTGCCTGCGCGGCCTGCTCGACGGTCGCGGTCTCCGGATCGATCCCGAGGCTGAGCAGGCACAGCGACATCGTGTCGCGCATCTCGCTGAACATGCCGACCCGCCCGGCGAACTCCGGGTCGAGGAGGTCGTCGAAGGTCGTGATCGGGCGACCGGTGAGCTCCGGGTTATAGCCGATGCCGGTGATGCCCGACTGCCAGGCGAGGCTGTGCGCGTTGCTCGGGTCGTACCACGGGTCGCGGTACAGGTCGAGCGCGTTGGCCTCGAAGTTCGGGAGCTTCGAGTGGTCGAGCGGCTGGAGGTAGCCGAGCCGGATCATCTTCTCGATCATCCAGTCGGTCATGACGATGAGGTCATAGGCCGGCGGGTTCCCGGCGGCGAGGTCGGGCTGGATGACGCCGAAGAACTCCTCGTTGTCGTTGATCGCCTCGGTGTAGTTGACCTCGATCCCCGACTCCTCCGTGAACTTGGCGAGGGTGGGGTACTCGCCGGTCTCTTCGTCGATGTCGATGTAGGCCGGCCAGTTGGCGAAGTCGAGCACGCCCGCGGGTGCCGATGGCAACGGGACGGCGCTCCCCGGAGCGGCGGATCCGGAGCCGGCGGGCCCGATGCCGCAGGCGGCGAGGATGGACGGCAGCGAGAGCATGGCCCCGGCGGCCACGCCCCCCTGGCCCGCCCTGCGCAGAAAGGCGCGCCGCGAGAGGCGGCGCTGCGGTCGGAAGGCTCGCTGGATGGCGAGCTCCAGGCGGGTCCGGCCTTCGTCACTCATCTGACCCTGTCTCCTCCTGACTGTGGGGATCGCCATGGACGTGCTGGGATGCCTCGATCACGAAGCTGTGCTGCGGCTTCCAGCTGACGCGGACCGACTGGCCGTCGGACAGCGCCGCCGAGGCACCGCTCACCTCCAGGTTCTGGGCGTAGACCACCATCCGGTGGCCGTCGTTGGTCTGGATCAGGTACTGGGTGCTGACGCCGATGTAGCTCGCGTCCAGGACGGTGCCGCCCAGGCTGTTGACGGCTCCATCACCGCCGGAGGTGGTGGCCTCGGCCGGCTCCACCCGCAGCTTCTCCGGGCGGACGCCGACGCGCACCGCGGCCGCGCCGTTGACGCCCTCGGACGGCGCGCGCAGGACCGATCCGTCCGCCAGGCGGACGGCCAGCCACGGGCCCTCGCGGCCCAGCACCTCCCCGTCCAGCAGGTTGCTGACCCCCAGGAAGCCGGCCACGAAGGCGGTCCGCGGCCGCTCGTAGAGCTCCTCGGGGGTGCCCATCTGCTCGATCTTCCCGGCGCGCATGACGGCGATGCGGTCGGACATCGTCATCGCCTCCTCCTGGTCGTGGGTCACGTAGACGAACGTGATGCCCACCTCGGTCTGGATGCGCTTGAGCTCGATCTGCATCTGCTTGCGCAGCTTGAGGTCGAGCGCGCCGAGTGGCTCGTCCAGCAGCAGCACGCGAGGGCGGTTGATCAGCGCGCGGGCCAGCGCCACGCGCTGCTGCTGCCCGCCGGACAGCTGCGACGGCCTGCGCCGCTCGTAGCCGGGCAGCTCCACCAGGTCGAGCATCTCGCCCACCCGCCGGCGGACCTCGTCGTTGGCCACGCCCCTGCGGCGCAGCCCGAAGGCCACGTTCTCGAAGACGGTGAGGTGGGGGAAGAGCGCGTAGCTCTGGAAGACGGTGTTGACGTCACGCCTGAAGGGCGGCAGCTCGGTGACGTCCTGCCGGCCCAGGTAGATCGTCCCCGAGGTCGGCTCCTCGAAGCCGCCGATCATGCGCAGCGTGGTGGTCTTGCCGCAGCCGGATGGGCCGAGCAGCGAGAAGAAGGACCCGCGCTCGATGTCGAGCGACAGGTCGTCCACGGCGACGACCTCGTGGAACTTCTTGGTTACCCGCTCCAGGCGTACGTCGATGTCGGCGGGCACGCAGGATGCCTCGGTGCGGGACCGCACGAACCTTGTCCGATTACTGCAGGGTCGTGGGCCGCCGCGAGTATAGAACCGCCCGCGATCGGCCTGTCAACGTTCGGCGGCGGCAGGCACCTCCGCGGAGCGACGACGGATGCAACAGACGGCGCACGTTCCGCGTCTGGGGGGATAGACATGGCAAAGCCGAACCACGCCAAGCGCAGCCGGCCGCGGTCCGAGGGATCGCGACACCACCGCATCCTGCGCCGCCAGGTGGCGGAGCGGCGGACACGTCGTGAGCTCGAGCGCTGGCGTCGCCGCTGACCCACGTCTCCTCCTCCTGCTCCGAACGGCGGCCCCCAAGGGGGTCGCCGTTCGTCGTATCCGCCCCTGCTAGACTCGCGACCCCGGGCCCAGCCAACTTCGGACGAGCAGCAGGTGTCGCGACACGCCATGGACTTTGCCCTGTCACCGCAGCATGAGGAGATCCGCCGCACGGTCCGCGACTTCGCCGAGCGCGAGATCGTGCCGGTCGCCGATGAGCTCGAGCGGCGCGGCGAGTTCCCGCACGAGATCATCCGCAAGGCCGCGGAGCTGGGCCTGCTCGGCGTCCCGTATCCCGAGGAGGTGGGCGGGACCGGCCTGGACACGCTGGCCTATGCCATCACCATCGAGGAGCTGTCGCGCGCCAGCGGCAGCGTGGGGATCATCGTCAGCGCCCACACGTCCCTGGGCTGCAACCCCCTCTACCTGGCCGGGACCGATGCCCAGAAGGAGCGCTGGCTGCGCCCGCTGGCATCGGGCCAGGTGCTGGGCGCCTACGGGCTGACCGAGCCCGGCGCCGGCTCCGACTCGCGCGGCACCCGGACCCGGGCGCGGCGCGACGGTGACCAGTGGGTCCTCAACGGCTCGAAGCGGTTCATCACCAACGCCGGCGTGGCCGGCGTCTACATCGTCACCGCCGTGACCGAGCGCGAGGCGGAGTCCGGGCGCATCAGCGCCTTCATCGTGCCGGCCGATGCGCCCGGCTTCTCCATCGGCCGCATGGAGGAGAAGATGGGGCTTCATGCCTCGAACACCGGGGAGCTGATCTTCGACGACTGCCGCATCCCGGCCGAGAACCTGCTCGGCCAGGAGGGCGAGGGCGACAGGCTCTTCCTGCAGACCCTGGACGGCGGGCGGATCGGGATCGGCGCCATGGCCCTGGGGCTGGCGCAGGCGGCCTACGAGGCGGCATCGGCCTATGCGAAGGAGCGACGCCAGTTCGACCGGCCTATCGCCTCCTTCCAGGGCGTGGCCTTCAAGATCGCCGACATGGCCACCCAGATCGACGCCGCGCGGCTGATGGTCTACCGCGCCGCCTGGCTGAAGGACCGGGGCCTCCCGTTCAGCACCGAGGCGGCCATGGCCAAGCTCTTCGCCTCGGAGGTCGCGCGCCAGGTGACCAACGACGCCATCCAGGTGCACGGCGGCTACGGCTACATCACCGAGTACCGCGTGGAGCGCTACCTGCGCGATGCCAAACTCACCGAGATCGGGGAGGGGACCAGCGAGATCCAGCGGCTGGTGATCGCCCGCAACCTGCTCGGCGTGCGGGCGATGTAGAGCGGTCCACCGTGCTGCACCGGCGCACGGGTGTACCGGGGAGCCCGGTGGTGCGGCCCGCAGGTGTCAGCCTTGGTCGTGCGCATGTGCCGCACGGGCGCACGGGACCCAGCGCTACCGTCGGTGGGCCAGCTCGGCGAAGGCGTCCAGTGACGACGGGTTGGCCAGCGAGCCGCGGGCGGCGGCCGCGTCGGGCGGGGTGCCGCTCAGGATGCGCTTGACCGGCACCTCCAGCTTCTTGCCCGACAGCGTGCGGGGCACGGCCGGCACCGCCTCGATCCGGTCCGGCACGTGGCGGGGCGAAAGGGCGGTGCGCAGCTCGGTCCGGATCCGGTCGCGGAGCGCGTCGTCCAGCGCCGCCCCTTCCGCCAGGGTCACGAACAGCAACAGCTGGTCGCCGTCCTCCAGGTGCACGACCAACGAGTCGGCCACCTCCGGGAGCGACTCGACCACCGCGTAGAACTCCGCCGTGCCGATCCGCACCCCGCCGCGGTTCAACGTGGCGTCCGAGCGGCCGCTGATCACGCACGAGCCGCGCTCGGTGATGGTGATCCAGTCCCCGTGGCGCCAGATCCCGGGGAAGACGTCGAAGTACGCGGCGCGGTAACGCGAGCCGTCGGGATCGTTCCAGAAGCGGACCGGCATGGAGGGCATGGGCCGGGTGATGACCAGCTCGCCCTGCTCGCCGATCACCGGCCGGCCTTCCGGGGAGTAGGCCTCCACCGCGCAGCCGAGGTGGCGGCAGCTGATCTCGCCCTCCCAGACGGGGACCAGCGGGGCGGCGCCCACGAAGGCGCTGCACACGTCGGTCCCGCCCGACACCGACTGCAGGTGGACCGATGGCGAGACCGCCTCGTACACGTAGCGGAAGCCCTCCGGCGGCAGCGGAGCGCCGGTCGAGCCGATGCCGCGCAGGCCCGACAGGTCGCACGCCTCGCCGGGCCGGATGCCGGCCTTGCGGCAGCCCATCAGGTAGGGGGCGCTCGTCCCGAAGTAGGTGATCCCCTCCTCGGCGGCCATACGCCACAGGGCCAGGAGGTCGGGGTGGGCCGGCGAGCCGTCAAACGTAACCAGCGTCGCATCCACCAGCAGGCCGCTGACCAGGTAGTTCCACATCATCCAGCCGGTGGTGGTGAACCAGAAGAAGCGGTCGTCTGCCCCCAGGTCGTGGTGCAGGGCGTGGATCTTGACGTGCTCCAGCAGGATGCCGCCGTGGCCATGGACCATGGCCTTGGGCAGCCCGGTGGTGCCCGACGAATAGAGGATGAAGAGCGGGTGATCGAACGGGACGCGCTCGAAGACCAGCTCGCCGGGCTCGGCCAGCAGGTCGGCCCAGGTGATGGCATCCGGCACCCGCGCGTCGGCGGCCAGGTAGGGGAGCAGCACCGTGGCGGACAGCCCGGGGAGGGCCGCGCGGATGGCGGCCAGCTCATCGATCCTGCCGACCTCGCGGTCGCCGTACCGGTAGCCGTCCACGCCGATGAGGACCTTCGGCTCGACCTGGCTGAAGCGGTCGACCACCGACCGGGTGCCGAACTCGGGGGCGCAGCTGGTCCACACCGCCCCCAGGCTGGCGGTGGCCAGGGCGGCGACGATGGCCTCCGGCACGTTGGGCAGGATGGCCGCGACGCGGTCGCCGGGCCCCACCCCCAGCCGCGCCAGGCCGGCGCGACAGCGGGCCACCTGGTCGCGCAGCTCGGCCGCCGTCAGGGTCACCCGCTCGCGGGACTGCGAGCGCCCGATGAGCACCACCTCGTCATCGGCCCGTCCACGCAGCCGGAGGACGTGCTGCGCCCAGCTCAGCCGCACGCCCGGGAACCAGCGGGCGCCGGGCATGCGCGCCTCGGCCAGGGCGGCCTCCGGCTCGCCGTCGGCCTCGATCCCCGCGAAATCCCAGATCGAGCGCCAGAACGCGTCGAGGTCGGTCACCGACCAGCGCCACACGGCGTCGTAGTCGTCGAAGGCCAGCCCGCGCGTCTCCGCCAGCCAGTCGAGGTAGCGGCCCAGCCGCGAGGTCCGGCGCGCGTCCTTCGGCGGGCTCCAGAGGATGGGCGGATGGTCCATGGACCGATGATGACACGGCGCCGCGTATCCTGACCGGACCGATGGCAGCGCCCAGGCTCCGCGCGTCGCTCTCCACGGTGGTGCTGCTCACGGCCCTCGCGGTCGCGCTGTCCGCGCCTCCCGTCGGCGCGGTGAGCACCATCCCGGGCCGGCATGCCGGCCACGTCCTGGAGGGTGAGGCCCTCTCGGCGGTGGTCGGCGACGTGGACGGCGACGGCGTGCGCGAGCTGGTACGCCTGGTGCCGCGGCCCGAGGACGACCTGCACCTGGCGGTGGACGTGGTGCGCATGACGGGCGACCGGCCGGAGCGGCTTGACCCGGCACCGCTGCGCCGCTCCTACGGCGTGGAGGAGGTGCTGGAGGGCCAGGCGGTCCCGGACGGGGACGACAAGGTCGCCGCCCGCGTCGACGAGCCGGCGCGCCTGGCGGTGTGGCGCGGGCCCGACGGTGAGGAGGTCCTGGCCATGGCCATCGGCCGCCAGGCGCCGCGGCCCTGCTGCCTCACCGTCTGGCGCGTGGGCATCGGCCCGGATGGGGTCACCAGCCTCACCCTGGCCGCCGATCCGATCCTCAGCGCCGAGCACGTGCGGGTCCTCGACATGGACGGCGACGGCATCGAGGAGCTGGTGGTCCTGGAGCCCCCGACGGCCCAGTTCGCCCTCCGGTTGCCGATCGACGTTCTGCGCTGGACCGGCGACCGCTTCGAGGTGATCGAGGGGACCGTCGGTCCGGTCGGGCAGCTCAGCCTGGCGCTGGTGCCGCTCGGCGACAGCGACGGCCTGCCCGGCGAGGAGGTCGGGGTGGTGGTCCGGCTCCCGACCGCCGGCACGCCGGCCATGCTGCACCGCATCGGCATGGACGCCTCGGGCGCCCTGCGGGTGGACAGCGCACCGCTCCCGGGCGAGGGCAACTTCGCCCCCGTGCGCGCTCCCGACGGCCCGCGGCTGCTGTTCTCCATCCCACCCCTGGGCGTCCGGCTCATGAGCTGGCCGGCCGGCGGCGACCTCGAGACGGCCGTCGACTCCACCCGGCGTGGCACGCTGGTGACCACACTGGGGAGCGGGGCGAACGCCAGCGTCTTCCTGCTGCGGCAGGGGTCCCTCGACGTCCTCGACGGTGCGCTGAACCCGCGGCAGGGCTTCACCGTGGCACCCATCGCCGCCAGCTGGCCGGGTCCCGGCCAGCCGCCCTACGTCGGCGTCCTGCCGGGCGGTCTGGCCGGGGAGGAGGAGGTGCTCATCTTCGCCGGCCGCGCCATCCTGCCGCGCTCCGAGCCCCGCAACCGGCGGTTGCTGGAGATCCCGATGGCGACCCTCCCCGGCGTGACCCCCGTCGGCACCTTCGGCGCCGAGCAGGGCTGGATGGCGCTCGCCGTCGGTCCCTTCGACGCGCGTCGCGTCGGTGGCCAGCTGGTGGAGCCCAGCGGGGGTCCCCGCGGGACGTCGATCAGCGTCGCGCCGGTGAGCGAGGTGCTGACCGTCGAGGAGGACCGGGGAAGCCTCGAGCCGCGCCTCGGCCGGGCCGAACCGATGGGCAGCGGGCCGCGGCCGATCGTCCTGACCAATGGCCGGTTCGAGCTCAACGTCGACGGCCCGCCGGGGACCAGGGTGCGGGTGCTCGTCGGCGACGAGGCCGTGGGGCCGGACGTGGTCATCGGGCCGGACCGGAGCGGGGTCGTGCCCGTGACGATCCCCGGGCCCGACGCGGAGGACGGTGGCCGCCTGGCACTGGTCGTCCAGGCCGTCACGCCCTCCGGCCACGGCTACGGCGGCCGCTGGACGGTCGAGGTCGACCTCGAGCCGCCGCCGCTGACGGTCGCCCAGCAACTCGCGCGGCTGAGCTTCGAGGCGCAGCTGACCGGGCACAGCGAGCCGTTCGCCGCCGTGACGGTTGACGGTGAGCCGGTGTTCGTCGATCGCAACGGGCGGTTCAGCATCGACGTGCCGGCCGGGCCGCTGCCGCGCTCGGTGGCGGTGCGCGTCACCGACGCGGCCGGCAACGTGACCGAGCGCGCGGTGAGCGTGGTGGCGCCCGTCGACTACCGCCAGCTGCCGTGGCTGCCGATCGTCGCCGCGCTGACGGTGCTGGCCGGCGCGGTGCTCTACGTCTGGTCGCCGCGCGGGCGGCCGGCTCCCATCGGTCGCGCCGCGGTCGAGGAGGGCACGTTCGAGGAGATCGAGTAGCTCAGCGCCGGCGGCGCTGCCGTGCCAGGCGCTCGGCCAGGGTCTCGGCGGTGCCGCCCTCCGGGGCCGATGAACCGGGCCGCGGGCCAGGCTTCGGGCCGGTCTGTGGGGCAGGTTGCGGCGCAGGCGCGACGGGCTCGGCCGCCGGCGCCGCGGCCGATGTGGTCCCGGGAGCAGCCTGCGCGGCCTCCGTTGCCGGCTCGCGACGTACCGCTCGCTCGGCTCGCTGTCGGGTGCGCCGGCGAGCGGCCTGCAGCTCGGCAAGGCCGGGCACCGGCTCCG
>DASRYM010000066.1:0-5523 GCA_035687145.1 Candidatus Zixiibacteriota bacterium | reverse complement strand
GACGGCGTGGGGGCCGCCGCCCTGGCGCTGCGCGCGGCGGCCGCCGAGCTGTGCGACGTCCTGCGCGCCCGCCACCTGGCACCCGGCCGCGCGCGCCTGACGCTGGACGTGGAGGACGCGCCGGTCCTGGACGTGAGTCTCGCCTTCCCGGCGCCGGCGCTGGAGCCGGACTGGATCGCGCGCCTGCTCATCGGTCGCCTGGAGGCGCTGGCCCGTACCCGGCGCGGCGAGGTGGAGCCGCGGGTGACGGGGCTCACGCTGACCCTGGATCGGCTCAGCGACCCCGCCGTCCGCCAGCTGCCGGCCTTCGAGGCGCAGGCCGGCAGGTGGGAGGAGCTGCGCTGGTCGCTGGAGCGGCTTGCCGCCCGCTTCGGGGAGGGCCGCCTGTGGCGGGCCGTCGTCGACCGGCCGGCCGCGTCGCTGGGCGAGCGGGGGTGGCGCCTGGTGGACATCGGTCCGGAGGCGAGCACATGACCCGGCTGGTGGCCGGCCATCCGCTGATCCAGGTGGAGACCGATGACTCCGGCGCCCCGGCCCGCCTCCGCCTGGACGGGCGCAGCCACGGCGAGGTGGGCATCTGCAACCGGTGGCGCGTGGACGACGACTGGTGGCGCACGCCGGTGGCCCGCGCCTACTTCAAGCTGGTCACCCGCGACGGCCTGCTGTGCACCGTCTACCTGGACGAGCTGCGCGGCACCTGGCACCTGGAGCGGATCTATGACTGACCGACACGCACCCGTTACCCTCCCACGCGTGAAAGGACCAGTTCCTGACCCTGCTGATGTCGAACCGGCCGTTCGGCCGCTTCGATCGGTTCGTCGGCTTCGCGCCGCCCTTCGTGCTGTAGGCCAGCGGTCGGCGATGGCGGCACCGGCGGGGTGGCATCCGGCGTGCAACCCCTGGACTGAGCATGAGTGACTTCAACCGGCGCCCGGGCGCCATCGACGATCCGGGCCTCAAGGGCGGCGTGGACCCCGGCGAGCAGCCGCTGCCGCCCGGCGACACCGCCGGCAACACGGGAGGGCCGGGCGAGCCGCAGGCCGGCGAGCTCGACATGCCCGGTCCCGGGGACCCGGTGGCATGGAACTACGTCGAGCCCGGCACGCCCATCGTCGGGCGCGAGGGCGTCAGGCTCGGCACGGTGGAGCGCATGCTCGGCACCGAGGCGGAGGGGATTTTCCACGGCATCGCCCTGGATCCCGCGGGCGGGGGACCCACCCGCGTCATCCCGGCCAATGCGGTGACCTCGCTGACCCCCTCCGAGGTGCAGGTGCAGGTCGCGACCGACGAGGTCGAGCGGCTGGAGGAGTACCAGGGGCAGGTCGGCTGACCAGCACATTCGAGCCCTCGCGTCCGGCTGGCACGCGCCACGTACCATCCACCGCGTGAACGCAGCGGATCCCGGACAGCTCCTCGTCGACCGGCTGTGGCCGGATCCCGCGACGGGGCTGCCGCTGGACGAGGTGTTTGCCGAGATCGACCGTCCCGCTGCCGCGGACGGCCGCCCCTGGGTGGCCACCAACATGGTGACCAGCATCGACGGCCGGGCGCAGGTCGAGGGGACCGCCGAGGGCCTCAGCTCGCGGCCGGACCGGCGCCTGATGCGCCTCTACCGCGCCGCCTTCGACGCGGTGGGCAGCGGCGTGGGCACCCTGCGCGCCGACGACTTCTACTCGACGCTCCCCAAGGAGCTGGCCGAGCGGCGGCGAGCTCGCCGCCTTCCGCCGCAGCCGACCGCCGTCCTGATCTGCGGTGCCTCACCCATCCCCACCGACCGTCGCTGGTTCGGCTACGAGCAGCCGCGGATCGTGGTCGTCGGCGCGTCCAGCCCGCACGCCCGGGAAGGCGGGCAGCTCCCCGGAGTCGAGACCTGGGTGGCGCCCACCGACCGCCCCGATCCGCCGTGGATCCTTGCCCGCCTCGCCGAGCGCGGCATCCGCTCGCTGCTCCTGGAGGGCGGCCCGACCACCAACGCCGCCTTCCTGGCGGCGGGGGTCCTGGACGAGCTGTTCTGGACCATCGGCCCGCGGGTGGTGGCCGGGGATGCGCTGCCCATGATCGCGTCGGTCAGGGAGCCGGCCGGCAGGGAGCTGCCGGTGGAGGCGATGCTGGTATCGGTCCACCGCTCGGGCGACGAGCTCTTCCTGCGCTACCGGTTCGGATAGCATCGGGCCATGACGGTGAAGCTCGGACGCCTGGGGGTCTGGGGCCACCTGGACTCGCTCGATGCGGAGCGGGCCCGCGCCTACGCGCGGCGCGTGGAGGAGCTCGGCTTCGGCACGCTGTGGGTGCCGGAGACGGTCGGGCGCGAGCCGTTCACCCTGCTCGGGATGCTGGCCGGCGAGACCTCCAGCCTGCTGCTGGGGACGAGCATCGTCTCCATCTGGGGCCATGACGCGCAGACCACCCGCATGGCGGCCATGACCCTGCAGGAGGCGACCGCCGGGCGGTTCGTGCTGGGCATCGGCGTCTCGCACCCGCACCTGGCCCAGAAGCTGCGCGGCCACACCTTCGACCGCCCGCTGGCGCGCACGCGCCAGTTCCTGGCGGCCTATCGGTCCGCCATCTACAAGGGACCGATGTCTCCCGGTGCGCCGGAGCCCCCGATCCTGGTGGCCGCCCTGCGCGAGCGCATGCTGGCGCTGTCCGCCACCGAGGCCGACGGCGCCTTCCCGTACCTGGTGACCCCCGAACGGGTGGCGTGGATGCGGTCCGTCCTGGATGAGGCGGCCGCGTCCGCCGGCCGCGATCGCCCGGCGCTGGCGGTGACCATGCCGGCCGTCCTGGACACCGATCTCGGCGCGGCCCGCGAGGCGGCCCGCGCCTACCTGGCGCCCTACCTGCGCACGCCGACCTACCACGCCTCCTGGGAGCTGCAGGGATTCGCGGCGTCCGACTGGGAGAAGCCCGGCTCGGATGCCCTGGTGGACGCCATGGTGGCCCGGGGTGACGTCGAGGCGCTGCGGGCGCGGATCGGCGAGCTCGTAACCGCCGGGGCCGACCACGTGGCGATCATCCCGCTCGCGCCGGACGGCACCACCGAGAACCTCGAAATCCTGGAGGCGCTGGCCGAGACCTAGCCGATATCATCGGTCGGTGACCTTCCCCCAGACGGACCTGGCCCTGCGCCGGCGCGTGGTGGCCACCTACTTCCTGCCCGGGAGCCGGCACTGCGGCCCACGGTCCGCGCGGCCGATGCGCGGTGAGGCGGGCTACCCGGCGGCGCCGATCCGCACCGAGCGGCTCATCCTCCGCAGCTGGCGGGAGGAGGACCGGGCGCCCTTCGCGGCCCTGAACGCCGATCCCGAGGTGCGCGAGCACTTTCCCGGCACGCTGACGGCCGCCGAGTCGGACGCCCTGGTGGACGTCATCGTTGCCCACTGGGCCGAGCGCGGCTGGGGCCCGTGGGCGGTGGAGGTGCCGGGGGTCGCGCCGTTCATCGGCTTCGTGGGCCTGATGGTGACCGACCACCTGGGAGAGCCGATGGTGGAGGTCGGCTGGCGCCTGGCCCGCCGCTGCTGGGGCCGGGGCTACGCCAGCGAGGGTGCCCGCGAGGCGCTGCGCTTCGGGTTCCGGGGCCTCGGCCTGGCGGAGATCGTGTCCTTCACCGTGCCGCACAACCTG
This sequence comes from Candidatus Zixiibacteriota bacterium, assembly GCA_035687145.1. GTDB lineage: Bacteria > Chloroflexota > Limnocylindria > QHBO01 > QHBO01 > DASRYM01. The sequence continues at coordinate 1,899 of DASRYM010000066.1, read as the reverse complement.
CGCTCGCGACGGGTGATGGAGAGGATCGGCATGCGGCGCGCGCCGTGGCTCGACTTCGACCATCCGCGCGTCGACCCGGTGGCCTACCCGCACCTCGTCCGCCACGTGGTGTACCTCGCGACGCGCGAGGAGTGGGAGCCGGTGCCGAGCGGCGAAGCATCGCCGGCAGACTAGGCGTCCAGATCGTCGGGCACGAGGGCAAGGCGCACGGCGATGGCGGCGATCTCGGCGCGACCCGTCGCGCCCAACTTCGACTTGATGTTCGAGACGTGCACGCTGGCGGTCTTCTCGCTGATGAACAGCTCGGCCGCGATCTCCCGGTTGGTGCGCCCCCGGGTGACGCGCTCCAGCACGTCCCGCTCGCGCGGGGTCAGCCCGAACGGCATGGCCGCGGTGGGTGAGGCCTCGGGCGCGGCGGGGGCAGCCGTCGGCAGGGGTTCGAGGTCCAGCCGAGACCGCGCCGCCAACCCCTCCAGCTCACGTTGCAGCGGGATGGCACCCATCTCCCCGGCGATGCGGTAAGCGTCGGCCGCCGCGGCCTGCGCTTTGCCACGCGCCCCACGCGACAGGAGGAGCGCCTCCGCCTGGCGGAATCGGCAGTACGCCGCCTCGTACGGGTGCTTGAGCTCGATGGCCGCCGCCGCGGCGCTTGCCCACGCTTCCGCGCTGGAGGGGCCGACCAGGCGGCTCAGCTCGGCCTTGGCGAGTGCCACGTCCAGCGCGAGGTGGGGGTCGCCTCCACCGGGCAGGGCGCGCACCATCCGGGTGTGGTGCTCCTGGAGCGCGTCGAACTCATGGCCGATGGCCAGCGCCTCCTCCAGTCGGGCAGCATCGCCCATCGGCCGGGCGATCTCGGCGATGTCCGCCGCGGCACGGATCCCCAGTCGGTGGCAGACGCGCATGTGGATGTCGCGCTCCGGCTGCGCCGAGCGCGTCAGGCTCTCGCGCACCGACTCGATCGCCTCGCTGGGCTGCCCGCGGGCGATCAACAGCGAGGCGATGCTGGAATACAGATCGGACCACCCATAGGCGGTCGCGCTGAAGTTCCGGCACATGAGCAGCACGATCTCGAAGTGGTCCGCAGCGGAGTCCAGCTCGCCCCGAGCCAGGTGGAGATTGCCCCGCGCGCCGTTGGCCATGACGCCGGCCAGTCCCCGCGCCTCTCCCCCGAGGGCAGCCTCCATCCATTCCTCCGCCTCGGACCAGCGTCCCAGCAGGAAGGCCGATGTGCCCCGGACCGCTCGCAATGCGACGCCGAATCCCTCGATTCCCCACCGGGTGCTCTCAGCGATCGCCTCGTCGAGCTCGCCCGCCCAATGCAGCGCCAGAGCCAGCTCGATGGCCATCTCGGCGGCGCCGGAGAAGTCACCCACCGAGCGAGCGAGAGCCAACGCCTGGCGTAGGGTCCGCACCCCGAGCTGCACGTCGCCGATGGCGGCGGCGTTGCGACGCGGTCCGACCTCGAGGACTGACCGCTCGACGCAGCGTCAGAAGGCCGCCGGCGCGTCGCCGGCGGCCTTCTCGTGTGCCGGGCCGAGCGGCTGCGCCTGCGCCGTCCGACCGAGGCGTCGTAATTCACGCCAGGCGACCCGGTGCGCGGCGAACGGGGCTGCGAACGGGGCGTGATGCACACCTGACGTGAATTGCGACTCCCCGGGTGGCGTCCGACCGGGACAGTGGGTCACTCCATGTGAATCGCGACCCCTTCGCGGCCGACTCGGCCCTTCCCGGAATCGAACAAACGTTCTATCATGGGGAGTCCGATGGGGACGGCGGACGGCTACTGCGAGCTCCACGCGCACTCCAACTTCAGCTTCCTGGACGGTGCCAGCCACCCCGAGGAGCTGGTCGGTCGCGCGGCACAGCTGGGCATGCCGGCCCTGGCCGTCACCGACCACG
>DASRYM010000065.1:0-5956 GCA_035687145.1 Candidatus Zixiibacteriota bacterium | reverse complement strand
GCCCGGCCCGCCGCGACGGGTCAACTTTGCGGCCGGGTGGCCGCCGCCCTTCGCCGCCTTCGCGGCAGCTGCCGCCTACGGCAGCCAGCGCGGCGCCCAGCCGTCGCCGGTGAGCTGCCGGCCGCGGCCGCCCGAGAGGTCGACCACCCAGATGCCGGCCCGGGCCGGGCCGCCGGGGTCCGCCGTCCGCGCGGCGCGGGCCACCACCAGGGTGTCGGGCTCCAGGCCCGGCGCGACCCAGGTGAAGGCCGGTCCGGCGTCGTCCAGGATCCGCTGGGGCGCCTCCCCCTCCTCGGCCACCCAGAGCCCGCCGCCGGCCTCCGGAGCGCCGGGCTCGGGCGCGATGTACAGCCAGCTGCCGTCCGGAGCGACCACCGGCCGGATGGCGCTGTCATCGGTGACCTCGGTCAGGGTCCGCGCCCCACGGTCCATCCTGACCAGCACCTGCGAGCCGAGCTGTACGGGAGTCAGGCTCAGCGCCACCGGGTCCAGGGCCGGGAGTGGCGCGCCGGCCTCCGTCCGCAGCGCGGCGGGGTCCTCCAGCCCGCTCAGCAGCAGGCCCGACGAGTCGGCCATCCAGGCCGGCGGCGAGGTCGCGGCGAATTCGGCGGTGCTCAGCCGCCCGCCCGGCAGCTCCAGGACGCCGACGCGGCCGTCGTCGGTCACGAAGGCCAGCGCCGAGCCGTCGGGCGAGTAGCGCGGCGCGCGCAGCACCGGCGTGCGCTCCTTCTCGGAGCCCTCGCTGGGGTCCGGGGCGGGTGTCGCGTCCAGCTCCTCCGGCAGGTCGAGCTGCGTGGCGTCGGCTCCCTCCGCGTCCCGGGTCCACAGGCCCAGCCCGCCGCCGGTGCCCGCGTCGGCGCGGCCGAAGGCAAAGCGGGTGCCGTCCGGTGACCAGGCCGGATCGAACTCGAGCACCCCCTGCGGGGTGAGGATCTCGCGGCCGCTGCCGTCGGCACGCTGCAGGACCAGGCGCGCGCCGTCGCCCAGGACCAGGGTGCGGCCATCGGGCGAGACGGCGTAGGAGGTCACCGGCGACAGCTCGGCGGTGACCTGGCGCTGCCCGCTCCCGTCGGGGTTCATGGCCCACAGGTTCGTGACCCCGGCCCGGTCGGAGAGGAAGACGATCTGGTTGCTGAGCGTGCTCAGCGGCGAGCCGGTGGTGAAGCGCCAGGAGATCGGCGCGGCCAAACGGGCGCCATCGGTGCCGGCCAGGTCACCGGCCAGGGTCACCTCGTAGGTGGTGTTCGGCGCCAGCTGGTCCGACGGGGTGAAGACCAGCATCCGCTGGCCGGGGAGCTGCATGCCGGCGGCGCCCGGCGCCTCGGCCGGCACCAGGGACCCGGCCACCTCCGGCTCGATGGTCAGCAGGTCGTCGCTGACGGTGCCCGGGTCCACCTCGCGGTCCAGAACGATGGCGATGGGGCTGGTGACCGCCACGCCCTCGGTGCCATCGGCCGGCACCAGGGTCAAGGCGTCCAGGTCGGTGAGCGCGGTGGTGAAGGTGAGGCGGAACGCCTCCCCCAGCGGGTTGCCGGCGCCGTCGCGCGCCGTCCTGGCGATGGTCAGCGTGTAGGTGGTGTTCTCCTCGAGCGGCTCGATTGGGGTGAGGGTCAGCTGCTCACGGCTCCAGCTGGCCTGGACTTCGGCCGCCGGCTCCAGGCTCAGGGCGTCCTCCACCGAGGCGGTGTCCATCAGCGTCGAGAACTCCAGGACGATGGCCGTGTCGAGCGGCACGTCCTCGGCCCCGTGCTCCGGGTCAGAGGCGACCACGGTGGGGTGGCCGATGGTGACGAAGGCGAACGGCTCCGATGGCTCGAGCATCTCGTTGCCGGCCTGGTCGCGGACGCCGGCCGCCACCGACACCTCGAACTCGGTGTCCAGCGGCAGGCGCTCGGTGGGGGTGAAGATCAGGATGGTGCCGCTCCAGGAGAAGGCGCCGGCCACCTCGGGCCGGATGCGGAAGGCCGCCTCCGCGCTGGCCGCTTCGACGGCCTCGGAGAAGACGACCTCCACGGCGCTGGTGGTCAGTGCCACGGTCGGGCCGGCCGGGGACGGCTGGGTGAGGCCGATGCGCTCCACCACCGGCGGCCGCCCGTCGACGGTGCTCGCGACGTAGAGGATGCCGCCCAGGACGGCCGCGCCGCCCGCCAGGACCGCCAGGCTCCGAAGCAGGACGCCGCGCACGGCGCGCTAGCGGCGGCGCAGCCGAGCGGGCAGGATCTGGAGCTCGTCCCGATACTTGGCCACCGTGCGGCGCGCGATGGCCACGCCCTCGGCGGCCAGGCGATCGGCGATCTCCTGGTCGCTGAGCGGCTGCGCCGGGTCTTCGGCCTCGATCATCTTCCGGATCTGGTCCTTCACCCCCAGGCTGGCGGTGAAGAAGTGGCCGAACGGCACCACCTCGCCCGTGGGCAGCATGACGTACTTCTCGGCGGTCGCTCGGCTGACCGTGGACTCGTGCATGCCGATCAGCGCGCCCACCTCGGCACGAGTCAGCGGCTGGAGATGCTGCACGCCGTGCAGCAGGTAGTCGCGCTGGCGTTCGACGAGGCACTCCGCGATGCGCTGCAGCGTCGCCCGCCGCCGGTTGACGTTGTCGATGAAGAAGCGGGCGCGGCCGACGAACTCGCGGACGTGCTGCCGGTCCTGCTCGCTGGAGCTGCTGGACCGCATCCCGGCCGACAGGCGAGCGTAGATCGGGTCCACCCGCAGTGAGAAGCGGCGCGACTCCACGACCTCCACCTGCAGCTCCCCGTCCACGACGCGGATCAGCACGTCGGGGCGCAGGACGGCGCGGCCGCTGTTGCCGGCCACTGCTTCGGTGAAGGCCGACGTCGGGTACGGGTGCAGGTTGACCTTGATGAACTCCCAGGCGGCCATCACGGCGTCCTGGGTGGTGCCCAGAGCGCCGGCGATCTGCCCGAAGCGCCGCTCCCCGAGGTCGGCCAGGTGGTCGCGGATCAGCGCCTCGGCGATCTCGGGGACCTCCACCTCGTCGGCCTCGCGCAGGTAGGCCAGCTGGGCGAGCAGGCTTTCGGCCACGTTCCGCGACCCGACCCCGATCGGCTCGATGCCGCGCATCGCCTCGCGGACGGCGGCCACGTCCTCCGGGGTGGTGCCGGTGGCGGAGGCGATCGCCTCGTCCGACTCGGTCAGGAAGCCGTTCTCGTCAAGGGCGCCGATGCAGTACTCGGCCACCGGGTGCAGTCGCCCGGGCAGGTTGGCCCGCAGGTTCCAGTCGAGGTGCTCCTGCAGGGTGAACTCCGCCTCGGCGCGGGCGATGGGATCGAGGTCATCGGCCTCCTCCCGCTGCGCGTAGTCGCCGGGACCGCCGTCGGCGATCTCGGCCGGCCCGGCCCCCGCGGCGCCCTTGGGCAGGCACTCGGTGCAGTGGCTGCCGGTGATCAGCGACCCGCAGATGGGGCAGGTCGCGTTCTCCAGCATCTCGAGCGCCGGGTTCTCCTCCAGCTCGGTGGTGATCGCCTCCTGGAGCTCGACGGAGCTCATGGCCAGGATGGCGTTGGCCGCGATCTGCTTGGGAGTGACCCGCGTCTGGAGGGTCGGCTGCAGCTGTTGGTTCAGCTCGATCGACATGGCTTCCCTTTCGGTGGCGCCAGCCCGGATCGGCACCGCGTTCGGGATGGACCACACCAGTATAGGCAGGGCCCAGCCGGAACCCTTCACGGAGTGGCCCTGCCGCACGATGTGGCTTGTCGACGGCCCGGGTCTGAGAGGTAGCCAACGCACGTGGCGTGCCAAGCCCGCCATGGGCGCCTGCCCGCTCAACGAGGAAGGACGTTGACCCGCCGGATGACCGGTTCCCGGGACCCGAAGGTGACCAGGCTGTACGCCCCCGGATCGGCCACGATCCGCCGCCGGTAGTCGCGCATCGGGATACCGAGCAGGGCCGCCAGCCGCAGGCGCACCACGTGGTTGTGGGTGACCACCACCGCCGCGCGACCGCGTCCCTCGGCCAGCCAGCGCTCGACCGGCAGCAGGGCGGCGAAGGCGCGCTCCCGGACGTCGCGTCCCGACTCGCCGTCCGGCATGCGCACCGCGTAGGGATCGGCCGCGTAGGCTCGGCGCAGCTCGCCGTCCCGGGCCATGGCTTCATCGGCGGTCAATCCCTCCCAGCGACCGTAGTCGATCTCCCACAGCCGCGGGTCCTCCTCGACCTGGGCATCGGGCACGCGCAGGGCGTCGGCGATGGCCGCAGCGGTCTCGCGGCAACGGCGGGCCGGGCTGCTCAGCACCCGCAGCACCTGGTGCGGCAGCGCCTGCAGCTCGTCCGCGATGGCCCGCCCCGTGCGCCGGGCCAGCTCCACACCGTCCGGCGTGAGCGGCGCGTCGATGCGCTGGCCCAGCATCCGGCCGGTTCGACTGGCCTCGGTGGTGGCATGGCGGACAAGGAACAGGCTACCCATCGGTCAACGCAGTATGGAGGCAGGACGCCCGCGCGGCCCACCGCGCGCTACACTACCGGCCGCCTGCCCACCCCGAACACTCGGAGCCTTGGATGACCTACGCCCCCCAACCGACCTCGGGCGAGGCGATGCCCGACGAGGCGTCGCGCTCGCGACGCGGCTGGGGCTGCCTGCTGGAGATCGTCGAGACCCTGGTGCTGACCCTGGTCATCTACCTGCTCATCCACAACTTCGTGGCACAGCCGTTCGAGGTGGAGCAGATGTCCATGTCGCCCACCATCGCGCCCGGCGAGTACGTGCTGATCGACAAGATCACGCCGCGCTTCGATCCCTACTCGCGCGGCGACGTGGTCGTCTTCACCCCGCCGCCGGGATACGAGCAGCAGGGCGACATCCCGTTCATCAAGCGCATCATCGCCCTCCCCGGCGAGACCATCCGGCTGGAGAACGGACGCGTCTTCATCACTCCCGTGGGCGGCGTTCCGACCCTGCTCGACGAGAGCAGCTATTTGCGCTCACGGGTGGACGGCGGCCCGGTCGAGACCCTGCCCTCCGGACAGGGCACCACCGAGTGGACCGTCCCCGAGGACTCCTACTTCGTGATGGGCGACAACCGCGGGTCGAGCCAGGACTCCCGCGTGTTCGGGCCGATCGGAGAGGACCTGATCCTGGGACGCGCCTGGCTGCGCTACTTCCCGCTGGACCGGGTGGGCTTCATGTCGGCCCCCGAGTACCCGAACCTGAGGGCCGGTGACGAGGCCGGTTACCTGGGCGGCTCCTCGGCCACGATCCAGGTGTCGATCTCGCGTCCGTAGTCGACCAGCGCATCGGCCCCGAACCACAGCCCCAGCTCGAACTCGGCCGTCTCCGGCGCGTCCGAGGCGTGGATCAGGTTGCGAAGGCCACTCACCCCCAGGTCACCGCGGATGGTGCCCGGCTCCGCCTCGTTGGGCATGGTCTTGCCGACCATGCGCCGCACCACGGCGATGGCGTCCGGCCCCTCCAGGGCGATGGCCGCCACCGGGCCGGAGGTGATGAACGCCACGAGACCGTCATAGAAATGCTTGCCGGCGTGTACCGCGTAGTGGCGCTCGGCCATGTCGCGCGGCACGGACAGGAGCCGCAGGCCGATCACCTTGAGGCCCTTGCGCTCGAAGCGGGCCAGGATCTCACCAATGAGCCCGCGCTGGACGCCATCGGGCTTGACGAGGACAAGGGTGCGCTCCATCGGGGCGTACGGTCTCCGTGGTCAGGAACGGGCGGCGCGGTCGTAGGCGTCCGAGGCATCGGCCGGGCGGCCCGCCGCGCGCAACAGGTCGCCGTAGAGTAGCAGACGCTCGGCGGGCGGCTGCCGGCCCAAAGTGGGCTCCACCATGGCGATCCCTTCGGCCGCGACCCGTGGGTCCAGGCGGAGGGCCAGGCCCAGCTCGCGGTCCCCGGTCTCCAGCTGGCCGTTGGCGTAGGCGGCACGCGCCACCTCGAGCCGTGCGTGGGCGGCGGCGGTGCGCTCGGGCGAGGGGGGCGGCGGGGCG
>DASRYM010000064.1:0-12912 GCA_035687145.1 Candidatus Zixiibacteriota bacterium | reverse complement strand
CGTCGTGGGACGACTGGAACGGCCAGCTTCGGGCTCTCGGCATACGGGGGGTGACTGTAACGGCCATGATGACCCCCGAATATTCGGGAGCCGCATAGAACAGCCAGGCTGGAGGCCGTGATGTTGGCCGGTTCAGTCGTGGGGGGGAATATCGGCCCGTCTTCGTGGCCATTACAGTCGGGGGGCGTATGCGCGCCGGGACGCCGGCGGCCCCCCTCAGGCGGCGCGCCGTCGGTCCGCGCTCCGGCCGTAGACGGTCGCCGCCATCCCCATCAGCAGGCCGGTCCCCAGCCCGGCAAGCGGGGTGGCCTCGTCCAGGGGCATGACCCCCAGGGTGATGGCCAGCAGCACGATCCCCAACCCCAGCAGCAGGCCACCGGCCGCGCCCGCCGGCCACGCGCCGCGCAGCGCGGCCCCGACCAGGACCAGTCCCAACCCACCGAAAAGCAGCGCCACCAGGAAGGGCAGGGTGCCGACGGGGTCGCCCTGCAGCCTGACCCATCCGCTGGCGGTGCAGGTCTGCCGTTCCCCGTGGAGCTCGGCGGTGACGTGGAGCAGGCCGGCCACCCGGAACGGCACGACGTCGTCGAGCGCCAGCGTCCCGGCGCGGCCAGCCGGTCCGGACGCGATCGGGAGACCAAAGACGCTCAGCCGCGCGCGCAGCTCGCCGGACGCGCCGTCCAGCTCGGCCTGCCACGTGATCCGGCCGCCCGAATCCACGGGCAGCGGACGGCTGCGCGTGGCCACCGCCTCCGCAGGCGCGACGGCGGCAGCCGTCTGTCCGCCGGCAGCCTCCACGCGGCCGATGGTGGCACCCCCCGCATCGGTCGAGACGATGCTCAGGCGGCAGCCGTCGACCGACAGCGCCTGAACGCCGCTCGGCAGCAGGAGGGTGGTGACCATCATCGCGCCCAGCATCCAGAGCCGGGCTCCGGACGCGGGGGGCGTCGATGGCCGAGGCATGGGCAGCATCGGCTCCCTCCAGCCGCGGGCGCTCCAGGGCCGCGGGTATGGCCCGGACGCGCCCGGCGCATCGGCCCAATGGTAGGACGCCCGACCATCGCCGCGCTGGCGACGCCTGGCTGCCGGGCCGGGCGTCGTTGCGCTCCTATACTCCGCGCGTGTCCGCTCCCCCGCTCCTCGAGCGCTACCGCGCGCTGGTGGCCCGCGCGGGTGAAGCGTTCCCCGTCTCGCTCGGCGAGGGCGGCACGCCGCTGATCCACGCCCGCCGACTGGGGGCCGAGCTTGGGCTGGACGAGCTGTACCTGAAGTTCGAGGGCACCAACCCCACCGGCTCGTTCAAGGACCGGGGCATGGTGCTGGCCATCAACCGCGCCCTGGCCGCCGGCGCCCGGGCCGTGGTCTGCGCCTCGACGGGGAACACCAGCGCCTCGGCCGCCGCCTACGCCGCGGCGGCCGGGCTGCCCTGCCACGTGGTGCTGCCGGCCGGCAAGGTGGCGCGCGGCAAGCTGGCGCAGGCCGTGGCGGCGGGCGCCAACCTGGTCATGGTGGACGGCAACTTCGACGAGGCGTTGGCCGCGGTGCGCCGCCTGGGCGAGCAGGGCGCCGCGGCGGTGGTGAACTCCATCAACCCGGACCGCATCGCCGGGCAGCAGACGGTGGCCTTCGAGATCGTGGACGCGCTGGGCACCGCGCCCGATGCCGTGGCCCTGCCGGTCGGCAACGCCGGCAACATCACCGCCGCCTGGGCCGGCTTCACCCGCTACGCGAACGCCGGCCGCACGCCGGGCGGCCGCCGGCCGCGGATGCTCGGCTTTCAGGCGGAGGGCGCCGCGCCGATCGTGCGCGGCCAGCCGGTGGAGCGGCCGGAGACGGTGGCCACGGCCATCCGTATCGGCAACCCGGCCTCCTGGGCGGGCGCCGTGGCGGCCCGCGATGAATCGGGCGGCCTGATCGAGGCGGTCAGCGACGCCGACATCCTGGATGCCCAGCTGCGCATCCTGCGCAACGAGGGGATCTTCTGCGAGCCGGCCTCGGCCGCCGGGGTGGCCGGGGTGGCGGGGCTGGCCCGCGAGGGGCGGCTGGATCGGTCCAGCGTGGTGGTCTGCATCCTGACCGGGCACGGGCTGAAGGACCCGGACATCGTGGCCGGGGAGGAGGGCACCCTCACCCCGGTGGCCCCTGACCTGGGCTCCATCCGCCGGGCGATGGGGGTCTAGGCGCCTCGTCCGTATCGGTCCATGACCTGGCGCAGGAGGTCATGGGGCAGCGCGTGGGCCGTGATGCCGTCCCGGCCGGTCATGGTCTGAGCGGCCAGCGCGGCGTTGAGCACCGCCTCCTCGGTGGCCTCGATGACGCCCCAGTACAGCGGGCTGATGTCGGCGTCCGGCAGCATGCGGATGCCGACCGGCGGGTAGCTGCCGGGTCCCGAGGCCGCGTCGGCCGGGGGCAGGTCGGCGTTGCCGGTGGCGAAGGCCAGGAACAGGTCGCCGCTGGAGTGCTCCCCGCCACCTCCGCCGCGGGCCACGCCCAGGGCGGCGCGCTGCGCCAGGCGCCGGCACTGGTGAGGCAGCAGTGGCGCGTCGGTGGCCACGATGGCGATGATCGAGCCCGCGCCCTCCTCGACCGGCGGGCCGGGCAGGGGCACCACGTCCGGGGTGATGACGCGTCCCACCGGCACGCCGTCGACCGCGAAGCGCAGCCGGCGGCCGTGGTTGGCCTGAACCAGGACCCCCACCGTGCAGGTCTGGCCGCCGGCCTCCACCCGGCGCGACGAGGTCCCGATCCCGCCCTTGAACCCGAAGGTCACCATGCCGGTGCCGCCCCCCACGTTGCCCTCCGGGACCGGGCCGCCGGACGCGATCGCCATGGCGGAGAAGACGTGCTCGGCGGCCACGTGCTGGCCGTCCACGTCGTTCAGCCAGCCGTCGTAGGTCTCGGCCACCACCGGCAGCGACCAGCGCGGGCCGCCGCCGTGCTCGCCCATGCCGGCCGCGACCAGCGCGTCGCGCACGACGCCCACCGAGTGGGTGTTGGTCAGGCCGATGGGCGTGGTCAGCATCCCGGACTCGCGCAGCCACTCCAACCCGGTCATCTCGCCGTTGCCGTTCAGGGTGTGGGCGCCCGCGAAGTACGGGTTGGCGCCGATCTCCCCGTCGCGCGGCAGGATGACGGTCACGCCGGTCCGCACCGGGCCGTGGCCGACCCGCAGCCGCCCCTCGCCGTCGATCAGGGTGGCGTGCCCGACCCGCACCCCGGCCACGTCGGTGATCGCGTTCAGCGGGCCGGGCGGCAGGAGGCCGATCGAGATCCCCAGGTCACGGGCACGCATGCGTCCCGATCATGGCACGCCGCCCTCGGGCCCGGCCCGGCAGACCGCCAGGGCAGCGGCCACGAACTCCTCCGCCGGCGCCGGCTTGGAGATGAACGCGGCGCCGGCCAATCGCGAGTCGGCGGGCGGGCTCCCGCCCATCAGCACGATCCGCATTCCCGGGTGCGCGGCCATCACCGAGCGCAAAAACGCCTCGCCGGCATCCAGGTCCGGGAGGCGTGGGTCCACGAGCAGCATGCTGGGCCGCAGGTCGTTCACCAGCGCCATGGCGGCGCGCGGGTCACCGGCGGTCCCCACCACGTCGACCCCGGCCACGCGCAGCACCTCGGCGATCGATTGCTGGACGCGACGGTCGGCATCCACCACGGCCACGCGCGGCGAGCAGGGGAAGCCAACCCCCGGGGTCGCTGAGTTCATGGACCGATGGTGCCGCCCGATCCCGCCCGGGCACATCGGTCCTTCCGCAGGCGGTCGCCTACGTCATTCGGCCGATGCCGCCGCCGCCCGGGCCGGTGGCCGCCGCCTCGATGACGGTCCCGGGCAGCGGCAGGCTGACCCGCACCTTGGTGCCCCCCGAAGGGCGCCGGCCGATGCTCAGCTCGGCGCCGATGCGCTCCGCCCGCTGGCGCATGCCGACCACGCCCAGGTGCCCGCGCGGGATGGCCTGCGGGTCGAAGCCGACGCCGTCGTCCTCCACCGTCAGCCGCAGCTCGCGGCCCACCCGCCGCAGGCCGATGGTGGCGTGCTGCGCGTTGGCGTGCTTGACGACGTTGTGCAGCGCCTCCTGCGCGATGCGGTACAGCGCCTCCTCCACGTCCAGCGGCATCCGCTCGTCGTACTCCACCTCGACCGACACCGACAGGCCGGTCCGGCCGTGGACCGCGGCGCCGTGGTTGCGGAGGGCCTGGGCCAGGCCATCGGTCTCCAGCGCCTGCGGGCGGAGCTCGAAGATCAGGGTCCGCATCTCGGCCAGGGCATCCCTCTGCAGGTCGCGCAGCTCGCGGATCTTCTCGCGGGCCGCGGCCGGGTCACGCTCCATCACCATCTCCAGGGCGCGTGCCGTGAGACCCATGCTGAACAGCGCCTGGGTCACCGAGTCGTGGAGCTCGCGGGCCAGGTTGGCACGCTCCTCGTTGGCGGCCAGCGCCGCCGCCTGGCGTCGCAGGTCCTCCTCCAGCCGCTCGCGCTCGCGGATGTCGCGGATGGATCCCTGGGCCCCTGCGAAGCGGCCGTCGACCAGGATGCCGACCATGTTCACCTCGGCGGCCATGGTCCCGCCGCCGGCCAGCGGCAGCTGGATGCGGAACTGGAGGTCGTCCTCCGGTCGCTCGCGGACGGCCCGCCAGGCGGCCCGGGCGGCCTCCAGGGACTCGCCGCCGACCAGCCGCTCCCAGTGGCTGCCCAGCAGCTCATGGGGGCGGAAGCCGGTGATCCGCTCCAGCGACTCGCCCAGGTAGGTGAAGTGCCCCTCGGCGTCGACCGACCAGACCAGGTCAGGCGAGTGGTCGACCAGGTGGCGGTAGCGGCGCTCGGACTCGGCCAGCTGCTCCAGCAGGCGCGCGTTGCTGATGGCCACCGCGGCCTGGGCGGCGAGGGCACCGAGCAGCTGGGCGTCGTCCTCGCTGAAGGCGTGGGCCCGGGCCGCCTGCACGGTCAGGGTGCCCAGCGGCTCGCCGCCGGCGGCCAGCGGCGCCGACATCACGGAGCGCATGCCGCGGCGCTGGATGTACTCGTCGAGCTCGGGCGTGTGCGGGAAGGCCGGGTCGTTCAGGTAGTCACCGGTGCGCACGACCCGCATCTCGGAGAGCGCCGTGCCGCTCACCCCCTGCCCGGGCACCACGATCACGTCGTCCAGCGACAGCTCGCGCGGGGCATGGGCCACCGCCCACTCCAGGAAGCCGCCCTCGGTCTCGAACTGGTTGATGAGCGCCAGGTCGGCGGCCAGCAGGCGGTGGGCCTCGTCCACCGTCCGCTGCAGGACCACGCGCGGGTCGCGGATGGAGGTGATCTGGGTGGCGATGGCCGACAACGTGCGCTGCGCCTCCACCAGCCGCGCCAGGTCGTCCGCCGCGCGGCGCGCCTCGGCGTAGAGGCGGGCGTTGGACTGCACGATGGCCGCGTGGCTGGCCAGCGTGCCCAACAGCTGGGCATCGGCCTCATCGAAGGCGTTCGGCCGCATGGAGTAGACGGTCAGGGTGCCGATGGGTCCGGCCTCCCCGGCCAGCGGCGCGGACATCTGCGAGCGGTAGCCGTGGCGGCGCATCCACTCGTCGGCATCGGTGTCGTGCACGAAGCTGTCGTCGGCCAGGTAGTCGCCGGTGCGACGCACCTGACCGCTGGCGAGGGCCGCGCCGGCGATGCCCTGGCCCGGCACGGCGTGCACCTCGGCCAGGATCGGGGTCAAATCCTCGGTGGTCAGCTCGCGCAGGAGGTCGATCTCGGGCTGGTAGCGGTCGATGACCGCGTCATCCGCGCCGAGCAGCCGCTTGGCCTCGTCGACGGTCCGCATCAGCACGCGGCCCGGGTCGCGGATGGAGGTGATCTGGCCCGCGATCTCGGCCAGGGTGCGCTGGGCCTCGGCCGCGCGCGCCTGGGCCTCGGCTCGTTCGCGCAGCTGCTGGTAGAGCCGCGCGTTGCGCGCCGCGATGGCCCCCTGGCCGGCCAGCTCCTCCAGCAGCGCCACGTCGCGCGGGTCGATGCGCCGCGGCTCGCGGTAGGTGATGGCCAGCGTGCCGATCACCTCGCCCCGCACGCCGTGCAGCGGCGCCACCGCCACCGCCCCCAGCTCCAGGCGCCTCGGGGCGTCGTCGTCCGGGTCGTGCGGGATGCGGGGGTCGTTCAGGTAGTCGTCGGTCCAGGTCGGCTTGCCGGTCGACGCCGCCAGGCCGTTGATCCCGCCGCCCACCGGGAAGCGCTGGGTGTGCAGCCAGGCGCGCCGCTCCGGGCTCTCGTCGCCGGCCAGGACCATGGGGACCAGGTGCGTGCCCTCGTCATTCATGAGGGTCAGGTGGGCGCCGTCCGAGCCGAGCAGCCGCTTCGAGGCATCCACCACCTGCTGCAGCGTCTCGGCCGCGTCGTCCACCTCCACGATGCGGCGAGCGATCTCGCCCAGGGTGCGCTGCACCTCGACCACCCGCGCCAGCTCCTCGGCCTGGCTCTTCAGGCTCTCCTTCGAGGCGGACAGCTGCTCGTAGAGGCGGGCGTTGGCGATGGCGATGGCGCCGATGTCGGCCAGGCCCTGCAGCAGCTCGATCTCGTCGCCGGTCGTCTCGCGCGGGCGCTCGAAGCTGACGGCCAGGGTGCCGAAGATCTCGCCGCCCGGTGCCCGCAGGGGTGCCACCGCCATGCCGCGCAGGCCCATCCGGTTGGCCACCGCCTGGTCGTCATCGGTGTGCGGGATCCGCGGGTCGACGAGGTAGTCGTGGGTCCACACCGGCTCGCCGAGCATGGCCGCCAGCCCGTTCATGCCGCCGCCGATCGGGAACTCCTGCACCGCCATCCAGGCCCGCGTCTCCTCATCGGTCCCGCCCGCCATCACGTGCGGCCGCAGCACCGGAAGCTCTGGGTCGCGCAGGGTGAGGTGCGCCCCGTCCGATCCGAGCAGGCGCTTCGCCCCGTCCACCACCTGCTGGAGCGCCTCGTCCGGGTCGCGGATGGCGGTGATCTGGGCCGCGATCCGGTGCAGGGTCCGCTGCGTCGCCACCCGGTGAGCCAGCTCCAGGGCCTGGGTCCGGTAGCGCTCCTCGGAGGCGGCCAGCCTGCCGAGCAGCCGCTGGTTGGCGATGGCCGTGGCGGCGTGCTCGGCCAGGGCCTTGAGCAGGGCGAGCTGTGCCTGGTCGAAGGCGGCCGGCCGGTTGGAGTAGGCCCCCAGCGCACCCAGCGGCTCGTCATTGGCCATCAGCGGCGCCACCGCCATGGAGCGCATGCCGGCCACCGCCACGATGCGGTCGGCCACCTCGGAGTGGGTGAAGCGTCGGTCCACCGGGTAGTCGTCGGTGACGGTGACCTTGCCGCTGGCCACGGCCGTGCCGAACATCCCGACCCCCACCGAGAGGGTCAGGTCCTGGATCAGGCGGCGCGCCTCCGGGTTGGTGATCCCCGCGTCGTGAGCGAAGCGCAGCTCCCCGGTCTCCGGCTCGAGGAGATAGATCATCGCGCCGTCGACCTGGAGCAGGCGTGCCACCTCCCGGACGGCGTTGCGCAGCAGCTCGGATTCGGCCGTCATCGGAGCGTGAGGATACCCCGCGCTACGTCATCCGGCCGAGCGGGCGATCGGCGCGGCGACGGCAGGGGTGCTGGGCCGCCTATCGCGCACGGCGGTGGGACGGCTGCCGGATGGCCGTCACATCGGCCGCACCTAGCGTGTCACCGGTTGACAGCGACCACCCGATGTGCGGGCGGCGCGAGCGACACACCGATGGGAGACCGCAACACCATGACCGCAGCCATTTCCCGCATCTCCACTCGTCCCACCGGCGCGCGCGCCCTCGGCATCGCGCTCACCGTGGCGATCCTCGGCCTGACCTTGACCACGGCCTACGTGCACCTGGGACTGGGCGGCCTGCTCTTCACCCTGAACGGGCTGGGCTACGCCGGCCTGGCAGCCATCTACGTGCTGGGCGCCTCCGCGCCGCACCCGCTGATCGCCGTCTTCGGCTGGGCGCCGCGGGTGGCCCTGGCCGGCTACGCCGCGCTGACCATCGCTGCCTGGGCGGTGCAGGGGCCGTACTTCGACCTGGCCTACTTCACCAAGGCCGTGGAGGCGACCCTGATCGCCCTGGTGATCGTGGACATCCACCGCGTGTACGGCAGCGTGCCGGCCATGGTGCGCACCGCCTTCGCCTCGATCTTGGGCGCCGCCTCGCGCACATAGACGAACCGATGCGGACCCGATGGGCCCCGCCCCCGGCGGGCCCATGGGTACCTGCACCGGATGATGAACCGGACGCTGGTGGTCGGACCCTGACCTCGGTCGCTGCCAGCTGCGTGGCGCCCGGTCCGCGATGGCCCGGGCGCGTCGTTGCAGCGGCCTACCGGCCGCGTCAGGCGCCCGGGTCGACCAGCTTGTGCTCCACCGCCCAGAGCGCCGCCTGGGTTCGCGAGGCCAGCCCTAGCTTGCCCAGGATGTTGCTGACGTGGGTGCGCGCCGTCCGCTCGGTGATCGACAGCTGGTAGGCGATCTCCTTGTTGGATGCGCCCTTCCCCAGCTGGGCGAGCACCTCCTTCTCGCGCGCGGTGAGCGGCTCGACCGGCTCGGCGTCCTTCCGGGTCCGCATCCGCTGCGCGAGCAGCCGGGCCACCGCCGCGTCCAGGTGCACCTCGCCGGCGTGGGCGGCGCGCACGGCGGCCGCCACCTCCTCGGCGTCGGCGTCCTTGAGCAGGTAGCCGCTGGCCCCCGCCTCCAGTGCCGTGGTCACCTTCTCCTCCTCGATGAAGGAGGTGACGGCCACGATCTCGATCTCCGGGTTCTGCTGTTTGATGCGGCCGATGGCCGTCAGGCCGTCCATGTTCGGCATGAGCAGGTCCATCAGCGCCACGTCCGGCTTCAGCTCGGCGGCGAGCCGCACGGCGACGGAGCCATCGGGCGCCTCACCCACCACCTCGATGTCCGGCTGCAGCTCCAGGAAGCCGCGCAGGCCGCGGCGCACGACCTCGTGGTCGTCGACCAGGATGACCCTGATCGGCCCGTTCTCGTCAGTCACGCGCGAGAGCATAGCGCGGCGGTGTGGGACGCATGACGTAGGCGAGCATCGGTCCAACATCGGTCGCCCCGGTCCGGCGAACTGGTGCAGGCTGGCCACAGGACCACATGTGCACCGATCAGGACCGGAACCGATTCACGTGAACACCGCCATCCCCCTCGCCGAGGCCGGCTTCTTCCCGCCGCTGCCACGGATTCCCCGGCGTCCCGAGCGCCGGGCTGACGAGCGCGGCACCGGCGTCGCCGGCCGCCTGCGCCGGCTGCTCCCCCGCCGAGCTGACGATCCTGCCACCAGGTGACAGGAATGCCCGCCAGCCTGGACGCATGGCTCTGCCCCTGATGGACGAGCTCGCTCCCGCCCAGGCCACCGTGCCCGGAGCGGTCATCCCGGACCCGGGGCTGCCGCGCTGCGAGTGGGCCGGGAGCGACCCGCTGTACGTCGCCTACCACGACACTGAGTGGGGGGTCCCGCTGCGCGACGACCGCGCGCTCTTCGAGCTCCTCAACCTGGAGGGGGCCCAGGCGGGCCTCGCCTGGATCACGATCCTGCGCAAGCGCGAGGGCTACCGGCGCGCCTTCGCCGGCTTCGAGCCGGCCGCCCTGGCCGGCTGGGGCCCGGACGAGGAGGAGCGCCTGCTGGCCGATCCGGGCATCGTGCGCAACCGCGCCAAGGTCCGCGCCGTCCTGGCCAACGCGCGCGCCTACCTGCGCCTGACGGATGAGGTGGGGCCCTTCTCCGAGTACCTGTGGTCCTTCGTCGACGGCCGCCCGGTCCAGAACCGATGGACCAGCCTGGGCCAGGTCCCGGCCGAGAGCGATGCCTCCCGCGCCCTGTCCCGTGACCTGCGGCGGCGCGGCTTCGCGTTCGTCGGCCCCACCATCGTCTACGCCTTCATGCAATCGGCCGGGATGGTCAACGACCACGTGGTCGGCTGCTTCCGCCGCGAGGAGGTCGCACACCTGGGCGGCTGAGCGACAAGGCGCTGCTTGGCGCAATGACGTAGGCGAATTCGGGACGCATGCCGCTCACCGTCTGGTGTCGCCTACCCGACACTGTGGCCATCGCGACTGCCGCAGCAGGTGCGGCGGCGAATGAAAGGAGGCCCACAGTGCATCCCGTGACCATGCAGCTGGCGGCCGAGGTTCGAGCGCAGGAACTGCTCCTGAAGCCCCGAGGCACTCGGACGCAGCGCCGGAATCAGGGCGTTGCTTCGCGCCTGCGCCGGATCTTTCAGTAGCCGTCGCAGCCAAGCACGCACCTGGCCCTTCCCAAGCCGAAGCGGCCCGTCCCGAGCGGACGGGCCGCTTTCTTCATGCCCGGCGTCCGCTTCCTATACTCGCCGGGCATGCCCCTGATCGCCTCGGTCGACGTCCCGGCCAGCAGCGCCAACCTGGGCAGCGGCTTCGACTGCTTCGCCGCCGCCCTGAGCCTGAAGCTGCGCGCCGAGCTGCATGCCGGGGACGAGGCCGGGATCGTGCTCAACGCCCACGGCGAAGGGGCGCCCGGCTCGGACGACGACCCCGAGCAGAACCTGTTGCTGCGCGCCTTCCGGGAGGGGATGCGGGCCGCGCTGGGCGCGCCCGAGGGGAGCGGCGCATGGCGGATCGAGGTCAGCTCCATGATCCCGGCGGCCCGCGGGCTGGGCAGCTCGGCGGCGGCCATCGTGGCCGGCCTGCTGCTGGGCGCCGCCGTCGGCCGCCGCGCTCCGGGCGCCGATGAGCTGCTGGCGCTGGCCACCCGCCTGGAGGGGCACGGCGACAACGTGGCGGCGGCCATGTACGGCAGCTTCACGCTGACCGTGGGTGAGGCCCTGCGCCGCTTCCACGTGCCGCACGGCTGGATCCCGGTCGTCTTCGTGGCCTCCGCCCACAGCCACACCGCCGAGATGCGCCGCGTCCTGCCGGAGTACGTGCCACACGCCGATGCCGCCCGCCAGGCCGGCCGGGCTGCCCTGCTGGCCACGGCGCTGATGAGCGGCGACGCCGGCATCCTGCGCGAGGCGATGGCCGATGCCTTGCACCAGCCCTATCGTCTGCCGCTGCTCCCCGGCGCGGCCGAGCTGATCGAAGCCGCCTACGACCACGGCGCCGCCGGGGCGGCGCTCTCGGGCGCCGGGCCCAGCGTGCTGGCCATCTGCGACTCGCCGGCCGCCGCCCACTCGGTGGAGAAGGCATGGAACGCCTCCGGCGTCCCGGGCATGGCCACCCGCCTGCGCTTCGACGAGGCGGGCGCGCGCCTGACCCACCGGCGGGAGGGCACGGCGTGAGCCTGGTCACGCTGAGCGGCGTGGCCAAGAGCCACGGCGCCCAGCACCTGTTCTCTGACGTCACCCTCCAGGTCTCCGCCGGGCGGCGGTTGGCGATCGTGGGGCCCAACGGCGCCGGCAAGACCACGCTGCTGGAGATCATCACCGGCGACCAGGAGCCCGACGCCGGGACGGTCGTGCGCGCCAGGGACGTCGTCATCGGCTACCTGCGCCAGGAGGTGGCCGAGTCGCGCGGCCAGACGGCCATCGCCGAGGTGCTGGGCGGCGCCGGCGCGGTGAGCGGCATCGAGCGCCGCATGCGCCACATCGAGGCCGAGCTGGCCGAGGCCACCGAGGAGGACGAGCTGGCCGAGCTGATGGACGAGTACGGCCGCCTCCAGCATCGGTTCGAGGCCATGGGCGGCTACGGGCTGGAGGCCGAGGGCCGGCGCATCCTGGCCGGGCTGGGCTTCGCCGACTCGGACATGGAGCGCAACACCGCCGAGTTCTCCGGCGGCTGGATGATGCGCATCGCGCTGGCCAGGCTGCTCCTCCAGAACGCGGACCTGCTGCTGCTGGACGAGCCCACCAACCACCTGGACCTGGCCTCGGTGGAGTGGCTGCAGGGCTTCCTGGCCGAGTACGCCGGGGCGGTGATCCTGGTCAGCCACGACCGCGACTTCATCAATGCCATCGCCAACCGCGTGGCCGAGCTGAGCCACGGGACCTTCTCCGAGTACGTCGGCAACTACGCCGACTTCGTCGAGCAGCGCGAGGCGCAGATCGAGCAGCTGGAGCGCCA
Organism: Candidatus Zixiibacteriota bacterium; assembly: GCA_035687145.1. Taxonomy (GTDB): domain Bacteria; phylum Chloroflexota; class Limnocylindria; order QHBO01; family QHBO01; genus DASRYM01. The sequence goes on along the minus strand of DASRYM010000064.1, from coordinate 871 downwards.
GGCAGCGGTGCAGGGCCGTAAGGTGGCCCAGATCGAACGCTTCATCGAGCGCTTTCGCTACAAGGCCACCAAGGCCCGCCAGGTGCAGAGCCGCATCAAGCAGCTGGAACGCATGGAGCGGGTCGACGTCCCGCGGGAGCAGGCCAGGTCGGTCACGTTCCGCTTCCCGCAGCCGCCGCGATCGGGGCGCACGGTCATCACTCTCGAGGGCATCGTCAAGCGCTACGGGCGCCACACCGTCTACGACGGTCTGAACCTGACCCTGGAGCGCGGCCAGAAGGTGGCGCTCATCGGTCCGAACGGGGCCGGCAAGAGCACGCTGCTGAAGATCCTGGCAGGGGTGCTGCCGTTCGAGGGTGGGCGCCGCGAGCTGGGCAGCAACGTGCGCGTCGCCTACTTCGCCCAGCACCAGATCGACGCCCTGAACCCGGCCAACACCGTCTTCGAGGAACTGGCGAGCGCGGCGCCGCGGATGTCCACCTCCGACATGCGGCGCCTGCTCGGCGCGTTCCTGTTCAGTGGAGAGGCGATCAACAAGCCGGTGGCCGTGCTCTCCGGCGGCGAGCAGACACGGCTGGCGCTGGCCAAGCTGATGGCCGACCCGGCCAACCTGCTGTGCCTGGACGAGCCGACCAACCACCTGGACATCGCCGCGCGCGACGTGCTGGAGGACGCGCTGAACGCCTTCGGCGGCACGCTCGTGCTGATCACCCACGACCGATACCTCATCCGGTCGGTGGCCAACACCATCATCGAGGTGCACGCCGGTGAGGCCACCGTCTTCGCCGGAGACTTCGAGTACTACGCCGCCAAGCGCGGCCTGGACATCGAGACGCGGGGCGCGGTCGAGGGACGCGCGTCGCCGCGCGGG
>DASRYM010000063.1:0-31381 GCA_035687145.1 Candidatus Zixiibacteriota bacterium | reverse complement strand
CACCCCGCCGCGCGCCCGCTCTCGGTCCGCGGCGGCCGCCTCGCGCTCCCGGCGCGCCTCCTCGAGCGCGGCGGCTCGCGCCTCCTCCGCGGCCGCGATGGCGGCCAGCGCCTGCTCCATGGACACGTGCTCGGCCCCCAGCCGCGAGCGGGCGTCCTCGATGATCTCGGCCGGCAGCCCCAGCCGCTCGGCGATGGCGAAGGCCTGCGACTTGCCGGGCAGCCCGATCTCCAGGCGGTAGGTGGGCCGCAGCGTCTGGACGTCGAACGCCACGCTGGCGTTGGTGACCAGCGGGTGATCGGCGGCGAACGTCTTCAGCTCCGCGTAGTGGGTGGTGGCGGCCACCGTGGCGCCCTTCGCCAGCAGCCGCTCCAGGATGGCCATGGCCAGCGCAGAGCCCTCGGCCGGATCGGTGCCGGCGCCGATCTCGTCCAGCAGGACGAGCGTGTCCGGACCGGCATCGGCCACGAAGCGCACGATGTTGCGCAGGTGGCTGCTGAAGGTGGAGAGCGACTGGGCGATGCTCTGCTCGTCGCCGATGTCGGCCATCACCCGCCGAACGACCGGCAGCCGCGCGCCGGACGCGGCCGGCACGCGCAGCCCGGCCTGGTGCATGAGCGCCAGCAGGCCGATGGTCTTGAGCGTCACCGTCTTGCCACCGGTGTTCGGACCGGTGACCACCAGCGCCCGGTACCCGAAGCGCTCGCCGAGCCGGATGTCGATCGGCACCGCCCCGGGTTCCAGCAGCGGGTGGCGAGCCGAGAGCAGCTCGATGGCGTCCCGGCTGACCTCGGGACGCACCGCGTCCAGCTGGGCCGCCAGCCGGGCGCGGGCCATCCACAGGTCGGCGCGGGCCAGGGCGTCCAGCGAGTCGCGCAGGCTCTCGGCGCGCGCCTCGACCCGGCGCGACAGCTCGTCGAGGATGCGCTCCACCTCGCGCTCCTCGTCGAGCACGGCCTGGATCCACGTGTTGTTCAGCTCGACCACGTTGAGCGGCTCGACGAACAGGGTGGCGCCCGATGCGCTCTGGTCGTGGACGATGCCCTTCAGGCGGCTCCTGGCCTCGGCGCGGATGGGGATGACATAGCGCCCGGCTCGCACGGTCACGATCGGCTCGCCGATCACCCCGGCCAGCTCGCTGGAGCGCAGCATGGCGTTCAGGCGCTCGCGGACGCGGTCCTGGGCGGTGCGCAGCCGCCTGCGAATGGCGGCCAGCTCCGGCGAGGCGCTGTCCAGCACCTCGCCCGACTCGTCCACGCTGCGCTCGATGCGCTCCCGCAGGTCGGTTGCCGGGTCCAGGGCCTCGGCCAGCTCGGGCAGGTGCCGGCCGTGCCACCCGCGCAGGCGCGTGGCGAACAGGGCCGTCGCCCGGCACGTCTCGGCCACATCCAGCAGGTCGGTCGCCGTCAGCCGCCCGCCGCGCCGCGCTCGCTCCAGCGCCGGCCGGATGTCGCGGGCTCCGCCGATGGTGGCCTGCGCCTGGTCCTCCAGCAGCCGCGCCGCCTCATCGGTCTGCTCCTGGAGGAGCGCCACGTGGGTCGCGTCGGCCATCGGCAGGGTGGCCTCGGCCAGCTCCCGCGAGGGCGCGAAGGCGGTCAGCGCCGCCAGCTGCTCGACGACGGCCGCGAACTCCAGGGCGCGGAGCGTCCCGGGGTCGGCGGCCGCGCCGGGCGCGATGTCAGAGGCGGGAGCGGTGCGGGTCATCGGTCACCAGGAAGCGCAGGGGTCGTGCCGCCCATTCTCCGGCGTAGTCCACCCCGATGCGCGGGGTCACGGTCACGCTCGCCGGCCGCAAGCCGGGCAGGATCCGCACCGGGCCGGCCAGCAGGTCGACGCCGTTCAGGCTGCGGTCCAGGCCGAAGGCGGTGCCCAGGTTGCCGGGCCCGGCCGCCAGCCGCACGTCGGGCACCGGCCCGCGGCGCCGCCGGGCCAGCTCCAGCCCCTCGGTGATGGCCGCCGCGCGCAGCAGGACCGCCTCGGGCTTGGTCCCCGGCCCGCACACCACGTTGGCGCAGTGGTGCAGGCCGTAGATGAGGTACACGTACAGGTGGCCGGGCGGCCCGAACATGACCGCGTTACGTGCCGTGCGGCCACGCGACGAGTGCGCGGCGCGGTCCTCCGGTCCCTGGTAGGCCTCCACCTCCACGATGCGCCCGGCCACGCGCCCCTCCGCCGAGTCGTGGACCAGCACGCAGCCCAGCAGGTCCGGGGCGACCTCGACCGAGGGACGGTCGAACCAGGACCGGTCCAGTGCGCCGGGGCCGTCGGCCGAGGCCTCGGCCGCGGCCGGGGTCATGGCTGCTCCAGCAGCCGGGCGATCTCGCTGGGGACGAACGGCTTGGCCAGGAAGCCCAGGGTGGGGATCACCGTGCTGCGGAAGGCCTCCACCAGCACCGAGTCGTTCATCGCGTCGTAGAAGCCCTTCAGCACCCCCGCGTCGGCGACCTCGCTGTCGGGCGCGTACTGGAAGAAGGAGTCCATGACCAGCAGCAGGAACACGATGGTGACCACCGCGAACAGCAGGCCCAGCACCGCGCCGCCCAGCTCATCGAGCTGACGGATGATCGGCAGGTGGGTGCGCTTGTACAGGGCGCGCACGATGAACCAGCCGCCCACCACCAGGCCGATGAACAGGACCAGGAAGATGATCTGCTCGCGCAGCTGCGGGGTGAACGCCTGCCAGAAGCCGAGGGTGTCGAACATCGGTCCCTTGAGCTGCGAGGCGATCACGAACGCCACCGGCACCACCAGCAGGTTCAGCGCATAGCGGATCAGGCCCTGGGTGAATCCGGCGAACACGCCGCCGGCCAGGGTGGCGACGATGAACAGGTCGATCGGGCTCAGCTCGGTCAGGAATTCCACGCGTGCGTTTCCTCCTGGAGGCACCCGGGGCTCGGGCGCGCGAAGGGTAGCAGCCGCCATCGGCCGGAAACAAGCCACCCGGGCGACGCCCGGCCACCTTACCTTCGGAACCGGCGCTCAGCGGATCTCGGCACCCAGGTGATGCCGCAGCGCGCCGCGCACCTTGTTGAGGGCGCGCTCCACGGGCTTCTCGTCGCCGGCCACCTCCGGCTGGAAGCGCAGCGCCAGCGCGTAGGACACCCGGCCCGGGCCGACCTGCTCGCCGCGGTAGACGTCGAAGATGCGGACGTCAACCAGCAGCGGACCGGCATTGTGGCGCGTCAGGCGCAGCAGCTCGCCGACCGGGGTGGCCTCGTCCAGCACCACGGCCAGGTCGCGGTCGATGGGCTGGGCGGCAGGAACCGGGCGCACCAGCAGCTCGTCCGGCACCAGCGACAGGAGCCGGCCCAGGTGGATGGCCGAGATCACCGGCCGTCCCGGCAGGTCCCAGGCGGCAGCCACCCGCGGATGGACCTCGCCAACGCTGCCGTAGGGCTGCCCGGAGGGGTCCAGCAGCCGTCCCGCGCGCCCGGGATGCAGGTGCGGGTGCAGCTCGTCGGGCCCCTCGGCACGGTACGCCGGCGGCGGCGCCCCGAGGGCCAGGTGCAGCGCCTCGATCACGCCCTTCAGGTCCTCGACGTCGGCGTCGCGCTGCTCGACCCCGGCGGCGCGCGGCGCGCCCGGCCCGAGCAGGGCGATCGCCAGCTCCCAGTGCTCGTAGCGCCCCGTCCCGGCCGTCTCGGCCGACCGGTACTGACCGGGATCGGCAGCCGGGTCGTGGTGGTAGGTCTTCCCCACCTCGAACAGCCAGGCGTTCGGCCGTCGCTGGCGCACGTTCTCGGAGAGGGCCCGCAGCAGGGACGGGTACATGACCGTCCGCATCAGCGAGTGGTCCTCGGAGAGCGGGTTGGCGATGCGGATGACCCCGCCCGAGTCCGGGTCGTAGCCGGTCCGTCGCAGGTCGGCAGGTCCGATCATGGCGTGGGTCACCACCTCGTTCAGGCCCAGACCGGCCAGGATGCGCCGCACCCGGTGCCGCGGGCCGGAGGGATCAGGACGCCAGGGCGGCAGGACCGGCGTGGGCAGGCGTCCCGGGATGCGGTCGTAGCCGTAGGCGCGGGCCACCTCCTCGGCGACGTCCTCCGGCGCCACCACGTCCAGGCGGAACGAGGGGACGGTGACCATCACCCGGCGCTCGCCGCCCGGTTCCACCCCGAAGCCCAGCGGCGAGAGCCACTCCCCCACCCTGCCGGCGTCCAGCTCCACGCCCAGCAGGCGCTCGGTGCGTCGCAGGTCGACCTCGATCCGGCGTGGCGGCCGCGGCTCGGGGTCGTTGTCCACCATCCCGCGCGCCACGCGGGCGCCGGTGATCCGGGCGATCAGCCGCGCCGCCCGGTCGGCCGCGTAGCGCGGCAGCTCATGGCCGATCCCCTTCTCGTGGCGCATGCTCGCCTCCGAGCGCAGGCCCAGGCGGCGGGCCGTGTTGCGGATGGTCGGGCCGTGGAAGATGGCCGACTCCAGGATGACGCGGCTGGTCCCCTCGGTGACCTCGGTGTCGGCGCCGCCCATGATTCCCGCCAGGCCGATGGCTCGTTCGCGGTCGGCAATGACCAGCATCCGCTCGTCGAGCGTCCGCTCCTCGTGGTCGATGGTCTCCAGCCGCTCCCCGGGCTGCGCGCGGCGCACCACGATGCGCCCCTCCGGCACGGTGTCGGCGTCATACGCGTGCATCGGCTGACCGAGCTCGTGCATCACGTAGTTGGTCACGTCCACCACGGCGCTGATCGGCCGCATGCCGGCCGCGATCAGCCGCCGCTGCATCCACTCCGGCGACGGCCCGTTGCGCACGCCCTCGAACCAGCGTGCCGTGAAGCGCGGGCACGCCGCGCCGTCGACGATCTCCACGCTGACCAGCGCCGCCGCGTCAAGCCCCGCATCCTCGTGGACCGATGCGTCCGGCAGCCGCAGCTCCGCGCCGGTGAAGGCCGCGATCTCGCGGGCGAGGCCGACCATCGACAGCGCGTCGCCGCGGTTGGGCTTGACGTCCACGTCCAGCACCACCTCGCCCAGCACGTCGCGCAGGTCGGTCCCTGGCCGCAGCTCGGCGTCGGCACCGGGTTCGGCCAGGATGTGGATGCCCTCGGCATCGGTCCCCAGCTCGAGCTCGGCCGCCGAGCACAACATGCCCTGCGACTCGACCCCGCGGATCCGGGTGCGCTCGATGCGCCGCTCCCCGGGCAGCACGGCGCCCACCCGGGCCACCGGAACCAGCTGGCCGGGCGCGAGGTTGTCCGCGCCGCACACGACCTGCAGGGGCTCGCCCTCCCCCACGTCCACGCTCGTGAGCCACAGCTTGTCCGCGTTCGGGTGGCGCTCGACGCTCAGCAGTCGCCCGACGACGACATCGGTCCAGTCCGCGCCCATGACCTGGATGCCCTGCACCTCCATGCCGCGCAGGGTCAGTTGCTCGGCCAGCTCACGGGCGGAGAGCCGGACATCCACGTAGTCGCGCAGCCAGGAGAGCGGCACCAGCATCGGTCTAGCGCCCTCCGCTGAACTGCTCGAGGAAGCGCAGGTCGCCGCCCATCAGGTGGCGGATGTCGGCGATCCCGTGCCGGTTCATGACCAGCCGGTCCAGACCGAAGCCGACGGCGTAGCCCTGGTACTCGTCCGGGTCATAGCCGCCGTTGCGGATCACGACCGGGTGCACCATGCCGGCTCCCAGGATGGTGACCCATCCCGAGTGCTTGCAGGCCGGGCAGCCGGCGCCATGGCAGACCTGGCACTGCAGGTCGAACGCCACGCTCGGCTCGGTGAATGGGTAGTACCCGGGCCGGAAGCGGGTGGGGATCGGCCCGTAGATGGCGCGGGCGAACTCCTCGAGGGTGCCCTTGAGGTCGGCCATGCTGGTGTCGTGGTCGACGACCAGCAGCTCGATCTGGAAGAACTCGAAGTTGCGGTCGGCCGCCACGTTCTCGTACCGATAGCAGCGGCCCGGCATGTAGACCCGGATCGGCGGCTTCAGGGCGCGCATGGCGCGGATCTGCACCGGGCTGGTATGGGTACGCAGGATGGTGCCGTCCTCCGCCGGCCGCGGCGGGTCGCTCCCCGGCTCGGCCACGTACATGGTGTCCCACAGATCGCGCGCCGGGTGATCGGGCGGAATGTTCAGCGCCTCGAAGTTCCACCAGTCGGTCTCGATCTCCGGCCCCTCGAAGAGCTCGAAGCCGAAGGCGTGGAAGATCTCGCGGAAGTCGACCATGGCGGTCATGGTCGGGTGCAGGTGGCCGAGGCGCAGCGGACGGCCCGGGGCGCTCATGTCGATCCGCTCCGCCTCCAGCCGTTCCCGCAGGTCCGCCTCCTTCAGCGCCTCGAGCCGATCGCGGATGGCTCGCTCCACCTCGGTACGCACCTCGTTCGCGACGCGGCCCACGGCGGGACGCTCGGCAGCGGGCACCGAGCCCAGCTCGCGCATGAGCGTGGTCAGCTCTCCGCTTCGACCGAGGAGCTGGAGGCGCAGCGCCTCGACCGCCCCGACGTCGGCGGCGGCATCCACCGCCCCGAGCGCTCGCTGGCGCAGGGCCTCGAGCCGGCTGGCCAGCTCGGTCATCCGGCACGCCCCCCGTTCGTCCGCCTCTCCATCGGTCCGGTCATGGTCACCTTGGCGAATGATCGGTGATAAACGAACGACCCCGCTCCGCGAACGGAGCAGGGCCGATGTGCCGGCATCAACGGATGCCGGCTAGCTGGTAAAGGAGCCCCGGGCGGTTTCGACCATGGCCGCGAAAGCGGCCGGCTCGCGGACGGCGAGGTCCGCCAGCTGCTTGCGATCCACCTCGACGCCCGCCTTCTTCAGGCCCGCCATGAAGCGGCCATACGGCAGGCCGTGCTGCCGGGCGGCGGCGTTGATGCGCTCGATCCACAGCCGGCGCATGTCGCGCTTGCGGGCCTTGCGGTCGCGGTAGGCGTAGACCAGCGCGTGGAACAGCGCCTCGCGCGCCGGGCGGAGGAGCTTCGAGCGGGTCCCGCGCCGTCCTCGGGCCTGGGCCAGGACCTTCTTGTGCCGCCGGTGGGCGGTGACGCCGCGCTTGACGCGTGCCATGTGCGATCCCCTACGCGTACGGCAGCAGCCGCTTGAGCTGCTCCGCGTGCGCCTTCGAAACGACCGCCTTGCCGGCGTAGCGGCGCGTGCGGCGGCTGGACTTGATCTCCAGGTGATGGCCGCGCCACGCCTTGGGCCGGACCCACTTGCCCGAGCCGGTCTTCTTGTAGCGCTTGGCCGTTCCCTTGTGGCTCTTGATCTTCGGCATCTACTGTTCCTGCTTCGCCGGCTCGGACTCCTCCGCCGCGGCCTCCGGCTCGACCATCGCGGTCGGGGCCTGGCCCTTGGCGGCGAGCGCGTCGCCGATGGTGTCGCCGCCCTCCGGCGGCTCCGCGGGCTGCGGCTGCGGCGCCGACGCCGGCTCCGCGGCCCGATCCGTCTTCTTTTCGGCGCGCCTGTCGAGCGGCGCCATGACGATGTACATGTTGCGGCCTTCCAGCAGCGGTGGTCGCTCCAGCGTGCCGTGCTCGGCCAGCATCTCGGCCGCCCGGTCGAGGAGGTCACGCCCCAGGTTGGCGTGGCTCATCTCGCGGCCGCGGAACTGGACCGTGACCTTGACGCGGTCGCCCTCATCGAGGAACTCGGCCGCGCGCCGCAACTTGGTCCGCAGGTCGTTGACGTCGATCTTGACCCGGAGCCGGATCTCCTTGAACGTCTGCGACTTCTGCTTCTTCTTCGCCTCGCGCTCGCGCTTCTGGAGCTCGTACTTGTACTGCCCGTAGTCCAGGATGCGGGTGACCGGCGGGACCGCGTTGGGCGCCACCTCCACGAGGTCGAGGCCCTTCTCCTGGGCCAGCGCCAGGGCTCTGAACGTGGGCATCACGCCGAGCTGCTGACCGTCTTCGTCGATGACCCGGACCTCCCGGATCCGAATCATCTCGTTGACTCTCAGGTCCCGTGCCAGTGTGTCTACCGCTCCTCCAACAAATGAGCCACCGTCCTGGAAGGACCGTGGCCCGACTCCACGCGAAAACGCCGCAGCATCTTAGCATCCCGGCCCCGGCATGTCACTAGCGCCGGGTCCTGGCGCGCGGCGAGATGCCCGCCTCCACAGCAGAGGCGGCATCTCGACCGATGTGGCGCGGCCCACTCCGCGCCGCCGGAACCGACCTTCATCGGGTTGCAGGCAACTCCCGGGTGCTCGCCTCCCGGCCAGGAAGTCTCGACACCGGTGCGAGCGGACATCACCAGCTCCGCTGAAGCCTCCCGCGGGCGGGCATCGGTCTCGATCAGGGATAGACGTAGAAGACGGCGACCTGGCGGCCGTCGGGGTCCGAGAGGCGGAAGGAGCGCATCCCCTCCCATCGGTCCCCGGAGGGCGGCCCCAGGATGGCGAACCCGCGCCGCGTCAGCTCCTGCGCCCAGCCGTCCACCTCGGCGGCGGTATCCACCCGGAAGCCGATCTGGATGCCCTCGCGAGTCGCCTGCTCTCCACGACGGAAGGAGAGCTCGAAACCGCCCAGCTCCAGGTCCACGCCGCTCTCATCCTCCGCCCGGCGCCGGAAGCCGAAGGCGGACTCGTAGAACTCGGCGACGCGCGCCGGGTCGGTGCTGCGCAGGGCGAGCTGCCCCACGCCGCGCATCTTGCGCATGGCGGCTATGAGGCGGCCGCGGCCGGCTCCTCCGCCGCGTAGGGCCACAGCTCGCGGGCCTCGGCCCTGGCGCGCAGGTCGGCGACGAACTCGTCGAGCGGCACGCCCTGGCGCGACTCCCCGGTGCGCAGCCGCGGGGAGACGGCTCCCGCCTCGGCGTCCCGGTCACCGACCACCACCATGACCGGGATCTTCTGCTCCTGCGCGTCCCGCAGCTTGGCCTGCATCCGCTCCGACCGGTCGTCGACCTCGGCCCGCAGGCCGGCATCGGCCAGTGCCTGGCGCACGCGGTCCGCGTACTCCAGGTGCCGGTCGGCGATCGGCACCACCATGACCTGCACCGGCGCCAGCCACAGCGGGAAGGCGCCGGCGTAGTGCTCGGTGATGATGCCGGCGAAGCGCTCGAACGAGCCGTAGATCGCGTAGTGGATGATCACCGGCCGCTCGAAGCCGCCGTCCGCGGCTCGGTACTCGAGGTCGAAGCGCTGCGGTAGCTGGTAGTCGAGCTGGATGGTGGCCATCTGCCACTCGCGGCCCAGCGCGTCCTGGATGAAGACGTCGATCTTCGGCGCGTAGAAGGCCGCGCCGCCCGGGTCGAGGGTGAACGACACCCCGTTGGCCTCCAGGGCGTCCCGGAGCTTGCCCTCGGCCACGTCCCAGAACTCGTCCGACCCCAGGCGCTTCTCCGGCCGGGTGGCCAGCTTGAAGCGCGGCTCGAAGCCGAACGGCTCGTACTGGCGGCGCACCAAACGCAGGGCCAGCGTGATCTCGTCGGGGATCTGGTCCTCGCGGCAGAAGACGTGCGAGTCGTCCTGCACCAGCTGCCGCACCCGGAACATGCCCGACAGGGCGCCGGTGACTTCCTTGCGCATCAGCACCGAATAGTCGCAGAAGCGGATCGGTAGGTCGCGGTAGGAGCGCAGGCGAGTCTTGTAGATGAGGATCTCCTGGGGGCAGTTCATCGGCTTCATGCCGGAGGGATGGTCGTAATCGTCCAGGACGAACATGTTGTCCTGGTAGAGCTCCCAGTGACCGGACTGCTCCCAGAGCTCCCTGCGCACCAGGCTCGGGGTGCGGACCTCGTGGAAGCCGCCCTCGCGCCGGACCTGGCGCGACCAGTCCTCCAGCGCCCGGTACAGCGCCATCCCGCGCGGGTGCCAGAAGGGGGCGGCCGGTGACTCGGGGTGGAAGGTGAAGAGGTCGAGGTCGCGGCCCAGGCGCCGGTGGTCGCGCCTGCGCGCCTCCTCCAGACGCCACAGGTAGCGGTCCAGGTCCTCCTGAGACTCCCAGACCGTGCCGTAGATGCGCTGCAGCATCGGGCGCCGCTCGTCGCCCCGCCAGTAGGCGCCCGCCGAGTTCAGCAGCTTGAAGGGCCCCAGCCTCCCGGTCGACTCCACGTGGGGTCCGCGGCAGAGGTCCACGAACTCGCCGTGGCGGTAGAAGCTGACCGTCGCCGACTGCTCGGGTGGCAGGTCGCGGATGATCTCGACCTTGTAGTCCTGGCCCTGCTCCTCCAGGCGGGCCAGCGCCTCGTCGCGCGCCAGCTCCTCGCGGACGAACGGATGGTCGGCCGCCACCTGAGCCCGCATCCGCTCCTCGATCGCCTCCAGGTCGGCCGGGGTGAGGGGCCGCGGCAGGTCGAAGTCGTAGTAGAAGCCGTCCCTGATCGCCGGACCGATGCCCAGGCGGGCGCCCGGGAAGAGCTCCAGCACGGCCGCGGCCATGACGTGCGCGGCGGAGTGGCGCATGGTGTCCAGGCGGTCATGGGCCCCGGCGTCGAGCAGCGCGTCGGCCTCGGACCGAACCTCCTCGGAGTCGATTGCCATGCGGCGAAGGGTAGCGGTTCGCTCCCCTCGCCGCAGCGCGTGGTGATCAGCTGGGCACGAGGGTGTTGGCGAACACCTGCCAGGCCAGCAGCGACTTGGCGACCAGGCTCAGCAGCACGTAGATGCTCTCCCCGAACAGGTAGCTCCGCCAGGGCCCGACTCGGCGGTACTGGAGCGCCATGTTCCGCCCATGACCGCGTTGTACAGGCGCAGGCGCCGATAGGTGCGAGCGTCGGATTCCATCGGAGGTGCGTCCCACTGCGGGTTGAGCGATGGACCCACGCTCTCCCGTTCCGGCATTGATCGCCAGTGCCATTCAGAGCGTCTTGAACTGTTCGAACGGCTGCCGGCAGTCGGCGCAGTGGTAGATCGCGCGGCACAGGGTGGGGCCGAAGGAGTTCTCCAGGGTCGTGTTGCGCGAGCCGCAGTACGGGCACTCCGCCACCGGCAGCAGCATCTGCAGCTCTTCGCCGGTGAAGGTTGGGCCGATGAGGGCCGGCGGCGCGAAGCCGCTCGCGCGCAGCTTGGCGCGCCCCTCGGGCGTGATGCGGTCCGACGTCCACGGCTCGGCGAAGCTGATCTCCACCTCGACATCGTCGGCCACGTCCAGGGCGCGCAGCCGCTCGGTGATCTGCTCCCGCATGACGTCGATGGCCGGGCAGCCGACGAAGGTCGGCAGCAGCTCGACCGTGAGCCGCTCCCCGCCCTCCGGGCGCGGGACGAAGCGCACCTCGCCGATGACCCCCAGCTCGACCACGCTGATGGCCGGGATCTCGGGGTCGGCGATCTCCTCCAGCGCGGAGCGCACGATCAGCTCGCGCGGGTCGCGGGCGGTGGCGGTCGCGGTCACCATGTCGCGCCCACCTCGGAGCGGGCCACCATCGTGAACTCGCCGTGCAGCCAGCCAAAGTCGTCGGTTCGACTGGTGCGCCCGTCGGGCGGCGCGGCCAGATCGTCCGGCGGCGCCGGCAGCCCGCGCTCGGCCAGCAGCGGGGCGATGCGATTGCGCCAGCGAGCCAGCAGCGCGTCCATCGGCTGCGGCAGCACGCCGGACGCGAGCAGCCCAGTCTCCCCCGCCAGGGGCGTGAACACCGCTGCGGCATCGGTCCACAGGCGGTCGAGGGCGCTGACCAGGCGCTCGCGGGCCTCGCCGCCGGCATCGGCCAGGCGCCGGGTCCAGACGTCGAAGTGCATGAGGTGGTACGTCTCCTCGCGCCGCATCTTGGCGGCCAGGTCGGCGATCGCGCCGTGTGATGAGCGCGCCAGCGCCTCCAGGCGCACCGCGTCGGCGTGCTCGTACAGGAAACGGCGCGCCACGCTGAAGCCCCAGTCGGTGCGCGCGTGGTTCATGAGCGCCGCGTGGCGATACGCAGCGGGCTCACGGCCGAAGGCGATGCGGTCAGGGTCGTCACCGGTCTCCGCGGCGAGCAGCTCGTACCAGGCCCTGGCGTGGCCGATCTCGTCCTGGCTGATCGAGCTCATGGCCACGTCCTCCTCGAGGAGGGGCGCGATGCCGGTCCACTCCGAGTCCCAGAACCCGAGCACGAACTCGTCGTCGGCCAGGGTCAGGAGGAGCTCGGCGACGGCCGGATCAGGCATCGGTCGCGGCCTCCTCCGGCGTGGCCACGGCGGCCGCGCCGGCGCGGGCCTTGGCCGCCTCCAGCTTGTGCTTGATGATGTAGCCGCCCGGGCGCTTGAAGGACCGATCGAAGGGCGGCTTCAGCAGGTCAGGGTCGTCCAGCTCGATGATGGCCTCTCGCGGCACCACCCAGATGCGGTGGCTCTCCTGGCGGCGGCCGTAGAACTCGCGGGCGTAGTGCAGCGCCAGCTCCTCGTCAGGCGCCCGCACGCTCCCGCCGTGCACCATCGGGTCGCCCTCCGCCTCCTGGCGGAAGACCTCCCAGACCCGGTCGCGCGGTCCATCCATGCGCCAAGCGTACCGCGCCGCCGGCCCGGCGGCGATCAGGCGGCGGCGGTCTGCGGGCCGATGATGGCGTCGCGCACCCACTGGGTGGCGTCGCGCGACAGGCGCCGGAACTCCAGGCGCTGCTGGGACATCGGCCCGTGGTTGGTGACCACGTGGCGCAGCTCGTCCCAGTCGGGCTCGGTGTAGTGCCAGCGGCCCTCGTCCTCGTCGTACCGGAGGTTGGGGTCCGGGATGGTCAGCCCCAGCTCCCGGATGCGCGGCACGTAGATCGAAAGGAACTCCTGGCGGAGCTGCTCGTTGCCCTTCGACTTGATCCTCCAGATCAGGTCGCGGTCCCGGGCCGGGTCGGTGGGCGGACCGTGCATCTGCATCAGCGGGCCCCACCATCGGTTCAGGGCGTCCTGGACCATGGTGCGCTGGGCATCGGTCCCGTTCATGAGGGTGAGGACCACGTCGCGTCCGTGCATGATGTGCACGGACTCCTCCCAGCAGATCTTCTTCATGGTCCGCGCGTACGGCGCGTAGGACGAGTCGCGCAGCGCCTGCTGGGACACGATCGCGGCGGCGTCCACCAGCCAGGCGATGATCCCCACGTCGGCCCACGTCTTCGTCGGGTAGTGGAAGACGTTGTGGAACTTGGTCTTGCCGGCCAGCAGGTCGTTGAGCATCTGCTCGCGCGGCTTTCCGAGGTCCTCGGCCACGCGGTACAGCAGCTGGGCGTGCCCGACCTCGTCCTGGATCTTGCTGGTGAGGGCCAGCTTGCGCTTCAGGGTGGGGGCACGCAGGATCCACTCGCGCTCGGGGAGCACGCCCATCAGCTCCGAGTTGGCGTGCATCTCCACGAACTTCAGGACGGCGGCGCGGTAGTCGTCCGGCATCCAGTCGTCGGCCTCGACCTTGCCGCCGTTCATGACGTGCGCGTAGAAGGCCTCTGCCCGCGCCTGGTCGGCTTGCTCGCTCACGCTCCCAAGAGTACCGCATGATCGATGCCCAGGCATCCCCACGACCCCCGGCTGCAGCGCCGCCACCCCAAAAGCCGTCAACGGCTCTCCGTGCGAGCTCGCGGTCGCCGATTCGCTGTCAGGGGCTCCCGTGCGGAGCCGCTGACTGGGTCCGGGGCCCTCAGGCCGTTTCGCGGCTCCCGAGACGAGCCGGTGACGAAAATCACCCCTCACGGAACCGGCCGCAGCTGCAGCGTGGTGGGCAGGGTCTCCGGGCGCAGCATGGAGCCCAGCGCGGGATCGGCGGCGTACTTGCGGCGCAGCGCCTCGGAGCAGGCCCGGATGCGTTCCTCGTCGCCTGCGGGCTCGGCGCGGAACGGGATGCGGTGCCGCGCCACGAGCAGGGCGCACTCCGGGTTGGCGAGCACCTCGCGGTACCAGCGCCCGCGCTCGCCACGGACGCTGCGCACCAGCACCCGGTCCCGCTCGTCGACGACCACCCAGATCGTGGTCCGATGCACCGGCGCGTCCGGCCCGCGACTGGTCTCGATGCGGACCTCCTCGGCCTCGCGCAGCAGGCCGACCTCCTCCTCAGTCATGCGCCACGCGACGCAGCGGGCGGTGCCAGGCCTCGTAGGCCTCTTCCGCGGTGCAGTCGACGACCGGGTTGCCGTGCTCGTCGGCGGTCACCTCGGTGCGCGGCACGTAGAGGTCCACCGGCAGCAGCCCGCGGGTGCGGACCAGCAGGTAGTCGGCGAACACGGCGTCCACCGTGCCGATGCGCCGCCCGCCCCTGCCGAACAGGGGCTGCCCACGGCGGACCTCGACGAAGGTCGGTGTCATCCATCTACCGTAGCCGATCCGGCGGATCGGCTCGTCGCGACGCGAAGGGCCCCCGGGAGCAGGTCGACGTCCACCGGCAGGCGGCCGAGCGGCTCACCGTCGAGATGGACCCGTGTGCCGTCGTCGCCCTCGATCCGCACCTCTCGCGCCCGCACGATCTCGACATGACGGTTGTTGACGTGCCTGGCGGCGTAGATCCCGGGCAGCTCCTTGAGCGCCTCCAGCCGCGAGATGTCGCCGGCCAGGCAGATGTCCAGCCAGCCGTCGGCGGTGCTGGCGTCCGGGCAGATCTGCATGCCGCCCCCGTAGAAGCGGCCGTTGGCGAAGGCCACGAACAGGAAGCGGCCATCGATCTCGCGCGCGCCGCTGTCGGTGGCCAGCCGCACCCGCATCCGGCGGTTGTGGTAGCGCGCCAGCTCGATCAGGGTCGACAGGAAGTACCCCGCCCGGCCACGCTGCCAGCGGTGCCGATGGCCGGCCATCACGCTCGCCACCTGGGCGTCGAAGCCGGTGCCGCCGGCCGCCCCGAAGTGGCGAACGGTGCCGTCTGCGCGGCGGGCGCGCCCCACGTCCAGCGGCTCGGCGGCGTCGGAGAGGGCCACCTCCAGGGCCGCGTGCGGGTCGACCGGCAGGTCCAGGCTTCGGGCCAAATCGTTGCCGCTGCCGGCCGGGACGATGCCGAAGGCCGGGCGGTCCCCGTTGGAACCCGGGCCGGCCGCCAGGAGGCCGTTCAGCACCTCCTGCACCGTGCCGTCGCCGCCCACGGCCACCACCCGGTCGTGGCCCAGGTCGGCGGCCGCGGCGGCCAGGCGCTCGGCGTGGCCGGGTTCCCGCGTCTCGAGCAGCCGGGCCTCGATCCGCTCCCGCACCAGCCAGTCGCTCAGCCGCGGCGCCAGGTGGTGGGCGCGGCCGTTGCCGGCGATGGGGTTGACGATGATCAGGGGCGCGCTGGCGGCAGGCACGCCGAAGATTCTGCCGACTGCGTCAACCGCCCGCTCGCTACCCGACCTCCACCCGGATGGTGTGATGGCCGCGCGCGCCGTCGGGCGCCGGCCGCGTGACGCGGTCGGTCTGCACCTCCCCGGTGCCATCGGTGGCGCGCACCCGCAGCGTGTGGCTGCCCGGCGTGGCTTCCCAGCTGAAGGCCCACTGCACCCAGGTCGCGTCCGAGATGGGCGTGGAGAGGGTGGCCGGCTGCCAGCCGCCGTGGTCCACCTGCACCTCCACGGCCGAGATACCGCGATCCGGGGCCCAGGCCACGCCGGCCACCGCCGTGCGCCCGGCCGGGATGCGCGCCCGGTCGCGCGGCACGTCGATCCGCGACTGGGTCAGGATCGGTCCCTCCTTGGCCCAGCCCAGGGGCACCCAGTAGCCGTCGAACCCCTCCCAGGTGGTGAGGTGGATGTTCGACAGCCACTTGGTGGCCGACACGTAGCCGTACAGCCCGGGGACGATGAGGCGCGCCGGGTAGCCGTGCTGCGGCGGGAGCGGCTCGCCGTTCATGGCCACCGCCACCAGCGCCTCGCGGCCCTCCGCGTCGAGCCAGGCGGTCGGGAAGCCGGCCGTCCAGCCATCCACCGAGCGCCCCACGACCTGGGTGGCCCCGGGCTGGACCCCGGCGCGGTTGAGCAGCTCCCGGAGCCGCACGCCGCGCCACAGCGCGTTGCCCACCAGGTGCCCGCCGACCTCGTTGCTGACGCAGGCGATGGTCACGTACTGCTCGACCAGCGGCATGGCCAACAGCTCGGCGTAGCCGATCTCGAAGGGACGGTCCACCATGCCGTCCACCCGCAGGCGCCACTCCCCGACGTCCACGCGCGGGGTGAGCAACGCGGTGTCGATCCGGTAGAACTCGTCGTTGGGCGTGACGAGCGGGGTGATGCCGGGCACGTCCAGCTCCGCGCCGTCAGGCAGCGGCGGCGCGGTGGCGGTCGGCGCCGGCACCTGGGGCACCTCGGCGGTGGTCGCCGAGCGCCGCTCCAGGAGCAGGCGCCCGAGGGCGCCGGAGCCGGCGGCCACGGCGCTCAGGGCCAGCGCTCGGCCCAGGAAGCGGCGACGCTCGAAGTCAGGCATCGCCGGCTCAGACGGCGCGGCCGCGCGCAGCAGGCGCGGCAGGGCCAGCAGCGTCACCCCCAGCCCCACCCCGACCACCAGCACGGAAAGGACGAGGTCGGTCAGCGGGTCGCGCACCGCACCCAGCAGCGCCACCCCGGCGACCACCGCGAACCCGGCGTTGGCCAGACCCGGACTCCGTGCGGCGAGGACGCCGAGTCCCGCCGCCAGCCCCAGGGCCACGGCCAGCACGACCAGGTTGAGGACCAGCTTGTCGGCATCGCCGAACAGGTCGACGACCAGTTGCTTGGCGCCGGGCGGTTGGAGGGAGATGACCAGTGACCCGACCGCGGTCACCGGTGACGGAGCGCCGGGCAGCAGGCCGGACAGGAGCTCGGCGACGCCCAGTCCCAGGCCGCCGGCCACCAGGCCGGCCAGGGCGGACGCCCGACGCGAGGGAAGGTGGCGCACGTCCGTCATCGGTCCATCAGTCGACCGCAAGAGTGTGACGTTCCTGTGTCGGGGATGCGAACGCGGTTACGCCACCCGCGTACCCTTGGGCGGTGAGCATCCCCAGCGTGCACCTTGCCCACGGGGCCAGCGGCAGCGCCAACAGCATGCGGCCGCACGTCGAGGGCCTGCGGCGGCGCGGGATCGCGGCGCAGGCGGTACAGCTTCCGCGCGGCCCGGCGGAGCGCGCGATGCCGGCCTACCTGGCCGCGGTGCCGCCTGACCCGGCCGCGGTGATCGGCGGGCACTCCTTCGGCGGCCGGGTCGCCTCTTTGCTGGCCGCCGAGCATCGGTACGCCGGGCTGGTGCTGCTCTCCTATCCCTTGCACCCACCCGGACGCCCGGAACGCGCCGCCGAGCGCACGGACCACTGGCCGATGATCGCCTGCCCGGTGCTGCTCCTGTCGGGCGACCGCGATCCGTTCGCCCGGGCCGAGCTCTTGCGCGACCTGGTCCGGCAGCTCCCCCGGGCGGAGCTGGTGCTGTACCCGGGGCTGCGCCACGGCATCGGCCCCCACCTCGAGGACGCCCTGGACCGCATCGCCGCCTTCGTGCGCGATCTGGCCGATTGCTGAGGGAGCCACTCGACGAAGCGCCCTACACTCGGGACGTGACGATGGAGCTCATCGCCTGCCCGAGCTGCGGCGAGGAGAACCCGAGCAAGTTCCGTCTCTGCGGGTTCTGCGGCGCTCCGCTGGCTCCCGCCCTGCCCCCACAGGAGGAGCGCAAGGTCGTCACCGTCTTCTTCAGCGACCTGAAAGGCTCCACCAACCTGGGCGAGGCGCTGGACCCCGAGAGCCTGCGCGAGGTGATGAGCACCTACTTCGAGCGCATGACGCGGGTGCTCCACCGGCACGGGGCCACCATCGAGAAGTTCATCGGCGACGCGATCATGGCCGTCTTCGGTCTGCCCAGGCTCCACGAGGACGACGCCCTGCGCGCCGTGCGCGCCGCGCTCGAGACGAAGGTTGCCGTGGCCGAGCTCAACCGAGAGCTGCAGGCCCGCTACGGCGTCCAGCTCACGGTGCGAACCGGCGTCAACACCGGGGAAGTGGTGGCCGGCGATCCCTCGGCCGGGCAGCGCCTGGTGACCGGCGACACGGTGAACGTGGCCGCTCGCCTGGAGCAGGCCGCGCCGCCCGGAGAGATCCTGATCGGCGGCCTGACCTACCGCCTGGTGCGCGGGGCGGTGGAGGCGGAGCCGGTCGAGCCGCTGGAGCTGAAGGGCAAGTCCGAGCCGGTCCCCGCCTACCGGCTGCTGGCGGTCAGCGACGCCACGGAGGGCTTCGAGCGCCGCCAGGACGGACCGATGGTGGGGCGCGACGCCGAGATGGCCGCCCTGTCCGCCATCCTCCGACGGGCGATCGACGAGCGCCGCTGCCGGACGGCGACCATCGTGGCCGATGCCGGCGTCGGCAAGTCGCGCCTGGTCCGGGAGTTCACCGCCGCCCACGCCGCGGAGGCAAACGTGGTGCGCGGCCGCTGCCTCCCCTACGGCGAGGGCATCACGTTCTGGCCGCTGGTGGAGGCAGCCCGCGAAGCGGCCGTCATCGAGGGCGACGACTCGCCGGAGGTGGCCCGTGCCAAGCTGGCCAAGCTGACCGGCGACGAGGAGATCACCGCTCGGCTGGCATCGGCCATCGGCCTGTCCGACGTCCAGTACCCGGTGACCGAGATCTTCTGGGCCGCCCGCCGCTTCCTGGAGGCGCTGGGCCGGGAACGGCCGCTGATCGTGGTGGTGGACGACATCCACTGGGCGGAGCCGACCTTCCTGGAACTCATCGGTCACCTGGTGCAGACCGTGGAGGACGCTTCGGTCCTGCTGCTGTGCACCTCACGCCCCGACCTGCTCGACCGCCAGCCCGACTGGGCCACCGATGCCGACAGCCAGCGCCTGGTCCTCTCTCCCCTGACCGATGACGACGCCGCGAAGGTGGTGGCCGGCCTGCTCGGCGAGGCCGGTATCGCCGGCGAGGCGCAGGAGCGCATCGTGCTGGCCGCGGAGGGCAACCCGCTGTTCGTGGAGCAGCTGCTGTCGATGATGATCGACACCGGCGCCCTGCACTTCGCCGACGGCCGCTGGGAGCCGACCGGCGACCTGGCGGACCTGGAGGTGCCGCCCTCGATCCACGCCCTGCTGGCCGCGCGCCTCGACCTGCTGGCGCGGGAGGAGCGAGCGGTCATCGAGCCGGCCAGCGTCATCGGCTTGACCTTCGCCCAGGGGGCGGTGAGCGCCATCGCGCCCGAGCCGGTGCGGCCCAGGGTGCCGGACCACCTGGTCAGCATGACCCGCAAGCAGCTGGTGCGGCCCAACCAGCCGACCGCCCCCGGCGACATGGCGGCGCCCGACTTCGGCACCGACGACGTGACCTACCGCTTCCAGCACCTGCTCATCCGCGACGCCGCCTACGGGGCCCTGCTCAAGCGGGTGCGCGCCACGTACCACGAGGCCTTCGCCGACTGGGCCGATGAGCAGAACCGCCGGCAGGGCCGCTCCCAGGAGTACGAGGAGATCCTGGGCTACCACCTGGAGCAGGCCTATCACTACCGGGCCGAGCTTGGCGTGGTGGACGACCACGCCCGCTCGGTGGGGGCCCGAGCGGCGGCGAAGCTCGGCTCCGCCGGACGCCGGGCCATGACCCGGGGTGACATGCACGCGGCCGCCAACCTCCTGCGTCGCGCCGCCGCGGTCCTGCCGGAGGACAGCGCCGCGCGCCGCGCGCTCCTGCCAGACCTCGGCGAGGCGCTGACCGAGCTCGGCGAGTTCGAGGCGGCACAGCGGGTGCTGGACGGGGCGCGCCAGGGCGCGGCCCGGGCCGGGGATGCGGCCGGCGAGGCGCGGGCTGAGCTCGCGCAGCTGCTGCTGAAGCTGTACGCCGCCGAGGAGGAGGACTGGTCAGAGGCGGCCATCGACGCCGTGAAGCGGGCCATGCCGGTCTTCGCTGCCGCGGAGCAGCACGAGGGCCTGGCCCAGGCGGCGCGAGTGGAGGCCCTCGTCCACGGCTCGGCCAACCGGTTCGCGGACGCGGCGGCGGCCGCGGAGCGCATGGTGGACGAGGCGCGCACCGCGGGCAGCGCCCGCCTGGAGCGCCGCGGGGCGGTGGTCTACGCGCAGTCGGCGCTGTTCGGCCCGACGCCGGTCCCGGACGCGATCCGACGCTGCGAGGAGCTGCTGGCCACGGTGAGGGGCGATCGCCGCAGCGAGGCCCTCGTTCGCTCTCCGCTGGCGCTGCTCTACGCCATGACCGGCCAGTTCGACCGGGCCCGGACCACGTACGCCGAGGCGCGGAAGATGCTGACCGACCTGGGCACCGGCCTGCTGGCGGCGGCCACGTCGACCTGGCTGGCACAGATCGAGATCCTGGCCGGCGGACTGGAGACGGCCGAGGCGGAGCTTCGCCAGGATCACACCGCCCTCTCCGCCCTCGGCGAGCGCTTCCTGCTGCCGACGGTGGCCGGCTTCTTGGGCCGTGTGCTGCTGCTGCGCGGTGACCTGGACGGGGCGGAGGCCATGACCCGGGAGGCCGAGAACGTGGCCGCCCCCGACGACGCGGACGCCCAGGCCCTGTGGCGCGAGGTGCGTGCCCAGGTGCTCGCTCGCCGCGGGCAGCATGCCGACGCGCTTCGCCTCGCGGAGGAGGCGGTGGCCATCCGCCGCCGGTCCGACGCCCCGGCCCTGCTGGCCGAGGCGCTCGCCGACCTCGGTGACGTGCGGCGCCTGGCTGGTGACGAGGCAGCGGCCACCGCCGCGCACGCCGAGGCGGCGGAGCTTTACCGGGCCAAGGGCGACGTCGCCTCCGTGCGCCGCGTGGAAGGCGCCCGGGCGGCGGCCGCCGACGCCTGAGCGCCGACGGTCCGGTCGCCGTTGAGCGGGCTACCCCGCTACCAGCCCTGGATGCGCCCGTTCTCGGTGAGCCAGACCCAGGCGGTGATGCCGTCCTCGGTGTCCGTGGCGATGAAGCACGGGATGCTGGCCGGGACGTCCACCTCGGGGTCGAGCTCGCCCTCGTCGAAGGCCTCCTGCTCGTCGCAGCGCGGGATGTCCTCGCCGCTGAGGTCGTCGAACTGGTGCCACAGGTTGAGCTGGTCGGCGGTCAGGGTGTCGACCTCCGGCGGGTAGGTCTCGGTGTGGTAGCCCGCCGTGCTGAAGGTGGCCTCGCTCGACGGCGCCTCGGGCAGCTCGTCGGTCCCGAAGACGATGGTGACCAGGAAGCCCTCGGGGAAGGTGGCGCCGTTGTCGACGTGGATCTCCGACGTCTGGCCGAAGCAGGTCTCGTGCTCCTCCTCGCAGCCGCTCTCGCTCGTGTCGTCCTCCACCGTGACCGGGATGAGCGTCGTCGGCGCGACGACCTTGGTGGCATGCGGGTTCGACGGTCCGGTGTCCTGGTCGGTCGCCACCACCAGCTGGTCGGCGGTGAAGATGAACCGCCCGGCGAAGGTCGTCGCGTCGCCACGCAGCTCGGTGGTCCCCGTCTCGTTCAGCGCGTCGCCGTGGCTCCTCCCCTTCGTGTCCGACCCCGAGGCGCCGGAGGTGGTGACGCGGAAGTCGACCGAGAGCTCATCACCCTCGGCGGGCGTCAGGTAGCCGACGATGACCGACGCGCTGCGACCTCTCCGCAGCTGGCCGAGGTCGCACGACAGGTCACCGGCCGTGTCGCAGGCGCCGGCGGAAGGCAGTGCGCCCACGAGATGGGCCCCGTCCGGGGTCTCGGCCGCCAGGAACAGCTTGGAGATGTTGCTGGGACCGCGGTTGGTGATCTCGACCAGGTAGGCCGCGGTGTCGGCGTTGGCCGCCGTGCTCGGTAGCTCGGTGACCGTCATGCTCCAGGATGGCTGGCCACCGAGCGTGGCCACCGGAGCGGCCACGCCCAGCGCTGCGGCGATTCCGAGGGACGCGAGGGCGCGCCCCACGCCATGACGAACCATGAATGGACCTCCGTGCTCGGTTGGGCAGCACCCCGAGTAGGTGCCCTATTTGGTTACCAGGAGCGAGCCCTCACTCCATCATGCGCTACCAGCCCTGGATCCGCCCGTTCTGGACGAGGAACACCGTGATCTCCAGGTCGTTCCCCTTCAGCTTCTTCACGCTGAAGCAGGGAATCGACTCGGGTTCGGAGCTCTTCTTCGCCGTCTCGCAGCGGTCCAGGATCTCGGTCGACCCGTCATCGAGCTCGTGAATGAGCCCGATGTTCTTGTGGTTCACGCCGGACGGCAGCAGCGAGGAATCGATCCGAATGGTGGCGGTGAAGCCGCCGGGAAACGTCGCCCCCTCGGCGACGTGCAGCTCGGAGCCCTCGCCGAGGCAGGGTCGTGGCGCCGCCGCGCAGTTGGCCTGGATGCCGGGGCCGTCTTCGACCGTGACCGGGATGCCGACCGCCGGGGCGTGGACGGCCGTGCCGAGCCGGTTGCCGCCACCGACCTCCAGGTTGGTGGCGAACGTCAGCAGGTCCTCCTCGCTGAGGCCGCCGGTGAAGTCCGGATCATCGACGACCGTCGCCGTTCCCACGCCAACCAGGGCATCGCCGTGGCTGCTTCCGCCGTCGCTCGGCGTGGCGCCGGTCGTGTTCGCCTCGAAGATGACGGTGAAGGCGCCATCGGCCTCCGGGGCCTCGTAGCGGACGAGCACGGTCACCGTGGCGCCGGCGGAGAGGGCACCCAGCGAGCAGCCCTGCGCGACCGCCGGGTTGCAGCCCGGGATCGAGGTGTCCTTGAAGGTGGCTCCAGACCATGTCTCCGACGCCAGGTACAGCTGGGCCACGTTGCTCGGTCCGTGGTTGGTGATGGAGACCTCGAACTCGATGGTGGCCGCCGGGCTGACGCGGTCGGGACGTGCCGCGACGGACATCTCCCAGTTCGGCGTGGCGCCCATCACGACGACCGGCGCCGTGAGGGCCGCCAGCGTCAGGGCAACGGCGGCCAGGAAGGAGATCGCAGGACGCGCAACGAGTCGGAGAGCCATCTTGTTCACCCTTGTCTCGCTCGGGTCAGCACGCCGGGTGGGGACACGGCGTTGCTGAGTCGCGCCAGTGTACCCGCGGGGTACGGCGCTGACCAGTACTTTCGAGCCATCCCACACCGCTCCGCACCCCAGCACACCGCATCGCCACTGTCATGCGCCGAGTGTGACGGGCGAATTGTGTTGACCTCAGTCACCTGACCGACACTCGCGCGGTGAAGCGCACGACCGCACCACGATCGCCCGCATGACAGCCGGCTTGCGGGCGCGGTCCTGCCCGGCCTGTCGGGAGCACAGCCGATATCGGCTCGTCAACGGGCGCCGGCGTCGTGGATCAGCCGGAAGCGTTCGCAGACGACCAGCGTGTCGTCGGTCAGCTGCCACTCCGGGTCGCCCAGGTCACGGCGGATCTCGTCGAGGTAGCCGCCCCAGAAGCGCTCGTGGGCCACCCGCCAATCGGCCACGCTGCGGACCCTCCCCCTCTTCGAGCGCGAACTGCAGGTCCACGTCCGCCATCCGCACCACGCGCACCTCGGTGGTCTCCACGACGCCCACCGGTCGGTCGTCGAAGTCCAAGACGACGAATCGCTCGCCAGGCCTGGGCAGCGGCTCGCCCTCACGTTCGTAGTCGACGAGCAGGCCCGCGGTTGCGGTCTTTTCCCCGCGCAGCACCGCGTCCACCAGCTCGCGACGCAGGTCCGTGCCGGCGAACCCGAACTCCACCGGCGGCAGGCTCGCCCACTCCCCGTCCACGTCCGGCAGCATAGCCCGCGCGTGCAGCCCGTCCTCAGCCGCTGACCGCCAGGCGCTCGCGCATGACGTCCTCGGCGGCCGCCCGGCTGTAGCGGTCGCCGGTGACGGCGGCCAGGAACTCGTCGCGGGACAGGGCGCAGGCGATGGTCGGCTCGAGGGCCGTCACCGTGGCGGTGCGCGGCACCTCCTTGAGCAGGGCGATCTCGCCGAAGGAGTCGCCGGCCTCCATGCGCCGGACCTCCTCGTCGCCCACGGTTACGGCGGCACGCCCCTCGGCGAGGAGGTAGAACCGATCCCCGGGCTCCCCCTCCCGGATGATCGTCTGGCCCGGCTCGAAGCGGTACATCACCAGGTCGTCGGCCAGCTGCTCGAGGACCGTCAAGGGCAGCGGCCGGAAGATCGGCGAGCTGCGCAGCAGGCGCAGCTCGGCCTCGGGGATCACGGACCGCTCATCGGCGCTGCGCAGCCAGCGCCAGGCGAGGCTGGCCGCCAGCGGCAGGAGCAGCCCGGTGACGACGAGCGCCCACTGCGCACCCAGGCCGCTGACCAGCACCGGGGCCAGCGCCGCGCCCAGGCCCACGCCGAGGCTGGCCGCGGCCTCGACGATCCCGAACACGCGCCCCCGTGCGGCGTTCGGGACGCTGCGCTGCAGGAGCGAGAAGGCGGCGATGTCCAGCACGGCGTTGGCCGCGCCCACGACCGTCATCCCCAGCAGGGCGGTCGCCAGCACAGGAACGGCGCCCATCACCATGATCGGGAGGCCCCACAGCGCCAGGCCGAGGTAGACGAACGGCGCCATCCGTCGCCGGCTCACCAGGCCCATGGACAGCACCGCGCCGAGCAGCCCGCCGGCGCCCAGCCCGGCGGTCAGGTAGCCGACGCCCTCCTCCCCGATGGCCAGCAGCTCGACCGCGGTGACCACCACCAGCACGCTGAGCAGGCCGCGCACCATCGTCTGCAGGCCCAGCAGCCCGACCACCAGGGCGGCGTGCGGGTAGCGGCCGAGGATCGCCAGCCCACCGGCCAGGATGCGCAGCACCACCGTGCGCTCCGGCGCCGTCCGCTTCAGCTCGGTGGGGCGGACGCCGCTGATGCTCACCGCCGACAGGGTGAAGCCCGTTGCGGCGGCCACGAACGCCGCCCAGGGCGGCGCGACGGCCACCAGCACCCCGACCAGCGCCGGACCG
Organism: Candidatus Zixiibacteriota bacterium; assembly: GCA_035687145.1. Lineage (GTDB taxonomy): Bacteria > Chloroflexota > Limnocylindria > QHBO01 > QHBO01 > DASRYM01. The sequence goes on along the minus strand of DASRYM010000063.1, from coordinate 6,791 downwards.
ATGAGCGTGCCGACGGCCTCCAGCGTGCTGCTGGCCAGGTTGGTGGCCACCAGCTCCTCCGGGTCGCGGGCCAGCGCGGGCACCAGGGCCATGTAGGTGGGCCGATGCAGGACCGCCAGCAGCCCCTCCGCCAGCGCGATGGCGAAGATGATGATCAGCGGCCAGCCGCTGACGACGTGGAGCGCGGCGAGCCCCACCAGGGTCGCCCGCCCGACGTACACCCCGAGGAGGACCCGATGGCGCGGCAGCCGATCGGAAAAGGAGGTCAGCATCGGGGCCAGGAAGGCCGCGGGCAACATGCGAACCAGGCCCATCGCCCCGACCGCCAGCACTCCACCGATGGCGAACGCGTACACGAAGAGGGCGACCTGCCAGCCGAACTCGGATGCCCATCCGCCCATCCAGGCCAGCGCCGCACGTCGCACGTCGGCGCTGCCGAGCACGCGCCGAAGCGCTCCCAGGGCGGTGCCCAGTGCCTGCCTCATCGCCGACCGATGCTAGTGCGCGCCCATCCATCGGTCCATCCCGTGCGCCTAGACTGCACGCATGCCAGCCGATCACGATCCGGGGCCGGAGATCGCCGCCGAGCGCGGTGAGGACAAGGCCGATGCCGCCCGGCACCCCCTCAAGCTGGGTGACGCCGTCCTGCGCTTCGGGACGGCCTCCTGGACCGATCCGACCATGACCGCGCCCGGCGTCTTCTACCCGCCCGACGCCACCACCGCCGAGGATCGGCTGCGCTTCTACGCCGACCAGTTCCCGATCGTCGAGGTCGACGCCACGTACTACGCCCTGCCCACCCGGCGCATGGGCGAGGCCTGGTTGGAGCGCACGCCGCCGGACTTCACCTTCGACGTGAAGGCCCACGCGCTGATGACCGGCCAGCCCTCGGAGGTGAAGCGCCTGCCCAGGGAGATCCGCGAGGAGCTCCCCGTCGAGCTGCTGGACCGCAAGCGCATCTACGGCAAGGACCTGCCGGCCGAGATCCAGAACGCGATCTGGGACTGGTTCGTGGACGCCCTGCAGCCGCTGCACTCGGCCGGCAAGCTGGGCGCCATCTTCCTCCAGTACCCGCGCTGGTTCTTCCCGTCGAACGAGAGCCGCGACGCCATCGCGGCGGCCGTGGAGCGGCTGCGCGGCTACGGCATCGAGGCGGCGGTCGAGTTCCGCAACGGCACGTGGTTCAATGAGAAGAACGCAGAGCGCACCGTCCGCTTCCTGGAGAAGTACCGCATCCCGTTCGTGATGGTCGACGAGCCGCAGACCAGGACCTCGCTGCCGCCGATCGTGGCGGTCACCTCACCGGAGCTGGCCGTCATCCGCTTCCACGGGCGCCGGGTCGAGACCTGGGAGGCGAAGAACATTCCCGTCGTCGAGCGGTTCCGCTACCTCTATGACGCCGACGAGCTGGGCGAGTGGGTGCCGCGCGTGCGGCAGGCCGCCGACGCAGCGCGCAACGTCCACGTCCTCATGAACAACTGCTACGCCAACTACGGGACCACCAACGCCCGCGAGCTGGCCGCCCTGATCCAGGAGTCGGCGGGCCGCTAGCCCCACTCCCGGAGGGTGGCCAGGTCCCCCTCGATCACGATGGACAGGAGCCCGAAAGCGGCCGGCATGTGCCGCAGCCGACGGTCTCGGCTTGGTCGAGAGTCAAGCGGGTCAGCCGAGGATCGTTCCCAAGACGGCGCCGATGAGCCACACCAGGCCCGCGATCGACAGCACGAACGCACCGAGCAGGATGGCGAAGAAGGCCCAGTCGCCGGCGGTCGAGGCGCGCGAGGTGGCGAGATGCCTCCGCAGCAGCCCCACGTTGCGGGCGTGGGCCTTGTACCACGCATCGAAGGCGTCGCCGATCAGCGGGATCGCGCCGATGGCGAAGTCGAGCGCCACGTTGGCGAGCATCCGGGCCAGCACGACCCGCGGCAGGCCGAGCTGGGCACCCCGCCCGACGATCAGGATCCCGACCAGCCCGCTGACGACGTCGCCCGCCCCCGGCACCAGGCCGATCACCGCGTCCAGCCCAATGCGCCAGGTGGTGCCCGGGATCGGGATCGCGTTGTCCAGGAGCCAGGCCAGCAGCTCCAGGTCGGCCGGGGCGGCGCGGTGGGCGCGCCCACGCGCATCGGTACGGCGGAGGCTTCGGTCCATGAAGCCGCCAGCGCGGATCAATCCGCGTGCCAGCCGGCGGCCGGGCTGGCCCGCCGTTTGCTTACCGGGCAGGCCATGACCTTCAGACGTGGTGCCCGCTTGAAGCCGGGCCAGGTTCGTGACCTTCGAGGGGCAGGTGGGCTGGCCATCGGTGGTGGGCTGGGTGGCATTCTGCTCGTCGCGCTGTTCGTGCTCCTGGGCGGGGACCCCTCCCAGGTGCCCATCGGCTCGCTGCTGGATGGCCGTACGGTCGGCACCGGGCAGGCCAACGATCTGTCCGATGAGTGCCAGACCGGCGAGGACGCCAACCAGCGCCAGGACTGCCGCATCGTCGGGTTCGTGAACAGCATCCAGGACTACTGGTCCGGCTCGCTGGACGGTTACCAGCTGGCGCCCACGACCTTCTTTACCGGCGGCGTGCAGACCGGCTGCGGCAACGCCACCAGCGCGGTCGGCCCGTTCTACTGCCCCTCCGACCGCGGCGTCTACGTGGACCTGGGGTTCTTCGAGCAGCTGGAGACGCGCTTCGGCGCGCAGGGCGGGCCGCTGGCCGAGGCGTACGTCATCGCTCACGAGTACGGACACCACGTGCAGAACCTGATCGGCGTGCTGCGGCCGGGCGGTGGCGGACAGGGCGCCGAGTCGGACGCGGTCCGCACCGAGCTCATGGCCGACTGCTTCGCCGGCGTGTGGGCGGCTCACGCGGTGGAGACCGGGTACCTCAAGCCGATCACCGAGGAGCAGGTGGCCCAGGCGGTGAGCGCGGCGGAGGCCGTCGGCGACGACCGCATCCAGGAGCAGATCCAGGGCCAGGTCAACCCGGAGACGTGGACCCACGGCTCGTCCGACCAGCGGCGCAGCTGGTTCCTGACCGGGATGCGCTCCGGCGACCCGAACTCCTGCGACACGTTCAACGCCGACCTCTAGGCCCATCCGCGGCTGCGGGCAGCCTCTATAGTCCGCCCGTGGTCGAATCGACGGATGGCGGGGCGGCGCGGCCGGGCGAGGTCACCGTGGCCGGGGGCGTGCTGATCGCCTTCGGCTCGCTGCTCGGCGCCGTGGGGCTGGTCCTGCTCATCCTGCTGGCCATGCTCACCGGCAGCGGACGAATCCCGGAGTGGCTTTCCGTCGGTCCCCAGCCGGTGCAGCCGAGCCTGCGGCTGCTGGTGCTCGGCGCCCTGCTGGTGCTCCTCGGCGTCGGCCAGGTGGTGACCGGGATGGCCATGATGGCGCCCGGGCGGGCGTGGTCCCGTCCGGCCGGCATGGTCCTGGCCGTGGCGGGCGCCGCGTTGGCGGCCTGGGCTCTGTGGCCGGCCAGCGGCACCGGCGGCTCGGTGCAGGCTGCGTTCCTGCCGGTCATCGCCGCCTACCTGTTCGTGGCGCTGGCATTGATCCTTGCCCGGGGCTGGTTCGTTCGACGTTAGCCGGCTCCAGCCACCGAGCCGCGCGAGCCGGGCGCACATCGGGCGTGGTCCACGGCTGTCATCCCCCTGGTCTCGGTGGCCGCCGCCGTCGGCCCGCCGGGCGCGCGAGCAGGGCCGCCCCTAGCGCGTGTTGGCGAGCGCCGACGCTGCGGTGGCCGCTGACTGCGTGACGACGTAGATGAAGACTCCGTCCCTGGCGGTGGCCCACGCCGTGGAGTCATCGGGCCCAGGTCCGGTGAGCATCGTTCCGCCCTCGACCTCGATCTCGCGCCAGGTGCCGTTGGTGGCCTGCATCCAGGCGGCGCGAATCTCGTCCGCCGTGCGTCCCGGAAACCCCCATCGACCGATGGCCAGTGCCCCGCGTGGATCGACCGCCAGGTGGAGCGTCGCCTCTCCGGGATCGATCCCGAGCTGCGCCAGCAGCGCATCGAGCTCACGACCGCCGCGGGCGTCGAGGGAGTCTGGCAGCGGGTAGGCCAGCAGGGTGAGCTTCACGGCCCCCAGGCGGTCCGGCAGCGACACGCCGGCGGCCTCTCCCGCCCCCGCGTCATCCTTCCCCGATCCGGCCGCGGCCCGCTGCGCGCGGCTTGAGACGCCCGCACCGGGTTCGCCGCCGGTCGCCGGGGTACCGTGCTGGGGCAGCGAGGTGCAGGCCGCCAGCGCGAGGACGACGGCCGGCCCGACAACCAGCCGAAGGCGGCGGGAGCCGGCCCGGGGACCGGGTCCCGCCGCAGGATGCTCGACGTCGGTCACGAGCTGAGGTTGGCCACCATCAGGTCGAGCAGGCCGCGGATCTCCACCTGGGCGGTGCAGTCCACGATCCAGTCGGTGTTGTCCGCCTGCGTGCCGCAGCCGTCCATCTTCTCTCGCAGGTGGGCCAGCTCCTTCAATGCCTGGTCCACCTTGCCCTGCAGGATGCGCTTCTCCACATTGTCCAGCTGGGCCAGGATGGCGGTGCGATGACCGTTGCCCTTGAAGGCGGCATCGGCCAACCCTGAGACGGCCGCCTGGAGGAACTCCGAGTCGGAGCCGTCGGGGATGCCGTCGTCATCGGTGTCGAGGTCCAGCGGATCGGTCCCCAACGCCACCTCAACGCCGTCAGGCAGCCCGTCGTCATCGGTGTCCGGATCCAGCGGGTCCGTCCCGTGGACGTGCACCTCGTCGCCGTCGGTCAGGCCGTCGTCATTGGTGTCGGGGTCGAACGGGTCGGTGCCCGCGGCGATCTCATCGCCGTCGTTCAGGCCGTCGTCATCGGTGTCGGCGTCCAGCGGATCGGTGCCGTGGACCTCGACCTCCTCGCCATCGGTCAGGCCGTCGTCATCGGTGTCCGGGTCGAACGGATCGGTGCCCAGCAAGGCCTCCTCGCCGTCGGTCAGGCCGTCGTCGTCCGAGTCCGGGTCGAAGCTGAAGGCGATGGCCCCCAGCGTGGGCACCGGGGGCACGCTGGCCACCTCGGGGCTGGTCAGCGGGAACGGCAGGTTGCCGGCCGCGACCTGGGCGCCGATCCCCGGGTCGAACCCGATGGCCGCCTCGACCGCGTCGCTGACCAGGGTATCCACGCCGTTGGCGCTCAGCAGCGAGCCGATGCTTCCGGAGAAGAGCCCGATGCTGAAGTCGTCGAAGAAGGTATCCAGGAAGTCGCTCAGGTTCACGTCGATCTCGGCGTTCATGGCCACCGACAGCCAGTGCATCACCGGCGACAGGGTGGTGGTCACCGTTGCCGTGGGATCGGCCCCGAGATCCACGCCGATGGTGTTCGTCTGGCCCGCCGTCTGCCATTCGGTCACGCCGACGCCGGGCACCAGCGGTGAGCTCAGCGTTCCGCCGCTGACGGTGACCACCGCGGCGCCGCCGCCCAGCCCGGGCAAACTGCCGGAGGGCACCGGGCCCAGGGACATGCTGCCGTCGAGGCTGGCCGAGGCGATCTCGCCGGTGATGGTGCTCAGCGGATGTCCCATCCCGCCCGTGACGCTGGCGTGACCAATGGCTCCCGCTCCGGTGGTCGGAGTGGCACGTTGATTCGGTCCGCGTGTCATCTGTGCCCGGCGAGCGGCAGGCGCCACCCTGCCCACATCGGGAATCGCTCCGACATCTCAGCCACGAAAGGCAGGTACGTTCAGATGACCCGCAGGCTTCGCTACCTGGGCATCGCCCTGGTGATCATCGGCATCGCGTTCGTCGCGGCTGGTGGATTCGCGTTCATGAGGGTCCAGGAAGGGACCGCATCGCTCCAGGCGTTCAGCAAGGCGCAGAACGTCGAGCTCACCTACAACGAGGAGGGCCAGCTGGTCGACCGCGGCGAGCCGGCCACCGAGATCATGGCCCTGCTGACCGAGGACTGGGGCTACCCGGTGGTCGCCAGCGAGCTGGACCCGAACGACCCGGTCGTCAACACGGCGAGCGAGTACATGTTCCAGATGGCGACCATCGCGTACCACACCCTGCACGGCTCGACCACCGTGGTCCTGCCCGAAGACGTTGAGTACAACGGCGAGGTCTTCGCCGCAGGCGAGTACGAGTTCCAGAACGACGGTCGCTACTGGACGCAGTTCGACCGCAACCACCCGATCGAGGGCGCGGCCCGCGGCCAGATCTGGAGCGCGACCGCTCACGCGCTGATCGCCGAGCTGGGCGTCGGCACCGTGACGGCGCAGGCCCTGCAGCTCGGCCTGGCACTGGTTGGGCTCTTCGTCGGCCTGGGTGCCACGCTCCTGCTCACCGGATCCGGCCTGATCTGGGCAACGCGCGCCGAGGCCGTCCCGGCCCCGGTCTTCAGGCGGGCCCCGGAGCCGATCCCGGCCTAGGCACCGATACCTCCCGGGGCGCCCGAGGGCGTCCCACCCTTTGCCCAGCTGCCACCGAGCGGCGAGGTACCGAAACGGACCTCGCCGCTCGGCATGCCTGTAGGGCGTTCGTCGAGCACGGCGCGCCTCCAACTCCGTGGCCGCCGGCCTTGGTGCCGCCCTGCGCGAGGGAGCGGTTCCGATCAGTGGGCCATCGCGTCGCTCCCCCCGGTGTGCACCGACCCGATGGCAAGCCGTGGACGGTTACCCTAGCGTGCATGAGCGACAGGCCGGTGACCATCGCCTACTTCTACCGTGTGCGGTGGGGGCACCACGACGAGTTCCTCTCCCTCTTCCGTCGCAACCACTACCCGATCCTGGCCGACCAGCTGGCCAGCGGCCGCTTCCTGGAGGTGCGCGCCTACCGGCCGCG
>DASRYM010000062.1:0-2224 GCA_035687145.1 Candidatus Zixiibacteriota bacterium | reverse complement strand
GTTGAGGGCCGGCATGCCGAGCAGGGTCCACAGCGTGCAGAAGACCGGGTCGCCGGTGGACTCCAGCCCGGCGGGCGCCGTGCCGGGCGCCGCCGGAGTGAGGATGGCGTCGTAGCGCTGCTCGAACAGCTCGCGCAGGCTGGCCTCGAGGGGCGCGATCGCCCGCACCGCCCGCTGGTAGTCGAGAGCCGTGACCTGCCGGCCGGCCTCCAGCTGACCGCGCAGGGAGGGCGAGAGGCGGTCGCGGCCGCGCTCCCACTCGCGGTCCAGATTGACGGCCATCTCGGCCTGCATGATGGTCCGGTGCCAGGTCCAGGCCTCGGCGGTCGACGCCGAGAGGTCCACCTCCTCGACCTGGGCGCCGAGCCGCTCGACGAGCTCGGCGAAGGCGGCCCGGGTGTCGGGTGCCGTCCGCTCCCAGTGCGGCGTCCGCACGAAGGCGAACATCGGCGGCAACGGCGGCTCCTCGGCCAGCACCTCCCGATACGGCACCCGGGCCCGGGGGCGGGTGTCGGGGTCGCCCTCGTCCCAGCCGGCGCAGACCTCCAGGGCCAGCGCGAGGTCCTCCAGCGTGCGGGCGAAGAACCCGACGTGGTCCAGCGTCCGCGACAGGCAGAGGACCCCGGTGCGCGGGACCAGGCCGTGGGTGGGCTTGAATCCGTAGACGCCGCAGAAGGCGGCCGGCCGGATCACCGAGCCGTTCGTCTGGCTGCCCACGGCCAACGGCACCATACCGGCCGCCACCGCCGCCGCCGACCCGCTCGAGGAGCCGCCCGGGGTGTGGTCGGGGTGGTGGGGGTTGCGGGTCTTGCCGGGGGTGTAGGTCGCGAACTCCGTGGTCACCGTCTTGCCCAGGATGATGGCGCCCGCCGCCCGGAGCCGGGCGACGACGGCGGCGTCGCGGGAGGGCGTCCGCCCGGCGTGGAGCACCGAGCCGTTCTCGGTGGGCATGTCGGCAGTGTCGAAGATGTCCTTGACCCCTACCGGCACCCCGTGCAGCGGCCCGATCGGCCGCCCGCCGCCGCGCCAGGCGTCGGCGGCCCGCGCCTGGGCCAGGGCGTGCTCCGGGTCCAGGAACGCCCACGCCTGGACGGCGGGGTCCTTCCTGGCGATCGCCTCCAGGCACGCCCGCACCACCTCCTCCGCAGTGAACTTGCCCTCGCGGATCAGGCGGGCGGCTTCGGCGGCCGACAGATCGGACAGAGCGGCGGTGGCCATGACGTCACCTACTTTCCGTAGAGGAACTCCGGCAGCCAGAGCGTCATGCCGGGCCACAGGTACATGAACACCAGGCAGATCAGCACGATGACCATGTACGGCATCATGCCGGCGAAGATCTGGTTCAGCGTCACGTGCTTGGGGGACACGCCCTTGAGGTAGAAGGCGGACATCGCCACCGGGGGCGACAGGAAGGCGGCCTGCAGGTTCACCGCCACCATGGTGCCGAACAGGATGGGGTCGATCTGGAAGTGGCTCAGCAGGGGCAGGAAGATGGGCACGAAGATGACGATGATCTCCGTCCACTCCAGCGGCCAGCCCAGCAGGAAGATGATCAGCTGGGACATGACCAGGAAGCCCACCGGCGAGAGGTCCATGGACAGCACCCAGCGCTCGATCAGCGCCTGGCCCCCGTGCAGGGCGAACACGGCCGAGAACAGCGCCGAGCCGACGAACAGCCAGCACACCATGGCCGTGGTCTTGGCGGTCAGGAACGTCGACTCCTTCAGATTCCGCCGCAGCTCCTCGGAGCGGCGCAGGTTGACCAGGCCCGGCCCCACCGTGCCGAGCAGCGTGCCGCCGATGGACGCCGACACGAGCAGCGACATCGGCGAGGCCCCCCGCCAGAAGCCGAGGCCGAACCCCAGCAGGGCCCCGGCCAGGCTCCACCACCCCACCTGGCGCGGGTAGCGGGCCATGACCGCCAGGTACATGGCGCCCAGCGCCCCGATCGCCGCCGACTCGGTGGCGGTCGTGATGCCGAACAGGATCACCGCCAGCACGACCACGGTGAGCACGCCCAGCGGGACCACCGACACCACCAGCTCGCGCAGGATCTCCAGCTGCTCGCCGTCCATGCGCAGGTAGTAGACGGCCAGCAGGAGCCCGGTCAGCGCGGCCAGCGCCCAGAACCACGTGTAGAAGTCGCCCGGGATGCGGTCGGCCGGCGGCGCCTCGGCCGGCGCCGGGGCGCCCACCTCGCGGGGCTCGGTCGGCTGGGGGGTCT
>DASRYM010000061.1:0-41276 GCA_035687145.1 Candidatus Zixiibacteriota bacterium | reverse complement strand
GCCGCCAGCCGTACCAGCACGGCGGCCACGAGGTTGGCGAGGACCAGCGGGTAGGGCTCGCCGACAGGAGCATCGGGCAGCGAGCCGTGCCGGACGCTGACCCGATCGGCCAGCCCGTTGGCCGCCGCGTTGGCGGCCGTGGCCTGGACCGCGCTGGCGTCGGTGTCCAGGCAGTCGGCGTGATCGGCACCCAGACGGAGGGCGACCAGGGCCAGGATGCCGGAGCCCGAGCCGACGTCCAGGACCCGTGGCGGCATCGGTCCGACCCGTTGCAGGAGCGCCAGGCAGCCGCGGGTGGTCGGGTGCAGCCCTGTCCCGAAGGCCATGCCCGGGTCCAGGCGGACGGCCACCTCATGCCGTCCCGGCGACTCGTCCACCCAGGACGGGATGATCACCACCCGGCCGATGCGCTGCGCGGCGTACCCCTCCTTCCAGCGCTCGAGCCAGTCGGCGTCGTCCACCGCACGTACGCGGAGCTCGCCCACCGGGCGCAGGCCGAAGGCCTGGAGATGCCACAGCGCCTCCTCGGTGGCGCGCACGGCCTGGCCTGCCGCGGCGTCGTCCGGGATATGGGCGGTCACCTCATAGGGGGCCGTCGGATCCTCCCGGACGGCCAGCTCGTCATGGGGGTCGCGGATCAGGCGGGTGGGACGCACCGCGGTGCCGGCCGCCACCCGGCCAAGGATCTCGCTGACCGCCTCCACCGCCTCGGCATCGGCCTCCACGGTCAGCTCCAGCCAGCGCCCCATGGCGCTAGCTGAACATCTCGCGCAGGCGGTCGAAGAAGCCCTCGCGGTTGGGGAGGACCGCCGGCTGGCTCACCTCGTTCAGCTGCTTGAGCAGCTCGCGCTCCTTCTTGCTCAGCTTCTGCGGCACCACCACGGTCACGATCACGTGCAGGTCGCCGCGGCCCGTGCCCCGCAGGCGCGGCATGCCGCGGCCGCGCAGGCGGATCTCGGTGCCCGATTGCGTCCCCGGCTCGACCTCGATCTCCTCGGTGCCGTCGGCGGTGGGTACCGTGAACGCAGCGCCCAGCGCGGCCTGCGGGAAGGTGAGCGGCAGCTCGTAGTAGAGCTCGGTGCCGCGCCTGATGAGCTCAGGGTGCTCGCGGACGGTGACCACCACGTACAGATCGCCCGGCGGCCCGCCCCTGGGCCCGGCCTCGCCCTGTCCATCCAGCGCGATGCGCTGCCCGGACTCGATGCCTGCCGGGATGGTGACCTCCAACCGCCGCTCCTGGCGGACGCGCCCGTCCCCGCCGCAGTTGTGGCACGGCGTGGCGATGATCCGCCCCTCTCCCTGACACCGCGGGCAGGCGGTGATGTTCACCATCTGGCCCAGGATGGTCTGGCTCACCCGCCTCCGCTCACCGGTGCCGTTGCACTCCGGGCAGGTCTCCGGCTGGGTGCCCGGCTCACCGCCGGTGCCGCCGCACACGTCGCAGCGCACCAGCGTGGGGAAGGAGATCTCCCTGGTGACGCCGGTGACCGCCTCGGCGAAGTCGATGGTCAGGTCGTAGCGCAGGTCGGAGCCGGGCTGGACCCGCTGCCGGCGACGGGTCCCGGCCGGGGAGCCGCCGAAGAAGGCGTCGAAGATGTCCCCGAACGGCCCGAAGCCGCCGAACCCCTCGAAGCCGCCGCCGGCCCCGGCGCTGGCGCTGTCCACGCCGGCGTGGCCGAACATGTCATAGGCCGTGCGCCGCTGGCGGTCCGAGAGGACGCGGTACGCCTCGTTGAGCTCCTTGAAGCGTTCCTCGGCGCCGTCCGACTTGTCGACGTCGGGATGATGGCGCTGCGCGGCGCGCCGAAAGGCACGCTTGATCTCCTCGTCGGTCGCGTCGCGGGGCACGCCGAGGACCTCGTAGTAGTCGCGCTTGATGGCCATCGCGGCGGGATTATACAGATTGGCACTCTCGAGCTCAGAGTGCCAAGGCTGTGGATACGTTCAAGAGCGCGACCCGTGGTCTAGCATCCGGCCAGCATGACCCAGCCCCTCGAGATCCCCGCCGAGCAGGCGCGGCGCTTCCTGGTGCGGCGCCACCTCCTCGACCCACCGCGCTCGCTGCCGGCGGACCCCGCGTCGGTCCTGCAGGTGGTCGAGCGCCTCGGCAGCCTGCAGTTCGACCCGCTGGAGGTGCCCGGCGCGCGGAACCACGACCTGGTGCTCCACGCCCGGATCGGCGGCTTCCGTCGGGACTGGACCGATCAGTGGCTGTACGGCCCGGACCGCCGCCTGATCGAGGTCTACAACAAGAGCCTGAACATCCTGCCCATCACCGAGCTGCCGCACTACCGGCTGGCCTGGGAGCGCGCGGATGCCTACTACCGGGACCGGATCCTGAGCGAGCAGTCTGCCGTGGCCGAGGCGATCCTGGCCGAGATCGACCGTTCCGGCCCGCTCCCGACCTCCGCGTTCCGCGACCACACCCACGCCATCGACTGGTGGTGGGCGCCCACCTCGGCGGCCCGCGCGGTGATGGAGGCGCTGTTCGTCACCGGCCGCCTGGGGATCGCGCGGCGCGAGGGCAACCGTCGCTTCTACGACCTCATGGAACGCCTCGTCCCGGCCGCGCTCCTCGAACGGCGCGAGCCGGAGGAGGACGCTTTGAAGCATCGGCTCTGGAGCCGCTACCGCGCTGTGGGCCTCATGGCCTCGCCCGGACCGCCCGACGTGACCTACGGCACCGGATCCGCCGCCCAGCGCCGGCAGTGGACCGCCGAGCTGGAGGAGGCCGGCGTGCTGCGCGCCGTGCAGGTCGAGGGGTTGAAGGGCACCCGCTACCTGCCGGCGGAGGAGGAGCCGTTGCTGCAGGAGGCAGCCACGCGTCCGGCCCACCCGGGCGTCACCTTCCTGGCGCCGCTGGACCCCTTCGTCTGGGACCGCCGGCTGCTCCGCGACCTCTTCGGCTTCGACTACCTCTGGGAGGTGTACGTGCCGGAGAAGAAGCGTCGCTGGGGCTACTACGTGCTGCCCATCCTGTTCGGCGACCGGCTGGTCGGGCGCATCGAGCCCCGCCTGGAGCGGGCCACCCGCACGCTGCGCATCCTGCACGTCTGGTTCGAGCCCGGCTTCGGACCGATGGAGGAGCCGGACTTCGTCTCGGCCCTGGCCGATGCGCTTGAGGCGTATCGGTCCTTCGTGGGTGCCCGGACCGTCACCTGGCCGCGCACCCGGCCCGGCCGCGACCTGGCCGGTGCCCTGCGCCGCGTCGCGGGGAGCGCGACATGATCGTCTGGCTGTGGCTGTTGCTGCCGATCGGCGCCCTGATCGGCAGCCGGCTGTGGGTCACCCGGGTGGTGGTGCCGGCCTGGCGCGCCGAACGCCTGACCGATAGCACCGCGGCCGTGCTGGTGGCCATCTCGCGCGGCTTGACCCTGCTCTCGATGGTGGTGGCGGCGGTGATGATCGCCGGGCTGCCCCCGGTGCCCGGCCTGCTCACCGCCGCGCTGGCCGGCCTGGTCTACGGGCTGGTGGGCTGGCGCTCGATCCGCGCCATGTTCCGCACGGCGGAGCGCTGATCAGTTGTCGGCGTCGGCGAAGTCGACGATCAGTGGGGCGTGGTCGGAGGGGATGCCCGGGTAGGTGGAGGGCTTGCGCGCGTCTCGGTCGCGCTCGGCGGCCACCGCCCGCGCCGCCAGGCGGGGCGTGACGTAGACGTGGTCGATCCGCATCCCGAAGTTCTTGTGGAAGTGCCCGGCCCGGTAGTCCCACCAGGTGAAGAAACCCGGCTCGGGGTGGAACCTGCGCACGATGTCCACCATCCCCCACTCGCGGAGCTTGGCCACCGCCGCGCGCTCCCGGGGTGAGACGTGGGTGGCGCCGTGCGCTGCGGCCGAATCCCACACGTCCGCGTCCTCGGGGGCGACGTTGTAGTCGCCGCAGATGGCCAGCTCGGTGTCCGGGTCGTTGTCGTCCAGCCAGCGAGCCAGACGGGCCAGCCACTCGAGCTTGGCCAGGTAGAACTCGGAGTCGACCATGCGGCCGTTGGGCACGTAGATGCTCGCCACCCGGACGCCGCCGCAGGTGGCGGCCAGGAAGCGGCCGCCGTCATCGGTCCAGCCGTCCGGGGTGGGGATTCCGGCCTGGACCTCCTCCAGCCCGATGCGCGAGGCGATGGCCACCCCATTCCAGCGCCCCGGGCCGTGGTGCACGAGCTCGTAGCCCAGGCGCCTGAAGTCCAGCACGGGGGCCTGCTCATCGGAGAGCTTCGTCTCCTGCAGGCACAGGACGTCCGGCTGCCGGCGCTCGGTCCACGCCAGCACCCGGTCCAGGCGGGCCTTCAGCGAGTTGACGTTCCAGGTCGCCAGGCGCATCGGTCCCGAGTCTAGAGCGGGTTGCGGACGTCGGTATCCTGCCTGCGGGGGTGAACAGGTGTCTCCGCGCGGTCAATGAGGAGGACAGCATGTTCAGTGGCTTCCGCGACTTCATCATGCGTGGCAACGTCGTCGACCTGGCGGTGGCCGTGGTCATCGGTGCGGCGTTCGCGGCCGTGGTCAACTCGTTCGTGGCCGACGTCCTGACGCCCCTCCTCGGCCTGCTGGGTGTGCCAGACTTCAGCCAGGCTTCGTTTCAGGCCGGTGAGGCCGAGGTGCGCTACGGCCTGTTCCTGAACGCGCTGATCGCGTTCGTGCTCGTCGCCGCGGCCATCTACGTCTTCGTGGTGAAGCCGATGAACGCCATCGCCGCCCGCCGCGCGGGCACGAGCGAGGAGGCGCCGACCACCAAGGCCTGCCCGTTCTGCGCCACCGACATCCCGGTCGCGGCCAGGCGCTGCCCGAACTGCACCAGCGAGATCCCGGCCTGACAACGACGCGCAGCCCCTCCCCGGTGAAGGAGGGGCTGCGGCCTGCGTTCCCGGCGCAGCTTGGCCCGGCGGCCCAACACGTCCCCCACGCCGCTGAGCGGCGGCTCGGCCGGGCCGCCGGCGCCGACGTTCAGACCTCCTTGTACTCGCCCTCGATCGTCTCCTCCTCGCCCTCGCCGGAGCCCTCGGCGCCGGCGGAGCCCTCGGTCCCGTTGGAGTCGGCCGAGCTGGTGGCGCCGGCCGCCTCGTAGGCGCGGGAGCCGATTCGCTGCAGCACCTCGGCGAGCTGCTGCTTGGTGGAGTCGATCGCGCCCGGATCGGTCCCGTTCAGGGCCTCGCGGACAGCAGCCACCCGCGACTCGACCTCGGAGCGGTCCTCGGCGGAGACCTTGTCGCCCAGGTCCTTGAGCAGCCGCTCGGCCTGGTAGGTCAGCGCGTCGGCCTCGTTGCGCGACTCGATCTCCTGGCGCCGGCGGCGGTCCTCCTCGGCGTGCTCGGCCGCCTCGCGCACCATGCGGTCCACGTCCTCCTTGGCCAGCATCGATGAGGCGGTGATCGTCACCTTCTGCTCGCGGTTGGTCGCCTTGTCCCGGGCCGTCACGTTGAGGATGCCGTTGGCATCGATGTCGAAGGTGACCTCGATCTGCGGCACGCCGCGCGGGGCCGGCGGGATGCCGTCCAGGCGGAAGGTCGCCAGCTTCTTGTTGTCGGCGGCCATCTCCCGCTCACCCTGCAGCACCACGATGTCCACGCTCGGCTGGTTGTCCGAGGCGGTGGAGAAGATCTGGGTGTGGCTGGTCGGGATGGTCGTGTTGCGCGGGATCATCTTGGTCGCCACGCCGCCCAGGGTCTCGATGCCCAGCGACAGCGGGGTCACGTCCAGCAGCAGCACGTCCTTGACGTCGCCGGCCAGCACGCCGGCCTGGATGGCCGCGCCGACCGCCACCACCTCATCGGGGTTGACGCCCTTGTGCGGCTCCTTGCCGTTGAACATGGCCTTGACGGCCTCGATGACCGCCGGCATGCGGGTCTGCCCACCGACCAGGATCACCTCGTCGATGTCGCTCGGCTTGAGGTTGGCGTCCTCCAGCGCCTGCCGGACCGGACCCTCGGTGCGCTTGATGAGGTCCGCCACCAGGTCCTCGAGCTTGGCCCGGGTCAGGGTCATGACCAGGTGCTTCGGGCCCGATGCGTCCGCGCTGATGAAGGGCAGGTTGATCTCCGTCTGGGTGGTCGACGAGAGCTCGATCTTCGCCTTCTCGGCCGCCTCCTTGAGGCGCTGCAGCGCGATGCGGTCCTTGGACAGGTCGATGCCCTGGTCCTTCTTGAACTCCTCGATCAGCCACTCGATGATCCGCTGGTCGAAGTCGTCACCGCCGAGGTGCGTATCACCGTTGGTCGAGCGCACCTCGAAGACGCCCTCGGACAGCTCCAGGATGGAGATGTCGAAGGTGCCGCCGCCCAGGTCGTAGACGGCGATCTTCTCCTCCTTCTGCTTGTCCAGGCCGTAGGCCAGGGCGGAGGCGGTCGGCTCGTTGACGATGCGCTTGACGTCCAGCCCGGCGATGCGCCCGGCGTCCTTGGTCGCCTGGCGCTGGGTGTCGTCGAAGTAGGCCGGAACGGTGATCACCGCCTCGGTGATCTTCTCGCCCAGGAAGGCCTCGGCGTCACTCTTCAGCTTCTGAAGGACCATGGCGCTGATCTCCGGCGGGGTGAAGGTCTTGCCGTTGCCAAGCTCGACCACCACGCCCTCGGACTTGGGGTCCTTGGAGACCTTGTACGGCACCAGGTCCTTGCTGCGCTGGACCTCCGGGTCGTCCCAGCGGCGGCCCATGAAGCGCTTGATGCTGAAGATGGTGTTCTCCGGGTTGGTGATCGCCTGGCGCTTGGCCACCTGGCCCACCAGCCGCTCCCCGGACTTGGCGAAGGCCACGACCGATGGCGTGATGCGGCCGCCCTCCGCGTTGGTGATGACCTGGGGCTCCCCGCCCTCCATGACGGCGACGACGGAGTTGGTGGTCCCCAGGTCGATGCCGATGATCTTGCCCATGCGGTTACTGCTCCTTTGGGTTGTTGGCGACTCGGACGAGCGCTGGCCGAAGGAGCCGGTCATGCAGCAGGTACCCCTTCTGCAGCTCGCCGATGACCTGGTTGTCTGGATGGTCGGCGGTCTCCTCGTGGACGACCGCCTCGTGGAGGTTGGGGTCGAACGGCTGCCCCACGGCCTCGATGGGCTTCACGCCCTCGGCCTCCAGGACGCCGCGCAGCTTGCGCTCGACGAGCTTCACGCCCTCGATCCAGGCGTCGTGCGCCTCGGGCGGGACGTTCTCCAGCGCCCGATCGAAGTCGTCCAGCACGCCGAGCAGCTTGCCGATCAGCGCCGCGTTGGCGAAGCGCACGACGGTGTCGCGCTCCTCCTCCATGCGCCGCTTGTAGTTGGCGAAGTCCGCGGCCGAGCGCTGCCAGCTCTGCAGGTTGTCCTGGGCGCGGCGGTGCGCCTCGTCCAGGTCCTTCTGCAGCTGCTCGACGAGAGCGGTCAGCTCGGCCCTGGACGGGCCGCGGCCGTGCGCCTCGGCAGCCTCCCGGGGCGCCCCGGCCGTTTCGGCCCTCTCGGGCACGGGCCGCTCCTGCCGCTCGGGTCGGGCCTCGCCATCGGTCTTGGGTTCAGTCATGCGTCTCGCCATAGTGGCTGGTGATCAGTTCGTTCATCAGGTTGGACAGGTAGCGGACGGTCGGGATGGCCCGCGGGTACGGCATCCGGGTCGGACCCAGAACACCCAGCACGCCGAGTGCCCGATCCGGCGCCCCGTACGGCGCGAACACCAGGCTGACGTCGTGCATGGCGTCGATGGTGTTCTCGTGACCGATGATCACGTGCACCCCCCGGTGCCGGGTCAGGACCGGGATCAGCTGCTCCAGGAAGTCCGTGCGCTGGATGACCTCCAGCACGCCACGCAGCCGTGAGCTGCGTGCGAACTCGGGCTGCTCCAGGACGTTGGTGATCCCGTCGGTGAAGACCTCCTCGACCACCAGGCCGTCGCTCTCCTCGAGCATCAGGGCGATGGTCTCGGCCACGTGGGCCGCCAGCGGCGGCAGCTTCGGGATGCGACGCCGCACCCCCGGCGCCGACTGGTTCGCCAGCTCCGCGTTGAGCACCGCCGCCGCCTGGTCCAGCTCGGCCTGCCCGACGCTCATGCCCGCCATCGCGCGGTCCAGGGCCACCCGGTCCAGGCGTCGCTGCTCGACGTTGCCGTCGGCCAGCACCAGGACGCAGAGGCGGCTTCCATCCGCCAGCTCGACCAGCTGCACGTGCCCGTACCGGGCGCGCCGCGAGCGGGCCGGCGTGACGACCGATGCCGACCGGGTGGTGCTGGCCAGGATCGATGCCGCCAGCCGCAGCCACTCGTCGCTGGTCAGCTGCACCTGGGTGAACTGGTGCCGGATCATGAGCTCATCGGTGCGGTCCAGCTCCGCCTCGCGCATCAGCGATTCCACGTAGACGCGGTAGCCGAGGTCGGAGGGCACGCGGCCGGCGCTGGTGTGCGGATGGCTGAGCAGGCCGAGCGCCTCGAGCTCGGCCATGGCGGAACGCACCGTGGCCGGGCTCACGCCGAGCTGGTGGCGCTCCACCAGGTTGCGCGAGCCGACCGGCACGGCGCTCCGCAGGTAATCCTCCACCACCGCGCGGAGCACGGTCCGCTGCCGCTCGGTCAGGTCGAACGCGGCGCGGGGCGAATGCTGCTGTCCTGTGCTGCGCTGGCTGGGCATCGGATGATCGGTGGCTGTTGCCGTGTTCCCCGTTCGATTAGCACTCTCGGCTTGAGAGTGCCAACGAGGTGCTGGCGGAATCGTACCAACCGCGCCAGACCGATGTCAACGAAGCGGCCGGCGTCCTAGGATGGCCCCATGCGCGCCCTCGGGACCCTCCTCAACCTCGGCCTGCGGGCGGTCATGGTGGCCATTCTGGTCGAGGCCCGCCGCAAGCCGAAGGACCCGCGCTACGCCGGCAAGGGGATCGGGACTCGTGGCCTGGTCATGATCCCGCTGAGCCTCGTGGTGCCGTTGGCCCACGCCCTGCGCCCGCGCCACGATCGCTACCCGTTGTGGACCGACAACCTGTGGCTCTCGATCCACGTCCTGGACCTGGTCGGCAACCACTTCGACTGGTACGACCGCTATCGCCACTTCGACGCCATCCCCCACGCCCACGGCACCGGCGCGGCCACCGTGGTGATCGCGGAGTTGGCGGACCTGCCCGCCCTGAGCGCCGTGGGTGTCGCGCAGGTGGGGCACATCGGCCTGGAGGCGCAGGAGTACTACAGCGACGTGTGGTTCGGGCTGCGCAACGTGCGTGGCACCTGGGACGTCGTGAACGACCTGCTGGCCGGGGTGGCCGGCTCGTTGGCCTACGCCGGGGCGCTCAGCCTGCTGCGACGGCGGCGGGGTCGGGGGCGAAGCCGATGAGCACCTCGTTGGCCAGCAGCCTCCCCTCCCGCGTGAGGCGCAGCGCGGCCGGCTCCACTTCCAGCAGCCCGCGCGCGGTGGCCTTCTCCACCGCCTGCGGGTAGCGGGCCACCGGGTCGGCACCGAACTCCGCGGCGAAGGCGGCGCGGTCCAGGCCGCTCACCCGGCGCAGCCCCAGCGCGATGGCCTCGAAGGCGCGCGTCGGCTCGTCGAGCGTCTCGCCGCCGGCCGTCGGGAGGCGGCCGGCCTCCACGGCGTCCAGGTAGGCGTCCAGGCCGCGCTCGTTCCATGACCGGTACCCGGAGCCGTCGTACGAGTGCGCCCCGGCCCCGATGCCGGTGTACGGCCGCCGCGCCCAGTAGGCGCCGTTGTGGCGCGACGCCATGCCGGGTCGGGCCCATGACGACAGCTCGTAGTGCTCGTAGCCGGCCGCCCCCAGCAGCTCCTCGGCGGCGCGGTACTGGTCGGCGGCGAGCGCGTCGTCCTGGAGCGCGGCCATGCGCCGCCGCCAGCGCAGCGCTCCGCGGCGCGGCGGGGCGGCCCACTCGTCCGGCTCCAGGGCCAGCTGCAGGGCGTAGAGGCTGAGGTGGTCGGGGCCCAGGGCCAGGGCAGCGCGCAGGCCCTCCTGCCAGTCGGGCAGCGACTGCCCGGGGATGCCGTAGATGAGGTCGATGCTGACGTTGTCGAAGCCGGCGGCACGCGCCGCGGCGTAGGCGGCACGGCCCTCGGCCGCGGTGTGGCCGCGGGCCAGGATGCGAAGGTCGTCGTCGCGGAGCGATTGCACGCCCAGTGAGACGCGGGTCACGCCGGCCGCCCGCAGCCCGGCCCAGTCCGGCGTCTCGCGGGCGCCGGGGTTGGCCTCCAGAGTGATCTCGGCCGGCGTGCCGGCCCATCGGTCCAGGGTGGCCTCCACCAGGCGGGCAACCTGCAGGGCCGGCAGCAGGGAGGGCGTGCCGCCACCGAAGTAGATGGTCTGGAGCTCACCCGGCGCGGGCCGCGCGCGCAGCTCGGCGAGCAGGGCGTCCACGTAGCGCGGGATGTCGGCCGCGCGGCCGCCGACCGTCACGAAGTCGCAGTAGGCGCACACCAGCCGGCAGAACGGCACGTGCACGTAGAGGTGGTGGCTTCCGGTGGCCACGGGCGGATCTGCCGGCATGGCCACATCATGCGGGGTTGCGGGCCCGAGCGCGATGGCGCCCGGTCGAACGGCGTCGCGAAGCCGCGCGCGCCGCGGCCCCAGGGGTCCTAGATCGGTCGGGTTCGCAATCGGCCTCCGGCGAAGGCGAAGAGGGCGGCCAGCACCGCGAAGTGGCCGACCATGGCCGGCACCACCGAACCGACGTGGACGGTGGCCAGCCCGGCGGCGTAGCCCAGCAGCACCGAGCCGATCAGGAAGTACCACTGCCGCTCGCGCCACAGCCGGCGCTGGGCCAGGCCGTAGAGGAGGGCCTGGATCAGGATCGCCCCGCCCTCGCCGCCCGGGACGTCGGCGAAGAGCAGCATCCCCAGCACGATGGAGCGGAACTGCAGCTCATCGGCCACCGCCGCGGCCGCCGCGCCGAGCAGGCGGGAGGGCAGCAGCGGCGTTGGCAGCGGCTGAATGCCGCCGTACCAGCGGAACGCGTAGGCCACCCCGTTGAGCACCGCCACCGCGCTGAACAGCAGCATCACCGGCAGCAGCCGCTCCGGGTCGCCCGGGGTCAGGAACAGCTGGTAGCGGCCGCTGGGCAGGATGAGGACGATGCCGATCGCGAAGGCGATGACCAGGCCGTAGTAGGAGACCGGTCCCAGCCACGGGTATCGGTACCGGAAGTAGTCGGAGCGCATGATCCGCTCCGAGTCGAAGCGCAGCAGGACGAGGAAGATGGTCAGCCCCAGCGCGATCGACAGGCGCAGGGATTCCTCGAAGCCCACGGATCAGCTGCCCTCGTTCACGCGCAGGACGGCCAGGAAGGCCTCCTGCGGGATCTCAACCGAGCCGATGCGCTTCATCCGCTGCTTTCCGGCCTTCTGCTTCTCCAGGAGCTTGCGCTTGCGCGTCACGTCCCCGCCGTAGCACTTGGCCAGCACGTTCTTGCGCATGGCCCGGATCGTCTCGCGGCTGATGATATGCGAGCCGACCGCGGCCTGGACCGGCACTTCGAACATCTGGCGCGGGATCAGCTCCTTGAGCTTCTCGACCAGCGTCTTGCCGGCGCGGTAGGCGTTGGACCGGTGGACGATCAGGGAGAGGGCGTCCACCGGCTCGCCGTTGACCAGGATGTCCAGCTTGACCAGGTCGCCGGGCCGATAGCCGATGAAGGCGTAGTCCAGGCTGGCGTAGCCCGATGAGCGGCTCTTCAGCTGGTCGTAGAAGTCGACGATCAGCTCGGCCAGCGGCATCTCGACGTGCAGGTTGACCCGCTTGGGGTCCAGGTACTCCATGTTCGTGAGCTCGCCCCGACGCCCGGTGGCCAGCTCCATGATCGGGCCGATGTACTCGCTGGGGGTGATGACCTGGACCGATACCCACGGCTCGCTGATCTGCTCGATCTCGCCCGGGCCCGGCATCTGCGCCGGGTTGTCCACGATCAGCTCGTCGTCGCGGTGGAAGCGCTTGACCCGGTACTCGACCGATGGCGCCGACGCGATCAGCTCCAGGCCGAACTCGCGCTCCAGGCGCTCCTGGACGATCTCCATGTGCAGCAGCCCCAGGAAGCCACAGCGGAACCCGAAGCCCAGCGCCACGCTGGACTCGGGCTCGTAGACGAAGCTGGCGTCGTTGAGGTGCAGCCTGTCGAGCGCATCGCGCAGCAGCGGGTAGTCGTCGCCGCGCATCGGGTAGATGCCGGCGAAGACCAGCGGCAGGGCCTGCCTGTAGCCCGGGAGCGGCTGCGGGGCAGGGTGGTCGGCATCGGTCAGGGTGTCGCCCACCCGGGCGTCGGCGATGCTCTTCAGCCCTGACGCCACGTAGCCGACCTCGCCGGCCACCAGGGTGCGGGTGGGGACCGGCTGCGGGCGGAAGTAGCCCAGCTCCAGGATCTCGCTCTCGGCGTCGGTGGCCATGAAGCGGATCCGCTCGTGGTCCTGCAGCGTGCCATTGGCCAGGCGCACGTAGGCCACCACCCCCTTGTACGGGTCGTAGTGGCTGTCGAAGACCAGGGCCTGGAGCGGCGCGGCCGGATCGCCGCGCGGCGCCGGGATCCGGGTCACGATCGCCTCCAGGATCTCGTCCACGCCGGTCCCGTCCTTGGCCGAGGCCAGGATGACCTCCTCACGCGGGATGGCGAGCGCGTCCTCCAGCTCGGCCATCACGCGCTCCGGATCGGCCGAGGGCAGGTCGATCTTGTTGATGACCGGGATGATGACCAGGTTTTGCTGCATGGCCAGGTGCACGTTCGCCAGGGTCTGGGCCTCGATCCCCTGCGAGGCGTCGACCACCAGGATCGCCCCCTCGCAGGCCTGCAGCGAGCGGCTGACCTCGTAGCTGAAGTCGACATGCCCCGGGGTGTCGATCAGGTTCAGGGCGTAGGTTCGGCCGTCGGGGGCGTCGTAATGGAGGCGGACGGCGCGGGCCTTGATGGTGATCCCCTTCTCGCGCTCCAGCTCCATGGAGTCGAGCACCTGCGACTGCATGAGCCGCTTGTCGATGGTGTGGGTCGCTTCCAGCAGCCGATCGGCGAGCGTCGACTTCCCGTGGTCGATGTGCGCCACGATGCTGAAGTTGCGGATGCGGTCCGGGGGGATCATCGGCCCGGAAGGTTAGCCGAAGGGTGCGTTGTGGGTCGCCGGAAGGGACCTCCTGCGCGGCTGGGCGCAACGCGCTGCGGGGCCCTCCCGGCATCCCGATTCCCGGTTGGATGTCAGTGCGCGTGGCGAATCGTCAACCGTTGGTACCGGGGTCGTCGGGCTCGTCGGGAGGATCGGGCGGCTCGGGCTTGGGCGTGGGCCCGACCTCCACGATCCCGTTCACCACGCGGTAGTGGCTGACCCACACGTTCTCGTGGAGGAGGTCCCCGCCGGCGTCGTACACCCAGCGGGTCACCACCGCGTCGAAGCCGTTGTGCGGGGACTCGACCCGCACGCTGGTTCCCGGCTGCAGCTTGGGGTTCACGACGCGGGTGTCGATGGCGGCCCGATGGTTGGAGGTCACCGGCTTCGAGAGCTTCACCGTTCGGCCGTCCGGGACGCCCCACAGGTCGAAGCGCACCCAGCCGCTGCCCATGTAGGAGCGGATGACGATCGGGTTCTCGGTGTCGTTCCGGAAGGTCATGGTGGTCGTGGACGTATCGGTCTTGAGCACCGTGGCGTCCAGGCCCACCGGGTAGCGCTCGATGTAGTAGGAGTGGTTCGTCCGGTCGCCGATCTCCAGGCCGGCCCGCATGGCCGCGTTGAAGAGCGTGGTGGAGGTCGAGCAGATGCCGCCCGCCAGGGCGCCGGTCGGGTAGCTGCGGCCGTTGATGATCACCCCGCCGTAGCCGTAGCCGCGGGCGGTGGTCACCGGACCGATGTCCTCCCAGAAGTCGAACCACTCGCCCGGCGCCAGCACCATGCCGTCCAGGTCGCGCGCGGGGATGTGGATGTTCGCGTTCCAGGCATTGTTCTCCCCCGGCACGTAGTACGTGGTCCAGGTGCTGATGCGCTGCATCTTCGGCAGCGCCGCCTGGGCCTGCTCGGTGGTCAGCGCGGGCTGGGTGACGGTCACCGCCAGCCCCGCCGCCGGGGTGAGAGAGCCGTCGCCCCGGCTGCGGAGCGCGTCGGCCACGGCCTGGACGCTGGCCGCCACGTCCAGCTCGCGTCCCACCTCGCCGGGGATCACACCGGCGATGCCGTTGGCGTTCCAGCTGAAGCCGGCGTTCCGGGCGGCGGTGGCGACCTGGGGCGCCAGCGGCTGGATGAGCGCCGTCAGCTTCTCCTCGTCAATGATCGCGGTGTAGGTGCCCTCCGGCTCACCGAAGGTGATGACGCCCGCCAGGGCGGCGGCGTCCAGGCTCAGCTCCCTGCCGGCCGCGTCCAGCGTCAGCGGCGTGGAGGCCATCCAGTTGGCGGCGATGGCGGCGGCCGACGCCTCACGGCTGGTGACGTTCGGCAGGACCGGCCGCGTCTCGAACGCGAGGGTGACGGGCCGGGTGGTGGGCGACGCCGCGAGCTCCGCCAGGGCTGCCCGCACCTCGGCGCGGTCGAGCTCGGCTCCTTCGGTGGCCGGCGTGGCCACGAAGCCGCGCTCCGGGTCGAGGGTGACGAAGCCGTCGATCGGGGCCACCGCGAAGCGCGCCAGAAGGCCGTCGGTGACGCGGTCGATGGCCGCCTCGGTGGCCCCCGAAACGGGCGACAGCTCCGTCGTGTGCGCCAGGACGCGGATTCGGTCGAGGGCCTCGTCGATCGGGTTCCCGCTGCGGGCAACCGCGAAGGCCGCGTCGAGCATGGCCTCGATGTCGTAGCCGCGACCGAGGTCTGCGACGGGCACCGGCACCTCTTCCCCGTCGACTGAGACGGTCAACGTGCCCTCGACCAGGGATGGCAGCGACGCCTCCAGGCGGGCGGCGGCCTCGGCCCGGCTCAGACCGCCCAGCGGGACGCCGGCCACGCTGACGCCGGGCATGATCCGCTCGGCGTGGCTGATCCCGACGCCGGCGGAGAGGCCAACTCCCCCGAAAAGTGCGACAACCAGCGCGCCGAGGAAGCCGAGCAGGAAGCCGCGGCGCATCGGGCCGGTGAGCTGCAGGAACATGCGCGGGCGGGCCAGGGCGGTGAGTGTGGTCATGGTCGTCTCGTGCGGGAAGATGCCAGCCAGGATGCCAGCCTGCCCCTGCGGCGGGACTGCGGCGCGGCGTGGCGGTTGCTCGTCGCGAGTGGCACCCTCGGCAGAAGCTGTCTCCCTCCAGACGCTGGAGCCCGGCGTCGTGTTCCATGTGGCAGCAGCCAGGGGCATGCGGCCGCCGCTCGGCGGATTCTGCCCTGCCGGACAGCTTCTGTCGAGTGGAACTATCGAGTGGATGCGGGAGCGCCACATGGCGGCCTCCCCGAGGACCCCGCCGTTGGAGGGTCAGTCGATCCCGACCCCCCGCCGTTGGACCCGGCGAGGGCAGGTGCTATACTCGCCGATCGATGGCGCCGCCGGTGCGGCGCTCGTTTTCATGCTTACCCACTAGAGGATTCCCGTGGCAAGGAAGGCACGTACCTGGAGGGGCGCGCGCACCCCGCAGGCCCTCAAGCGCGTCCGTCAGGCACTGCGGCGCCGCGCCGTCAACCGACGCGCGCGGAGCGCCGCCAAGACCCTCGTCCAGAAGGCCACCAACATCGTCCTGGGCCGGGCCGAGGGTGACGCGCCGGCGGCCATCGCCGCCGCCGTCAGCGCGCTGGACCGCGCCGCCGAGAAGGGGATCATCCACCCCAACAACGCCGCGCGCCGCAAGAGCCGGCTGATGGCCAAGGCGAACGCCGCCCATCTGCTGGACGCCTCCGCCGGCGAGCCCACCACGCGCAAGCGCACCGCCGCGACCAAGACCGCGCAGCGCAAGAAGGTGGCCGCCGCCAAGGCCTCGAAGGCCGCCGCCGCGCGCAGCGCCGACAAGCCGCGGACTGCGGCCGGCAAGGCCAAGGTGGCCGTCACCCGCGCCAGCCGCGAGTCCGCCGCGGCGCGCCGCCGCAGGCAGGACGCCGCCGAGGGCGAGTCCGAGAGCTAGCCCCGGGCCGAGTCAGCCGACCGGGGCGGCCTCCCCGGCCGCCTCGTCACGCAGCGCCGCGAAGGCGCGCCGGCCCGCGTACTGGGCAGCGTCTGCCAGCTCCTCCTCGATGCGCAGGAGGCGGTTGTACTTCGCGATCCGCTCCGAGCGGCTGATGCTGCCGGTCTTGATCTGGCCGGTGTTCATGGCCACCGCCAGGTCGGCGATGGTGGTGTCCTCCGTCTCCCCGGACCGGTGGCTGATCACGGCCGTCCAGCCGGCGCGGTGGGCCATCTCCACCGCCTCGAGCGTCTCGGTCAGGGTGCCGATCTGGTTGAGCTTGACCAGGATGCTGTTCGCGGCGCGCCGCTCGATGGCGCGCGCCAGCCGCTCGGTGTTCGTCACCAGCAGGTCGTCGCCCACCAGCTGGAGACGCTGGCCGAGGCGCTCGGTGAGCGCCCGCCAGCCGTCCCAGTCGTCCTCGGCCAGGCCGTCCTCCAGGCTGACGATCGGGTAGCGCTCCAGCCAGGCCACCCAGAAGTCGATGAGCTCCTCGCTCGACAGCTCGCGCCCCTCGCGTGCCAGGCGGTAGCGGCCTTCCGCGTAGAGCTCGGTGGTCGCCGGGTCCAGGGCGATCGCGATCTGCTCGCCCGGCCGGTAGCCGGCGCGCTCGATGGCCTCGGTCACCAGCGCGATGGCCGCCTCGTTCGACTCCAGGCTGGGGGCGTAGCCACCCTCGTCCCCGACGGTGGTGGCGAACCCGCGATCATGGAGCAGGCCGCCCAGGGCGTGGAACGTCTCGGCCGCCCAGCGCAGGCCCTCGCGGAAGGTCGGCGCGCCGAGCGGCGCGATCATGAACTCCTGGAAGTCGGTGCTGTCGATGGCGTGCTTGCCGCCGTTGAGGATGTTCACCAACGGCACCGGCAGCACCCGCGCGCCCGCGCCGCCCAGATAGCGGTAGAGCGGCAGACCCAGCGACTCGGCGGCAGCGTGCGCCGCGGCCAGCGACACGCCCAGCAGGGCGTTGGCCCCCAGCCGCCCCTTGTTGGGGGTGCCGTCCAGGTCGATGAGCAGCCGGTCCAGGCTGACCTGGTCCACCGCGTCGGAGCCGACGACCTCCGGCCGGATGGTCTCGTTCACGTTCTTGACCGCGGTGAGCACCCCCTTGCCGCCGTAGCGCGCCGGGTCGCCGTCGCGCAGCTCCACCGCCTCGTGCGCGCCGGTCGAGGCGCCGGACGGCACCATGGCGCTGCCCGCCACCCCGTCCTCCAGGAAGACCTCGACCTCGACCGTCGGGTTGCCGCGCGAGTCGAGCACCTCCCGGGCGATGACGTCCTCGATGCGGGTGGTCATCGCGCGTTCTCCAGCGGGGCGTCGGCGTCCAGGAGCGCGGCCACGCCCGGCAGCGTCTTGCCCTCCACGAACTCCAGGGAGGCTCCCCCGCCGGTGCTCACGTGGCTCATGCGGTCCACCAGGCCCAGCTGCTCGACCGCCGCCACCGAGTCGCCGCCGCCGACCACGGTGATGACCCCCGCGTCGGTCCGGCCGGCGAGGTAGCGGGCCATGGCGTTGGTGCCCTCGGCGAACGGGGCGATCTCGAAGATGCCCATCGGTCCGTTCCAGAAGATCGTCCTGGCCTTGTCCAGGTGCTCGGTGTAGGCCTTGATGGTCTCCGGGCCGATGTCCACCACCGTCCAGTCCTTGGGGACCTCCGACACGGGCACCACCTTCCGCTGCGAGCGGGGGTGCACCTGCGCGGCGATGACCACGTCACCGGGGAGCATGAAGCGCACCCGCTTGCGCCGAGCCTCGGCCATGATCCGCTGCGCGGCGTCCATCTGCTCGGTCTCGACCAGGCTCTTGCCCAGCGCGTGCCCCTGCGCGGCCAGGAAGGTGTTGGCCATCCCGCCGCCCACCAGGATCGCCTGGCAGCGCGACAGGAGCGACTCGAGCACCTCCAGCTTGCCAGAGACCTTGGCCCCGCCGATCACGGTGTGGAAGGGCTTGGGCGGCTTCTCCATCAGCCTCGAGAGGGCGGTCACCTCGCGCTCCATCAGGAGCCCGGCCACCGCCGGCAGGTAGTGCGTGATCCCCTCGGTGGAGGCGTGGGCGCGGTGCGCCGAGCCGAAGGCGTCGTTCACGTAGACGTCGGCCATATCGGCCAGCGCCCTGGCGAACTCCGGGTCGTTGGCCTCCTCCTCGGCGTGGAAGCGGAGGTTCTCGAGCAGCAGCAGGTCGCCCGGCCGCAGCTTCTCGACCGCGGTCATCACCCCCGGCCCCAGGGCGTCGCCGGTCATCCGCACCGGGCGGCCCAGCAGCTGGCTGAGCCGATCGGCTACCGGCTTCAGCCGCAGCGCGTCGTTGACCTTGCCCTTGGGCCGGCCCAGGTGGCTGGCCAGGATGACGCTGGCGCCGTGCTCCAGCAGGTAGATGAGCGTGGGCAGACTGGCGCGGATGCGGGTGTCGTCCGTGATCCGGCCATCGTCGAGCGGGACGTTCAGATCGGCCCGCAGGAAGACGCGCTTCCCGCGGACGTCGATGTCCCGGACCGTCTTCTTGTTCATGGTGGCCTCCGGCTAGAGCCGGTCGGACATGAACTTCGCCAGGTCGGCCACCCGGCAGCTGTAGCCCCACTCGTTGTCGTACCAGGCGATCACCTTCAGCAGGTTGTCGCCGGTCACCATGGTCGAGGCCGCGTCCACGATGCTCGAACGATCGTCGCCCTTGAAGTCCATGCTCACCAGCTGCTCCTCGGTGTAGCCCAGCAGCCCCTTCATCGGTCCTTCGGCCGCCTCGCGGAGCGCCTGGTTCGCGCTCTCCGTGGTCACCGGCTTCTCGGTGATGGCCACGAAGTCGATGACGCTGACGGTCGGGGTCGGGACACGCAGGGCAAAGCCGTCGAACTTGCCCTTCAGCTCGGGGATGACCAGGGCCAGGGCCCGGGCGGCGCCGGTGGTGGTGGGGATGATGTTCTGCCCCGCGCTGCGGGCGCGCCGCAGGTCCTTGTGGAAGACGTCCAGCACGTTCTGGTCGTTGGTGTAGCTGTGGACGGTGGTCATCAGCCCGCGCTGGATGCCGAACGTGTCGAAGATCACCTTGGCCGGCAGGGCCAGGCCGTTGGTGGTGCACGAGGCGTTGCTCACGATGTGGTGCTTCTCCGGGTCGTAGGCACCCTCGTTCACGCCGAGCACCACGGTGACGTCCTCGTTCTTGGCCGGCGCGGTGATGATCACCTTGCGCGCCCCGGCATCGAGGTGGGCGCGGGCCTTGGTGGCATCGGTGAAGATGCCGGTGGACTCGACCACCAGGTCGATGCCGAGGTCCTTCCAGGGCAGCGCCGCCGGGTCCTTCTGGCTGAAGGCCCGGATCTCGCGGCCGTCGACGGTGATCGAGCTCTCCGAGACCGATACCTCCCCCTCGTAGCGGCCGTACGTGGAGTCGTACGTGAACAGGTGCGCGTTGGTCGCGGTCGGCGCCAGGTCGTTCACCGCCACCACCTCCAGTTCGGGGTGGCGCTCGATGATGGCGCGCAGGGTCTGGCGGCCGATGCGGCCGAATCCGTTGATGGCGATGCGAGTCACACTGAGCTCCTCATCCGGGCGGGATCATGGGCGAGCGATCGCGCGAACGCGGGATCGCCAAGACGTTCATTCACGATCGGCAGCGAGCCGATGAGCGAGACGTCGTCGCGGTGGACCGATGGGACGATCCGCACGCGTCGTGCCGGGGCCGGGAAGGCCCGGCGCTCGAGCTCATCGGCGATGACGCCGAACATCTCCGGTCGGTGGTGGGCGATGGCGCCGCCGATGACGATGACCTCCGGGTTCAGGAGGTTCACCAGCCCGGCGCACAGCGCCCCGACCGCGGTCCAGGCGCGCGCCAGGAGGGCCTGGCAGGTGGGATCGCCGGCATCGGCAGCCTGGGCCACCAGCCGCGCGTCCACCGCGTCCGGATCGGTGGTGAGCGCCGCCAGGCCGGGCGAGGCACCGTCCCGCAGCAGGCGGCGTCCCTCGCGCGCCAGCGCGGTGCCGGAGGCGATGGCCTCCACGTGGCCCGGCGCGCCGTCGCCGCACGGGGGCCCGTCCAGCTCCACGGTGAGGTGCCCCACCTCGCCGGCGGTTCCGTCGGGTCCGACAAGCGGACGGCCCCCGATGACAATGCCGCCACCGACCCCGGTCGAGATGGTGATGTAGACCACGTCCTGGGCGCCGCGGGCCGCGCCGTAGCGCCACTCGGCCATCACCGCCACGTTCGTGTCGCGTTCCAGGAAGGTGGGGAGCCCCAGGGCCGCCTCCACGCGGGCCGCCAGCGGAACGTCCCGCCAACCGGCCAGGTTGGGCGGCGCCACGACGACGCCACGCCACGGATCGAGCGGTCCGGGCGAGGAGATGCCGATCCCGACCGGGGCCGGCATTCCGCCGGCTGCGGCTTCCGCGATGCTCTCGGCGGCAAGGCGGCAGATCCGGTCCACGACCGCGTCCACGCCATCCTCGTCATGGGTGTCGGTTGCACGACGGCACGCGACGGCCAGGTCCGAGGTGATGTACGCGGTCCGGATTCGGGTCCCGCCGAGGTCGATCGCCAGGATCGGCTGGTCGGCTCCCACATCCACGAGGGCCCAATTGTACCGCCCGGGTCTCGAGATCCCGGGAGGGCCGAAGGTCACGACCTGGCGGGCAGCAAGAGGCCGCCCGGCGGCGCCCCATGGGTCCTTGACGGCCCGTGACGCGCGGCCGGGCGGCCGACGGTTTCGAGTGCGTGACTCGGCTAGGCGATCGTCAGCCGCCGATCTTGAACATCTTGGTGCCGCACACCGGGCAGGTGCCCTGGGTGGCCGGCTTGCCGTTCTTCATGGTGATCTTCTGCTCGTTGGACATCTGACGCTTGGCCTTGCACTTCACGCAGTAGGCTTCGGTCGCCATCGGTTGGTTGCCTCCTTACTTCCGGTTGGTGCCGGTTTGCGGTTGGGCCCCGCCCCCGCCGGCCACGGCCGACAGGTGCCTGCGGGGATCGCCGTCCTGCTGCTGGTCCTGAGTCCACAGCAGGTGGATGCCGGCCAGGCCGGCATCGATGCAGCGTGCCTCGGCGGCCTCCTTTGCCGCGCCTTCAACGAACGTGCCGTCGACTCGCTGCGCGTAGGCCGCGCAGATGGTGCCCGCGCGGAGGCCCGCAAGCCCGGCGAGCACGAACAGCGTCGACGACTCCATCTCGAGGTTCGCCACGCGTTGGCGCCGAAGCTCCTCCGCGAGCTCAGGATAGCGAACCGGGAGCGTGCGCATCGCCCGTCCCTGCGGAGCGTAGAAGCCACTGGCCGTGGCCGTGAGCCCCACGTGGTACGGGTAGCCCAGCTCTCGGCAGGCTGCTTCGAGTGCCCAGACCACCTCGCGGTGCGCGATGGCCGGGTAGCCGGGATGGACGTAGTAGTCGCTGGTGTTCTCCAGGCGCACCGCGCCGGTGGAGATGATGAGGTCGCCGAGCCTGATCTCCGGCTGGAGCGCGCCGCTCGAGCCGACGCGGATGAAGGTGGGCCGATCGGTGATCTCGGTGACCTCGGCAAACACGATCTCGACGTTGTCGGTGCCCATCCCGGTGGACATGGCCGAGATGCGCATGCCGCGATAGGAGCCGGTGGCGGTGGTGATCTCCCGGTTGCTCCGTTCGAGCTCCACGTTGTCCCAGCGCTGGGCCACCTTGGCGACGCGCCCGGGGTCGCCGACCAGCAGGATGTACTCCGCCAGCTCGCCCCGTTCCAGGGCGATGTGGTACTGGCGATTGCCTGTCCGTGGCGCGTCCGCGCTGGACGGTTGAGTCACGTGGCGCTGCGATCTCCTCTCGTCGAGCGTGATCTGAGCGTGGATCGGCGGGAGTATACGCGCGAACGAGCGTGCGCTCAGCGTTCCGGCGCGGGTGGCCGCCCCCTTGGCGGCCCCTCGCCGCCGCCGTAGCCCTCCAGCACGGTGAGCGCCACCAGCCCCGTCCCGTCGGTCGCGACCGCTCCGGTCGGGTCCTCGGCAGGGTCGTTCGGCCGGAGGAGCCGGCCGGCCGCCGATCTCAGCCGGTCGGCGGTCTCCGGGTCGGCCACCAGCCAGGCGGCGGCCAGCATCGCGAGCGCCGCCGCCAGCAGGAGGAGCGTGGGTGCCCGCCCGCCATGGGCGGTCGTGGGTGTGGCCGCCGGCGCCTGTGCGAGCACCACTGGCTCGGTCGCCGTCGGCAGCGCCAGCGCCAACCGCGGCGCGGGAACCGACGGACGGGCAGCGGGCGGCATCGGTCCACCGGCCTGCTGCGGTGTTCCGGCTGAGCCGGAGGGATTCCGCGGCCCCGGGCCCGGGCCGCCGGTGCCCGCTTCACCGGTGCCGCCGGGAGCCGCGGGCGCCACCACCCGCACATCGCCGGCGGCACGCGGCCAGAGCCGGTAGCCACGCTGCGGCTGCTGTCCCGTCGTCTCCTGGGTGATCACGCCGGTCAGCTCCACCCAGGCCCCCGGGACCAGCGCCTCGGCGCTGACGCCGCTGCGCGGGCTGATGAAGACGCGGAGCGGCCCGCTTCCGTCGTCGATGTCCAGGTACTGGTTCTGCGCGGCCGTGCGCCGCGGGGCGGCCACCACCTGACCGCGCACGACGACCAGGGTCGCCTCCTCCGCCTCGCCGACGCCGCCGGTCGTGCGCCGCCCCGGGGCCGGCTCGGCCTGCGAGCCAAGCTGGGCCGGCGCCTCGGAGACGCGGACGCTGAGCATCCCCGACCAGGTGGAGCGCACGCCCGCGACGCGCACCTGCTGGCCACGCTGCAGCTGGCCGGCCTCCTCCCCAAGCCGGAGCAGGATGCCGCCCGACGCGTCCTGGATGACGGCGCTGCCCGGCTCCGACAGCCCGGAGGGCAGGGTCACCACGCCGCTGATGGTGACCGGCGCGTGGATCGGGGCTGCCCGTGCCTCCGCGATGCTGACCAGCGTCGGGTCGCCGGGCTGGCTGGGATCCGGGGTCGCGGACCCGCCCGGACCGGTGGGCGAGGCCGATGGCGTGGGCGTCGGCGGGCCGCCGACGATGGCCACGTCCTGCGGGTCGCGCGGCTGCAGCCGGTAGCCGGCCGTGCCGGTCACGCTCGAGTCGCGCTGCCCGACGATCCCGCGCACGGACACCACGACACCGGGCACCCAGCCCGAGGTGTCGATGCCGGTCGCGCTGCCGACCACCACCCGCACGAGTCCAGTGCCATCGTTCACGTCGATGGCCAGTCCGGCGCTCAGCTGGCTTGGGGCACCGGCCACCGACCCCTGGATGGCAGCCAGCCGGCCCTCCAGGCTTTCGCCGATGTCGCCGGTCGCGACCTGGGCCGCGGACGGCTCGCTTCCCTGGCCGAGGAGCTCGATGCCGGCCGCCTCCGCGCGGATCGTCCGCTGGTGGAAGCGGTCGTCGACCGTGCCGCTCACCCGCAGCAGCGCCCCGCGTGGGAAGGTGCCGTCCGAGACCAGGACCGCGATGCCTGCGCTCGCATCGGCCAGGTAGCCGCCCCCTTCGCTGAACTGCGCGTCGCTCAGGCTGACGCCCTCGACCACGACGGTGGCGCCATCGGGCATGGCGCGCGCCTCGGCGATGCTCAGCACGCCGGGCGGAGTCGGGCTGGATGAGGGTGTCGGCGACGGGCTGACGGTGGCCGTGGCACTGGCCGTGGGGCTGACGGGCGCCGTGGGGCTGGCGGCCTGCGTGGCCGACGGGGTCGGCGTCGGCGAGGCCGTGGCCACCGGGATGGCCGGTGACGCCGTGTTCTGCGGATCAGGGACGTCGCGGACCACGAAGTCCGCCACGTTGTGGTCCGTGTCCTGGCCGGACCCCAGGGCGCCGCCCGGCAGCCGCTCGATCGACCCGCCTGCTGGTGGCGCGACAACAGGCGTGCCCTCCAGCCAGGTGCTGGCGGCGGTGCCCCAGCCCACGGCGTCGATGGCCGTCGCCGCGCCAGCGATCCGGATCGCCACGCTCCCGCCGGCAGCGGCCAGGCCGTTGGCGTAGGTGACATCGGCCACGCTGGAGAAGACACCGGCCTCGTTGGCGATCAGCAGGTGGGCACCGGCTGCGAGGCTCGCGGCGCCCGCCTCCCAGCCGGCCTTGCGAGTGACGGTCAGCCCCGACGAAGACACGTACACCACCTCCAGCCCCTCCAGCGGCAGCGCGAACGGACCCGGGTTGTAGAGCTCGATGAACTCGTCGGAGGCGCCGGCCCCGCCGGTCATCACCTCGCTCACCAGCAGATGCGCGCCTCCCTCCGCGTCCGCGAGGGCGCGAATGCGCGCGGCGTGGGCGCCGGCGTCCGCGGACTGGACGGCCGCAGCCGCGGTCGACAGGGCACTGAGTACGAGCACGAGGGAGGCCCCGACGCCGAAGGCGCGGGTCCGGGCCGATGGGCGGTGGACGGTGGCGGGCACGGGCGACCTCCTGCAGTGACGGAGGCGCGCGGGCTGTCGATGGCTTCAACGGCCATAGCCTGCCGGACGGGTGCTTACCGGCCGCTTACGCCGCGCTTATCGGGGCGAGCGGCGGACCGTCCGATCTCGCGCGGACCAGTACAATCGGCCGCCACATGTCGAACCGAAGCCGCCGTGACGCGGCAGCCCGTACCGAGGCGCGCCGGCGGGCGCGCCTCCAGGCCCGTGGCATCCCGGTCGAGGAGCAGGACCCGGGCCGGGAAGGCCAGCCGGACGCCGCCCGTCAGCCGGCACCTCCGGGCGGCCTGCTGGGGCGGCTCTTTCCCCCGGCACCCCCGCTCGCGGGCATGCCCGACCCGCTCAAGGGCTTCCACTACACCGGCCCGCTGCGCGGCGTGGTGTCCAGCCTGTACCTGCTGGCTCGCAACCCGCTGACCTGGATCGTGGGTGGCGTGCTGTGGGCGATCGGCGAGCTGTTCACCGCCAACCGGGGAGACGCGCTGATCGGCATCCTCTCGTCGCTGGTCTCGTTCGGGGCGCTCATCGGCGCGGGTTGGTTCGGGTGGCAGCGGCCGTGGCTGTTCGGCCTGGCGGCCGCCGTCCTTGGCTGGCTGCTGTTCATCGGCGCCGTGCTGGCTCTCGGCGGCACCCAGCCGGTGCTCCCGCCGGACGCCAGCGGGAGCCCGGGCGCCAGCGCGGTCGCGAGCCGGGCGGCCACCCCCACCTCGTCGCCGGCGGCGACCGCATCGCCGTCATCGCCCGCCGGCTCCTCACCGGGTGGCAGCCCGGACGCCGGCCCGGGCGCCGGCCCGGGCCAAGAGCAGGGGGTGGACGCCGGCCTGCTGGTCCAGGCCATCGCCTTCCGTACCCTCTTCCAGGCGCTGCTCGGCACGCTGGCCGGGTGGTACGGCGGCTACCTGCGCCGGCGGATGGCCAGCGTGCAGTCCCCCAGCCAGCGCACGCGCACCCGCCGCCGTTGATCACGCCGCCGGTCACAGCCGGCGGGCCGCAGCTGAACCGGTGCACGGCCGCGCCAGAGACCGATGTCTGGCACGCCGCTTGCTGACACCTGCGGGCAAGGCGTCGAGACAATGCCTCGATCGGCACCCACGGGACCGCCGTCGCCAAAGGAAGCTCGGGCCGGCGGCGACACGCAAGGCGCGACCCGTCGATCGAACGTCATCGGCGCCTCGTATCGGGAGCCACCGGTGGACGGGACCCTCCGTACCGCCGCCGGTGGCTCCTTTTCATGTCCACATATCGGTCAACCACCGGTGACCTGGTTCGGAAACCGGTCACCGCGCATGCCACTGAACGCTTAGCGTCCGCTGCCGGCCGCCGGTCAGCGCGCGTGCACCTCGGCCGCCGCCCGCGCCGCTTCCAGCGCCGCCTCGTAGTCGGGGCCAAGCCCCAGCACTTCGCCGGTTGAGCGCATCTCCGGACCGAGCTGGCGCTCCACGCCCGGCAGCCGCCACAGCGAGTCGACCGGCGCCTTGACGGCGACCAGCGGCGCGTCCGGCGCCAACCCCGGGGCCCAGCCCACCTCGTCCAGGCGCGCGCCCAGCGCACACCGGACCGCGGCGGCCACCACGTCCCGCCCGGTGGCCTTGGCCACGATCGGGACCGTGCGCGAGGCGCGCGGGTTGGCCTCGATGACCACCACCCGCTCCCCGGTCACGATCATCTGCACGTTGAGGATGCCGCGCACGCCCAGGGCCAGCGCCAGCCGGCCGGCGATCGCCGCCGCCCGCTCCTGGACGGCCCGCGGCAGGCGCTGCGGCGGCACCACCGCCACCGAGTCGCCGGAGTGCACACCGGGCGGGTCCAGCTGTTCGAGGATGCCGGGCACGCACCAGTCGACCCCGTCGCACATGGCGTCCACGTCCAGCTCGATGCCCTCCACCAGCTCGTCGACGCGCAGCGGCCAGCCCACCTCAGTGGCCAGCAGCTCGTGCAGCTGGGCCTCGTCGCGCAGGACGGCGATCCCCCGGCCGCCGATCACCCATGAGGGGCGGACGATCACCGGCCACCCCAGCTCGCCGATCACCCGCCGCAGCTCGGCCTCGTCGGCGGCCAGCAGGCCGCGGGGCCCCTCCACGCCCAGCTCCTCCATGAGCGCCGCGAAGCGCTCGCGGTCCTCGGTGGTCTCGATGGCCTCGGCCGTCAGCCCGGCGATCGGCACGTCGGCGTAGGCCAGGTCCTTGGCCAGGTCGATGGCCGTCTGGCCGCCGAAGGTGAGCACCACCGCCGGCGGCTGTCCGGTCAGCGCCCGCTCGTGGTCGATCACGTCCAGGACCGCCTCGGTGTCCAGCGGCTCGAAGTACAGGCGCGAGCAGGCGTCATAGTCGGTGGACACCGTCTCGGGGTTGTTGTTGATGACCACCGCGTCGTACCCCATCGAGCGGATCGCCCATGCGGCGCGCACGCTGCAGTAGTCGAACTCGATCCCCTGCCCGATGCGGATGGGACCCGAGCCCACCACGATCACGCTGCGCCGCTGGGCGGGTGGCGGCACCTCGGGCAGGGCATAGGACGAGTAGAAGTACGGCGTCTCGGCCGGGAACTCGCCGGCGCAGGTGTCGATCCGCCGGTACGAGGGCGCGATCCCGGCCCGCACCCGCGCCCGGCGCACCGCCGCCGCCGGGACGCCGGAGAGGGCCGCGATGTCCGCGTCCCCGAAGCCGGCGCGCTTGGCCTCCATCAGCGGGGAGCCCACCAGCCCGCGTTCCGCCTCGACCAGCTCGGCCAGCCGCTCCGTGAACCAGGGCGCGATCCCGGTGACCTGGGACAGCCGGGCGGCATCGGTCCAGCCATGGCGCAGGAGGGCGACCATGCGCCACAGGCGGCTATCGGTCGGCTGCAGGAAGTCCGACAGGTCCGCCGGAGGCCGACGATCCAGCCCCCACTCGGGGTCCTCCCACAGCCATCCGCGACCGCGCGGCTCCAGCGAGCGGATTGCCTTCAGCAGGGCCGGCCCGAACTCGCGGTCGATGGCCATGGCCTCGCCGGTGGCCTTCATCTGCACCCCGAGCGACCGGTCGGCGGCCGGGAACTTGTCGAACGGCCAGCGCGGCAGCTTGACCACCACGTAGTCCACCGCCGGCTCGAAGGCGGCCGAGTTGCCGCCGGTGGCCGGGTTGGGCAGCTCGTCCAGTCGACGCCCCAGGCCGACCAGCGCCGCGACCCGGGCGATCGGGTAGCCCGTGGCCTTGGAGGCCAACGCGGACGAGCGGCTGACCCGCGGGTTGACCTCGATCACCCGGTAGTCGGAGCCGTCCGGTGCCACGGCCAGCTGAACGTTGCAGCCACCCTCCAGGCCGAGGGCGCGGACGATCTTCAACGCGCAGCGCCGCAGGCGCTGGACCAGCGGATCGGGCAGGGTCTGGATGGGCGCCACCACGATCGAGTCGCCGGTGTGCACCCCCATGGGATCCACGTTCTCCATGCCGCAGATGGCGATGGCCGTGTCGGCGGCGTCGCGGATGACCTCGAACTCGATCTCGTACCAGCCCAGCAGCGAGCGCTCCACCAGCACCTGGCCGATGGGGCTGGCCCGCAGCCCGGTCGCAATCCGTTCGCGGGCCTCCGCTTCGTCGAAGGCGAAGCCGCCACCGCCGCCGCCCAGGGTGAAGGCCGGCCGCACCACCACGGGGGCATTCAGGTGACGGACGAAGGCCAGCCCCTCCTCCGGCGACTCCACCACCGCGCTCTCCGGCACCGGCTCGCCGATGCCGGTCACCAGCGCGCGGAACCCGCCGCGGTCCTCGGCGGCGCGCACCGCGGCGAGGGGCGTGCCCAGCACCCGCACCCCGTACCGCTCCAGGATCCCGGCGTCGTCCAGGGCCACGGCCAGGTTCAGGCCGGTCTGGCCGCCCAGGGTGGGCAGCAGGGCGTCCGGCCGGTGCTCGGCGATGACCTGCTCCAGGTACGCGGTGGTCAGCGGGCCGATGAGCACCGTGCCGCCCACGTCCGGATCGGTCATCACCGTGGCCGGGTTGGAGTTGACCAGCACCGTCTCCACGCCCTCGCCGCGCAGGGCCAGGCAGGCCTGCACGCCGGCGTAGTCGAACTCGGCTGCCTGGCCGATGACGATCGGCCCCGAACCGATGACCAGCACCTTGCGCGGCAGGCTCATGCTGCGCGCTCCTCGGGGTTCGAGCGGCGCTCCCAGGCGAGCACCAGCGGCACGGCCAGCATCACCGGCCAGACCAGGCCGAAGTAGGCGTAGGTCGTCCAGCGCGCGGCGAACATGACGACCAGCGTGCCGGACACGCCGCCCAGCGCGGCGCCGGCCAGCGACCGCCAGGGGATGGCCAGCAGCCCGGCCAGCACGACCAGTCCCACCGCCAGGGTCAGCACCGCGGCGCTCGCGGTGTCCCACGCCGTCCCGCCCAGCCCCTGCACCAGGGACCAGATGTTCCAGCCGTAGACGTCGTCGTGGGCACCGATGAAGCCGAGCAGGCCGGTGACGTACTCGACCGGACCCATCACCAGGAACGGCACCGAGACGACGAGCAGCAGGGCCGCGGCACCGCCCGCGTACCGCAGGCCGAGCCGCCAACCGAACCGCCGCACCGCGTACGCCGCCAGGGCGACCGGGATCGGCAGCGCCAGCTGCTTGATCGCCACCGCGAACCCACCGGCCGCGCCGGCCAGCAGCAGCGCGGCCCCGTCACCCCGGCGCACGGCCCAGCCGAGGGCCAGCAGCGCCAGCAGCAGGCCGGCGCCGACCACCGTGTCGTTCGAGCCGTCGGTGGCCAGCAGCACCAGGTTGGGGGCGCCGGCGTAGAGGGCCAGCCCCGACAGCCCGGCGGTCCACGACCAACGGGCCGCGGCCCAGGCGAAGCCGGCCATCACCGCCCCGGCCGCCACGAGCTGCGTCAGCTGCACCCCTGCCAGGCCGCTGACCAGGTAGCCCGGCAGGTGGACCAGGAGCTCGCCGGGAGGCTGCGACACCGGCGACCCCGGCGGCCGGGTCAGCCGGTAGACGTGGTCGTAGGGATTGCCTCCCGACAACCAGACCTCGATCGCCTCGTAGGTGGCCGCCAGGTG
The DNA here is from genome assembly GCA_035687145.1 of Candidatus Zixiibacteriota bacterium. GTDB lineage: Bacteria > Chloroflexota > Limnocylindria > QHBO01 > QHBO01 > DASRYM01. Next base: position 11,896 of record DASRYM010000061.1, on the reverse strand, counting down.
GTCGGAGGGACCGGCGCCACCCGGCGGCAGCTCAACCCAGCGCAGCAAGAGACCGCCAACCATCAGGTAGGCGACCGTCACCGAGGCCCGCCCGGTCCACCAGAAGGCGAGGGCCACCGCCGGCCAGGCCAGCATGAGCCCGATGCGCGACGGCGAGCCGAGCAGGTCCAGCGAGCGGCCTGAGACGAGCAGCACGGCGAAGGCACCAAGCGCCAGCGTACCGGCCACACGCACGGTGTCCCGCGGCACGGCCGAGGCGGCGAACGTCACCGCAGCGCCGCGCCGACGGCCAGGTCGAAGATCCGCGCGGCGTCGACCGGGCCCGGCGCCCCCTCAGGATGGAACTGGACCGATGCGATCCGCCCGCTGGCGTGCACCAGCCCCTCCACGGTGCCGTCGTTCAGGTCGCGGTGGCTGATCCGATAGCCGGCGGCCGCCAGCGCCGGCGAGTCCAGCACCTCCACCTCGTGGTTGTGCGCGCCGATGTCGACCAGCCCCGTCTCCAGCTCGCGCACGGCATGGTTCCCACCGTGATGGCCGACCGCCAGCCGCCGGGTGGGCGCACCGGCCGCCAGGGCCAGCAGCTGGTGGCCCAGGCAGATCCCCAGCACCGGCGGGCCGCCGGCGAGGGCCGCCTCGACCAGGGAGCGCACGGTGGCGATCTGCGGCGCCATGCGCGACGGATCGCCCGGGCCGGGCGACAGCACCACGAGGTCCGGCCCCGTGGCCATCACGTCGGCGGCCGACGCATCGGGCGGCAGGACGGTGACCGCCAGCCCGCGGTCGGTGATGGCGCGCAGCAGCGAGCGCTTGACGCCGTAGTCGATCAGCGCCGCCTGCCCGCGGGGCGTGGCCGTGGGCGGCACCTGCCGCGGCTGGCGGGTGGCGACCCGGGCGACGTGGTCGACCGACTCCCAGGGGGCGGTGGCCTGCGCCGCCGCGACCGCGCGCTGCTCCTCCCCCTCGGCCTCGGTGACCGGCCAGATGACGGCGCGTCGCGCGGCGCCGCGCCGCAGGGTCAGGGTGAGCGCGCGGGTGTCCACGCCCTCCAGGGCGGGAATCCCGGCCTCGATCAGCAGCTCCTCGAGGGAGCGGCCGGGGCCAACCGGAGGGGTCATCAGCCGCGTCACCACCAGGGCGCGGGCGTGGACCCGGTCCGACTCCAGCTCGGACGGATGGATGCGGTAGCTGCCGGCCATGGGGTGGGTGAGCACCACGATCTGGCCGGCGTAGGAGGGATCGGTCAGGATCTCGCCCCAGCCGGTCGAGGCGGTGGTGAAGATCAGGTCCCCCTCGGCCGGCCGCGGCGCGCCGCGCAGCCGCCCGCGCAGCACCGTCCCGCCCTCGAGGGCCAGCAGCCCGGGAATGAACGACGACGCCGGCCGCACATCGGCGGCGGGCGTCGTGGGTTGCGTACGGGGCAGGGTATGCATCTCGCGCTCCTTTCCGGCCTCGCAGTGCCGGACTTAAAGGACTGGGCGGCAGTCTAGCGCATCGGGCCTTCCTCGAACATTCCTGCTCGCTAGCATCGCAGGTACGACCGACGCTGGAGGCAACCGTCAGATGGCGATCACGAACACCGCTCGGCGCCAGACCCTGGCCGACGTCCTCCTCCCCGTCCGCCAGGGAGCCGCCGGCCTGACCCGCGACGCGACGCTGGTGCTCGGCGGCGCGGCGCTGACCGCGCTGGCCGCCCAGCTGCGGTTCGTCATGCCCTGGACCGAGGTGCCCTACACCGGCCAGACCGGCGCGGTGCTGCTGGTCGGGACAGCCCTCGGGTGGCGGCGCGGCCTGCTCAGCATGCTGCTGTACGTGCTCGCCGGGGTGGCCGGGGTGCCGGTCTTCAACGGCGGAGCCAGCGGGGCGCAGCAGCTGCTGGGGGTGACCGGCGGCTACCTGGTCGGCTTCGTGGTGGCCGCCGCGCTGGTCGGCTGGCTCGCGGAGCGCGGCTGGGACCGCTCGGTACGGCGCGCAGCCGGCCTGATGCTGCTCGGCAACCTGGCCATCTACGCCATCGGCGTGCCGGTGCTGGCCGCGGTCGCCGAGCTGCCACCGGCCGATGCCGCCTGGCGGGGGGCGGGGGTCTTCCTGCCGTGGGATGCCGTCAAGGTCGTCGTCGCGGCCGGCCTGCTGCCGACGGCCTGGAGGCTGGCGGGTCATCGGTCGTGACGGTCGGCTAGCATCACCCCATGGCCAAGGCGGCGATCGACTTCGACGACGAGCAGGCACGGACCACGCTGGCGCCCGGCGAGTTCGACCGTGACTGGCTGGCCGCCCACCTCGCGGAGGAGCGCAGCAAGGCCAGCCTGCTGGGCGAGATCCGGGAGGCGATCTTCGGCGCCCAGGACGGCCTGGTCAGCACGCTGGCGGTGGTGAGCACCGTGGCCGGCGCCTCGGACGCGCGGTTTCCGGTGCTGGTGGCCGGCATCGCATCTGCCCTGGCCGGCGTGTTCAGCATGGCGGCCGGCGAGTACATGAGCTCCAAGAGCCAGCGCGAGATCTTCGCCGCCCAGATCGTGGGCGAGGAGGAGGAGGTCCGCGAGCGCCCCGGTGAGGCGGAGGCGGAGATGGCCTTCATGTTCGAGGAGGACGGCCTGCCGCGTGACGAGGCCCGCACCGTGGCATCGGTCATCGCACGCCACCCCAGGGTGCTCCTGAAGACCATGGTCGAAAAGGAGCTGGGCCTCACGGGCGAGCACGCCGAGGGCTCGCCGCTGCAGGGGGCCATGGTGATGGGCGCCGCCTTCGGGCTCGGTGCCCTGGTGCCGGTCCTCCCCTACCTGCTGCTCCCATTGGAGATCGCCACCGTGGCGTCCGGGGTGGCGACCGCCGCCGTCCTGTTCGGCATCGGCGTCGTCAAGTCGCGCTGGACGCGGCGCAGCTGGCTGATCTCAGGGCTGGAGATCCTGCTGCTGGGCGCCTTCGCCGGGGTGGCCGGCTACTTCTTCGGCAGCCTGCTGCCGGGCCTGCTGGGCGTGCCCGCCGTCGGCGCCTAGCGCCCGCGCGCCCGCCTGCGCGTTGCCCGGCGGGCTCACGGCGCCCGGCGCACGCGAGCGGCGCTCGGCCAGGAACCAGGTGAGCCCGTACGCCAGCGACGCATACGTGACGCCGCCGGCCACGTCCACCACGTAGTGGTCGCCCGAGTACACGATGCTGAAGGCCACCCCCGCGAAGTAGCCGAACGCCAGCCAGCCCCAGGCGCCGAACGTCGCGCGCAGCACCAGGAAGGAGAGGAAGGCAAAGGCCGCGTGCAGCGACGGGAAGGCGGCCACCGGGTTGGCGGACAGGGCCAGGAAGGCGACGTCGTACCAGGCCTCGCCGTCCAGGCCCACGCTGCCGACCATGACCGTGAAGGCGTGGAGCTTCAGGTCGCGGACCACCGGCTCGCCGGGCGCCCGGCCCAGCTCCCCGAGCTGCGAGGCGAGCCACGGCGGCGCCACCGGCAGCAGCAGGTAGGTCACGAAGCCGGCGAAGCTGAGCAGGATGAGCGCGACCAGGTAGGGGTGGAAGAGGTCGCGGCGCCGGCGCCAGAGCAGCAACGCGGTGGCCACCGGCAGGACGAAGTGGAAGTAGTAGATCACGGTGCCCGCCACCGCCAGCCAGTCGGTGCCCGACGCCGGGTGCAGGGCCCCCTGCAGCACGGCGGTCGGCAGGTGGCCACCGAAGAGCGAGCGCTCCAGGGCAGCCACGTCACCCACGTGGACCGGCAGCCCGGCGTCGTCGGCCAGGCCGCGCATCAGCTCGTAGGCCAGGAACAGGACGGCGAACGGCACCCACTCGCGCAGGCGGGTGACGCGGCCGCGGGCCACCAGCACCACCGCCAGGGCGGCGGCCACCAGGAGGACGTCCGGCGTGACCGGCACGGCGCGCAGCACCGTGAGCAGCAGCACCAGCGCGGCGTAACCCAGCGCCACGCCGAGCAGGAGGCGATCCGTCCAGCCCGACAGCGAGGGATCCGGGGCAGCGGCCCTCACACGTGCGAGCCGGCCGCGGCCGTGGACCGGCGGCGCGCCACCCGCTCGCTCACCCAGCGAACCGCGAAGTAGGAGGCGGTGGCGTAGGCCGCCCCGGCCAGCACGTCGACCAGGTAGTGGTCACCGGTGAAGATGATCGCCCACCACACCGCGAAGGCGTAGAGCAGGCCCAGCCAGCCCCAGGCCCCGAAGGCGCGACGCAGCACCAGGAAGGTCAGGAACGGGTACCCGGCGTGGAGCGACGGGAAGGCGGCCACCCCGTTGGGGTTGATCCCGTAGAACACGTACGACGTCAGCCAGCGCCCGTCGAAGCCCAGCGCATCGGCCAGCACCGCGAAGGCATCGGGCTTGAGGTAGCGCACCACCGGCTCGCCGTTCGCCCCGTCCAGGGCGCCCAGCTGCGCCGCGTACCACGGCGGCGCCACCGGCAGCAGCAGGAACGTGACGAACCCGGCGAAGCTGAGCACGATGAAGGCGCCCACGAAGTCGTAGTACTGCGGCCGCCGCCACAGCCACAGGAAGAAGCCGGTGACCACCGGCAGCGCGAAGTGGAGCATGTAGAGCACGGTGGCCACCAGGGCCGCCAGGCTGACGCCGTCACCTGGTGCCATCCACTCCTGGAGCACCTGGGTCGGCAGGTTCCCGAAGGCGATGAGGCGCTCGGCGGCGATCACGTCCTCCACGTGCACCGGGAAGCCGGCGTCGTCGGCGATGCCGCGCATCAGCTCGTAGGCCAGGAAGATGGCGATGAACGGCAGCCAGTCGCGCAGGAAGACACGGCCGCGGCCCAGGAGCACCGCCGCCAGGGCGAAGGCCACGAACAGCACGTCGGGGGTGATCGACACGCCGCCCGCGACCATGATCAGCACCACCAGCGCGGCGTACCCACCCACGGCCACGACCAGCCAGCGCTCGTTGCGGTGACGCAGGTCGGTGTCGGTCAGAGAAGCCATGCCAGGGGCGCGAGTATAGGGATCGAAGCGGATGCCTACAGGACGGTCAGCGTCCCCACCATGCCGTAGGCCTCGTGCCCCGGGAGGTGGCAGATGAAGGCCAGCTCGCCGGGCTCATCGAAGGTCAGCGTGGTCTGCACCGCGTGCAGGGCGGGCAGGGTCAGCTCGTTTGGCCGCTCCTCGTGCACCGCCTCGGTGCCGGTCCGATGGCGCTGGTGGAAGGCGGCGTCGCCGATCAGCCACTCGTGATCGATCGGGTCGGTGTTGACCAGCACGAAGGTGACCGGCACGCCGCGCGGCACCGTCACCGTGGACGGCTCGAAGCGCGAGTAGTGCACGCGGATCTCCACCCGCAGCGGCTGGTGAGAGCCACAGGCGGTGGCCGTCCCGCCCAGCACGAGCAGGACGGCCATCACCGGCAGCCCGCGCACGCGCACGATCTCGGACCGATGCGTCCGCCGGGGCACTACGCGCCCGCCAGCGGACGCCCGCCGCCCATGCCGCCGCCCAGCCCGCCGCGCGCCGACAGGCTGACCAGCCAGGCCCCGCCCAGCGGCAGGCCGATGGCCATCACCACCAGCAGCACCCACACCGCCGCCGGCGGCGATGCCGGCGCGGGCAGCGGCCCGAACGGCCGGAACCCGGCGTCGATCAGCGACGGGGCGTCGCGGCCCGAGGTGTCGATGGCCAGGTCGAAGCGCAGGTCCGCGGCCGGGGCGTCGACCGCCACCTTGGTCAGCCACGCCTTCTCCGGGACCCAGCCCATGCCCGTGTCGGAGCGCAGGTCTGAGAGCAGCAGGTCGGTGGCCGGCGCCGAGTGCTCCAGGCGCAGCCCCGACTCCGGGTTGATCACCGACGGGTTGGGCAGCATTGCCGGCCGCTCGTCGGTGAGCAGGAAGACATCGGCCTGCACCACCTCCGCCTCCGTGCGGCCAAGGGCCAGGATGCGCAGCGGGACCCACGGGTTGTCGGTGGGGATGGTCAGGTGCACCGGCGTCCCGTCCCCGATGGCCTGCCCGCGCTCGGCGGCGGCATCGGCGTCGAAGACGGCGGCCATGAAGACCGGCGAGCGCTCGGCGTAGAAGTCGAGCACCTCCGGCGCGTCCGGCGGGAGGCGGAAGCCGTGCTGGCGTGCCCACGCCCCGACCTCGTCGCCGCCGCCGCGCAGGACGGTGATGTCCAGGGCGTCGATCCGGGTCTCGAGGAGCACCTCCGCGGCGCCGGCCGCCGGCCCGGGGAGCGCCAGGTCGAACGCCTCCGCGATGTCCTGCGGCTGGGTCTCCAGCACCAGGCGCTGCAGCGTCCAGTCGCCACCCCGCTCCACGTTGGTGGGAATGTCGGGCAGCGGCACGATGCTGCCGAACTCGCCGCCGCCACCGGCGAACTCGAAGGCGGTGACGTAGTGCTCCACCCCGTCGTGGTAGCCGGCGAAGGTGGTGGTGCGCAGCAGGTTGACGGCTCCGTTCGGGCCGATCAGCCCGCCGCAGGCGAGGGTGGGACCGGCGAGGGCCAGGGTGGCGACGCCGGCCGCCAGGAGGGACGCAAGTCGTTTCATCGTTCGTCCTCCCGTACGGGCCGCCGACCGGTACGGTCGGCTGACTTGCCGAGCAGGACGCCGTGGACCAGCATGGTGTTCCCCAACGTCCCCGGAGGAACCGATGTCCCACGTCCCGCGCTCCCCGTTTGCCACGCTCCGGGCCGGCGCCCTGCTGGCCGGGCTGCTGCTGGCCGCCTGCAGCACGGCGGCGCCGAGCGCCACGCCTCAACCCACGACCGCGTTGCCGAGGCCGTCCCCCACCCCCGAGCCGACTGCCACGCCGCCGGCAACCCCCGAGCCGGCCACGCCGTCGGTCCGACCCTCTGAGCCGGTGGTGGAGGGCCCGCTGGTGGCCACCTTCCTGGTGGCCGGGCAGGAGGAGTACCGCATCCTGCTCACCGACCCGGCCGACATCGAGCTGGCGCGTGCCTGGCAGGCCGGCGAGTTCGAGCGGTTGATCCCCAACGGGCGGATCGTGATGGGCGACGACGGCGGGGTGAACACCGGCTACAGCTGGCACATCGACCCCGACGACGTGGAGCTGGCCGAGATCACCGTGGAGGTCTGCGACGGGCTGCCCTCGTACATCGAGGACGGCCTCCTCAGCGGTGATCGCTTCTGCCCGTGGAGCGCGGAGCTGGTCTCCCTGGAGCCGTACCGGGGGTAGCCTGGTCTCTCGGCCCCGAGCGGTCGGCTGTGACCCGGAGGCAACCTATCGGTGGTTCATCGCTCCGGAGGTTTCCTGCAGGCAACCTGCCAGCCGGAACCCGGGCCGGGACGCCACCCACCGGTGACAATCCGCGCCCGAGGCCTGGTTTGGGTACCCACCGGTGACACTCCACAGAGCGGAGAGCGCCCGCGGACTATCCCTCCGGGCGCCAGGGACGTGGATCGGTGCGCAGCAGCGAGTAGATGACCACGTCCTGGTTGCGGCCGTGGTTGTAGAAGGCGCCCCGGGCGGTGCCCTCCAGGACGAAGCCGCACTTCTCGGCGATCCGCCGCGAGGCGCCGTTCTCGGGAACGATCACCAGCTGGATGCGGTGCTGCTTCTTGGTGGCGAACAGGTAGTCGACCAGCAGCTGCACCGCCTCGGTCACGTAGCCGCGACCTGCAAAGCGGTCCTCGTAGAGCTGGTAGGACAGCTCGAAGGCGTCCCAGTAGCTGACCGGCTTGAAGAACTCGATGTGCCCGGCGATCTCGCCTTCCGGGGACGCGATGATCAGCATCCCCTCGTCGCGCTGCCAGAAGCCGTGCTCGGCGAACTCGGCCCGGAACTTGGTCTCGGACGCCACGCCCAGCGGGAAGAAGGCGCCGCGGTTGGCGATGGTGGTGTGCGCCTCGTACATCGCGTCCAGGTCCGTGGACCGGATCGGGCGAAGGGTAACGCGTTCCCCGCTCAGCATGCGGGGCGGAGTATACGCGGCCGGGTCAACGGAACATGCGCTGCTGCCTGGCCAGGTCGAGGCGCTGCGGCTGCCCGTCCAGCACCTCGTCCACGCTGCGCAGCCGGGTGGCCACCACGTTGAGCACCGCCCCCTCCACCTGCAGGCGGCCGTCGATCACCAGCAGCGGATGCCGGTGCAGCAGCGCCCGATGTGCCTGGTAGACGTCCGGCCGCAGGGTGACGTTGATCATGCCGCTCTCGTCCTCGAGCGCGATGAACACGAAGTTCTTGGCCGTCATCGGGTGCTGGACCGATACCGCCAGGCCCGCCAGCCGGAGCATGGACCGATCGCGGCGCGTGCCCGCCTCGGCGATGCGGATGACGCCGCGCGCGGCGAGCCGCTCGCGGAACAGCTCGACGGCGTGGGCACCCTGGGACAGGCCCAGCTCCCGGTAGTCGGCGGCCACCCGCTCGGCGTCCGTCATCTCCGGCAGCGAGGCACCCAGCGCACGCTGGGCGTCATCGGTCAGGCCAAGGGCGGGACGCGCCGGGTCGGCATCGGCCATGGTGGTGCGCAGCTGCCAGAGGAGCTCGCGGCGGGGCGTGCCGGTCCAGTCGAAGGCACCGATGGCGATCAGGCGCTCCACCACCTGCTCGCCCAGGCCGGTGCGGGCCACGAAGTCGCGAACGCCGGTGTACGGACCGATGGCGCGCTCGCGCTCCAGCGTCTCGCGGGCCGACTCGTCGATGCCCTTCACCTGGCGCAGCCCCAGGCGCAACGCCCAGGTGCCGTCGCCGTTGGGGCGGGTGTCGTGCTCCCACGATGACTGGTTGACGTCCACCGGCAGGATGCGGACGCCGTGGCGCCTGGCGTCGTTGAGCACCACCGCCGGCGAGTAGAAGCCCATCGGCTGGTTGTTCAGGACGCCGGCGTAGTAGTGGGTCGGGTAGTGGTGGCGCAGCCAGGCGGTGTCGTAGGTGATCTTGGCGAAGGCCGCGGCGTGGGCCCGGGCGAAGCCGAACTCGGCGAAGGCCGAGCACTTCTCGAAGAGCTCGTTGGCGGCCTCCTCGCTCAGCCCGGTCCGCATGGCGCCCGCCACGAACCGACCGCGCTCGGCCTGCATCTTCGCGTGGCTGCGGTGGCTGCCCATCGCCTTGCGGAAGATGTCCGCCTCCAGCGGGGTGTAGCCGCAGATGTCGATGGCCACCTGCATGACCTGCTCCTGGTAGAGGATCACGCCCAGGGTGTCCTCCAGGATCGGCTTCAGCGAGTCGTGGAGGTAGGTGACCTCCTCCTGCCCGGCGCGGCGGCGCAGGTAGGGGTGCACGGCGTTGCCCTGCACCGGGCCGGGACGGATGATCGCCACCTGGACCACCAGGTCCTCGAAGCGCTCCGGCCGCGCCCTGGGCAGGGCCTGCATCTGGGCGCGGCTCTCGATCTGGAACATGCCCACCGTGTCGGCGGCCTGGATGGTGCGGAACACCTCGGGGTCGTCATGGGGAAGTGAGTCGAGGTCGGGGCGTTGGCCGGTGTCGCGCTCGATGCGGTCCAGGCACTCGCTGACCACGCCCAAAGTCCGCAGGGAGAGCAGGTCGATCTTCACCAGCCCCAGCGCCTCGATGTCCTCCTTGTCGTACTGGGTCACCACCCGGCCGGGCATGGTGGCGCGCTCCACCGGCACCAGGTCGATGAGCGGGGTGCGGGTCACCAGCATGCCGCCCACGTGGATCCCCAGGTGACGTGGGAAGCCGTCGATCTCGGCGCACAGGGCCAACAGCCACTGCCACCGGTTGCGGGGTGGGGCATGGACACCGCCGGCTTGTTGCCGGATGCCAACCTGGTTGGCGTTAGCCAGGCTGGTGACGCCTGGATCCTGGGGGTATCTGTGTATCTCACCTCCGGAATCGGCCCGTTCCTCGTCTAACGCCAATGGGGTTGGCGTTTGGTGCGATCCCGTGCCCGCCGCGCTCCCCGTGCCCCCGGCGCCCGCCGCGCCCCCCGTGCCCTCCGGGCCCGCACCCTCCGGCAGCACGCTCGGGCGGCGCCGTTCCTCGATCGGCATGCCGCTCTCCGGGTCCACGCGCACCACGGCCGGCCGCTCCGACGACGGCCCGGGCGTCCCGTTGTCGCGCGGCTTTGGCAGCCGCAGGTCGGCACCGCGCGACGCGCCGTAGCGCTTCTGCTGCCAGCCCTCGTGCTTGACCGATACCATCGACTGGTCCAGCACGCTCGGCCGCCGCGGCGGCACCCAGCCCGACTCGCTGTACGGCCGCCCGTCGTGGTCGTTGGCGGCGGCACGGGCGCGGGCCTCGGCATCGGCCAGGTCAGGCCGCAACGGCAGGGGGCCCAACGGGCCGGGCGGGCGGTTGCCGGCGTGCCACGGCGAGTCGGAGGCCCGGCCGTCCCGGCCGGGCGGGACGGCCACATCGGTCATGGACACCCCGAGCTCCTCGAAGAGCCAGGCGAACGAGCCGTCCAGGGCCAGGTCGCGGGCGACGTCCGAGGCGTCCCGGGTGTCGAGCGCCTTGGCCAGCCGGTCCACCGCCTCGGGCGGGAAGCCCAGGGCCTTGGCCACCTCGCGCACCGCGGACCGGGCGCGGTAGGTGATGACCGTGCAGACCATGGCCGCGTGGTCCTCGCCGTAGCGCTCGTAGAGGTACTGGATCACCTCCTCGCGGCGGTTGACGTCGAAGTCGATGTCGATGTCCGGCAGCGTGCGCGCCTCGTTGATGAAGCGCTCGAAGAGGAGCTTGTGCTCGATGGGATCGACCTTGGTGATGCCCAGGCAGTAGGCCACGATCGAGTCGCCGGCGCTCCCCCGCCCCTGGCCGATGATCCCCTTCTTCCGGGCGAACTCCATCAGGTCCCACACGATCAGGAAGAACTCGGCCAGCCCGGTGCGCTCGATGATGTCCAGCTCGTGCGCCAGCTGCTGGACGGCCTGCCTGGTGATCGGCCGATACCGGCGGCGTAAGCCCTCGTGTGCAAGCTGGTACAGGTATGAGAACGGCGTCTCTCCCTCGGGGACCGTGAAGCCCGGGAACCGGTAGCGCTCGAAGTCCAGGTCCAGCTGGCACGCCTGGCCGATGTCGGCGGCGCGCGCCAGGCCGGCCTCCCACGCCCGGCGGGCCCCCGCGTCCGGCAGCGCGCGACCGACGGCCGCCAGCTCGGCGCCCGTCTTGAGGCGGTACTCGGCGTTGGGCAGCAGCAGCTCGCGCGCCTCGTCCAGGGTGGCGCCGTGGCGGATGCAGACCAGCACGTCCTGGAGCCGATGGCTGCCCGGGTCGGCGTAGTGCACCTCGTTGCTGACCACGGTGGGCAGGCCGGCGGCATGCGCCAGGTCGGCGAGCTGGGCGACCAGCCAGTCGTCGTCGGGCAGCAGGTGGTGGCTCAGCTCCACCGCGAAGTCGCCGTCGGGGAAGTGGCTCGCCCAGCGCCGGGCGGCGTCACGGGCCGCATCCGCCTCGCCGGCCAGCAGGAGCCGCGGCACCTCTCCGTTGCGGCACCCCGACAGGCCGATGAGGTGGCCGCGGGCGGCGTCCAGCGCCTCCTCCACCCGGGCCCGCTCGAAGATCGGGAACTGCTTCTCCCCGGCGAGGTGGCCGCGTGACACCAGGCGCGAGAGCGCGGAGTAGCCGGCGGCGTCGCGGGCCAGCAGGACCAGGTGGTCGCCGGGCATCGGTCCGGCGTGGTGCTCCCCAGGCCAGCCGCGGCTGGCCCTGGCGCCACGGACCGGGTCGTTGAGCCTGCGCCCGCGGCGAGCGAGCCGCAGCTCCTCCTCGTCCCGGGGAATGACCAGCTCGACGCCCACGATGGCGGTCACCGGGGAGAGGCCCGCGTCCCGGGCGACATCGGTCCGGGTCTGCTCGGCCGCCTTCCACAGGCGGACCGCGGCGTACAGCCCGCCGTGGTCGGTGACGGCCAGGGCCGGCATGCCCAGCTGTGCCGCGCGACCGACCAGCTCCTCGGGGTGGCTGGCACCGTCCAGGAAGCTGAAGTTGGAGTGCGCGTGGAGCTCGCAGTAGCCGTCCGCCGTCCCCATCGGAC
>DASRYM010000060.1:0-2434 GCA_035687145.1 Candidatus Zixiibacteriota bacterium | reverse complement strand
TCGGGGGCATCCTATGGCGGAAGCCCGGTCGGATCAATCGTCGTCGGGGAACGAGACGACCGGGTTGCCGGCGACGGTATTGTCGCCGATCCGCTGGCCGCGTGACTCGGTCGACCGGTCGCGGACGATCCGGGCCGGGCTCAGTGCGTCCTCGTGCTGGGCGGCCGGGGTCCGGTGGGCCTGGCTCTCGGGGCTCTCGAGCGGGGCCACGGGCGCGGGCCTCAGGCGGCCGCGGTCGGGGCGGCCCGGGTCTCGATGCGCGGGATCCGGACGGCCGGAACCAGGAGCAGCGCCGCCGCCGTGAGCGCGGCCGAGATGAGCACCAGGGGCGTGTAACCGACCCAGTCGTAGAGGTAGCCGCCGGTGACCTGCGAGATCTGCACGCCGCCGTTGTAGACCGACATGAGCAGCGCGAAGAAGGTCGCCTCCACGCCGCGGGGACAGGCCTTGGCCGCCAGGTCCAGGAAGGCCAGCTGGGTGATCATCCCCACGCAGCCGAAGACCAGGTCGATGGCGACGGCCGAGGCCCGGTCCCGGTAGAGCAGGTAGGCCAGCGTGCCGAGGACGGCGATGACGATGGCCAGCCGGATCAGGCGCTCCAGGGGGACGCGGCGGGAGAGCGGCGCGTAGATGGCCGCGCCGGCCACCGCCGCCGCCGCCGACAGTGCCCCCAGCAGCCCGATGAACTGCTGGCTGAACCCCAGCCGGTCGGTCTGGTAGTAGAGCAGGGCCGGGCCGAACGAGGGGCTGAAGGTGAAGAACAGGATGAAGCCGGCCACCACCCAGACGTCCCGGTCACCCAGCGCCGCCCGCACCGCCCGCCACGTCTGCCGGACCGTCTCGCGCTCGGCCGGCGCCGGGGGCTCGCGGACGAAGAGCGTCACCAGGCTCAGGCTGACGAGCGGGAAGAGCGCGGCGATCCCGAAGGCCAGCGCCAGGCGGCGGTGCTCGGCCAGCCAGCCGCCCAGCAGGCCGACGACGATCGTCGAGGCGTAGATGGCCGCCCACTGCACGGACTGGAAGGCGCCGGTCAGGCCGCGGGACCGGCCGTTCTCGACCATGAGGGCGTCCACCAGCACGTCGGTGAAGGCCAGGCCGAGGCCCATGGCCGTGAACAACGTCGCCAGGCGCGCGTAACCCTGGCCGCCGGCGGCCAGGGCCATCCCGCAGGCGGCGGCGAGCCCGGAGGTCAGGATCAGGTAGCTCTTGCGCCGGCGGCCGAACAGCGGCACGAAGTCCGAGATCAACCCGTAGAGCGGCTTGACCAGCCAGGGCACGGTGGTGATCGAGAAGAACGTCGCCACCTGCCCGGCGCTGAGCCCCTGGTCCTTGAAGGTGATGGTGATGGTCTGGTTGGGCAGGTACCACATGCCCTGGGCGAAGTAGACCATCGCGAAGAGCACCGCCAGGCGCCGGGCGTCCGGGGTCTGGAACGGGTGCAGCCGGCGCAGCCGCTGGAGCATGCCCGCCCATGATACCGTTGGGGCGTGCTCCGCTCGGTGTGCCCCCACGACTGCCCCTCGGCCTGTGCCCTGCTGGTGGACACCGACGGCGGCCGCCTGGCCGCGGTCACCGGCGACCCCGACCACCCGTTCACCCAGGGCGTCATCTGCGGCAAGGTCCGCGCCTACGCCGAGCGCGTGCACTCGCCGCTGCGCGTGCTCCACCCGCTGCGGCGGGTGGGGCGCAAGGGCGAGGGCCGCTTCGAGCGGGTCACCTGGGAGGAGGCGGTGGCCGAGATCGCCGCCCGCTGGCGCGGCATCATCGCCCGCCACGGCGCCGAGGCCATCCTGCCGTTCTCCTACGCCGGCACCATGGGCCAGATCCAGTACTACGCCGGCCACCCGCTGTTTCACGCGCTCGGCGCCAGCCGGCTGGAGCGGACGATCTGCGTGGCCACCGCCTACGCCGGCTGGACGGCGACCGTGGGCGCCGTCACCGGCAACGACTCCGAGCAGATGGTGGGGGCCGACCTAGTGGTGCTGTGGGGGATCAACGCCGCCTACACGTCGGTGAACGTCATGACCCTGGTCAAGCAGGCCCGCCAGCGCGGGGCGTGGGTCGTGTGCATCGACCCCTACCGCACCCCGACCGCCGAGCAGGCCGACGAGCACCTGATGGTCCGCCCCGGCACCGACACCGCCCTGGCGCTGGCCGTCATGCACGTGCTGATCGGCGAGGGCCGGGTGGACTGCGGGTACGTCGCGCGGGCCACGGTCGGCTTCGAGCGGCTGGCCGAGCACGTCAAGGCCCACCCGCCGGAGTGGGCGGCCGCGATCACCGGCGTTCCGGCCGACCGCATCCGGGCCTTCGCCCGCCGCTACGGGGCCTCGCCGCGCGCGTTCATCCGGGTCGGCATCGGCCTCTCGCGCCACCTGAACGGCGGCATGGCCTGTCGGACGATCGCCTGCCTGCCGGCGCTGACCGGCGCCTA
>DASRYM010000059.1:0-7618 GCA_035687145.1 Candidatus Zixiibacteriota bacterium | reverse complement strand
GCGCCCGGCCCGGGCCATCCGCTCGCGGGCGGCGGGGTCGGACAGGAGCCGCAGGGCGGCCTCCCGGATGCGGTCGCGGTCGGTGCCCACCAGCTCCACGGCGCCGGCCTTGAGGCCCTCCGGCCGCTCGGTCACCGCGCGCGTGACCAGCACCGGGATCCCCAGGGTGGGGCCCTCCTCCTGCACGCCGCCCGAGTCGCTGATGGTCAGCACCGAGCCGCGCAGCAGGCCCAGGAAGGACCGATAGTCCAGCGCGTCCACCACCCGCGCCCGGGGCTGCTCGGCCAGGACCCGATTCACCGGGTCGCGGGCCGCCGGGTTGGGGTGGGTGGCGAACAGCAGGTGCAGCTCGGGCCTCGCCTCCAGGATGTCGCGCAGCGCCAGCGAGATGCGCTCGATGGGAGCCCCCCACGACTCGCGACGGTGGGCCGTGGCCAGGACGTACGGGGAGGGGACGGCCTGGGCGGGGTCCATCGGTCCATCCGCGGACGACGCGACGATGTGCTGCAGCGCGTCGACCACGGTGTTGCCGGTCACCTCCAGGTGGCCGGCGTGGCCCTCGCGGCGCAGGTTCTCGGCCGCCGGCTCGGTGGGCGCGAAGTTCCAGCGGGCGACCATGCTCACCACCCGGCGGTTCATCTCCTCCGGGAAGGGGAGGTCCAGGTCGTGGCTGCGCAGTCCCGCCTCGACGTGGGCCAGGGGCACGCGCGCGTGGAAGGCGGCCAGCGCGGCGGCCAGGGTGGAGGTGGTGTCGCCCTGGACGACCAGCGCCGCCGGGCTGCGCTCGCGCAGCAGCTCGCCCACGCCGGTCAGCGCCCGGCTCAGGATCTGGTCCAGGCCCGCGCCGTGCTCCATGAGGCGCAGGTCGTGATCGGCGCGAATGTCGAACAGCTCCAGCACCTGGTCCACCAGCTCGCGGTGCTGGCCGGTGGTGATGACCGTGGTGGGGGTGCCCCGACGGCGCAGCTCCAGGATGACCGGGGCGAGCTTGATCGCCTCCGGGCGGGTGCCGAAGAGGACGGCGATGGGTCCTGCGGTGGCGGGCTCGGGACGGGCCACGGTCAGCGGGGAGCGGGCTGCAGCGCCCCGCAGAAGTCGAGCACCGGGCAGCCGCCAAGGTCCAGTCCGGCGAACTGGCGGTGGGCGACCAGCAGCACCACCAGGTCGGCCCGGGCGACCGCCTCGGCCGGGGCGTGCAGCTCGAATTCGGCGTGCGACGCCAGGTGCGGCTCGGACGCCAGCACCTCGAAGCCGGCCCGCTGCAGGCCGCGGGCGACCGCCAGCGCCGGCGACTCGCGCAGGTCGTCGGTGTTGGGCTTGTAGGCCAGGCCAAGGGCCGCGATGCGCACCGGGCGGCCGCGGATGCCCTCGCGTTCGGCCAGGCGCCCTGCCTCGGCGCGGATCTGGGCCACCGTCCACTCGGTCTTGGCGTCGTTCACCTCGCGGGCGGAGCGGATGAGGCGGGCCAGCGTCGGGTTCTGGGCCACGATGAACCAGGGGTCCACGGCGATGCAGTGGCCGCCCACCCCAGGGCCGGGCTGCAGGATGCTCACCCGCGGGTGGCGGTTGGCCAGGCGGATGAGCTCCCAGGCGTCGATGCCAAGGCGCTCGGCCAGCATGCTGACCTCGTTGGCGAAGGCGATGTTCACGTCGCGGAAGCTGTTCTCCACCAGCTTCACCATCTCGGCCGTGCGCGCGTCGGTGGTGAGCACCGCGCCCTGCACGAAGCCGCGGTAGAAGGCGGCGGCCCGCTCGGAAGCCTCGGGCGTCACGCCGCCCACGATGCGGTCGTTCTCGGTCAGCTCGGCCAGGATGCGGCCCGGCAGCACGCGCTCCGGGGCGTGCGCCACGTGGACGCCGTCCGGGGCGCCGGCCTCGCGCAGCAGCGCGGCCACCTCCTCGGTGGCGCCGACCGGGCAGGTGGACTCCACGATCACCAGGTTGCCGGGGTGCAGAACCGGCGCGATCGAGCGCGCCGCGGACCGGACGTAGTCCAGGTTCGGCTCCGGCGGGTCGGTGCCGGGATGGAAGGGGGTCGGCACGCAGATCATGAACACGTCGGCGGGCTGCGGTGCATCGTGGGCTCGCAGCCGGCCGGACTCCACCGCCACCCGGACCAGGGCTGCCAGGTCCGGCTCGGAGATGTGCACCTCGCCGCGGTTGACGGTGCCGACCACGTCCGGGTTGACGTCCACGCCCGCCACCTGATGGCCACGGCTGGCCAGCAGGGCCGCCGTTGGCAGACCGATGTAGCCCAGGCCCAGCACGCAGACGCGCGGCCTGGCCGCCGCGGAGTTCATCGGCGCCAGTATGCCGGAACGAAATCTTCGGCTTACCGTGCTGATTCGCGGCCGTCTGGCTTACGCCCTTCGGACAGAGCCAGACACGTAGAATTGGACCGCCGACTTGCTGCGCGTCTGGCGCTTCTTTCGCGATCCGAGGAGGCGATGTCCATCTTCAGTGGCCGGACAGTCCTGATCACCGGCGGCACAGGGTCCTTCGGCAAGCGCTTCACGAGCACGCTGCTCGCCGAGACGGATGTCAAGAAGGTCATCGTCTTCAGCCGCGACGAGCTCAAGCAGTTCGAGATGCAGCAGAGCTACCCGAACGAGCCGCGGATCCGGTTCTTCATCGGGGACGTTCGGGATTACCAGCGGCTGTATCGCGCCTTTCATGACGTCGACTTCGTGATCCACGCCGCCGCTCTGAAGCAGGTCCCCGCCGCCGAGTACAACCCGTTCGAGGCGGTGAAGACGAACGTCCACGGCGCGCAGAACGTCATCGAGGCCGCGATCGAGCAGGGGGTCGAGAAGGTCATCGCGCTGAGCACGGACAAGGCCTGCAGCCCGATCAACCTCTACGGAGCTACCAAGCTCGTCAGCGACAAGCTGTTCATCGCCGGAAACGCGTACGCCGGCGGCACCAAGACACGCTTCTCGGTCGTTCGGTACGGGAACGTCGTCGGCAGCCGCGGAAGCGTGGTGCCGTACTTCAAGCAGCTGGAGCCCACCGGCGAGTTACCCATCACGGACGAGCGAATGACCCGATTCTGGATCACTCTCGACCAGGGAGTCCGCTTCGTCCGGGAGTCGCTGGAGCGCATGCACGGTGGCGAGCTGTTCGTGCCCAAGATCCCGAGCATGCGGGTGGTGGACCTGGCGAAGGCCATGGCGCCGAACGCCAAGCTCAAGGTGGTCGGCATTCGTCCGGGGGAGAAGCTCCACGAGGAGATGATCAGCGCGCCAGACTCGCGCCGGACGTTGGACATGGGTACCTACTACGTGATCCAGCCCGAGCTTGACTGGTGGCCGGAGCAACAACTGGAAGGCACGCCGGTGCCCGAAGGTTTCAGCTATGCGAGCGACACGAACACGGAGTGGCTGGACGTGGATCAGCTGAGGACCATGCTCGCGGATGTCTGACCCGCCGATTCCCTACGGCCGCCAGTGGGTGGACGACGACGATATCGAAGCCGTCGTTGAGGTTCTCAGGTCCGACTTCCTTACCACCGGGCCGGCGGTCAGGGCGTTCGAGGACGCGCTCCAGGAGGTCACCGGCGCGCGTCACGCCGTCGTTCTCAACTCCGGCACTTCGGCGCTCCACGCCATGTACTTCGCCGCCGGGCTCCGGCCGGGCGACGAGATCATCACTACGCCGCTGACCTTCGCCGCCACAGCGAACGCCGCACTCTATCTCGGTGCAACGGTCCGGTTCGTGGATGTGGAGCCAGACACCGGCAACCTCGACGCCGCTGCCGTCGGTGCAGCCATTGGGGATCGGACGCGGATGATCGTGGCCGTCGACTACGCCGGCCATCCCGCGGACTACGACGCCCTTCGGGCGGTCGCCGACCGGCATGGCGTCTCCCTCATGGCCGACGCCGCGCATTCACTTGGCGCGACGTACCGCGGCCGGGCGGTGGGCACGCTGGCCGACGCGAGCGAGCTCAGCTTTCACCCGGTGAAGGCGATCACCAGTGGTGAAGGTGGTGCGGTCGTCACTGATGACGAGCGGCTGGCTCGGCGCGCCACGAGATTTCGAACGCACGGCATCACCCGTGACCATGCTGAGATGCAGCGGGAGGACGGCGCCTGGCACTACGAGCAGCACGACCTGGGCTTCAACTACCGGCTGACCGATATTCAGGCCGCGCTGGGTCGCAGCCAGCTCCGCCGCCTCGCGGCCTTCATTGCCCGGCGTCGCGCCATCGCAGCGCGATACCTCGAGGCCCTCGCGGACGTATCGGGCATCTCCCTTCCGGCGGTCCGCCCGGAGGTGGAGCCGGCCTGGCATCTCTTCGTCCTGCGCGTGGATGACCCAGCTCGCCGCAGAGCGTTCTTCGATCGCCTCCGGGAATGTGGCCTGGGCGTCCAGGTCCACTACATCCCCGTCCACCACCACCCCTATTACGCGCAGCTGGGCTTCCAGCCGGGTATCTGCCCGATCGCGGAGCACTACGCATCGCGGGCAATTTCGATCCCGATATTCCCGCTCATGACCGACGACCAGGTAGAGCGGGTGATCGAGACCGTCCGGAGCACGGCTCGAGAGCTCCTATGATCCACGGCCGTCGAGCAGTGGCCGTCATCCAAGCGCGAACCGGATCGACCCGCCTCCCCGGCAAGGTCCTCATGCGCCTCGGCCAGCGCCCCATGGTGGAGCATGTCGTCCGCCGCGCTAGGCGCGTGGCCGGCGTCGACGAGGTCGTCCTGGCCGTGCCGGATCTCCCCGAGGACGACGAGTTGGCCGAAACGTTGTCCGAGCTTTCTCCGGTGGTGCGCGGCCCCGCTGCCGACGTGCTGGCTCGGTTCCTTGGGACCGCTCGACGGCACAAAGCCGACGTCGTGGTCCGCATCACCGCCGACTGCCCGCTGCTCAGCCCCGCGGTGTCCTCTCGTGTCCTCGCGGCCTTCGAGCCGGGCTGCGACTACGTGTCGAACACCGTGACGCGCACGTTCCCGCGTGGCCTCGACACGGAGGTTTTCACCCGAGAGGCCCTGGAGGCGGCGGCGTTCGAGGCGATCGATCCAGTCGAGCGGGAGCACGTCACGCTCTTCATTCACCGCCGGCCTGACCGGTTCGTCATCCGGCAGGTCATCGACGACGTCGATCGATCCAGCCTGCGGTGGACCGTCGACACGCCGGAGGACTTCGAGTTCGCGGCTGCGGTCTATGAGACGCTCGGCGACGACTTCGAGATGGCGGATGTCCTGCAGCTGCTGGATCGCCGGCCCGACCTCGCGCTGCTGAACCGCGACGTCCGCCAGAAACCGCTGGGGACGTGAAGGTTCTGTTTCGCACAGATGGCGGGGCGGCCATTGGCATCGGTCACCTGATGCGATGCCTGGCACTGGCCCAGGCGCTGCGCGACGGTGGAGACAGCTGCGCGCTCTTGACCGCCGTCGACCCGGGTTCGCTCGAGTCGGACTGGAAACGCGAGGCCACCGTGCTGGACCGCATCCAGGCGGAGGTGGGCTCGGCCGAGGACCTTCGTGCGACCACCGAGGCGATCGACGCGGTCCGGCCCAACTGGCTTGTCCTGGACGGCTACCAGTTCGACCGCGACTACATCGCTGCCGTTGGGGCGCGTACCCTCCTCCTGTTGATGGACGACCATGGCGGGCCGACAGGCGGAGCGGCCCTCGTGCTGAACCCGAACCTCTACGCCGAACGGACGATGTACACCGCTGCGAACGCCGCGCTCCTGCTGGGGCCACGCTACGCGCCACTTCGGCGTGAGTTCGTGCGCCGCCGTCGCGCGGAGGAGCCGGAATGGGACGTGGTCGTATCCCTGGGCGGTGCGGATCCGGACCGTCGCACCCTCCCGCTGATCGAGGCATTCGCGCGGCTCGGCCTGAAGGGGCGGGTCGTCCTTGGACCGCACCACCAGGATCGCGATGAGCTGCGACGGGCTGCACCGATGGCGGGCTGGGACATCGCCGAAGCGCCGGCCGACATGGCAGCCGTTCTGGCGGCAGCTCGCGTCGCGGTGGTCGGCGCCGGCACCACCACGCTGGAATGCCTCGCGCTGGGGGTGCCCATGGTGGCCGTTCGTATCGCGGCCAACCAAGACCTGGTGGTGCGGGCGCTTCAAGCGTCGGATCTCGCGGACGTCGTCGACGGACGTGAGTCACCTCAGCGCGTTGCGGAGGTGGTCACCGATCTCCTTCGCGACTCGCAACGGCTCCGGCGGCGTCGCGAGGCGGGTCTCGCGCTCGTCGACGGTCGAGGTGCGACCCGGGTCGCCGGCGCCATGCGGCAGGAGCTGCTCACCTTCCGCCGCGCGGCATCGGGCGATGGCGCACGGCTTCTCGAGTGGCGCAACGACCCGGTCACCCGAGCCGCCTCATTCTCGACGAATGTAGTTACCGCGTCCGAGCACAGAGTGTGGCTGAGGCGCACGCTCGCGTCGCCAGACGTGGCCATGGAGATCGCCAGCCTGGACGCCGAGCCGGTCGGCGTGGTGCGGGTCGCGCAGGCGCACACTGCCGGCGTGGTCTCCATCACCGTCGCCCCGGCCGCTCGCGGGCGCCACCTGTCGGTCGGGCTGATCAGGCGGGCAATTACCATCGCCCGCGAGCGCGGACTGACGCGCTTGGACGCCTTCATCCGGGGCTCAAACGAGGCGTCGCAGCGGGCCTTCGCAGAAGCAGGCTTCGTCGAGGTCCGTCGCGAGGACGACGACGGGCTGCCACCCAATGCGGTCCGAATGGTCGCGGACCTCACCGACGACCGATAATCCGCGCATGGAGATCGACGGGCGGCGAATCGGGGAGCCAGGAGCCCGCACCTTCATCATCGCCGAGCTCTCGGCGAATCACGGCGGCAGCCTGGAGCGAGCGCTCGAGATCGTCCAGGCTGCGGCGCAGGCGGGCGTCGACGCCGTGAAGCTGCAGACCTACCGGCCGGACACCATCACCATCGAAGCCGACAGTCCGCCGTTCCGGATCAGCAGCGGCACGGTTTGGGATGGTCGAACGCTGTACTCCCTGTACGAGGAGGCCTACACGCCTTGGGAGTGGCACGAGCCCATTCGTGACGAGGCGAGACGGCTTGGCCTCACCTGGTTCTCCTCACCATTTGACGCGACGGCGATCGATTTCCTCGAAACCCTGGACGTTCCGGCCTACAAGATCGCCAGCTTCGAGATCGTGGACATCGGCCTCATCCGGCGGGCTGCTGCGACAGGGAAGCCGATGATCATCTCGACCGGAATGGCGACCCTGTCGGAGATCGACGAGGCCGTCACGGCGGCGCGAGAAGCTGGCGCCCGGGACATCGCGCTGCTCAAGTGCACGAGCGCGTATCCGGCCCCACCCGAAGAGGCCAACCTGCGCACGATCCCGCATCTGGCAGCCGCCTTCGGCGTCCCAGCTGGCCTCTCCGATCACACGCTCGGGATCGCGGTCCCTGTTGCGGCCGTCGCCCTCGGTGCCTCGATCGTGGAAAAGCACGTGACACTCCGGCGGAGCGACGGCGGGCCTGACAGCGGCTTCTCACTCGAGCCCAATGAGCTCACCGAAATGGTTTCCGCAATACGCGTCGCCGAGCAGGCATTGGGTGAGGTTCGCTACGAACCGACGCCGCATGAGGCTGCCAGCCGCCAGCTACGCCGATC
>DASRYM010000058.1:0-3796 GCA_035687145.1 Candidatus Zixiibacteriota bacterium | reverse complement strand
GTGTATCGTGAGCGGCGCGAGCAGACGGCGGCAGCACGCGGCAGCATGCCGCCGATGGTGGCGCCGGCACAGAAGGAGACATGAGATGGACATCATTCGAAACGGCTCGCGGCCATCCGGCAAAGGGCCGGCCGCGTGGTTCACCGGCGCGGTGCGGATCGACCCGCTGTTCGAGGCGCCCGAGCCTGCGCGCGTACGCGCTGCCAGCGTGACGTTCGAGCCTGGCGCGCGCACGGCCTGGCATACCCACCCGCTGGGCCAGATCCTGATCGTCACCGCGGGCTCTGGCCTGGCCCAGCGCTGGGGCGGCCCGGTCGAGGAGATCCGCCCGGGCGATGTGGTCTGGTTCGCGCCCGGCGAGAAGCACTGGCACGGCGCCACGGCCACCACCGCCATGACCCACATCGCCCTCCAGGAAGCGCTCGACGGCAAGGGTGTCGAGTGGCTGGAGCACGTCAGCGACGAGCAGTACCAGGCGAGGTGAGGCGCGTCCGGGGTTCAAGCGACGCTGGGAGCAGCACCGTGATAGGAGCACTGCCTGATGGAAGACCCGACACCGCAGCATCCGCGCGTCACCGTCGCCGGTGGCATCCTCGAAGGGACCATCGAGCCTGGCTCAGGCATCCGCAGCTTCAAGGGTATCCCCTTCGCCGCCCCACCGGTTGGCGACCTGCGCTGGCGCCCGCCGCAACCCGCCGCGCCGTGGGCGGGTGTACGCGCGGCCCATCAGTTCGGGCCGCGCCCCATGCAGCGGCCGGTCTTCGGCGACATGAACTTCCGCTCGCCGCGTATGAGCGAGGACTGCCTGTATCTCAACGTGTGGGCGCCGCCTGAGCCCATGGCGGAACGCTTGCCGGTGCTGGTCTATTTCTACGGCGGCGGCAACGTCGCCGGCGACGGCTCCGAGCCGCGCTACGACGGCGCACGCCTGGCGCAACGGGGCCTCATCACCGTCACCGTCAACTACCGCCTGAACATCTTCGGCTTCTTCGCGCACCCCGAGTTGACGCAGGAATCGCCGCACCACGCCTCGGGGAACTATGGCTATCTCGATCAGGCGGCGGCGCTACACTGGGTGCACGAGAATATCGCGGCCTTTGGCGGCCACCCGGGGCGGGTCACCATCGCCGGTGAATCGGCCGGGTCGATCTCGGTCAGCGCCCAGATGGTCTCGCCGCTCGCGAAAGACCTGATCGCCGGGGCGATCGGATCGAGCGGTTCGGTGATCGGCGCGCTCCCACCCCTGGCGCTGGCCGATGCGGAGCGCGCCGGGGTGGAGTTCGCGGCCAGCGTCGGGGCCGCGTCCTTGGCCGAGCTGCGGGCGCTGCCGGCCAGGCGCCTGCTCACAGCGACCAGGGGGCGCCCGCCGCAGTACTTCCCCGCCACGATCGACGGCTACTTCCTGCCCCGTCCCCCAGCGCAGCTGTACGCCGCGGGCGAGCAGGCACACGTGCCGCTGCTCGTCGGCTGGAATTCCGAGGAGGCGCCTGCGGTGGCCCTCCTTGGCCGCCGAAAGCCGACCGTAGCGCGCTACCGGACGGTCATTCACCAGCGCTTCGGCGCGCGGGCCGAGCAGGTGCTCCGGCTATACCCGGCGACGACCGACGAGGAGGTCATCGCGGCCGCGACCGACCTCGCCAGCGACCTGTTCATCGGCTACAGCACCTGGAAATGGGCCGAACTCCACGGCCGGACCGGCGGCCGTCCGGTGTACCGCTATCTGTATGCCCACCCGCGCCCGCCGATGCGCCCCGAGATGGGCGACGCCGTCGGCGGGCTCGCGGGGGGCGTAATCCGTGGCAAGCGGGCGCGGGCGCAGCGGCCGCCCCCGGCGCGTGGCGCGGTGCACTCGGCGGACATCGAGTATTTCATGGGGACCCTGGCGACGAATATGGTCTATGCCTGGACGGACGAGGACGAGCAACTCTCGGAGGTGATGCAGCAGTGTTACGCCAACTTCGTCAGGAGCGGCGATCCGAACGGCCCCGGTGTCCCCCTCTGGCCGCCAGCGAACGAAGGTGATACCGTGCAACTCATGCGCCTGGATGGCGAGTCGGCGAGCGAGCCGGATCGCCATCGCGAACGGTACCTGCTGCTGGACGAGCTCATCGGAGGCGGTCGATGACAATGATCCGGATCGACAAGAACGTCATGGTACCGATGCGCGACGGGGTGCGGCTCGCCACCGACGTGTACCGGCTCGACGGCGCAGCACCCATCCCGGTGCTGCTCGTACGAACGCCCTATAACAAAGAGCATGCCGTGGCTGGCATCGGCGTGCCGTTCGACATCTTGCGTGCGGTGCAGGCCGGCTATGCCGTCGTGATTCAGGATGTGCGCGGGCGCTATGCCTCCGAGGGCGTCTTTCACGCTCACTTCCAGGAGGCCCACGACGGCGCCGACACGGTCGCCTGGGCGGCCGCTCAGCCGTGGTCGCTCGGCGTGGTGGGTGGCATCGGCGGCTCATACCTCGGCTGTACGCAGTGGGCGGCCGCGCGCGAGCAGCCGCCGGCCTTGCGGGCGCTGGCGCCGGCCGTCACCCCCGCGGACGCGTTCGAGGGGATGGCCTATCAGGGTGGCGCGAACGTCTTCCACGGCCTGCGCTGGGCCGTGGGGATCAGCCTCTCCGAGCGCGAGCGCCGGGTGGCGCGGGGACTGACGGTGCCAGCAGGCGACCTGAACCTGGACCTGGACGCGGTCATGTCCCACCTGCCGCTGGACGACCACCCGCTGTTCCGGGACCTCGCGCCCTTCTGGGGTGATTGGCTGGCCCACCCGACGGCGGACGCCTATTGGCACCCCATCTCACCCAATGCGTGGTATGAGCGGGTCGGTGCGCCGGCGCTCCACATCGGCGGCTGGTACGATATCTTCCTGTCGGCCACGTTCGAGAACTATATGGGGATGCGTCAGCGGGGCGGCACGGAGACCGCGCGCCGCAACCAGCGGGTGATCATCGGCCCCTGGAGCCACGCGAACTACAGCGGCAGCTTCCCCGAGCGGGAGTTCGGCGCCGCTGCCAGCAGCGATGCGATCGACCTGACCGGCATCCAGCTGCGCTGGTTCGACCGCTGGCTGAAGGGCGTGAACAACGGTGTAGACCAGGAGCCGCCGGTGATGCTCTTCGTGATGGGCATCGACGCATGGCGCACCGAGGCCGATTGGCCGCTGCCTGATACCCACTACCGCCCCTACTACCTGCACAGCGGCGGGCAGGCCAACACCCTGAACGGCGACGGCACGCTGTCGCCGGCGCCGCCCGGCGACGAACCGCCCGACGTGTACCTCTCCAACCCGCTGCGCCCGGCCCCCACCGTCGGCGGCCAGGTGCTCTTCCCGGGCGCGAACGCGAACGGACCGCGTGACCAGCGTGTGGTCGAGCTGCGTGATGACGTGCTGGTCTACACCACCCCGGTGCTGGAGCAGCCGGTCGAGGTGATTGGCCCGGTCGAGCTGCGCTTGTTCGTTGCCTCGTCAGCACGTGACACGGACTTCACGGGTAAGCTGGTCGATGTCTATCCCGACGGACGGGCGATCATTCTGACCGAGGGCATCCTGCGCGCGCGGTATCGCACGTCCCTGGCCGAGCCCGAGCTCCTCGAACCGGATGCGGTCTATGAGCTGCGCCTCGACCTGTGGGCCACGGCGAATGTGTTTCGGCCGGGCCACCGCATCCGCCTGGAGGTCTCGAGCAGCAACTTCCCGCGCTTCGGCCGCAACAGCAACACGGGCGGGGAGATCGCGCGTGAGCCTGCCAGTGCATACCGTCCGGCCATCAACCGCATCTTCCATGACG
>DASRYM010000057.1:0-10752 GCA_035687145.1 Candidatus Zixiibacteriota bacterium | reverse complement strand
CCCACCCAGCCACACGGGCAGTCGACCGTCAGATCGAAGACCTCTCCGACCAGGTAGCTCACCCGCCGGATGGTAGAACACCTGTTCGGTTTGGGCTATGGCCAGCCGGCGTGCGGCACCTCCACGCGGACGGTGACGATCTGCCCCGTCCTCGCCGCGATGAGCTCGTCCATGCGATCCGGGCCGAACCACTTCTGCGCGACCATGAAGAGGGTCCGCCCATCGGCGCCGCCCAGCATGCAGGCGTAGGCCGGGCGGTCGAGCTCGATCCGATCCAGGATCTCGCCGCCCTCGCGGACGCGAAGGCATACCCCGGCGTCGTCCGGCCCGACGTCGCTGGTCCACACCGCACCCTCCGCATCCAGGCAGATGCCGTCGCCGGTGACATCGGCCCAGACGCGACGGTTCGACAGGCTGCCGTCGGGACCGATGTCGAAGGCGGTCAGCCGGCGGGCGAACGACTCGGCGACGATGAGCGTCGCGTTGTCCGGCGTCACGACCATGCCGTTCGGGAACGCCAGGCCGTCGGCCACCTCGCGCGCCTCGCCGTCGGCGGTGATGAGCGCGATCTTCCCCGGCGCCTGCCCGCTGCCGATGACCTCGTCGAAGTCGGCGAAGTCGAAGTTGATCGAGTCGACGTAGGTGTTGCCACGTCCGTCGACCGTGATCTCGCTGCATCCGTACGGCAAGATGTGGCGCAGGTCGGCGTGCCGGACGCGGGAGCCATCGGGCTCCGCGCGCACGAGCTCGGGGCCCGTGACCAGCATCCGGCCGTCCGGGAGCCAGTCGACCGCCCAGCCGGCCCCTCCCCCACCCGGACCGATGACCTCGGCCCTCCCCTTGAGGTCGACGGCGGTGATCTCATCGGTCCCCCAGCTGGAGAACCACAGGCGACCCTCGTGCCACCGAGGGGACTCCCCCATGCCGAAGCCGTCCAGCAGGACGCGAGTCCTTCCCATGCTGCCCTCCCGGCCTTGTGCTGCGCGATGGCGATCCAAAGGTACGCGTGGCCTAGCCATGCAGGAACTGCCCCAGGGCCGGGGCGAGGACCTCGGGCGCGACGCCGTGCCACTTCCCGGGGAGCATGAGGTGTGTCCCGTTCGGCAGGCGCGCGGCCACCTCGCGACCCCAGCCGACGAGCCGAGGGTCGGACGCCTCGCTGTTGACGACCAGCGCGGGCGTGTCGACGGAGGCGACGACCTCGGGCGTCATCGCCGCGGTGATCCGCGTGTCGTAGGCGAGCGTGTGGGCCAGCGCCTCGAGCGCGGGCCAGAACGGTGCCTCCCGCATCCCGACCAGGTACTCGTCGGGGACCCCGATGCTGCGGTTGAAATGCTCGACCGCATCCGCACGGCGGCCCTGTGCCACGCGCTGCTCGATCTCGTTCCCCAGGTCCGGCTCATCGGCGGCCGGTGGATCGAGGTCGATCGCGGGCTCCAGGAGGCTGAGCCTGCGGATCGGCACGCCGGCCGCCGCGGCATGGAGGGCCAGGGCCGCACCGGAGGAGAAGCCGTGGACGAACGCCTCACCGCCGGCGGCCTCGATGAGCGCCGCGAGATCCTCGACCTCGCGCTCCACGGCGTACGGCGGCGTATCGGTGCTCGCCCCGCGGCCTCGGCGGTCGTAGGTGATCGCCGTGAAGGCGCCGGCCAGCTCGGCGGCCAGCGCGGGCATCGGCCCGAACCCGCGGAACCCGGCAGCGGCGTCGACGAGGATGATCGGCGGCCCGCTCCCGATGCGATCGAAGGCGATCCTCGTGCCGTCGGGCGACGTGACGTGCTGCTCGGCCTTCATGTGCTCCTCCTGGTGCTCGTCACCCGGTAGGACCGATCCCGGACGCCGCCCTCATCGGTCATCCGCCGACCCGACAGGCAGTAGGCTGGACCGATGCGCATCACCGACATCCGCGAGAAGACCGTGCCCATCGCCTCGGACATCAAGAACGCGGTCATCGACTTCTCGGAGATGACCATCAGCGTGGTGGCGATCGTGACCGATGTGATCCGAGACGGCCGCCCGGTGATCGGCTACGGCTTCAACTCGAACGGCCGTTACGGACAGGGCTGCCTGATCCGCGAGCGCTTCGCGCGCCGCCTGCTGGCGGCCGACCCGCGCGACCTGCTGGACGAGGCCGGCACCAACCTGGACCCGCACCGCGCCTGGGCGGTCATGTTCCGCAACGAGAAGCCCGGCGGCCACGGCGAGCGGGCCGTCGCGATGGCCACCCTGGACATGGCGCTGTGGGACGCCACCGCCAAGATCGCCGGCGCCCCGCTCTTCCGGCTGCTCGCCGAGCGGCACGGCACCGGCGAGGCCGATCCGCGGGTCTTCGTCTACGCCGCCGGCGGCTACTACCACCCCGACGGCGACCTCCGCGCCCTGCAGGACGAGATGCGCTCCTACCTGGACCGCGGCTACACGGTGGTGAAGATGAAGGTCGGCGGGGCCTCGCTGGACGAGGACCGCCGCCGCATCGAGGCCGTGCTGGAGGTGCTGGGGCCCGGGCAGCGCCTGGCGGTCGACGCCAACGGCCGCTTCGACCTGGAGGCCGCGCTGGCCTGCGCGGAGGCCATCGGTCCGTACGACCTCCTCTGGTTCGAGGAGCCCGGCGACCCCCTGGACTTCGAGCTGCAGCGCGCCCTGTCGGAGGCCTACCCGGGACCGATGGCCACCGGCGAGAACCTGTTCTCCATGCCCGATGCCCGCAACCTTGTGCGCTACGCCGGCCTGCGACCGGACCGCGACTGGCTGCAGTTCGACCCCGGCCTGAGCTACGGCCTGGTCGAGTACCTGCGCACGCTGGAGATGCTGCGCGCGCACGGCTGGAGCCAGGAGCGCTGCATCCCGCATGGCGGACACCAGATGGCGTTGAACATCGCGGCTGGCCTGCGGCTGGGCGGCAACGAGTCATACCCGGACCTGTTCCAGCCGTACGGCGGCTTCCCCGACGGGGTGGAGGTGGTCGACGGGCACGTGACCCTGCCCGATCTGCCGGGCATCGGGCTGGAGGGCAGGGCTGACCTCTACCGCGAGCTGCGGGCGCTCGTCGAGCCCTAGGTCACCGTGGCGTACGGCGCCGCTGTCAAGCTCGTCCCGCCTGCGGCCGGCCTCCGGCTTGACGGCCGACGGACACAACCGAGTCCAGCGGCTACCCTTAGGGACCATCACCATCCGGCGGTGCTCATGACCTCCCCGTCCAACCCACCTTCACCCCGCGAGCCCGGCGAGTCCAGGATCACGCTGGACCGCGAGCAGGCCATGCAGCTGCTGGTGGATGCGGTCACGGACTACGCGATCTTCCTGATCGACGCCGATGGATACGTTCAGACCTGGAACCCCGGCGCCGAGCGCATCAAGGGATACACCGCCGCGGAGATCATCGGCCAGCACTTCTCCCGCTTCTACACGCCGGAGGACCAGGCCGCAGGGCTTCCGCAACGGAGGCTGCGCGAGGCCGCCGAGCAGGGTCGGGTCGAGGACGAGAGCTGGCGGGTCCGGGCAGACGGCTCGCGGTTCTGGGCCAACGTGGTCATCACCGCCCTGCGAGCCCCGGACGGATCGGTGCAGGGCTTCGTCAAGATCACGCGGGACCTGACCGAGCGGCGCGCGGTCGAGGAGCGCGAGCGGATGCTCCACGCCGAGGAGCGGGCGCGTGAGGCTGCTCACCAGGCGCTGCGCGCCCGGGAGCGCTTCCTGTCGATCGCCTCCCATGAGCTGCGCACGCCGATCGCCACCGTCCAGCTGGCCGTCGAGGCGATGGCACGAGCCCACGCCCTGGGGACGCTTGACGACGAGCGCCTGAGCCGTTCGCTGACGCGGCTGGCCAACGCGTCCCGGCGGCTGACGACGCTGGTCAACGAGCTGCTGGACGTGGCTCGCCTGGAGAGCGAACGCATGAGCTTCCAGCTCCGGACGATCGACGTCGGCGACGTGGTGGCCGAGGTCGTGGAGCGCTTCCAGGACGCCGACCAGGGTGACCGCCTACGCTACCGGAGACTCTCGCCGGCGGTGGCCCGGGTGGATCCCCTCCGCATCGACCAGGTGGTCACCAACCTGGTGGAGAACGCGCTCAAGTATTCGCCTTCATCCGCCCCCGTGGACGTGGAGTGTGGCGGTGACGAGGCCGGGGCGACGATTCGCGTCACCGATCAGGGCATCGGTCTGGACGAGGCCGCCGACCGCTGGCTGTTCGAGCCGTTCGGCCGCGGTGAGAACGCGGGAACCGCCGAGGGCATTGGGCTTGGACTCTACATCAGCCGCCAGATCGTGGATGCCCACGGCGGCCGCCTGCAGGCCACCAGCCCGGGCCTCGGACGCGGCAGCACCTTCGAGGTCTGGCTTCCCCGATCCGGCCCCTCCTAGCAGGGCCACCCGCGGTGGACCGATGGTCGGGGGTGCGCGCTGGAGCATCCGGTGTAGGATGGCCACGGCCACCGAGCGGCCACCACCAGCTGGGCCCAAGGGCGTGCCCGGTCCGCGGACGGAACGAGCTGGGGAGTCGGCGAATTCGGTGACGGCACAGGAACTCCTTGGCGTTCTGAGCCAGGTCGTCTACCTGGGCCTGTTCGTGGTGGCCGCCATCCGCCTGGTCCGGAGCCCATCGCTGGCGGCGATCGACACGTGCCTGTTCTTGGGGGTCATCACGGCCGTCCTGCTGGCGAGGGACGTGGCCGGGCTGCTCGGCCTGCAGGACCATCCGGCGCTGGGCGTCCTGACCTGGGTCGGCGTCTGTGCGCTGCCGCTCATCCTGCTGCGTCTGGCCGATGACTTCAGGCCCCAGCCCAGCGGCATCATGATCGGCGCCTGGGGGCTGTTCGTGGTGGTCGCCGCGATCGGCGTCCTGGTGCCGCAGCCGTGGCCCGGCCCGGTGCGGGTGGTCCCGGTCGTGTGGGTCGTGGCGCTCGGCAGCTACGCGTCCTGGGCCTTCGTCAATGAGAGCCGGACCACGTACGGAGTCACCCGGCGTCGGATGCAGGCCGTCGCCCTCGGCTCGCTGCTGCTGGCTACCGTGCTGCTGCTGGTCGGGGTGTCGATCGTGCTGCCCGCGACCCAGCCGGCGGTGTCCATCCTGAACCAGGCGGCCGGCATGGGCCTGATGCTCGCCTACTTCCTGGGATTCGCCCCGCCGGGATTCCTGCGCCGCGCCTGGCAGGAACCCATTCTGCGCCGGCTGGTCGCCGAGACGCCCGAGCTGATTCGGGCCCCGACCCTGGACGAGGTGCTGCGGCGCGTCCGCGAGCGCGCCCGCGAGCTGACCGGAGCGGATGACGCGCTCATCGGCCTGTGGGATGCGGCCCGCGGCTCGCTGGTGTACCACCTGCCCTCGGGTGGCGTCCACCACCTGCAGCCCGGAGAGTGGATCGGCGGCCGCGCGTTCCTGACCCAGCGGGTGGTGTACACCGGCAATGCCGAAGCCGATGCCCCCGAGCATGCCGCCGAGTACCGCGAGGCCGGGATCCGCGCCATCGCCGCCGCACCGATCACCGCCGACGGCCGGCGCCTCGGCGTGCTGGCCGTGTACGCGGCACGCCCGTTCCTGTTCACCGATGACGTTGCCGGCATGACGGCCCTGGTGGCGGAGCAGGCTGCGACCGTGATCCGCAGCCACGCCCTGGGGCGCGAGGCGGCCGAGGTTCGCGCCCTGGCCGAGGCGACGCGCCTGAAGCAGGACTTCCTGTCGGTGGTCGCGCACGACGTGCGGACCCCGCTGACCACGATCCTCATCAACGCCGAGCTGCTTGACCGCAGCCTGGGCGACCACCCTCAGCATGCGCGGCGCATCGCCAGCCTGCGCGCCGAGGCGACGCGCCTCAAGCTGCTGGTCGAGGAGTACCTGCAGGTCGTCCAGACCGCGGAGGGCGAGCGGGAGCTGCGCCTGGAGCCCCTCGACCTGCGGCAGCTGGTGGGCGAGGCGATCGACGGCGTCGGTCCGGGCCGGGACCGCGTCCAACTCATTGCCGCCGAGCCGGTGCCCGGCCTGTACGACCGGGCGCGGGTCTTCCAGCTGGTCCAGAACCTGGTGGGGAACGCGCTGAAGTACTCGGAGGCCGACACGCCGGTGGAGGTGCGCCTGTGGGCCGCCGACGGCCTGGCGCACCTGAGCGTGACCGACCATGGCATCGGCATCGGCGAGGAGGACCTGCGGATGGTCTTCGAGCGCTTCCACCGTGGCGCCAACATCGACGATCGCCGCCATGGCGGCCTGGGCCTGGGCCTCTACATCTCTCGCCTGGTGGCCCGCGAGCATGGCGGCGACATCACGGTGACCTCGCAGCTGGGGGCCGGCACCACGTTCACCGCCACCCTGGCCCGCGGGCAGCACGCGATGGACGCCGCGGCGGGCGATCCCACCAGGACCGCTGGCGAGTCCACGCTCGAGCCCGCGTCGGGGTCGTCGGGATGAACCACCCCATCCTGGTGGTCGACGACGACCCCGCCATTCGCGACGCCGTCCGCGACGTGCTCGAGATGGAAGGCCTCCCGGTGGAGACGGCGGCCGACGGGTCGGAGGCGCTGGTCAAGATCACCGCCCGTGCGCCGCGCCTGGTCCTGCTCGACATGCGCATGCCGGGCCTGGACGGCTGGGGCTTCGCACGCGAGCTGCGGGCGGCCGGCATCGAGCTGCCGGTGGTGGTCATGACCGCGGCGGCCGATGCCAGGCGCTGGGCGGAGGAGATCGGCGCGGTGGCCGTGATGGCCAAGCCGTTCGGGGTTGGCGAGCTGATGGACGTCGTCCGCACCTACGGGCGCTGAGACGGGGAGACGCCAGAGGGCCGGCCCCGCGCTCGGGGGCCGGCCCTCATCGGTCTCAGGGTGGGCTCGATCAGCGAACCTCGACCGTGGCACCTGCCTCGGCCAGCTTCTCCTTGACCTGCTCGGCCTCCTCCCTGCTGACGCCCTCCTTCACCGGCTTGGGGGCGGCGTCCACCAGGTCCTTGGCCTCCTTGAGGCCGAGGCCGGTCAGCTCGCGCACGGCCTTGATGACCAGGATCTTGTTGGCGCCAACATCGGTCAGGACCGCGTCGAACTCGGTCTTCTCCTCGGCGGCGGCCTCCCCCGCGGCCCCATCGCCACCACCGGCGGCCGGCGCGGCGGCCACGGCCACCGGGGCCGCGGCGGTCACGCCGAACTTCTCCTCGACGGCCTTCACCAGCTCGCTCAGCTCGAGCACCGACATGTTGCTGATGGCCTCGAGGATCTCGTCCTTGCTCAGGGTCTTGGTTGCCATGGTTTGGGTAGCTCCTTGTCTCGCTTGCGGCGCCGGTCAGGCCGCGCCTTCGGTCTCGGTCTGTCGCTTCTGCTCGGCCACCGCGTTCAGCACGCCGGCCAGGTTGCGGAGGTTGGCCGCCAGCACCCTGGCGAACCCGGTGATGGGGCTGGCGATGCCGCCGGCCAGCTTGCCCAGCAGCACCTCGCGGCTCGGCAGGCTGGCCAGGCGCACCAGCGCCTGGGAGTCGATGGCGGTCCTGCCCAGCAGGCCGCCGCGCACGCTCACCACCCGGGAGTACGGTCGCAGCGCCTCCTGGAGGGCCTTGGCCAGCACCACTTCGTCTCCGCTCACCGTGGCCAGGGCGGTGGGCCCCTCCAGCAGCGGCTTGAGCTCGGCCAGCTCCGCCTCGTCGGCGGCGATCTTCAGCAGCCGGTTCTTGGCCACCCGCAGCTCGACGCCGCTGGCGCGCAGGGTGCGGCGCACCTGCTGCATGTCCGCGACGCTCAGGCCGCGGTAGTCGGTCACCGCCAGCGCCGTGCTGTTGCGCAGCAGCTCGGCCAGCTCCGCGACCTCCTGTCGCTTGGCTTCGGTTGGCATTGCCCCTCGCTTTCGCCCCGTCCAGGGGCACAAAAAAGGTCCTCGCACGCCCGTGCACGAGGACCGATGCAGGGAGCGACCCCTGCTCGTAACCGCTTCGTGCCTCGGCGTGCCGCCGTCCTCGTCGCCTGGTGGCGGCGGGGCGGCAATTGGTCCGGGAGTCTCACCCGGAACGCATCGCTGTCTTCGGCTTGGTGTGTTCAGTTGCGGGTGCGGATGGTACCCGCTCCGGCCCGTTCCGGCAAACGCGCAACCCGGCCGGCCTGCTCCCGTACCGCGCTCCCCGTGAGCGTATGAACGACTGCGGGCAGCACGCGCGGGCTGCCGCGCGTCAGCTGGCGGCCGCGGCCAGCGCCGAGGGGATGTCGATCCGCACGCCGGGCCCCATGGTCGGCGCCAGGGTCAGGGTCCGCATGTACGTCCCCTTGGCCCCGGACGGCTTGGCCCGGTTCACGGCATCCACCAGCGCGGCCACGTTGGCGGTGAGCTGCTCCGGGCTGAAGCTGGCGCGGCCCACCGGGACGTGGACGATCCCCGCCCGGTCGACCTTGAACTCGACGCGGCCGGACTTGATCTCGCCCACGGCGCGCTCGATGTCGAAGGTCACGGTCCCTGACTTCGGGTTGGGCATCAGGCCGCGTGGGCCGAGCTTCTTCCCCAGCCGGCCGACCATGCCCATCATGTCCGGCGTGGCGATGGCCACGTCGAACTCGAACCAGCCGTCGTCCACCTTCTTGACCAGGTCCTCGCCGCCGACCTCGTCCGCACCGGCGCGCAGCGCCTCCTGGGCCTTCTCACCCTGGGCGAAGACGATGACGCGCGTGGCGCGCCCGGTGCCGTGCGGCAGGACCACGGTACCGCGCACCAGCTGGTCGGCGTGGCGCGGGTCGACGCCCAGCCGCAGGTGGGCCTCCACCGTGGCGTCGAACTTCGTGGTGGCGAGGCGCGGCAGCAGCTCGGCGGCCTCGGGCAGCGGGTAGCGCCGGTCGCGCTCCACGAGCGCGGCGGCCTCGCGGTACTTCCGTCCGTGCCTGGCCATCAGTCGCGCACCTCGATGCCCATGCTCCGCGCGGTGCCGGCCACGATCCTCATGGCCTGCTCCACGCTGTTGGCGTTCAGGTCCTGCATCTTCGTCTCGGCGATCTCGCGCAGCTGCGCCTGCGTGATGGAGCCGACCTTGTCGCGGTTGGGCTGCGACGAGCCCCTCTCGATCCCCGCCGCGCGCTTGAGCAGCGCGGCGGCCAGCGGAGCCTTGGTGACGAAGGTGAAGGAGCGATCCTCGTAGACCGTGATCTCGGCCGGCACCACGTAGCCGCGCAGGTTGGCGGTGCGCTCGTTGAAGGCCTTGATGAACTCCATGATGTTGATCCCGTGCTGGCCCAGCGCGGGACCGACTGGGGGTGCGGCGGTCGCGACCCCCGCAGGTGCCTGCACCTTGAAGACGGCGCGGACCTTCTTTGCCATGTCTACCTATCCTCCGAGGTCCAAGCGGAGCGGTTCGCGCTCCTCCCTCTCGCTGCCTGGACGATGCGGCCGTGGCCGCCATCGGTCCATATCGGTCCTGAAGGCCCCCTAGAGCTTGTCGATCTGCAGGAAGTCCAGCTCGACCGGCGTCTCGCGGCCGAAGATGCTGACCAGCACCTTCACCTTGTTGCGCTCCGGGTTGACCTCGTCCACCGTGCCGATGAACTCGGCGAAGGGCCCGTCCTTGACCCGGACGCTCTGGCCCTTGGTGAACTGCATCTTGAACTTCGGCGCCTCGACCCCCATCTGCTTGAGGATCTTCTTGACCTCGTTCTCGTCGAGCGGGGTCGGCCGGTTGCCGGAGCCGACGAAGCTGGTGACGCCGGGCGTGTTGCGCACGACGTACCACGACTCGTCGGTCATGATCATCTCGACCAGCACGTAGCCGGGGAACACCTTCTTGTTCACCGTCTGGCGCTGGCCGTTCTTGATCTCGATCTCCTCCTCCATGGGCACCAGCACCTGGAAGATCTGGTCCTCGACACCCATCGACTCGATGCGGTGCTCGAGGTTGGCCTTCACCTTGTTCTCGTACCCGGAGTAGGTGTGGATCACGTACCACTGCTTCTTGCCGGCGCCCTCGGTCACGGAGGGCAGTGGCGCCTCGCGCGACAGCCGGGCGGCCTGGCGGGCCTCGGTCTGCGCGGGCTGCTCAGCGGCGGCCTGCGCAGCCTGCGGCTCCGCGGCCTGCCCGGCCTCGGCGGTGGCCGGCTCGGAGGTCGGTTCGCTGGCCGCGGCGGTGGCCGGCGACTCCGTGATCTCCTCCTCGGGCTCGGTGGTCGCCTGCGCGGCCTCGGTGCGGGTCGTCTGCTCGTCGCTCATCACAGGAACACCCGGTCAACGGCTTCCTTCAGCAGGACGTCGAGCACGGCGATGTAGGCGCCAACCGCCACGCTGACCGCGATGACGATCAGCGTCAGGTTGGTCACCGTCTCGCGGGTGGGCCATGCCACCTTCTTGAGCTCGGCCCATGCCTCGGTGAGGTACAGGCGAATGCCTCTGATCACGTCGTGTTGTGCTCGCTCTCGATCGGGTTGCCGTCAGTGATGGGTGGTGGCAGGGGCGACAGGACTCGAACCTGCAACCGCTGGTTTTGGAGACCAGTGCTCTACCAATTGAGCTACACCCCTACCGGGTCGGTGCGCATCTACTTTCACCCTCCGCCGCGCGAGGTGCAACCCCTCGGCGGATGAGTGTGCGCCGCACGCCGCGGCGCGACATGCTTGGTCCCTACTTGGTCTCCCGGTGCAGCGTGTGCTGCCGGCAGCGGGGGCAGAACTTGTTCAGCTCCAGCCGCCCGGGATCGTTCTTCTTGTTCTTCCGGGTGCTGTACGTGCGCTCCTTGCAGACGGTGCACGCCAGCGAGATGACCGGTCGATTCTCGGCCTTGGCCACTTTGGTTGATCGTCCTTCGTCGGGTC
>DASRYM010000056.1:0-62499 GCA_035687145.1 Candidatus Zixiibacteriota bacterium | reverse complement strand
GCCAGCAGCAGCGCGGCGTGGCCGGCGGCCAGCAGCCCACGGCGCCCGGCCAGCAGGCCGCCGCCGCCGAGCAGCGCGGCGCCCAGCAGGGCGCCGAGGCCGGCCACCAGGAGCGCGGGATAGATGGTCATGCCGCCTGGCGTCCTCCGGTTCGGAGCGGGCTCGCCGGCGGGAGCGTCAGGCGAGGCCGCTCAGTGCAGGGCGGGGACGGCGGTGGTGGCGCGCGTCCCGCACCGATAGCAGGACTCGTCAGCGGCCTGGATGGTTGCGCCGCAGTTCGCGCAGGAGAGGGAGAGCTCCGCCTCGCACTGCGTGCAGAAGCGGGCGTCGGGCGGGTACTGCAGCCCGTCCACCGGGCAGTAGGGGACGCCGCGCGGCGGCTCGATCACCCCCTCCGCGGCGCGCGGCAGGGGCAGCACCGGCTGGGGCGTCGACTCGGTCTGGATGCCCACCTGCGACACGCGCAGGTAGCCGATGATCACCCACAGCACGTACAGCGCGCCGATCCCCAGCAGCAGGTACGGCAGCAGGCCGGCCACGAACTGGGGGCTGTCTCCGGCGATCCACTCGATCGCGTCGCGGATGGCGTCCATCGGTGGCCGATTCTAGCATCGGCCTCCGGGCGCGAGCCGTGCGCGCGCCGCGCTACACTCCGCCAACCATGGCGCGCCCCAAGCTGGACCCCCGCACGCCGCTGACGGAGCTCCACGTCCACCTGGGCGCTGCCGTCACGCCGGCGATCATGTGGGGCATCGCCCACGCGCAGGGCATCCGGCTGCCGACCAAGGACTACTGGGCCTTCCGCGACCTGATCACGGTCGGGCGGCGGCGGCGAAGCTTCCAGGCCTACCTGGACCTCTTCCACTGGACCGAGCTGATCCAGTCCAGCCCGATCGCCATCGAGCGCAGCGTCTACGAGGTCATCGGCGGCGCCTACCGCAAGAACAACATCACCCAGATCGAGCTGCGCTTCAACCCCATGAAGCGCAACCGCGGCGGCGAGCAGGACCTGGACCACATCATCGCCGCGGCGGTGCGCGGCATGGACCGCGCGGTCCTGGAGTACCCGCAGGTCCGCGCAGGGCTGATCTTCTGCCTGGACCGTGCCTTCAGCTACGAGCTGAACGAGATCATCGCCGCCAAGGCCATCGCCTGGCGCGACCGCGGGGTGGTGGCGGTCGACATCGCCGGCCCGGTCGAGCCGCGCTTCCGCTTCGCCGACTACCGCGGCCTCTTCGCCGAGGTGCGCCGTGCCGGGCTGGGCGTCACCGTCCACGCCGGGGAGACGGGCGGGCCCGAGGAGGTGCGCGAGGCCATCGCGGCGCTGGAGCCGACCCGCATCGGTCACGGCATCAGCAGCGCGCGCGACGCGCGGGTGATGGGCATGCTGCGCGAGCGGGGGATCGTGCTCGAGGTGTGCCCCTCCTCGAACCTGAACACCCGCGTGGTGACCGGCATCGCCGAGCTGCGCCACATTCTGCGCACGCTCGTCGAGGAGAAGGTCCCCTTCGCGCTCTCGACCGATGGACCCGAGATGCTGCGCTCCTACCTGCGCGACGAGGTCGCGCTGGTGCTGCGCCACGGGATCCTCTCCCTGGAGGAGGTGGAACGCGCGCTGGAGACGGCCCGGCGCAGCACGTTCGTGGACCGCGCGCCGGTTCCCGGGCGGGCCTCCGACACCGACTTCCAGCCGCCGGGCCCGCGTGCCGCCATCGCCCTCGAGATCGAGGTCTAGGCTGATAGACTCGCCGCCGTGTCATCGATCTGGCGTCCGGTCCGGGAGCGAAACCCAGCGCGCAGCCTGATGGTCATCGTGGCCCACCCCGGCGACGAGGCCTTCGGATTCGGAGGCGCCATCGCGGACGCCGCCTCGACCGGCGCCTACGTGGTGGTGGTCAGCGCCACCCGCGGCCGCTTCGACCCGCGCCTGCTCGACAAGCCGCCGGCCCCCGGCGGCCGCAACCGCCATTACACGCGCCCGATCGTGTGGCGCAACCTGGACACCGTCCGCGAGGACGAGATGCGGCGCAGCGTGGCCCTGCTGGGGGTACGGGTGCTGCGCATGCTCGACCACGCCGAGACGACCCTCCCGGACGTCGACTTCGAGGACCTCACGGCCCGCCTGGTAGAGCCGATCCGCATGCATCGCCCGGAGGTGATCCTCTCCTTCGGGCCGGACGGCGCCACCGGCGACCCCGACCACGTCGTGCTCAGCCGTGCCGTGGACGCCGCCTTCCGGCTGGCGGGCGAGCCGCTCGCCTTCGAGGACGACCTGGAGGAGGACCAGGTTGCCTGGCGCGCCGCCAAGCTGTACCAGCTGGTGGTGACGCCCTCGCAGCTGGAGCCGATCGGTGAGCGGCTGCCGGCCGGCTACGGCTCGCCGGCCGAGCCCACGCTGACCCTGGAGCTCGGGGAGGAGCTCGCCCAGCTCAAGGCTGCGGCCATCGCCCGCCACGTGTCGCAGACCGGCTCGGACGGCCCGTTCCACGACTGGACGCCGGAGATGCGTCAGGCCTACCTGGCCACCGAGCACTACCGGCTGGCGGCCTCCAACCTTCCGGTGGCCGCGGGAGGCGCGGGAACGGCCGAGACCTCCATCTGGGACGGCCTCGACTGACCCTGCCTCAACAAAGGTAGCAGCAGTCCGGGGGCCGTGTCT
The DNA here is from genome assembly GCA_035687145.1 of Candidatus Zixiibacteriota bacterium. Lineage (GTDB taxonomy): Bacteria > Chloroflexota > Limnocylindria > QHBO01 > QHBO01 > DASRYM01. The sequence continues at coordinate 59,840 of DASRYM010000056.1, read as the reverse complement.
GGTACGCTCGGGACAGCCCCGTCATCGGTAGAGAAAGGAAGCCGAGTTCCGGCATGTCCGAGCGACTGACGAACGAGAACATCATGGCCGTGCTGAGCCAGGTCAAGGACCCCGAGATCGGGCGCGACCTGGTCAGCCTGGGCATGGTGAAGAGCATCGAGATCAACGGCTCGGCCGTGGACCTCACCGTGGAGCTGACCACGCCGGCCTGTCCGCTGAAGGCGAAGATCGAGTCGGACATCGTCGAGGGCCTCGAGTCGCTGGGTGCCTCGGCGGTCCGCGTCGACTGGGCGGCCAACGTGAAGCGCTCCTTCGGCGGTCCGGCGGCCGACCTCATCCCGGGGGTGAAGAACACCGTCGCGGTGGCCTCGGGCAAGGGCGGCGTGGGCAAGACCACGGTGGCCGTCAACCTGGCCGTCTCCCTGGCCCGCGATGGCGCGCGGGTGGGCCTGCTGGACGCCGACATCACCGGCCCCAACGTGCCGCTCATGATGGGCACCGTGGGCGCCCACGTCACCGGCGCCAACGGGCGCGTCAACCCGGTGGTCAGCCACGGCGTGAAGATGATGAGCATCCAGTACTTCCTGACCGGGGACGCGCCGGTGATCTGGCGCGGGCCGCTCATCCACTCCGCCATCCAGCAGTTCCTGCGCGACGTGGAGTGGGGCGAGCTCGACTACCTGGTCATCGACCTGCCGCCGGGCACCGGCGACGCCGCGCTGTCGATCAGCCAGCTCATCCCGCTCTCGGGGGCGGTGATCGTCACCACCCCCCAGGAGGTGAGCCTGATGGACGCCCGCAAGGCGATCGCCATGTTCACCAAGGTGAACGTGCGCACCCTGGGCGTGGTCGAGAACATGAGCTCGTTCATCTGTCCCGACTGCGGCAGCGAGCACGACATCTTCGGCTCGGGCGGCGGCGAGAAGATCGCCCGCGAGCTGCAGCTGGACGTGCTGGGCCGCATCCCGCTCGAGCCGGCCGTGCGCACCGGCGGCGACGCCGGGGTGCCGATCACCTCAACCCAGCACCCGGCCGAGGCCACCTCGGCGGCCGGCGCCGCGCTGCGAGAGCTGGCGCGCAGCGTGGCGGGTCGCATCAGCGTGCTGGCCGCTCCGAGAGCCGGGGCGGGCGCTGGCGCCGGAGCGGCGTAGGACCGCCACAGGCTGCAGCGAACCGCATACACCCGGCCCGAACGTACTGCCGGGGACCCATGTTCCGGGGTGGACATCGGCCCGTAGAATCCGCGCATGCGGATCGCCCTGCTGTCGGACGTCCACGCCAACCTGCCGGCGCTGCGCGCGGTGCTCGACGACATCGCCGCCATCGGCTGTGACGCGGTGTGGTGCGCCGGGGACGTGGTCGGTCGGGGGCCCCATCCCAACGAAGTGGTGGAGGAGCTCCGCCGGCTCGAGATCCCGACCGTGCAGGGCAACTGGGACGAGGCGGTCAGCATGGGTCGCGAGGTCACCGGCTCCATCTGGGCCACCCCAGAGGACGAGGCCGACGGCCACGCCAACCTGGCCTGGACCCTGTCGCGCCTGACCGATGAGAACTGCACCTGGCTGCGGCAGCTGCCCGACAAGCTGCGGCTCGAGGTCCATGGCCGGAGCGCGCTGCTTTTCCACGGCACCCCGCTGAAGCAGAACGAGTACCTCTGGGACGATCGCCCGTCACGCTACTTCGGGCGCATCGCCTTCGACGAGGGCGACGACCTGTTCTGCTTCGGGCACAGCCACCAGCACTTCCACAAGGTGGTGGGGCAGGCCCACTTCGTGGCGGCCGGGTCGGTGGGTTGCGGCGACGCCGAGGACCCGCGGGCGCGCTACGCGGTCATCTACGTGACCGAGGCGGACCTGGTGGTCGGCTTCCGCGCGGTCGAGTACGACTACGCCTCGGTGGCGCGCGACCTGGTCATGGCCGGGCTGAGCATCAACCCGCTGCGCGTCCCGCCGGTGCCCCACCCGCTGGTGGACCCCGGCACCGTCCCCATCGGCTCCACCGAGCCCGCCCAGGCCTGATCCACCCGGGCCGATGCCGCCCGCTCAGCGGTTGTAGGACGCCAGCGCCCCGATCATCAGGTCCCAGAAGCGCTCCGCCGCCAGGCTCATGCCCACCTCGGCGTTCGGAGGCCGGCCGGTGGTCCCGTACACGTCGCACACCGTGCGGCCGTAGGTGAGCTCCGAGCGGAGCTCGATGGCCACGTTCATCGGCCGCGTCTCGACCAGCGAGGGGTCGATGACCCAGGCCACGGCGCACGGGTCGTGGACGGCCGGGGCGGGGAAGCCGAAGACCTTCTCGTAGGTATCGGCGAAGAAGCGCAGCAGGTCGCCGGCCATGCGCCCGACCGGCGTGCCGAGGGCATCGATGCGGGCCAGCACCTCCTCGGTGGCCAGCGCCTGGTGGGTGACCTCCAGGGGGACCATGGTGACCGGGATGCCGGCGGTGAAGACCAGGTCGGCCGCCTCGGGGTCGGCGTAGATGTTGAACTCGGCCGCCGGCGTCCAGTTCCCCAGGCCGATGGCGCCGCCCATCAACACCACCCGTTCCAGGCGCCGCGCCAGCCCCGGCTCGCGCCGCAGGGCGGTGGCCAGGTTGGTCAGCGGCCCGGTGGCCACCACGCTCAGGGGCGTGTCCTCGGCGGCCAGGGAGAGGATGAGGTCGACGGCATGGCGGTCAACGGTGCCGACCGTCGGCTCCGGCCAATCGGGCCCGTCCAGGCCGGAGGCGCCGTGGATCTCGCCGGCGACGAGCTGGTCGCGGACCAGCGGCCGGTCGCAGCCGGCCGCGATCGGCACGTGGCGGATGCCGGCCACGCTGCACACCCGTCGCGCGTTGAGGGTGACCTTCTCCAGCGTCTGGTTGCCGGCCACGGTGGTGATCGCCGCCAGCTCCAGGGCGGGGTGGGCGGCGGCCAGCAGGATGGCCAGCGCGTCGTCGTGTCCCGGGTCGCAGTCCAGGACGATGCGGGTCACTCCTTCACGTAGGGCTTCCCGTCGGCGGCGGGGGCCCGGGTGCGGCCCACCAGGCCGGCGACCACCACGATGGTCACCACGTACGGGACCATCAGCAGGAACTCGGAGGGGATGGCGATGTTCAGGATCGAGAGGCGGGACTGGACGGCATCGGCGAACCCGAAGACCAGCCCGGCCAGGAAGGAGCCGATGGGGTTCCAGCCGCCGAAGATCATGGCCGCCAGGCCGATGAAGCCGCGGCCCGCCGTCATCTCGCGCTCGAAGCCGCCGGTGGAGCCGATGGTGAAGAAGGCACCGCCCAGGCCGGCCACCATGCCTCCCAGGATCACGTTGCGGTAGCGGACGAAGTAGACGTCGATGCCCACCGTGTCGGCCGCCTTGGGGTGCTCGCCCACGGCTCTGACCCGCAGGCCCCAGCGCGTGTAGAACAGCCCGAGGTGGATGACGATGATGAGGACGAACAGGAAGTAGACGAAGATGTTGTGCCGGAACAGGATCGGACCCAGGATCGGGATCTCGGAGAGCAGCGGGATGGGGATCGCGCCCAGCACCTCCGGCCGGTTCAGCTCCTGCTGGTAGGGCGCCAGCCAGCGCACCGCCAGGAAGGAGGTCAGGCCGGTGGCGAAGATGTTGATGAAGAAGCCGGCGATGATCTGGTCGACTCGGTAGCGGATGGCCAGCACGGCCAGGATCCCGGCCATCAGGCCGCCGGCCAGCACCGCGGCGATCATCCCGATCCAGGAGTTGTCGGTCACGCTGCCGACCACCGCCGCCACGAAGGCGCCGGTCAGCAGCATGCCCTCGATGGCGATGTTCACCACGCCGGAGCGTTCGCAGAGGACGCCGGCCAGGGCGCCGAACACGATCGGCACCGAGCGCTGCAGGGTGCTCTGCAGGACGCCGGTCAGGTTCATCGACTGGCCGGCGGCGACCCACACCAGGAACCCGAAGACGAAGGCGGCAGCCACGCCGCCCAGGACCAGCGCCCAGCGCGCGCCGAAGCCGCGCGTGAGCTGGATGGCGCCGGCGAAGGCCACCGCCCCGGCCAGCAGGTAGCCGGTGGCCGCCGACGGCAGGACCAGGTCCGGGACGGTGATGGCGGTGCCGCCCAGGTTCAGGGTGAAGGTCGAGGTCACGTCGCCGACCGGCAGGGCGAATCCGACGACCATGACGGCCGCCGTGACGAGGTAGATGATGCCCAGCACCCGCTGGCGGGTGCGAGCCCGGCGCTCGGCCAGGGTCAGGCTGCGGGGAGCGGCGGCGATGGCGGTCACGAGCCCCACCCCCTGGCGAAGACCTCGGTGCCCAGCGAGCGCTCAGCCCGGATGCGGTAGATGGCGCGCACCAGCGCCGGCGCGGCGATGAACAGGATCACCAGGGCCTGGATCACCACCACCAGGTCGCGCGGCGTCCCGGTGGCCGCCTCCATGGGCGTGGCGCCGGCGCGCAGCGCCCCGAACAGGAGCGCCGCGCCCAGCACGCCGGCCGGCCGCGTGGCGCCGACCAGGGCCACGGTGATGCCGTCGAATCCGTAGCCGGGCGAGAAGCCGGGCGTCAGGGTGTGCGAGGCGCCGAGCATCAGGCTGGCGCCGGCCAGGCCGCCCAGGCCGCCGGCGATGACCATGGACATCACGGTGGCCCAGGACGGGCTGATGCCCGCGTAGCGGGCGGCGCGTGGGTTCAGGCCCACCGCCCTGAACTCGAAGCCCCACTTGGAGCGGAAGAGGAGCCACCAGACGAAGATCACGGCGGCCACGGCGATGGCGATGCCCCAGTGGGCGCGCAGTCCGCCGATGATGGGCTCCAGGCGCGCGCTCTCCAGCACGATCTTGGAGATCGGGTCGTTGCGGCCCTCGCGCTGGACGAACTCGGTCTTCAGCGCGTAGTCCACCGTCCGGTAGGCCACGAAGTTGAGCATGATCGTGACGATCACCTCGTGGGCCCCGGTGCGGGCCTTGAGGATGCCGGGGACGAAGCCCCACAGCGCGCCGCCCAGGAAGCCGGCGGCGACCGCCAGGGGAGCGTGGATGAACCACGGCAGGCCCGTGATCGCGAAGCCGACGATGACCGCCAGCAGGGCGCCGATGTAGAGCTGTCCCTCGGCGCCGATGTTGAACAGCCCCACCCGGAAGGCGAGCGCCACCGACAGGCCGGTGAAGATCAGCGGGGTGGCCGAGACGATCGTCTCCGACAGCGGGTTGAAGGCCGCCTTCACGCCGTTCCAGTCGAGGGCCAGCAGCGCGCCGAACAGGCGTCCCGGGTCGCCGATCGAGCCGCGCAGCAGCGCGCCGTAGGAGTCGATGACGATCGACCAGGCGCGGCCGAGCGCCGCGCCGGGATCGGTGCCGATCAGGCCCAGGGCCTGGGCATCGCTGAGGACGATGATGAAGGCGCCCACAACGAAGGCCGAGAGGATGGCCAGGACCGGGAGCAGGATGGCGCGCAGGAAGCGGAACGCGCCCGCCCGTTCGCGCCCCTCGGGCGCCGGCTCGGCGGCCTCCGGGCCGTCCGGCGTCGGCTGCTCGCGGACCGGCTCCACCCGCTCCGGCTGGCGGGTGGAGGTCTCGTCACTCATTCGTGCTGCCCGCCGTGCTGCCGGCCGCGGTGCCTGATGCCGCGGTCGCCGCGGCCCTCACCGCCTCCGGGTTCTGCTCCTCGGGGTGGGCGCCACCCATCAGCAGGCCGAGGTTCTCGAACGTGCACTCCTCTGGCGCCATGGTCCCCACGATCTTGCCCTGGTACATGACCGCGATGGTGTCGCCCAGCGAGATGACCTCCTCCAGCTCGCTGGACACGATCAGCACGGCCGCTCCCGCGTCGCGCTGCTCGACGATGCGGCGATGGATGTACTCGATGGAGCCCACGTCCAGGCCGCGGGTCGGCTGGGAGGCGACGACCAGCTTGACGCCGGGCCGCGAGAACTCGCGGGCGGCGATCACCTTCTGCTGGTTTCCACCGGAGAGGTTCCCGACCGGGTTGAAGATCGAGGGGGTGCGGATGTCGAAGTCCCGCACCCGCTCCGCAGCCGTCTTCTCGATCGTCTCCCGATTGAGGTTCGGGCCGTCGGAGTAGGGCGGCGCCCAGTAGGTGTTGAGGACGAGGTTCTCGGCGATGGTGAAGTCCACCACCAGCCCGTCCTCCAGCCGGTCCTCCGGGACGTGGGCCACGCCGCGCTTGTACACCTCACGCGGGGACCCGTCCAGCTCCCGGCCGGCGAGGCGGATGGTCCCCGAGTCCGGCTGGCGCAGGCCGGTGATGGCCTCGACCAGCTCCGACTGGCCGTTGCCGTGCACGCCGGCGATGGCCACGATCTCCCCGGCGCGCACGGTGAGATCCAGGCCGTTCACCGCCGGGTGGCCGCGATCGTCGCGGACCACCAGGTCGTTGATCTCCAACACCGGCTCGCCGGGAGTCGCCGGCTTCTTGTCGACCTTCAGCTGCACCTCGCGGCCGACCATCATCCGCGCCAGGCGCCCGGGGTTCGTCTCCGCCGGCGTGGTGGTGCCCACCACGCGCCCCTGGCGCAGGACGGTGATCTGGTCGGCGACCTCCAGCACCTCGTTCAGCTTGTGGGTGATGAAGACGATGGAGGTGCCCTCCTTGGCCAGTGACCACATGATGCCGAACAGCTCGTCGGTCTCCTGGGGGGTCAACACGGCCGACGGCTCGTCCAGGATCAGCACCTCGGAGCGCCGGTAGAGGGTCTTGATGATCTCCACCCGCTGCCGGACGCCCACCGGCAGGTCCTCGACCACCGCGTCGGGGTCGATCTGCAGGCCGTGGCGCTCGGAGAGCTCCACGATCCGTTTGCGGGCGGCCTCCCGGTCCAGCTGCCCGAATGGCCCACGGGTCGTCTCCACCCCGAGCATGACGTTCTCCGTCACGGTGAAGACGGGTACGAGCATGAAATGCTGGTGCACCATCCCGATGCCGGCCGCGATGGCGTCGCCCGGGTCGGAGAAGGTGACCAGCTTGTCGTTCATCAGGATCTCGCCCTCGTCCGGCTGGTAGAGGCCGTAGAGGACGTTCATCAGCGTGGTCTTGCCGGCGCCGTTCTCCCCCAGCAGGCCGACGATCTTGCCGGGTGGCACGACGAGGTTGACGTTGTCGCAGGCGACCACGCCGGGGAAGCGCTTGGTGATGCCGCGGAGCTCGAGCTTCACGAGGCCCTCACGCTAGGTGATGCGAACAGGCGGCGTCCAGTTGGACGCCGCCTGTGCATCGTCGTCAGGTCAACGGGAGGATCCCGTCACTCGACGCTGTAGTAGTCCGACGGCTCGATCTCGCCATCGATGATCGCCTGGCGCAGCTCCTCGATCTCGGCCTTGACCTCGTCGGAGATCTCGTCCTCGTACTCGTGGAACGGGCTGATGCCGACGCCCTCGTTGGCAAGGTCGGAGAGGAACACCGCCTCCGGCGGCTCACCGTTCACGGCGCGCTCGATGGCCTGGAAGACCGAGTTGTCGATGCGCTTGATGATGCTGACCAGCATCAGGTCGGCGTACTCCGGCACGGTCTGCGTCCAGTCGACGTCGACGCCAAGGCCGACGGCGTCCGCGTTCTGCTCGCGGATGGCGGCGAAGGTGCCCTGGCCGATGGGGCCACCCACCGGCAGGATGACGTCCGCGCCCTCCTGCAGGAAGCCGATGGTCACGTTCTTGGCGTTGTCGGTGCTGGTGAAGTCACCGGTGAAGGTGCCGCTGGCCGGGTCGAGCGGGTCGCGACCGCCGAGCATGCGGACGCTCTCGCCCTTCTGCTCGTTCCAGTAGTTCATGCCGGCGATGAAGCCGTCCATGAAGTCGGTCACGCCGGGGCCGATGTTGATGCCGCCGAAGGTGCCCATGATGTCGGTCTTCGACCACGAGGCGGCCGCGTAGCCGGCCAGCATGGCCGCCTGGGCGGTGTTGTACACCAGACCCTCGACGTTCGGGATCGGCGGGTCGTAGGCGAAGTCCACGATCGCGAAGCGGACGTCGGGGTTGGCCTCGGCCGCCTCCTTGGTCGCATCGCCCAGCAGGAAGCCGACGGTGATGATCATGTCGCAGCCGTCGCTGATGAACTGGTTGATGTTGCGGTCGTAGTCTTCCTCGCTGTCCGACTGCAGCGTGGCGATCTCCACGCCCAGCTCCTCGCGGGCACGCTCCAGGCCCTGGAGGCCGTTCTCGTTGAAGCTGTTGTCGTCGAAGCCGCCCACGTCGCTGACCATGCAGGCCTTGAAGTCAATGGGCTCGACCGAGGGGGCCGCAGACTCGGAGCTGGGAGCCTCCGACTCCGGCTCGCTCGGCTCGCCCGCCGTCGGGCTGGCGCCCGCACAGGCGGCCAGGATGAGCGATGTGGCGACCAGCACGGCCACCAGCACGCCCGGGAACTTCCGCATGTTTCTCGTCTCCTCCACACCGATGGGTGCGTGTACGGCCGCATCAGGCGCGGCGTTCAATGCGCTCGGGGCCCATCGGGGCCGGGTGGCGCAACTCCGGCGCATCATAGCGTTGCGTCAAGTGCGCCCTCAAGGCCGAACGGCCCCCTGCGGGGAGGCACTTGGCCCAACATGTGGACCGATGCGCGCCTTGCGCCGCCTATGATCGGCGCCGATGTCGCCCACCATCCAGCCGCTGCCACGGCTCGCCGTGTTCGACCTGGACGGCGTGGTGTACCGGGGCCCGCAGGCCGTCCCCGGCGCCAGCCGGCTGGTGGCGATGCTGCGCGACGCGGGGGTGGCCGTCCGCTTCGCCACCAACAACTCGATGTCCACCAGGGCCGAGTACGTCAGCCGCCTGGCGGCGCACGGCATCGCGGCCGATGAAGCGGAGATCATCACCTCCACGTCGGCCACCATCGAGCACCTGCGCGTCCACCTCCCGGAGGTGCGCCGGGTCCTGGCGGTCGGCGCGCCGGGCATGCTCATCGAGCTGCGCGCCGCCGGCTTCCAGGCCACCCCGGCGGCCGACGCCGCGCCGCCGGACTGGTTCGGGGCGCCCCTGGCGGAGCGCTACGACGCGGTGGTGGCCGGCCTCGACCAGGCCATCGACTACCGCCGGCTGGGGATCGCGGCCGCGGCCATCCGGGCCGGCGCCCGCTTCATCGCCACCAACGCCGACGTGCGGTATCCGGTCCCGGACGGGTTCGTGCCGGGGGCGGGGAGCATCGTCGCGGCCCTGCGGGCCACCACCGGCGTCGAGCCGCTGGTCATCGGCAAGCCCCAGCCCACCATGTTCCAGGCCATCCTGGAGGCGGCCGGCGTCGCGCCGTCCGAGGCGCTGGTCATCGGCGACAACCCGGACAGCGACATCCCCGCCGCGCGGCGCGCGGGCATCCGCAGCGTGCTGGTGCTGACCGGTGTGGCCGACGCCCGCGCGGCCGCGGCGCTGGACGGCGATCGGCGGCCGGACTGGATCGCCGAGGGGCCGTCGGACGTCGCCGGGCTGCTGGGGCTGCCGTTCAGCTGATGGACTCCGCCCACGCGGCCCACGCCGCGGCCGCCGCGGCAGCGAGCGCCGACAGCTCGGCGCGCGGGCCGAAGCCGCGCCGAAAGCCATTGACCGCGATGGCGGCCAGCTCCTCCGGCCTGAGCTGCTGGGCGGCGGCCACGCGAGACATCTCTTCTGAGAGGGTGACTCCTGACACGGTCCGGTCGTCAGTGGAGAGTGTCACGCTGACCCCGGCCCGGTGCAGCCGGGCCAGCGGATGCGCGGCCAGTGACGGGACGATGCCGGCCTGCACGTTGGAGGTCGGGCAGAGGTCCAGCGTGACGTCGCGCTCGCGCAGCAGGGACACGACTGCAGGGTCGTCCCAGGCGGTGGCCCCGTGGGCGATGCGCCGCACACCGAAGGCCAGCGCCTCCCGGATGCGCTCCGGGCCGGCCACCTCGCCGGCGTGCGCCGTGAGCGCCAGGCCGCCCTCCTCGGCGGCGCGGAAGGCGGCGGCGTGCGGGGGCGCCGGGTACTCGGCCTCCGGGCCGGCCAGGTCGAACCCGATCACCGGTGGGCCGAAGGCGGCCGCCGCCCGCGCCAGGAGGACGTTGGCCCCGGGCGGATGCGAGCGCATGGCGGTGACGATCAGGCCCACCAGCGGCGCGCCCGCGCCCAGCCGGGAGGTGGCGTCGCGAACGCCGTCGGCCACCGCGGCGATGACATCGCTCACCGGCAGGCCGCGCTCCAGGTGGAGGCGCGGCGCCCAGCGTACCTCGAGGTACCGCACGCCATCGGCGGCCTCGTCCTCGACCAGCTCCGCCGCCGCCCGGCGCAGCGCCTCGGCGCTCTGGAGCAGGGCGATCGGCAGGTCGAAGTACCCGAGCAGCTCCGCCTGGCTGTCCAGCCGCGGGGGCGCCACCATCCGTCGCCGGGCCTCGTCCAGGGTGAGGGCCATGCCGGCCGCGGGTGCCAGCTCCACCGCGGTCTCGGGCCGCAGCGCCCCGTCCAGGTGCTGGTGCAGCTCGGCCTTGGGCAGCCGTCGCAGGGCCGCGGCATCGAACGGAGCGCCTTCCACGTGCGCATGATACGGAGCGGCCTGCTGCCGGGGATCCTCTCCGCCCTGCTGCTCGGCGCCCTGCTCGCCCAGCGCCCGGCACCGCCGGACGCCGCCGACCCGACCCTGGCCGCCTCACGTTTCGCGGTGCTGCGGGAGGTGGCCGCGGTGGCGGACGGCGCCCTGCAGCGACTGGAGGAGGCGGTGACGGCGGCCATCGACCGCGGCCGGCTGGCCTCGGCGCTCACCGTGGAGGGGGATGAGCCACCCTCGTCCGTCTACCTGGAGGCGGCCCGAGCCGCCGAGGCGGCCGCCGGCCCGGCCAGTGAGGCGGCCACCGCGGTGGCCGGGCTGCGCGCCGTATGGCCGGCCGTCGATCCTGCCGCCCCCGGGTTGCCGGACGGGGTGACCGCCGTGGACCTGCTCGGCATCGGCTCGCAGCTGCGCGAGGCCGCCCCGGCAGCCGATGCCTTCGTCGAGCTGCGGCTGGCGGCGGGGCGCACCCTGGCCGCCCTGGACGACGCCCTGGCCGCGCTGGACGCCGATGATCCCGGTGCGGCACTGGCCGCCCTCGAGGACGCCGAGCGCGCCCGGCAGCGAGTGGCCGCGTGGGACGAGCCGCCCGTGGTGCTCTCGGTGTGGCTGGACACGACCGGGAGGGTGATCGCCGCCGCCCGCGAGATCACGGCGGCCACGGTCGCCGGTGACGCGGAGCGCGCCGAGCGGGCGGTGGCTGCCTACCGGAAGGCCGTCGAGGGCGCTCGGCAGGCTGACATCGCCCTGGCGCTGGCCATCTCCGAGACCGGGGCCGGGCTGGCGGCCACCCCCCTCCGACGCCTGGCCGACGCCGCGGCGGCCATCGTGGCCCAGCGGGCGGCGGTGGCATCGGTCCTGCAAGCCGTCCCATGAGCATGTCCCCACGGGCGCCCGCGCCCGACCCGCTGCCCGGCCGGCTGCTGGCCGGTCGCTACCGCGTCGAGGCTCTCCTCGCGAGAGGGGGCATGGCCCGCGTCTACCGCGCGCAGGACATCACCCTCGATCGGCCGGTGGCGGTCAAGGTCCTGGCCGAGCCGTACGCGCGCGACGCGGCCTTCGTGGCGCGCTTCCTGGCCGAGGCCCGCACGGCGGCGTCCTTCTCGCATCCCAACCTGGCCCACGTCTACGACTCGGGGAGCGACGGCGACGTGCACTTCATCGTCATGGAGCTGCTGGAGGGCTACCGCAGCCTGCGGGACGTCATCCGCGAGCGCGACCGGTTGCCACCGGCCCAGGCGGTCGATATCGTGAAGGACGTGCTGGCCGGCCTGGCGCCGCTCCACGCGCGCGGCCTGGTGCACTGCGACGTGAAGGCCGGCAACGTGATGATCGGGCCGGGCGGAACGCGGCTCATCGACTTCGGGATCGCCCGCCCGCTGCGCCAGGCGAGCGCCGGTTCCACCTCGATCGGCTCGCTCCACGCCATGTCGCCGGAGCAGCTGCGCGGCGATGAGCTGACCCCGGCCAGCGACATCTTCGCCACCGGGGTGGTGCTCTTCGAGGCCCTCACCGGGCGCGTCCCCTTCCCCGGCGAGACGCCCAGCGCCGTCGCTGCCGCCCACCGCCGCGGGCCGGTGAGCCGGCCGTCGGAGCTGGCGCCGGGCATCGGCCCGCAGCTCGACGCGGCGGTGATGCAGGCCCTCCAGCCGGAGCCGGCGCGCCGCTTCGTCTCGGTGGAGGCCATGGCCGCGGCCCTGGACAGCGCACTGGCGTCGAATCAACCGGCCCATGACGACGAGACAACCCAGGTGGCCGTCGCACCGACGCGCCCCCCTGCCGCGGTCGCCCGTCCCGCCGCGGCGCGGCGCGACGGCTCGGGAGGCTGGGCGCTGGCCGCCGCCCTGCTGGCCGGTCCGGCCCTGGTGGTCGCCATCGTGCTGGCCGGGCTGGCCAACGCCGATCGGGCCAGCGCGCCGCCACCCACCACCCCAGCAGTCACCCAGACCCCGCTGCCGGCCGGGATGGTGCGGGTGCCGGACACCATCGGCCTCAGCGAGGCCGAGGCGGAGGCGGCGGCCCGCGCGGCCGGGCTGAACTGGCGCATCGAGTGGATCGTGGATCCCGCCCAGCCGTCCGGCGTCTACGACCAGGAGCCGGCCCCCGGGACGGTGGTGGAGGCAGGGTCGCGGTTCGTGATGTACGCGTACCGATCGGAGTAGCGAGCCGGCGTCCGTACCCAGCGTCTCTATACTGGCGGAACGAGCGATGGCCGGCCCACGCCATCGGCTCGACCCGATCCCGAATCGAGTACGCGAGGAGTTCAACTTATGCAGTTCCGTGCCGAGTCGGTCGACCCGGCATCGGTCCAGGCCGATGTGCTGGCGGTCCCCATCTACAAGGAGGACCGCGAGATCAGCGGCGACCTCGCCGAGCTGGATGCCGCCACCGGCGGCCGGATCAGCGGGGCCATCCAGTGGGGCGAGTTCAACATCCTTGAGCACTACACCGCGCTGATCGACGCCGGCCCCATCGCCGCCGACCGCATCCTGCTGGTCAACGGCGTGCGGCGAGGCCGCGGGCCGTGGCGGGCCCGGCGCATCGCGTCGACCGCCACCCGCCGCCTGCAGGGCACCGGGACGCAGCGGCTCGCGCTCTGGCTGCGCGACGGTGAGGACGATGACGGGTTCACCGCCGCCGTCGTCGGCGCGCGGCAGGGCACCTACCGGCCGTTTGCCACCTACGGCCGTGTGCGCGACACGCCGGCCATGCTGCGCAGCGTGCCGGAGGTGGTCCTGGTCGGGGAGAACGCGCCGAGCCAGGAGGTCATGGACCGAGCCGCGCAGATCGCGGAAGGTGTCGAGTTCGGCCGCACCCTGGCCAACCGGGCGACCAACGACCTGTACCCGGAGAAGATGGCCGAGGAGGCTCGTCAGCTGACCGCTGACGGCTGCACGGTCGAGGTGCTGGGTGTCGACGAGATGCGCGCGCTGGGGATGGGCGCCCTGCTCGGCGTGGGACAGGGGGCCGCCCACCCGCCGGTGCTCATCGGCGTCAAGCTGCCGGGCTGGGAGAAGGCCTCGAAGGATCGGCGTCTGGCCATCGTCGGAAAGGGCGTCTGCTTCGACTCGGGCGGGATCAGCATCAAGCCGGCGGAGCGCATGGAGGAGATGAAGCACGACAAGTCGGGGGCGGCGGCGGTCATCGCCACGGCGCGCACCCTGGCGCGCATCGCCCCCGACGCCCCGGTGATGGCGGTGGCGCCCATGGTCGAGAACATGCCCGGCGGCAACGCGCAGCGCCCGGGTGACGTGGTCAAGGCCATGAACGGCAAGACCATCGAGGTCACCAACACCGATGCGGAGGGCCGGCTGATCCTGGCCGACGCCATGCACTGGGCGGAGACGCAGGGGGCGACCCACCTGGTGGACGTGGCGACCCTGACCGGTGCCGCGGCGGTCGCCTTCGGCGACCTGATCAGCTGCTACTTCGCCCGGCCACGGGAGTGGGGCGCCGAGGTGCAGCGCGCCGCCGACGCCACCGGCGAGTGGTTCTGGGAGATGCCGCTGGCCACCGAGTATCGCCCGTCCTACGACTCGGCCCACGCGGACATGGTCAACTCCGGCACCCGCGACGGGTCGCTCATCAAGAGCGCCGTCTTCCTCTCGGAGTTCGCCACCGTGCCCTGGGTGCACGTCGACATCGCGGGCAGCGCGTACCTGACCGCGGACAAGGCCTACAACCCCAAGGGCGCGCTGGGCACCGCCGTCTCAACCCTGGTGCGCCTGGGGATGGACTACCGTTCCGGCTGACAGCCGTGGGCCCCGCCGTTCCCGGCGGGGCCCACGCTTGCGTACGGACGGGTGGGGCTACAGCGACCCGTCGTCGTCCTCGCGATGCTCGTCCGTGGCGTCGCGGACCTCGTCCTTGGCCTCGCCCCAGCCCTGCTGGAGCTTGCCCTCGCCCTGCTCGATCTTGCCCTCGGCCTCGGTGCCGGGGTCGTCGGTCAGGTCGCCCCACTCTTCCTTGACCTTGCCGGCGCCCTCTTTGACGCCGCCCTCGATGCGATCGCTGTCCATGGAATGCCTCCATGCTGCACGTGGCCGGCCGTGGTCACGGCTCGCACCGAGCCGGCAGCCGGTCGATGGGGCCGGATTGCAGGCTGCGTGCCATCTGATGGCGGGGGACGGGTAGGATGCCGGCCGTGACGCCCCTGGCCATCGCGATCGGAGCCGGCTTCGTCCTGCTCGGGGCGGCCGCCGAGCGCCTGGCCGCGGTGTGGCCGCCGGACGAGGCGTCGCGCCGACCGCTCGGGGCGCGGACCGCCCTGCTGGCCGTTGCCGCCGGCGCCGCCGGCTGGGGGATCGCCGCCCGCTCCACGCTGCCCGCCTGGGCCACGGCCGCGCATCTGGGCATCCTGGCCCTGCTGGTGCTGCTTTCGGCCACCGACCTGGAGCAGCGAAGGCTCCCGCACCTGCTGCTGGACCCGCTGATCGTGGCCGCGCTGGCCTTCGTGCCCTTCAACCCCAGCGTGGCGCCGCTCGACGCCCTGATCGGCGCCGTCGTGGCCGTCGCCTTCCTGGGCGTCCTGAACCTGCTGATCCGTGGCGGCGTGGCCATGGGGGACCTCTACCTGGTGGCACCCCTGGGCCTGCTCCTCGGCTGGCAGGCGGTCTTCGGCGCCATCTTCCTGGCGGCCCTGCTGTCGGCCGCTGCCAGCCTGGTCCTGCTCGTCACCGGGCGCGCCGGGCTCAAGAGCTACATCCCCTTCGGGCCCTTCCTGGTGGCCGGCACGGTGCTCACCCTACTGCGCGACGAGCGGCTGCTGGGTGAGGCCGCCGCCCTGCTGCGGACCGCGGTCGCAGCCGTGGATGCGCTCGCGAGGAGCCTCTAGCCGGTGGGGCCAGGACCATTGGGGTGGCGACAGGCTGGACGCGTCGGGTATCCTTCCGCCCGCGCCCAGCGTCCCGAGACCAGTAGCCTAGCCTTCGCGCCAGAGAGCCTTCGCGTCCCACCGCGTGGACGTGCCCGGCACGTTGTGAGCGTGATCGCCAACACCGCAGGAGCCGATGTCGAGCGTACTCCGTCGAGCCTTTGCCATCTTCGCCATGTTCGCCGCCATCGCGGTGGCGACCCCCGGCGGCGCGCTGCAGACGGCGCGCGCCGATGATCCGAACGTCAACGACGCCATCCGCGCCCAGCAGCAGATGGAGGCCGAGCTCGCGCGCCAGCGCGCGCAGCTGGCCGACCTTCGGCGCGAGCAGGCGGAGCTGACCGCCAGCCTGGCCCAGCTGGAGACCGACCTGAACCGGGTGGGCCTGGAGCTGGCCAGGGCGGAGGACCAGCTGGAGCGCGTCACCCTGGCGCTGGAGAGGTCCCGCGAGGACCTGGCCAGATACCAGCTGGAGATCGCCAACCTGGAGGAGGACCTCCAGGAGATCGCGCTGGACATCGCCGACACCCGGCAGGAGCTGGCGATGCGCGAGGGGCTGCTGGAGGAGCACCTCCGCGCGGCCTACGAGCAGTCGCAGACCTCCATCCTGGAGATCCTGCTCTCCACCGAGTCCTTCACCGAGGCGTCCAGCAAGCTGACCTACCTCATGACGCTCTCCGAGGAGGACCGCCGCCTGGCCGATGACATCCGGGAGACGCGCCAGCGGCTGGAGATCCGGCGCCAGACCCTGCGCGACGGCCGGGAGACGCTGGCCAGGCTGCGCGACCAGGAGGCCGAGCGCGAGGCGCTGCTGGCCGAGCAGCAGGCCCAGGTCGACGCGGCGCGGGCCCGCCTCGAGGAGCACCGGCGGATGCTCGAGGAGCTGCAGGCCGAGCAGGCCGCCCAGCTGGCCGCCGCGCAGCGTGGAGAGCGCCAGACCGCCGAGCTCGTCGCTGCCCAGGAGCGTGCCCTGGAGGGACAGCGGGCCCTGGTCGAGAAGCTCAAGGAAGAGGCGGAGAGGCTGGACATCGCCTACCGCGGACGCTTCGCCTGGCCGGAGCGCGGCGCCTTCGTGGTGACCCAGGAGTTCGGGCACACCTCGTTCAACCCGAACCACACCGGCATCGACATGGCCTACCGCACGCCGCGCTGCGGCGGGCCGATCTATGCCGCCGGCGACGGCGTGGTGCTGGCCGACGGCCGTCCGAACATGGCCTACCGCGACACCGCGGTGGGCGTCATCATCGGTCACTCCCAGCGGCTGCAGACCTGGTACTGGCACCTCTCCAGCGAGCTGGTCAGCGTCGGCCAGCAGGTGAGGGCCGGCGACCTGATCGGCTACGAGGGCGCGACCGGCCTGGCCACCGGTTGCCACCTGCACTTCGAGACGCTGCTGGACGGCGTACCGCGGAACCCGCGCGACTACCTGCCGTAGGCGACGGGGCCGATGCGGCCCGCGACCATCCATCGGGTCGGAGGACGCCCGAACACCCCGAACGGGCCGGTTGGCGCGCGGTGTGCACTGGCCCATCGGCCCAGGTGACGGCAGACCATCGGTTGGTGCGACGCATCCCCTCATTGAGAGGTCGTGGGCGGTAACCGCTCCGAGGCGCTGGCCGTCCATTCGACCCAGGGACGACGCATGCGGTACCGTTAACCCAGATGCACCCAGCCATGCAGCGACGGCGCCATCGGTTGATGGCCCGTCGCACGACCCGCCGCGGTGCACAGCGGCGCGGTTTGGCCACCGCCTTCATCGTCACCCTGGGCGTCTTCGCCCTGCTGGTGGTCGGTTCCATCGCCGGGACCGCCGGCGGGCTGCTGGCCGCCTACAGCTACTTCGCCAGCGGGCTGCCGGACCCGAGGTTGCTCGACGACATCGAGATGCCGGCCTCCACCTACGTCTACGACCGGACCGGCACGGAGCTGCTGGCCCGCTTCGAGTGCCAGAACCGCGAGACGGTGACCTTCGACGAGCTGCCGGAGCACATCGTGAACGCCACGGTGGCGGCCGAGGACCGCACGTTCTGGACGAACGACGGGATCGATTACTACGCGGTGGCCGCGGCCGCGGTGGCCAACCTGGAGGCAGGCGAGATCGTCCGCGGTGCGAGCACCATCACCGCCCAGGTCATCAAGTACGCCGGGTCCATCAAGGAGGCGGAGGAGGCCGACCAGCCGGCCGCGTCCGCGGCGCCGACCACCGACCTCGACCCGCAGCCGGAGGACGAGGTCGACCCGGAGCAGGCGGCCTGCGAGCCGCCGGAGCTGACCTTCCTCTCGGGCCGTGGCTACGACGACAAGATCCGAGAGTTCATCCTGGCCCGCCAGATGACCGCCGCCTACCCGGGGCGCGAGGGCAAGGAGCGGATCCTGGAGACCTACCTGAACCTCATCTACTACGGCAACGGCTCGTACGGCATCAAGGCGGCCGCGGCCAACTACTTCGGCATCACCGACCTCTCGCAGCTGACCCTGTCGCAGGCGGCCTTCCTGGCCGGCCTGCCGCAGCTGCCATCGGCCTACGACCCGTACTTCAACGACCAGGGCCCGGAGCGCGCGCTGGCACGGCGCAACATCGTGCTGGACGCCATGGTGCGCGACGGCTACATCACCCCCCGCGAGGCGGCCGAGGCCAAGGCGGTGACCTGGGAGGAGATGGGCCCCAGCCGGGTGCAGTCGGTCCTGAAGTGGCCGCACTTCAGCTTCCGGGTGCGTCGCGAGGCGGAGCGCATCTTCGAGGCCATGGGCAAGGCCAACCCGGCCGCCGAGGTGCGCACCGGTGGCTACCGGATCATCACCACCCTGGATACCGGCCTGCAGGAGGTGGCCGACGCGACGGTCAAGGAATGGGTCTACAACCCGGCCCTGCACAACAAGAACGTGAACAACGGGGCGCTGGTGGCCATCGACTCGCGCACCGGCGAGATCGTGGCCTACATCGGCAGCGTGGACTACTACCTGCGCGACGACCCGCGCGTCCAGGGGCAGTTCGACGTGGCCGGCCTCTCACGGCGGCAGCCGGGATCGGCCTTCAAGCCGATCACCTACTCGTCCGCCTTCATCGCGCGCGAGGCCACGCCGGCCACGTTCTTCGTGGACGCCACCACCGAGTTCGGCGGCACCAACCGCCAGACCAGCTACCTGCCGACCAACGCCGACATCACCGAGCACGGACCGCTGCTGGCCACGGACGCGCTGCGCTACTCGCTGAACGTGCCGTCGGTGAAGATGCAGTACCTGGTCGGGCCACAGGCCACGGCCGAGTTCGCCGAGCGGATGGGCATCGCCAGCGCCGAGTACATCATGAGCCAGGATCCGGGCCTGACCCTGCCGCTCGGATCGGTGCCGGTGAACCTGACCAACATGACCGGCGCCTACTCGGTCTTCGCCCAGAAGGGCACGCTGCACCCGCCGACCACGATCATCGAGATCCGCGACCGCGACGGCCGGATCGTCTACACCCGGGAGGACAATGGGCCGAAGGCCACCCAGCCGATGACCCCCGCCGAGGCGTACCTGACCCACTGGATCATCAGGGGCAACACCGACCCTCGGGAGAACGTGATCTGGGGTCCGCAGGCGCAGATCCTCGACCAGAACGGCGTGCGTCGTGAGGCGGGATTCAAGACGGGGACCACCAACGACTTCAAGGACGTGTCCGCCTTCGGCTACGTGCCCGATGGCCTGACCGTGGGCGTCTGGATGGGCAACAACAACGGCGAGCCGATGTCGAACGTCCTGGGCCAGGGCGTCTTCAGCGCCGATGGACCGATGTTCCTGTGGCGTGACTTCATGATGGCCGCGCTGAACCAGCCCTGGGACTGGAACGGCCAGCAGCCGTTCCCGCAGACGCGCTTCGAGCAGCCGGAGGGGGTCGTCACCGCCCCCATCTGCAGGTTCAGCGGCATGCGAGCCACGAACAACTGTGGCCCGGTGCGCGAGATGCCCTTCCTGGAGGGCACGGTGCCGCCGCCCGACAACCTGCACTCCAAGGGCTGCCTGGACATCGTGCAGGCCGTGCGGCAGGACTCGCGCCGGCCGCCGGAGTGGGCTGAGGCCGCCCAGGTCTGGGCCGATCGCCTGGTGAATGGCGAGACCGGCGCGGTGGGCGATCCGACCAAGCTCAAGGAGAACCCGAGGTACCGGCTGCGGATCGCGCCGCTGCCCGGCAACAGCGGGTTTGGCGGCTCCATCTGCGGACGGCTGCGCGCCACGCCCACGCCGAACCCGACGCCGGAGCCGTCGGGTGGCGATGGCCCGCCGGGCGAACCGAGGCCACCGGAGCCCAGCGCCTGTCCGCCACCGCGCCGCGACTGCGACAACGGGGATGGAGATGGGCAGGCCGCCCTGCCGGCCGCGCCGGACCTCGCGCTGCTCCCCGCCGTCGGGCTGGTGGCGGCCCTGTGGGCCGCACCGCTGAGCTCCCGGATCGCCCGCCGCAGACGGCCGCATGGCCGGCATCGGCGGCGCTGACCGCCGGTCGGCCGATCCTCGCTGATCCGCGTCGGAGGGGGAGGGGCCCGGGCCGAGCGACGCGTGGCAGAATCGCCTGCGTGTCGACCTCGGTGCTGACGCTGATCCTGGCGGGGGGCGAGGGTGAGCGCCTCTCCATCCTGTCCCAGGTGCGGGCCAAGCCGGGGGTTCCCTTCGGGGGCAAGTACCGCATCATCGACTTCAGCCTGTCGAACACCGTGAACTCCGGCCTGACCGACGTCGGCATCCTGACCCAGTACGCGCCGCGCTCGCTGATGGACCACATCGGCGTCGGGCGGCCGTGGGACCTGGACCGCACCCACGGCGGCGTGACCCTGCTGCAGCCGTACCTCGGCCGCGGACGCCCGCGCGAGTGGTACCGCGGCACGGCGGACGCCGTGCTCCAGAACCTGGAGTTCATCGCCGACCGCGACCCGGACCTGGTCCTCATCCTGGCCGGCGACCACGTCTACAAGATGGACTACCGGCCGTTCATCGAGACCCATCGGTCCAAGGGCGCCCAGGTGACCTGCGCCGTGCGGACCGTGCCCCTCGAGGAGGCGCACCGGTTCGGCATCCTTGAGACCGATGACGACGGGCGCGTGGTGGCCTTCATCGAGAAGCCCCCGAATCCGACCAGCAACCTGGTCAGCATGGGCGTCTACGTGTTCTCGTGGCCGTTCCTGCGCGAGGTGCTGTCGCCGGAGCGGGTGGACTTCGGCCGCGACCTGCTGCCCTGGCTGGTGGCCGGCGAGTTCCGGGTCCACGCCTACGAGTTCAAGGGCTACTGGCAGGACGTCGGCACCGTGGAGTCGTACTGGCGGGCCAACCTGGACCTGCTCTCGGACTCGCCGGGCATCGAGCTCAACGACCGTGGCTGGCTGATCTACACCAGGAGCGAGGAACGGCCGCCGGCACGCATCGGGCCCCGGGCGGAGGTGACGCGCAGCATGGTCAGCCACGGCTGCGTGATCGACGGCAGCGTGACCCACAGCGTGCTGTCGCCGGGAGTGCGGGTGGAGGCCGGCGCGGTGGTCCGTGACTCGATCGTGATGTTCGACACGGTGATCGAGGAGGGAGCGGTGCTGGACCGGGCGATCGTCGACAAGGAGTGCCGCATCGGCCGCCGGGCGGTGGTCGGCCGCGGGACGGGGCTGCGCCCCAACCGCGACGAGCCGGAGCGCCTGTACGCCGGCATCACGCTGGTCGGCAAGCGGGCGGTGGTCCCGCCGGGACGGGCCATCGGCCGCAACTGCCGCATCGACCCGGGCGTGGTCCCGGAGGACTTCGGGCGCCGGCGCGTGATCGGCTCCGGCGAGACGGTGGCCCACGCTGGCTGAGCGCGACGAGCTGCCGGCCGGGGCGCCGCCCATCGACGCCTGGCTGGCGGAGCTGGGCGTGGAGGTGGTCGACGGTGCCGGTGAGCCCGGCTCGGCGGCCTTCAGCCGCGACGTGGTCCTGGACGGGACGCGTCGCTTCGACCTGCGGGTGACGGTGGCGTGGGTGAGCGGGATCGGCCTCTCGCTGTGGGCCTACTATGGCCAGGAGGCCATGGAGATCCCGAAACGGGTCTTCCTGCGCATGCTGCGGGCCTCGTTCGAGTATCCCCTGGTGAAGTTCGCCATGACCGATGACGACCGGCCCATGCTGATGACCGAGCTGCCGCCCGCCGCGGTCAGCCGCGACGAGCTGGGCCGCGGGCTGGTGCGCCTGACGGTGGTGGCCGATCGGCTCCTGGAGGAAACGGCCCAGGCGGTTGCCGACCACGGGAAGCTGCCCGACTGGAACGGCCGCACGCCGCGCAACGCCGCGCTGCTGGACGCCTACCGGGCCGATGTCGCGGCCGCCATGCCGCCCTGGACGCCGCCGCCACCGCCGAGGCCGCGCCGCGGCCTGCTGGCCCGCCTGCTGGGGATCTCGCGATGAGGCGTCCGGGCCACGCGTTGGGCCGCCTCGGCCTGATGGCTGTGCTGGGGGTGGTGCTGGCCGGCCTGCCGGCGGGCCCGCTGCCGCCGACCGCGCTGGCGCAGGACGAGCCCTACGTGATGACCACG
Organism: Candidatus Zixiibacteriota bacterium; assembly: GCA_035687145.1. Taxonomy (GTDB): domain Bacteria; phylum Chloroflexota; class Limnocylindria; order QHBO01; family QHBO01; genus DASRYM01. The sequence continues at coordinate 37,968 of DASRYM010000056.1, read as the reverse complement.
GCGGCCACGTACGCCGTGGACCCGAACGAGCGTGAGATCCGGGTGTCCGTGGAGGTCGAGTTCACCAACACCACCCCCAACCCGCCGGGGCAGTTCAGCGTCTTCGAGGTCATCGATTTGGCCATCCACTCGGGCGCGACCGACGTGACGGCCCGCGACGGCAGCGGCGCGCTGACCGTGAGCGCGGCCGAGAACGACGCCGGCGTGAACGTGGCCAGCGTCCGGCCGCGCAGCCCGGTTCGCTTCGAGCAGGAGGTGGCCTTCACCCTCAGCTACGTCATCCCGGATGGGGCCGCCGAGGACGTGCGCATCCGCCCCTCGATCGTGATCTTCCCGGCCTGGAGCTTCGGCACCGGCGGCACGGTCACGGTGACGCTGCCGGTCATCTACGACGTGCTGGTCGACGGCGACGAGCTGGAGGCCCAGCGGGACGGCGACAGCTGGCGCCTGGAGAGCGGCGAGATCGCCGACCCCACGCGCTGGCTCTCGCTGGTGACCGCCAGCCGGCCGGACGCCTACGCCACGCTCGAGCGCAGCGTGGCCCTCGACTCGGGTGAGGTGGCCCTCCAGGTCCGTCACTGGACCGATGACCAGGCCTGGGGCGAGCAGACCGCCGACCTGCTGGCGGCGGCCTTGCCGGCGCTGGAGGAGCTGCTGGGGGTCGGCTACGGGCGCAGCGGGCCGTTGGTGGTGGTCGAGTCGCTGCCGGTGGCGGACGGCGGCTTCGCTGAGCCGCCCGGCGGCGACGCGGTCGAGGTGTCGGTGGCCTACAGCGCCGAGCCGTTCGCCGTGCTCCACCAGGCTGCCCACGCGTTCATCTCCGAGCGCCTGGCCACCGAGCGCTGGGTGCGGGAGGGGTTCGCGTCGTGGGCCGCCGCGTCGCTCCCGGAGGAGCTCGGCGCCGAGCCGCCGTTCGACCCGGAGGCCCGGACCGAGGAGCTGGCCGAGGACGCCTTCCCGCTGGTCAGCTGGGGCGCCGGCGAGTCCACACCGGAGCAGGATGCCTACGCTCATGCCGCGGCCTGGAACGTGGCCGCTCAGCTGGCCGAGGCCCTGGGCCCGGACGGGGTGCGCATGACCTGGGCCCGCGTCGCGGCCGGCGTCAACCCCTACGAGCCGGTGGGCGAGGAGTTGCCCGAGCCCGGCGGCCGCGACCCGGTGGCGGTCGACTCGCGCCGCCTCCTGGACCACGTGGAGGCGGTCAGCGGCCAGGATCTGTCGGGGCCGTTCCGCACCCTCGTGTTCGACAGCGCGTCCGCGGCCGCCCTTGACGCGCGCGCCGTCGCCCGCGAGGCGTACGCCAGCCTGCTGGAGCAGGCCGGCGACTGGGGCGGGCCCGAGCCGGTGCAGGCTGCGCTGGCCGGCTGGCGCTTCGACGAGGCGCAGGAGCGCATGGCCGAGGCCGGCGCCTGGCTGGAGGACCGCGACCGGCTGCTGGCCGAGGCCGAGGCCGCGGGCCTGGCGGTACCCGCCCGGCTTCGCGACCAGTGGCGCACGGCCGGCGGCGGGCCGGGCGCCCGGGCCGAGCTGGACGCCGAGCTTGCGGTGATCGAGGCCTACGCGACGGCTGCCGAGCGCGCGGCGCGAGAGCGGTCGCTCTTCGAGCGCATCGGGTTGCTCGGCGCGCCGGACCCGGACGCACAGCTGGCCGAGGCGCGCGGCCTGTTCGCCGAGGGAGAGCTGCGCGGCGCGCTGGAGACGGCCCAGGAGGTCGCCACCCGCCTGGAGCACGCCTCGACCGACGGGCTGCTGCGCATCGCCTCGTTCGCGATCGTGTTGTTCGTCATCGGCGTGGGGATTGGCCTGCTGATCCGGCGCCGCGGGGAGGATGACGCGACCGACTACACTGCAGCGCCATGACGGAGACGCGCGCCGCCAGGCCCCGCTTCCAGCCCGCCGCCGACGTCCTGTCCGGCGAGACGGCCGACGTCTACTTCGAGCGCGCCCGCCGCATCCTGGCCGCCGAGAAGCTCGACCCGGTGGTCACCATGGAGATCTTCGCCCGCGAGGACGCGGTGCTGTGCGGCGCCGAGGAGGCGCTGGCCTACCTGCGCGAGATCCTCGGCAACGGCAAGCGCTTCGAGCCCGAGCCGGTGGTCGAGTCGCTGCACGACGGCGACCGCATCTCCCGCAAGGAGGTGGTGATGCGCATCACCGCCCGCTACTCGGCCTTCGGCCTGTACGAGACCGCCATCCTCGGCATCCTGAGCCAGTCCACGGGGTGGGCCACCGCCGCGCGGCGCATCGTGGACGTGGCCGACCCCATCCCGGTCATCGGCTTCGGGGCGCGACACGTCCACCCGTCGGTCGCAGACCAGATGGACTACGCGAGCGTGGTGGGCGGCTGCATCGGCGCATCCACCCCGGCCGGGGCGCGGCTGGCCGGGCTGGCGCCGACCGGGACCATGCCCCACGCGCTGATCCTGATCTTCGGCGACACGGTGCGGGCGCTGGAGGCCTTCGACCGGCACATCGAGCCAGAGGTGCCGCGCATCGCGCTGGTGGACACCTTCAAGGACGAGGCCGAGGAGGCGGTGCGCGTGGCCGACGCCCTGGGCCAGCGGCTGTGGGGCGTGCGCCTGGACACCCCGGCCGAGCGCGGGCGGGTCACGGCGGACCTGGTCAAGGAGGTGCGTGCCCGGCTCGACCTGGCCGGGCACTCCCACGTGAAGATCGTGGTCTCCGGGGGCCTCGACGCGGAGCGGATCCAGTACTTCAAGGACGCCGGGGCGCCGGTCGACTCGTTCGCGGTGGGATCGGCGATCAGTGACGCCAGCCCCATCGACTTCACCGGGGACCTCAAGGAGATCGACGGTCGCCCGATCGCCAAGCGCGGCCGCATCCCGGGGCGCACGCTGAATCCCCGACTTGAGCGGATCGACCTGAACGCCTAGGCTGGGCCGATGCCGCCACAGTCCCCGCAGCAGCCTCCGTCACAGCCTCCCGAGCCTGCCGGGCCGGACGAGCCCGTCCCCGCCGAGCCCGTCCACGAGCGCGAGAGCGCCTACGAGCTCTTCCGCCGCGGCACGCGCATGCTCGAGGAGCACCATCCCGGGGCCGCCGCGGTCCTGCTGGAGCGCTGCCTGCGCCTGGAGCCCGGCAAGGCCTCGATCCTGGAGGCCCTGGGGCGCGCCTACTACAACCAGGGCGACCACCTCCACGCCGCCGAGCGCTTCCAGGAGATGGTGGATGCCAATCCGCTGGCCGACTACGCGCACTTCGGGCTGGGCCTGTCACGGGCACGGCTGGGAGACCGGCTCGCCGCCGGCCGGCACCTGCGCATGGCCGTCTTCCTGAAGCCGGACAACGAGGACTACCGGCGCGCCCTCCGCCGGCTGGAGGCCGCCTAGGCTTCTCAGCGCCGGGTCCTTCTCAGCGCCTGGGCCTTTGCGCGCCTGGCGGCTGCCGCCTCCTCGTCCTTGAGGCGGCGGCGCAGCAGGGCCAGCACCGCGGCCTCCTGCGGCGAGAGGTCGTCCAGCGACTCGGCCAGCTCCTCGTCGGCCGACTCGCGCGCGGCGCGGATCACGTCGCCATCCAGGTAGGCCTCGATGATGGAGGGGTGCACGTACGACGAGCGTGACACCGCCGGCGTGTTGCCCAGCCGCTCGGCGACCGTCTCCACGGCGCGGACGATGTGCTTCTTCTTCTGGGCGGTGCTGTCCACGTCCTCGAACTCGGTGAGCGCCCAGGCGGCCAGCACGGTGCCGGCCCAGGTGCGGAAGTCCTTGGCCGTGAACTCGCGCCCGGTGATCTCGCGCAGGTAGTCGTTCACGTCGCCGGAGTCGACGTCGCGCACCTCGCCGTCATCGTCCTCGTAGCTGAACAGCCGCTGCCCGGGCAGCGCCTGGGCGCGCGCCACGATTTGCGCCAGCCGCCGGTCCTCGAGCTCGATCTCGTGCACCTTCCCGCCCTTGCCACGGAAGCGGAGGCGGATCTCGGCCCCGCCCACCTCCACGTGGCGGTCGCGCAGGGTGGTCAGCCCGTAGGAGCGGTTGTCGCGCGCGTACTCCACGTTGCCGACCCGCACCCGGGTCTTCTCCAGCAGCCGCACCACCGCCGCCAGGACGCGCTCCCGCGGCATGCCCGGCCGGCGCAGGTCCTCCTCGACCCGCCTGCGGATCCTGGGCAGGGCGCGGCCGAAGGCCACCATCCGCTCGTACTTCTCCTCGTCGCGCGTCGCGCGCCACCGCGGGTGGTAGCGGTACTGCTTGCGACCACGGGCGTCTCGCCCGGTGGCCTGGAGGTGGCCGTTGGGGCTGGCGCAGATCCAGACATCGGTCCAGGCCGGCGGGATGGCGAGGCGCTTGATGCGGGCCAGGGTCGTGCGGTCGGTGACGCGGCGCCCGTCGGCGTCGGTGTAGGTGAAGCCTCGGCCCGCCCGCCGTCGGCGGATGCCGGCCTCGCGATCGGTGACGTAGCGGAGCCCGGCCTCGGCCGCGGAGTCCAGGCCGTTCCCGGTGGCCGAGGTGCGTCGGCGAGCCGAGCGGGTGGCCATGGTCACGCCACCGAGAGCAAGGGCTATGCCGGGCGCCGGCGCGCCAGCCAGAGGATGGCGACGATCGACTTGGCGTCGACCACCCGGCCGTCGTCCACGGCAACCAACGCCTCGTCCAGGGTCAGCCACGACGGGGTGAGCTCCTCGTCCGCCTCGGGATGGCCGTCGACCTCGTGCAGGCCGGTGGCCAGGAAGAGGGTCAGGCGCTCGGTGCAGAAACCCGGCGCGGTGTAGAACGAGGGCCCCCGCTCCCAGTTGTCGGCGGCCAGGGAGCACTCCTCGGCCAGCTCGCGCCGTGCCGTGGCGAGCGGCTCCTCGCCAGGATCCAGCGTGCCGGCCGGGATCTCGAGCAGGGTGGCGCTCACCGCGTGCCGCCACTGGCTGACCATGGCCAGCCGCGCCCCGTCCCAGGCCACGATCCCAACCGCCCCCGGATGCTCCACCACCTCGCGGGTCGCGGTCCTCCCGCTGCGCAGCCGCACCCGGTCCAAACGCAGGGAGATGAGGCGGCCTTCGAAGGGGCGCGTGGAGGAGACGGGTTCGTCGGACATGTCGGGCCGATGCTACCCCGCACCTCGGTGCCGCCAGGCAACCTATCGGCACCTCGGACGTCCTGGTGGTGCCCGGGAGGCGCACCGTGACCGGAGGTCGGGCTCAGGCGTTGCCCGGCACGGGCATGTGACCGCCGGACCGCGCACAGGGTGCCTCCAGGCAACGTGGCGGCCGCCAACCGGATAGCCCTTCACCAGCCTCTGTCCGCGGGCCGTGTGGATGGCCGCCAGGACCGCAAGCTCCAGCACCTTCAGCCGCCCAAGCTCCAGCCGCCAGATGTACCGGCGCGAGACGCCGGCGACCGATGCAACCGTCGCCTGGGTGACCCCCGCCGACCGTCGCAGGTGGCGGACCCCGCGACCGATCGACTCGGTGAGCTGGCGAGCCCGCTGACGGCCGATGGCGCGGATGCGATCACGGGGCCTCACGGGACCGATGATGCCCCCCGGGCCGGTACCGACCGCTTACCGGTCGGGTTACCCGCCGGTCGGCTACCTGCAGGCACCCTATCGGCGATTCAGCGATCCGGGTGCGTCCCCCAGGCACCATCTCGACCGGAACCTGTGCCCAGGTGGAATCGGCAGGCAACATTCCACCGCCGCGGCGCCGATAGGGTACCTGTGGGCAACACGCCGCCCGAGCCTGGGCAACACACCGCCGGAACCCGGGCCGATGCTGCCCCCTCGGCGGGAATCGGGGCGGGCGGCTAGCATCTGCATCGGTCCATGAGCGAAGCCATCCGCAACATCGGGCGCCGCAAGCTGCGCACCGGCCTCACCATCCTGGGCATCGTCATCGGCGTCTTCGCGCTCACCGTGATGGGGGCGCTGGCCGAGAAGCTCAACGTCCTCGTCGACGGCGGGGACGAGTACTTCCGCACCCGCGTCTTCGTCTTCGACCAGAGCGCCTCGTCCGGGTTCCAGGCCAGTGCCCGGCCGATCACCCGCGACCTGGTGGAGCGCATCGAGACGGTCGAGGGCGTGGAGCGCGCCACGCCGGTGCTGCAGACCCTGCTCGACCCCGACCAGGTGGGCGGCTTCGACATCCCGGAGCTGCTGACCGGCATCGAGCCGGAGACGTGGTACGACCCCAGCGTGGAGCTGCGGGTGGACGCCGGTCGCCTGCTGGAGGCCGGTGAGCGCGGGGTCACCGTCATCGGTGCCGATCTGGCCGAGCGCTACGACCTGCGGGTGGGCGACACCTTCACCGTCCGCGACCGCCCGTTCCAGGTGATCGGCGTCCTGGAGCGCACCCTGACCTTCCCGGACAAGATCGCCTACGTCCCGCTGCGCGACGCCCAGGAGCTCTACGTCGAGACCGTCCCGCAGGGGTTCGACTACCGGACCGATGAGCTGGCGACCCAGATCGAGGTCTTCCCCGACGACCTCGCCCGGGCCGATGCGGTGGCGGACGCCATCGAGGAGGAGATCCCCCAGGTGCGCACGGTCACGCCCGAGCAGGTCGCCGAGCAGATCGGGCAGGCCAGCGTGGTCTTCAACCTGATCATCGTGGGCGCCAGCGTGATCGCCGTCATCGTCGGCGGGCTGTCGGTGATCAACACCATGGTCATGACCGTCAGCGAGCGGGTGCGGGAGATCGGCATCAAGAAGGCGGTCGGCGCCCGCACGGGGTCCATCCTCCTGGAGTTCATCACCGAGGCCACCCTGCTGGGAGCCCTGGGCGGGCTGATCGGTCTGGGCGCCGGCGCGCTGCTGGTCGCCGTCCTCAACGCCCAGACCGCGGGGAGCGGGACCACCGTCTTCCTCATCACCCCGGGCCTGCTCCTGCGCTCGTTCGCCTTCGCCACCTTCCTGGGCGCGCTGGCCGGCGTCTACCCGGCGCTGCGGGCCGCGCGCCTCGACCCGGTCCAGGCCCTGCGCAGCACATGAGCGATCCGATCCTGGAGGCGCGAGACCTGGTCAAGGTCTACCGCCGCGGGGCATCCGAGGTGCGCGCGGTGGACGGCATCAGCCTGCGCGTCGAGCCCGGCGAGTTCCTGGCCGTCATGGGCCGGTCGGGGAGCGGCAAGACCACGCTCCTGGACCTGCTGGGCTGCCTGCTGCGGCCCACGTCCGGGGAGCTCTACGTGGACGGCCGCAGCGTGGTCGGCGCCTCGGACGGCGAGCTGGCGCGGGTGCGGCAGTCGCGAATCGGCTTCGTCTTCCAGGAGTTCAACCTGATCCCCACCCTGAACGCGCTGGAGAACGTGATGCTCCCGCTGCGCTACGGCCCGCGTCGTGGCGACGGCCGCGTCCGCGCCGAGTCGCTGCTGGCGCTGGTGGGCCTGGGCGAGCGGATGCGCCACCGCCCCACCGAGCTGTCCGGCGGGGAGCAGCAGCGGGTGGCCATCGCCCGGGCCCTGATCAACGACCCGGCCGTGGTGCTGGCCGACGAGCCGACCGGGGAGCTGGACAGCGCCACCTCCCGCGCCCTGCTGGCCATGCTCCGCCAGCTGAACCGCGACCGCGGCGTGACCTTCGTGGTGGTCACCCACGACCCGGGCGTGGCCGGGGCCACCGATCGCGTGGTGCGGCTCAGCGACGGCAGGGTGGTGGCCGACGTGCGGCGCGGCGAGCGCGGCTGGCAGGAGGTTCTCGGCGCCGGGGCGCCGCCCCCGGCGGACGGGGAGCGACGGGTGTGGGCCCGGCTCGGCTCGCTGCTGGCGCGTCGCCGCACCACCGCGGAGGCGCGCGAGCGGTAGGATCGGCGCCGTGATCCTCGTGGAGGGGCTGCGCAAGGAGTTCGGCCGCCTGGTGGCCGTCCACGACCTGACGTTCATGGTGGGGGACGGCGAGATCTTCGGCCTGCTCGGCCCCAACGGGGCGGGCAAGACGACCACGCTGCGCATGCTGGCCGGGTTGATCGCGCCGACCGCCGGGCGCGCCGTCATCAACGGCCACCCGCTGGGCGAGGCCGCGCAGCGCATCCGCTCCCGGACCGGAATCCTCACCGAGAGCCCCGGCCTCCACGACCGGCTCACCGCCCGCCAGAACCTGGCCTACTACGGCCGCCTCTACGGGCTGCGCGGGCGGGAGCTGCGGGCCGCGGTGGACCGCTACCTGGACGTGGTCGGCATGCGGGAGCACGCCGACCGTCGGGTCAGCGGCTTCAGCAAGGGCATGCGTCAGCAGATCGCCATCGCCCGCGCGCTGCTCCACGAGCCGGAGGTCATCTACCTGGACGAGCCGACCAGCGGGCTGGACCCGTCGGCGGCCAAGACGGTGCGCGACTTCATCGCCACCCTGCGCGGCCTGGGACGCTCGATCATCGTCTGCACCCATAACCTGGACGAGGCCGAGCGCCTGTGCGATCGGATCGGGATCCTGCGCGGCACGCTGCTGCGGGTGGACACCCCGGCCGGGCTGCGGCGCCACGGCCGCCACGCCACGGTGCGGGTGGAGCTCAACGGCGCCCGCGGGCCGGAGTCGTTCATGGACCTGCTGGCCACCCAGCCCTACGTGCTGGGCGCCCTGCCGCGTCCCGAGGACCGGGCGCTGCTGGTGGAGCTGGCTGACCCGTTCCACGAGACGCCGGACCTGGTGGCCGCCCTCGCGGCCGCCGGGGCGCGGATCACCGCCATCCGCGAGGAGTCCGCCACCCTGGAGGAGGTCTACCTCGAGCTGGTCGGCGAGGCGGGGGAGCGCGACCGATGAGGGCGGGCTACGTCTGGGCGGTCTTCGTCAAGGAGTGCCGGGACCTGCTCTCCAACCGCCTGCTGCTCGGCGCGGTGGTGCTGCCGGCCCTTGTCTTCGCCGCCATTCCGACCGGGATCGTCGCCTTCATCGAGGCCAACGACCTGGCGCGCGACCAGCTGAGCCAGATCGAGCAGTACATCGGCAACTTCCGGGGGGTCGAGCCCAAGACCGCGGCCCAGGCCTTCATCGTCCTGAACTTCATGGCCTACTTCCTGTTGATCCCGGCCATGGTGCCCATGGCCATCGCCACCCAATCGGTCATCGGCGAGAAGGTGTCGCGGGCCCTGGAGCCCCAGCTGGCCAGCCCGATGGAGGTGCCGGAGCTGCTGGCCGGCAAGACCCTGGCCGCGGCCACGCCCGCCATCGGCGCGACCTGGGGTGTCTTCGTGGGCTACGGGCTGGTGAACGGCGCCCTGGCCGATCCGCGGCTGACGCGCTTCGTGTTCAGCGACGTGTGGGTGGTGGCCATGCTGACCCTGGTGCCGCTGATCTGCCTGCTCAGCGTGCTGCTGGGCATCGTGGTCTCGGCGCGGGTCAACGACCCGCGCACCGCGCAGCAGATCGGCGGCTTCGTGGTCATCCCCATCATCGCCGTGGCGGTGGCCCAGTTCTTCGGCGGGCAGCCGACCTTCACCATGCAGCAGGTGCTGATCGGCGACCTGGTGGTGGCCGCGCTGATCGGCGCGGCCATGGTGGTCGGCTCCTGGGCGTTCGACCGGGAGGGGATCCTGACCCGGCTGGCCTGAGCCGGGACCTCCGTGCGGCCGCCTGTCGCCTACCCGCTGCTCGGCCGGTACGCCGAGTCGAGGGGCGTCCCGTCCTCGTCCTCGCCGAGATCGTCGGCCGTGGTGCCGCTGCGCTCCGCCTCGACCTCCTCTTCGTAGCTCGGGCGGTCGGACGAGCCGGCCGCGGTATCAGCGGTTTCGTCGCCGTGGGTCAGCACGTCGTCGCGGCCCAGCGGCCCCTCGCTCCGGCCGGAGCGCTTCTCCATCTCCTCCGTCACGCGGCGCTCGTGCTCGGACGGCTGGCGGATGTCCTCGGTATCGGTCATCAGAACACCTCCCGGGCCGGGTGATGCGTGTCCGGCCCCGGCCCGGGAGGTATGCACGCGGCGCGCCACGCGCCGCGGTGACCACGGGTCAGCCCTTGATCGAGCCGCCCAGGATGCCGCGCACGAAGTAGCGCTGCAGGCCGAAGAACACCACCAGCGGCAGCGCCATGCTCACGAAGGCCGCGGCCGTCAGCAGGTGCCAGCCCTGGCCCAGCGACTGGACAAGCGATGCGATCTGGACCGGCAGCGGAGCCACGTCCGGCGTGCCGCCCAGGATGATCAGCGCCACCAGCAGGTCGTTCCAGACCCACATGAACTGGAAGATGGCGAACGAGGCAATGGCCGGCACCGACAGCGGCAGGACGAGCCGGAAGAAGGCGGTCACCGGGCTGGCGCCGTCGATGAAGGCCGACTCGAACATCTCGCGCGGCAGGGCGCCGATGAAGTTGCGCAGCAGGAAGATGCCGAACGGCAGGCCGAAGCCGGTGTGCGCCAGCCAGATGGCCAGGAAGGAGCCCGTGATCCTCAGGTCGGTCAGCAGCTGCAGCACCGGCACCAGGGCCGACTGCAGCGGGATCACCAGCAGCCCGACGACCAGGGTGAACAGCGCGTTGCGACCGGGGAAGTCCATCCAGGCGAAGGCGTAGGCCGCGAAGGCGGCGACCATGATCGGGATCAGCGTCGCCGGGATGCTCACGAACAGGCTGTTGATGAAGCTCTGTCCGATGTTGTTCCGCGACAGGACGTCCTGGTAGTTCTGCAGCGTGAACTCGAACGGCAGGCTGAACGCGTTCCACCACCCGGTGGTGAGCACCTCGTTGGCCGGCCGGAAGGAGCTGGTCAGGAGCGCCACGGACGGCAGCAGCCAGAGCAGGCCGATGACGACCAGCGTGAGGTGGATCGGCCAGCGTTCGACCAGGCTGCCGATCGCGGCGGCGACGCCGGTCCGCTCCCGGTACCCCGGTTGGGCGCCGTTGACGGCCGTCATCGAATCGCCTCCTGGGCCTGGAACCGACGGATGTTGAACAGCATGACCGGCACGATGGCCAGCAGCAGGATGATGGCCACCGCGGCCGCCGCACCGTCATTGTCGATGGTGAACAGCTGGCGGTAGAAGAGGGTGCCGATCACCTCGGTGCCGAACCGCCCGCCGGTCATCACGTACACGATATCGAAGGTCTTGAGCGCGGTGATGACGATGGTGGTGGCGACCACCGCGATGGTCGGTGCCAGCAGCGGCAGGATGATGCGGAAGAAGACCTGGAACTCGTTCGCCCCGTCCATGCGGGCCGCCTCCAGCAGCTCGGTGCTGATCCCCTTGAGGCCCGCCGACAGGATGACCATGGCGAAGCCGGTCCACATCCAGATGCCGACCACGATCAGCAGGAACGTGTTGCGCGGCCACTCCAGCAGCAGCGGCAGGGGTTCCCCGCCGACCGCGGTGATCAGCGCGTTCACGGTCCCGATGTTCGGGTCGAAGTTGTACATGAAGCCCCAGATGACGCCGGCCGCCACGAAGCTGATGGCCATGGGGATGAAGATGACCGCCTTCACCACCGTCTCGTAGCGGACCCGGTCGGTCAGCACGGCGATGACGATGCCGAAGATGACCACGAAGCCGGTGAAGAAGACGATCCAGAGGGCGTTGTTCAGCAGCGTCTGCCAGAAGGCCCCGCTGGAGAAGAGCCCCAGGTAGTTGTCCAGCCCCACGAACTCGTCGCCGCGGGCGTTCATCAGCGAGACGATGAACGTGCGGATGGTGGGGTAGATCAGGAAGGTGATGAGGAAGAGGAACGCGGGTGCCACCCACAGCCAGGGGCGGATCCTGGGCCGCGTGGTCTCGGGCACCAGCCGGAGCACGTACTCCGTGCCGACGATGTAGGCCACCACCAGGGCCGGCACGCCGACGACGACGATGATCGCCATCAGGAGGGTGTTCACCCGGCAGTCCTCCTTCCCTGCTTCCTAGCCAAGGACCGATGGAGCCGGGCGGCCGCGCGGGCCGCCCGGCTCCGGGTTCGTCACTCCCCGTACGCCTCTGCCTGGACCCCGTCCAGCTCCTCGAGGATGGAATCGAGGTTGTCGGGGTTCTGGACGTAGTCGAGGATCGCGCCGAAGAACGCGTCGTTCATCGCCGACGGCATCTGGTCGGAGGCGTCGAACCGAGTCGTCTCGGCGCTGGTCATGATCTCCGCGGCCCTTCGCGTGGCATCGTCCGGATAGGCGTCGGTCGGAACCTCCTTGTTGGCCGACAGGACGCCCCCGGTCCGAACCCAGGCCTCCTGGGCCTCGGCGCTGACCAGGTAGGCCATCAGCTGCTTGGCGGCGTCGGTGTCGTTGAACATGCCGAACAGGTCGCCCGCGGTGGTGATGGCGTTGAACTCGATGGGCGGCATCATGAAGTAGTCGTAGGTCTCACCCGCGGCCGCCACTTCGGGGAAGTTCTCCTCGAAGAAGCCGCTCATGAAGCTCGCCTGGTGGTGCAGGTAGCAGCCCGGCGGCTCCGCGAACAGGCAGTCACCGCCGTTGCCGAACGCCGTCGACAGGACCGCGTTCGGTCCACCGGCGACGTAGATCGGGTCGGTCGCCCACTGACCGAAGGCCTCGAAGGCCGCCCTGATCTCGGGGCTGGTCCAGGCCTGCTCGCCGTTGACCCAGGCGTCGTAGACCTCCGGCCCGGACTGGCGGAGGACGAAGTCCTCGATCCAGTCGGTACCCGGCCAGCCGCTGGCCGCGCCGCTCTCGAGGCCGATGCCCCACGGCGGCGTGCCACTGTCGGCGATCTCGTCGACGAGCGAGACGAGCCCGTCCCAGTCCTCGGGGGGCTCGTAGCCGGCGTCGCTGAAGGCCTGCGGGTTGTACCAGATCAACCCCTTGAGGCTGGTCTTCACGAAGATCCCGTACGGCGTGCCATCGACCGAGCCGGCGACCTTCCAGCCCTCGTCGTAGTTGCTGTCCAGGATGTCGATGACCTCTTGGGGCAGCTGCTTCAGGTGGCCGTCACGCGCGAACTGGGCCATGGGCCCCGGTCCGGGCAGGCCGGCGACGTCCGGCGGGTTGCCGCCGTCGATGCGGGTCTGCAGGATGGCGTTCGCGTCACGGTTCGACTCGATCTGGACGTCGATGCCCGTCTCTTCCTCGAACGGGGCGAGCATCGACTCGAAGTTCGTCAGCTCCTCGCCGCCGAAGACGACGAGCAGGCTGACGGTGCCGCCCTCCCCGCCCCCACCGTTCTCGCCCTGCTGGCAGGCGGCCAGCACCAGGACGAGGGAGAGGGCGACGGCGATCGGGGCGAAGGATCTGAACCGACGGGTCATGCATCTCCTCCAAGGCGAGTGGCGTGATCGATGCGGGACCGTCCGAACGGGCCCGCCTGGGTGACCGATGGCGCGTGTCGAGCGCATCGGCCGGATGAGGACCGGGTCACACCTCCGTTGTGTTGCCGCCTGCGCACGTGTTGGCTACGCGACAAGCGACTGCTCAGTCTCGGGATCGAAGACGTGCAGCTTGTCGACCGGCACGCTCAGCTCGACCTGATCCCCCGGCTTGACGCGGCGGTCCGACGGGATGAGGGCGACGACCTCGGTTCCCTCCGCCTGCGCGTGGATCAACTCCTCGTTCCCCAGGTACTCGACGACGTCCACCCGCGCCGGGATCTTGACCACGTCGGCGCGGCCATCCGCCACGTCCAGGTGCTCCGGCCGGAAGCCGATGAGCAGGTCCGCCCCCCGCGGTCGCTCGGCGGCCGCCTTGGCGGCCGCCCCGGACAGGTTCAGCTTGGCGCCGCCCAGCATCAGGTCCTGGCCCTCGGTGGCCTTTACCGTGGCGAAGTTCATGGCCGGTGAGCCGATGAAGCCGGCGACGAACACGTTCCTCGGGTGGTCGTACAGCTCCTGCGGGGTGCCGACCTGCTGCAGGATGCCGTCGCGCATGACCGCGATCCGGTCGCCCATGGTCATGGCCTCGACCTGGTCGTGGGTGACGTAGATGGTGGTCGTCCCCAGGCGCTGGTGGAGCCGCGCGATCTCGGCGCGGGTCTGGACGCGCAGCTTGGCGTCCAGGTTGGAGAGCGGCTCGTCCATGAGGAACACGGCCGGCTCGCGGACAATGGCCCGTCCCAGGGCCACGCGCTGCCGCTGCCCGCCGGACAGCGCCTTGGGCTTGCGGTCCAGGAAGCGCTCCAGGCCCAGGATGCCGGCCGCCTCCTTCACCCGCCGGTCGATCTCCGCCTTGGGCGTCTTCCGCAGCTTGAGCCCGAAGGCCAGGTTGTCGTAGACCGACATGTGCGGGTAGAGGGCGTAGCTCTGGAAGACCATGGCGATGTCTCGATCCTTGGGAGCCACGTCGTTCACGACGCGGTCGCCGATCAGGAGCCTGCCCTCGGTGATGGTCTCCAGGCCGGCGACGCATCGGAGCGCGGTGGTCTTCCCGCAGCCCGACGGCCCGACCAGGACGAGGAACTCGCCATCCGCGATCTCGAGGTTGAGGTCGTTCACCGCGACCACTTCGGAGCTGTAGCGCTTGTACACGTGGTCGAAGGTCACGGTCGCCATGAAGCATCATCCTCCAGGCAAGGGTGCAAACCCAGGCATCGGATGGGTGTCTGCACCGTGAGGCTGCCATCATAGAACACGCTGCAAGGTACACATCCGCTCATGTCGCCGTCCCGAATTCGCGATCGCCTGCGCCGGTTCCGCAGGCCGCACCTGCCGCACCGCCCGCGGACTCAGGTGCTGCCCTCGCTCTACGACCGGCACCCGCGGGCGGCATCCGCGCTGCGTCGGGCGCGCGGGGTGCAGGTGGTGCCGTTGGACCGCATCGTGGGCACCGTGCGCCATCCCACCCAGAACACCGCCGACTTCCTGCCGTTGCCCACCCTGCGCGGCAAGAACTGGGAGGCGCGCTGGCAGCGCATCGAGCGGGCCACGCGCCAGCTCTCCACGCTGCCGCCCGTGGACCTGGTCAAGGTGGGGGACGAGTACTACGTGGCCGACGGGCACAACCGGGTGGCGGCCGCGTTGCGGGCGGGCGCGGTGGCCATCGACGCCGACGTGGTGGAGCTCCTCATCCCCGGCGTCGAGAGCTCGACACGTGCCGGGCACGACCACGCCCCCGCCAAGTCGCTGCTGGTGGGCGCCGATGAGGTCCGCAACGCGGCGGCCGGGCAGCTGTCGCGCACCGCGGGCTACCGGTCCAGGCTGGACGAGCTCAGCCGGCAGGACCTGACGGCCGAGCCGGAGCACGCCGCCGACGGCGAGGATCGCGAATGACCACCCGTCTGCGGCTGACGTGGCCCGATGCCGGGGCCTTCGCTGGGCGCGGGGGGCGCCCGATCCGGCTGCTGGCGGTGTCCGACGAGGTCGACCCGTCCCTCGAGTCGGAGGCGACGCGGCGGGGGATCACTCCGGTCGATGCCGTGATCGGATGCGGCGACCTGGAGCCGCCCTACCTGGGCTTCCTGGCCGATGCCTTCGGTGCACCGCTGCACTACGTGCGCGGCAACCATGACGTCGGCCGCTCGTGGGCCGAGGGCGAAAGGGAGCTGCCCGACCCGCTGCCGGACGGGCGAGTGGTGACCGAGGATGGGCTGCGCCTGCTGGGCTTCTCCGGCTCTCCTCGCTACGCGCCGTACCTGCCGGGCCGCACCGAGCAGCAGGTCTCGGCCGGCGGCATGTGGTGGCGTGTCCTGCGCGCGCTGCCGGGCGCGCTGCCGGCGCGGCCATTGCTGCTGGTGACCCACGCCGCGCCGCGCGGCCTGAACGACGCGCCCGACGAGGCCCACCGCGGCTTCGGCGCCCTGCGCTGGCTGGTCGACCGTGTACGTCCGCCGCTCTGGCTGCACGGCCATACCGCCCTGGTCCGTCGCGGGCTCGACGACCGCACCGTGCGCCACGACGGCACGCTGCTGGTCAACGTCACCGGCGCCGTGGTCATCGACCTGTGTCCGCCGCATGAGCGCTGACCTTCCTGGCCCGGAGCCCGGCCGGGACGGGCGGGAGGCGCCGGTGCCCATCGGGCGCTACGCCGTCACCATCCTGCTGGGGCTGGCGCTGCTGGTGGCCGTCCTCCTGCTGGTTCGGCCGTTCATCTTCACCTTCGCCGAGGCGCGCGACGACCGGAACTACCCGGTGATCGCGGCCGCCGAGGTGGACGACGGGCCGCGGGCGGTGGAGATCGTGCTGAACGACTCCCACGGCCTGCTGGGCGAGGTGGTGCGCGACGAGCGGGTGGGCTTCACGGTGATCGTGGCCCCGGTTCCGGGCGGCGAGGGCTTCACCGCGGTCGGCGCCTGGAGCCCGGTCAACGACTGCCCGGTGGTGATCGCCGCCGACCGGCTGCGCGACTGCGCGGATGTGGCGTGGACGTGGGCGGGGGTACCGCTGGACGCCGCCGACCCGCCACTGCAGGCCTTCCCCACGGACGAGCGCAACGGCGCAGTGGTGGTCGACTTCACCGCCCCCGGTGAGCCCGGCGCCATCTGAATGGGCGGAATCGCTGGACAGGGCGGCTAGCATGGTCGGACCATGCCCGAGGGACTGAACCCGCTCGCCTGGATCGTCATCGGCTTCCTGGCCGGCGCCGTTGCCGGCTGGTTCGTGCCGGGCCGCGAACGGAACGGCTGCATGGGGACCACCATCATCGGCATCGTCGGCGGGCTGCTCGGTGGCTGGATCTGGACCGAGGTGCTGGACCAGAACCAGGCCGGCGGGTTCCTGGGCGCGCTGCTGATCGCCATCCTGGGCTCGGCGATCGTCCTGCTCATCCTGCGGCTGATCGCGCGGGAGTAGCTGGTCGTCGGCGGCCGTTCGTGGCTTGTTGCCGGCGGGCAACCTGTCCGCAGCTCATGGGTCCGGGTGACGTCGCCAGGCAACCATTCGGGATCGATCAGGTCCGCAATGACGCCTGCGGGTAGCATCCCGGCCGTTCAGGCGCCGACAGGGTGCCCAGCGACAACAACAACGGCCCCTAGTTCAGCTTGCGCCCCCCGTCGTCACCGCCGCCACCGGACCCGCCCGAGCCGCCCTCGCGCAGGAAGCGCTCGATGTCGGCGATGAGGTCGTCCCCGGCGGGCAACCGCGCCTCGTCGGCCATCTGCTCCAGGCGCTCGACGTAGGCGCGCGTCCGCTCCTCGGCGGCGATCGCGGCGTCCAGCAGCTGGCGGGTCTCGAGGGCGCGGGCCGGCAGGTTGCCCATCGGCAGCTCGAGACCCAGGAAGGCACCCAGCTGGCGGAGCAGCTCGATGGCCGCGGTGGGGAAGGCGCCCGACGCGTAGTGCGGCACCTGCGCGAACAGCCCCAGCGCCGGGATCCCGGCTCGCGCGGCGGCATGCTCCAGGACCGATACGAAGGCCGCCGGCACCCGCAGCTGCCCATCCGGTCCCTGCTTGACCCCCTGCGGCAGCAGGCCGGGGACCGATGCGGTGCCCAGGATCGGCACCGGCCGGGTGTGCGGCACGGTGGCCGGGATGGCGCCCAGGCTGACCCAGGTGGTCACGCCCATGCGCTTGCCGAGCTCGACGGTGTCGGTCGCCAGCGCCTTCCACCGGTAGTCGGGCTCGGGGCCGGTCAGCACCAACAGGTCGCGGTCCTCGACGCGGCGGGCGACCATGGCCAGCTCCGGCCAGTCCAGGTCGATGAGCCGGCCGTCGACGATGTCCAGGGTGGGCCTCCGGGCGCGGTAGTCGTAGAGCTGATCGGCGTCGAAGGTGGCCACCCTGCGCCCGCCCTCGGCCAGCTGCTCGGCGGCCATGGTCCCGGCCCGCCCGCCGTCAACCCAGCCGTCGAAGGCCACGACCAGGACCGGATTGGCCAGGTTGGGCTCGGTTTCGACCAGCTGGTAGAGGGGCATGGTCCAAGTCTACGGCAGCCGGCGGGACGGGCTGGGGACGCGGTTTGACCGAGGCTCGGACGGGTGGGAGAATTCGGCCGCCGCGCTGTGACCACGCGCGGTTTCGTGGTGGCCTTAGCTCAATCGGCAGAGCATCGGACTGTGGATCCGAAGGTTATGGGTTCGATCCCCATAGGCCACCCCAGGCTCACGCGCAGAACGGCCCGTCGGCGACCCGCAGCGTGACGCCGGACGCGCCGATACACCGCCACCTGCCGATCCGGAACACCGCGGCCTGCGGCCCGGCCGGCGATCCGTACCTCACGCTGCCGGGCCTGGCCTGGCCGTCTGGCGCTGGGCGGAACGCGCGAGGTCAGCCAGGGCGGCGATGAAGCGCGGCGCGGTGTTGAGCGACTCGATGCGCCGGAAGACGAGGCCCTCCGCCTCTGCCTGGTGACGGGCGGCGATGTCGATGTCGTAGAGGATCTCGAGGTGGTCGGCCAGGAACTGGATCGGCGCCACCAGCACGGCCCGATGCCCGGCGTCACGGAGCCGGGGCATCAGGTCGGCGAAGTCCGGCTTCATCCATTCGCCCGGCTCGTGGCCGGCGGACTGCCAGCAGAACTGCCATCGATCAGGGGTCAGGCCCGCGGCCTCCGCCACCAGCTCGGCGGTCTCGCGCAGCTGGCCGAGGTAGCCGGGCTCGCGGTCCGCCACGCGCCGGGGCAGCGAGTGGGCGGTGAGGAGGACGGGGACGTCATCCGCAAGCCCGCGAAGGCCGTCGCGGATGCGATCGGCGACAGCCCCCACGAAGTCCGGATGGCGGTGCCAGGCCGGTGCGAGCACGACGTGGGGGGCCGCAGGCCCGAGCAGCTCTCGGGCGCCTTCCACGGCATCACCGTAGCCGGCCATGAGGACCTCGGAGTACTGGGGGCTCATGACGATGCCCGTCACGCGCCGGCAGCCTCGCTCGGCCAGCAGGCGCAGGCCGTCGAGGATGGTCGGCGCGCTGAACCGCATGCCCACCGTCGCCACACCGTCCACGCCGTCCTCGCGCAGCCGTGACTCGACGGCAGCCGCCTGGTCGCGGGTGATCCTGGTCAGCGGCGAGCCCCCGATCGCCTGGTACCGGCGTCGGAACTCGGTGACCAGCTCCGGGGACGGTTCGCGGCCGCCGCGCACGGCGGCGAGGTAGTCGGGCAGGTCGTGGAGGTCGTCGGCCGGCGACCCGTAGGTCATGAGCAGCACGCCCAGCCGGTCGCTCAACGCTCTGTCTCCTCGTGGACCAGTTCCACCAGGCGGCGCAGAACCCCGGGGTCCGAGTCCGGCGTCACGCCGTGGCCCAGGTTGAACACGTGCCCGGGCCGGTTCGCCGCGCGGCGCAGCACGTCGCGGGCACCTTCGGCCGTCGGTCCCCAGCCCGCCGGGATGCGGGTGGCGTCGAGGTTGCCCTGGATGCCGCGCTCGAAGCCGATGCGCGACCAGGCCTCGTCGAGCGGCTGTCGATGGTCGATCCCCAGGAGGTCGCCGCCCGCCTCGGCCATCGCGTCGAGCAGGTGGGCGGCGCCCGTGCCGAAGTGGATGGTCCGCGCCCCACGGACCTCGGCGAAGATCCGCGCCATGTGCGGCTGGACGTAGCGCCGGTAGTCGGCCGGCGTCAGCGCACCGACCCACGAGTCGAAGAGCTGGACGACATGCACGCCGGCCTCGACCTGGGCATTCAGGTACCGGATCACGACGGTCGACAGCCGCTCCATCAGGGCGTGCCATGCCTCCGGCTCGCGGAACATGAACGCCTTGGCCGTGCCGTAGTCGCGCGACGGCCTGCCCTCGATGAGGTAGCAGGCCAGCGTGAAGGGGGCGCCCGAGAAGCCGATGACGGCCTGTCGGCCGTCGAGGGCGCGGCGCACGAGCCGGATCGCCTCCATGACGAACCCCAGCTCCTCCGCCGGCTCGATGAGGCGCAGCGCATCCACCGCGCGCCGCGAGCGGATGGGGTCGTGGATGATCGGCCCGATCTCGGGCTGGATCTCGAGCGTCACGCCCATCGGCTCCAGTGGCAGCATGATGTCGGCGAACAGGACCGCGGCATCCACGCCGAAGGCCTCGACCGGCATGAGCGTGACCTCGGCACACAGGTCGGGCGTCTTGGCCAGGGTGAGGATGTCGTGGCGCTCGCGCAGCCGGCGGTAGTCGGGCAGGCAGCGACCGGCCTGGCGCATGAACCACACCGGCGTGCGGTCCGGTTGCTCGTGAGCGAGCGCGGCCCGCAGGCGGCGCTCGCCGGTCCAGGTGCCGGCGGTGGCAGACGTGTCGATCATCGGTCCTCCATGAGGGTGGCGAATGCCGCCCGGGCGGCGGCAACGGTGGCGTCCAGGTCATCGTCGGTGTGGGCCGCCGAGACGAACCACGCCTCGTGCTGGCTCGGCGGCAGCATCACGCCGCGGGCGAGCATGGCGTGGAAGAAGCGCGAGAAGTCGTCGACGTACGGCGTCAGCAGGCTCCCCACGCGACCGATGCGGACCGCTGCGCCCGCTTCCTCGGCCGCCTGCCGGAGCCCGTCCGCGAGCCGGCGGCCGGCGTCCTCCAGCCGCTCGTAGGTCCCGGGCACGAGAAGGCGAAGGGTGGCGGCGCCCGCGGCCATGGCCAGCGGGTTGCCGGACAGCGTCCCGGCCTGGTAGACGGGGCCCTCGGGCGCCACCAGCGCCATGAGGTCGGCCCGGCCGCCGTAGGCGCCCACCGGCAGCCCGCCACCGATGATCTTCCCGAGCACCGTCAGGTCGGGGGTCACCGCGTACCGCTGCTGCGCCCCGCCGGGAGCCACGCGGAACCCGGTGATGACCTCGTCGAAGATGAGCAGCGTCCCGTGGCGCTCGGTTGCCGCCCGCAGCCCCTCGAGGTACCCCGCTGCGGGTGGCACGACGCCCATGTTGGCGGCCACGGGCTCGACGATGACCGCGGCGACGTCCCCCGCGGCGAGGAGGCGCTCGACGGCCTGCGGGTCGTTGTAGGGAGCGACCAGCGTGTCCCGCGCCGCCCCGGTGGTGACCCCGGCGCTGGCCGGCATCCCGGCCGCCCCCGATCCCGGCTGCACCAGCAGGGCGTCGGCGTGCCCGTGGTAGCCGCCGCGCATCTTCACGATCCGCTCCCGGCGGGTCGCCGCGCGCGCGAGGCGGATGGCGCTCATGGCCGCCTCCGTCCCCGAGGAGACGAAGCGCAGGCGCTCGACGGCGGGCATGGCCGCCACGATCAGGTCGGCGAGCTCGACCTCCCCGGGGGTCGGCGTGCCGTAGCTCGTCCCGCGCTCGGCCGCGACCTGCACGGCGGCGACCACCGACGGGTGGGCGTGGCCCAGGATTGCCGCTCCCCAGGAGCCGACGTAGTCGATCAGCTCGTTGCCGTCCACGTCCCACAGCCGGGACCCGAGCGCGCGCCGGATGACGCGCGGTGTGCCGCCGACGGCCGAGAAGGAACGCACCGGGGAGCTGACGCCGCCGGGGAAGAGCTGCCTGGCGCGCGCCATGAGCGCCTCCGAGCCGGCCGTCCGCAGCCTGGCCGTCGTCATCGGGCGCCGCCTGCCAGGAGCGCCAGGACGGCGCTCAGCGGCCGGTGGATGCCGGTGATGATCGGGGTGTCGCGAACGGTCGTGCGCCGCGCCTCGGTCTCGCGCAGGTCACGCACCAGGTCCTGGAAGGCGACCAGCTCATCGGTCTCGTAGGCGACGATGAACTCCTGGTCGTCGAGCCCGAAGCTGTAGGCC
This sequence comes from Candidatus Zixiibacteriota bacterium, assembly GCA_035687145.1. Lineage (GTDB taxonomy): Bacteria > Chloroflexota > Limnocylindria > QHBO01 > QHBO01 > DASRYM01. The sequence goes on along the minus strand of DASRYM010000056.1, from coordinate 16,588 downwards.
AGGAGCTGCCGGACCTGTGGGTACCGATGGCCGACCCGCATGTGGCCGTTCATGACCGCCTGGCGCTCCTCCTTCGGGGTCAGGTACCACTCGGTCGACTTCACGAAGGGGTAGACGATCAGGTAGCGCGACCGCGGCCCGCCGAAGAGGGACTGCTCCTGTGCCGTCGGCCGCTTGACGTACTGCGAGGGGCGGGTGAGGCCGATCATGCTGATGGCGGGCGTCAGCCAGCGCCCGAGGCCCGCGTTCAGCAGGTCGGCGGCCGTCTCCTCGATCGTCTCGAGGTCATCGGCCATGCGCCACAGCAGCAGGTCGCCCTCGGCGCGCAACCCGATCGTCGAGTAGGCGTGGCAGGTCAGCCGGCGCTGGGTCCGCTCCGTCGCGGCGCAGAAGGCCTCGAGGTCCGCGCGACGCTCGCGGTGCGGCCGGCGCCGCCAGGCGGGGTCGAGGCCGAGCAGCCAGGCGTGGACGACCCGCTCGTCGCTCATCGGCCGTCCCCCCGCAGCCACCCGGCGGCTTCGGCGGCGAAGTAGGTGATGATGATCCCTGCCCCGGCCCTCGCGATGGCGGTCAGCGACTCCAGGGCGGCCGCGCGCCGGTCGAGCCAGCCGCGCTCGGCGGCGGCCGTGATCGCGGCGTACTCGCCGCTGACCTGGTAGCCGGCGACCGGCACGTCGGTCGCCGCCCTGGCCGCGGCGATGAGGTCCAGCGCCGGGCCGGCCGGCTTGACCATGACCAGGTCGGCGCCCTCGGCGATGTCGGCCAGCACCTCCCTGAGCGCCTCGCGCCCGTTGGCAGGGTCCATCTGGTACGAGCGCCGGTCGCCGAAGGCCGGCGCCGAATCGGCCGCCTCGCGGAACGGCCCGTAGAACGCCGACGCGTGCTTCGCGGCGTAGGCCAGGATGGCGGTGTCCACATGGCCGGCCTCGTCGAGCCCGGCGCGGATGGCGGCCACCTGGTGGTCCATCATGGCCGATGGCGCGACGACGTCCGCACCCGCCTCGGCGAGGGACACCGCGGTCCGTGCCAGGAGGGGCAACGTCGCGTCGTTGTCCACCGTCGCGTCCCGAAGGACGCCGCAGTGGCCGTGCGAGGTGTACTCGCAGAGGCAGACGTCGGCCACGATGGTCAGCTCGTCGCCGCAGGCGCGCCGCACCTCGGCGATGGCCCGTTGCACGACCCCGTCGGGGTCCCAGGCGCCCGATCCCTGCGGATCCTTCGCGTCCGGCAGGCCGAAGAGGAGGATCGACGTGACGCCGAGCTTCAGCAGGCCCTCGGCCTCCCCGGGCAGCTGATCCACGCTGAGCCGATGCTGGCCGCGCATCGCGGCGATCTCCTGGCGCAGGCCCCGGCCGCCACGGACGAAGATCGGAGCCACCAGCATGCCCGGGTCGAGGCGCGTCTCGCGAACGAGCCGCCTGAGGGCCGGCGTGCGGCGAAGGCGACGGCCGCGGTCGACGCGTGCCGGTGTGACGTGGTCGGCGGTGATGGTCATCGGTTCCCCTTCGGTTCACGTGCGTGTCGTGGACGGCGCGTGGCGAAGTAGTCGGCAACGGCATCGGCCAGCGCCGCCGTGGTGTGGGTGCCGGCGACCACCGGCACGTGGAAGCCGGCCCTCGCGGCCGCATCGGCCGTCACCGGGCCGATGCACAGCGCCGGCAGCGCGCGCAGGCGCATGCGGTCCGGCTGGGCGGCCAGGCGCAGGAGCCCGCGGACGGTGGATCCGCTGGTGAACGTGATCCCCGACAGGCCGGCAGCCAGCTCGGCCCGCAGCCGGTCTCGGCTGGCGGCCGGGCCCTCGACCGTTCGGTAGGCCACCACCTCCTCCACCCGGGCCCCCCGGGCCAGCAGGATGTCGCGCAGCTCGGGGGTCGCGGCATCGGCTCGCGCCAGCACCACGCGGCGAGCCTCGACGTTCCCGAGGCCGTCGGCAATCGCCCCGGTGCGGTACCGGTCCGGGACGTGGTCCACACGGATGCCGCGCCGGCGCAGGGCCTCGGCGGTGGCCGGGCCCACCGCGGCGACCTTCAGGCGCTCCGGCAGGGCTCGCCCCGCCAGCTGCGAGCCCACGGCCGTGGCGCCGTTGGCGCTGGTGATCACCAGCCAGTCGGCGTCCTCCAGGCTCGCCAGCATGGCGGCCACGCCGGGCGCCGCGGACTCGACGTCGATGGCGATGGCCGGCACGCCGACCGGCTCGAGCCCGCGCTCGACGAGGAGGGCGGCCAGCCGGCCGGCATCCTCGGCCGGCCGGGTGACGAGGATCCGCGGCGGTGTCACGGGCCGAGGATCTCCACGGCGACCCGCTCGATCACCGAATCCGGCCGGTCCGCGGCGCCGCGGGCCTCGGCCCGGACGATCCGCCCGTCGCCGACGTCGCAGGCGGCGCGGAGGCGCAGCTCCTCACCGGACAACTCGGCCAGCGCGCCGAGTGGGGCCAGGCAGCCGCCGCCGACGCGCCGCAGCAGCCGGCGCTCGGCCTGGACCGCGACGCGGGTCGGCGGGTGGTCGACGGCCGCCAGCCGCTCGACGAGCGCGTCGTCGTCGGCGCGTACCTGCAGGGCCAGCGCACCCTGCGCCGGTGCTGGGAGGCAGACCTCGAGCGGCAGCCGCGCGTGCTGGGGCGTCGCGATGCCCAGCCGGTCCAGGCCGGCCGCCGCCAGGAGGACGGCGTCGTACTCGCCCGCCCGCAGGCGCCGCAGGCGCGTGTCGAGGTTGCCGCGGATGGGCATCGGTCGCAGGTCGGGCCTCGCGTCCCGGAGCTGGGCGGCGCGCCGGGGGGAGCTCGTCCCGACCCTCGCCCCGACCGGCAACCGGTCGATCGATCCGCCGTCACGCGTGATCAGGCAGTCGCGCGGGTCGGCGCGGGGCAGCACGGCGGCGATCAGCAACCCTTCAACACCGGCAATCGGCAGGTCCTTGAAGGAGTGCACCGCCAGGTCGATGCGGCCCTCGAGCAGCGCCCGCTCGATGTCGCGGGTGAACTGACCGTCGGTCTGCTCCCAGCCGCCGCGCGGCTGTCGCCGGCTGATCGCGTCTCCGGTGGTGGCGATGGGGACGATGGCCGTGTCGGGCACGATGCCCCGGAGCGCTGCCGCCGCCAGCCGAGCCTGCGCCAGCGCCAGCCGGCTGCGGCGGGTGCCGATGCGGATGGTGGATGGCAGCGACCGCGTCAGCACCCGTCAACCCTCGAGGCCGAAGAGGCGGCGGACGGCCGCGGCGTCGGCGGTGCCGCGACGCACGGCGACGGATGGTCCGTGGAGGAGCTCGTTCATCATCGCCGCGGTGGCGGCATCGACCGCGGCGAGCTGCTCGGCGTCCAGGTGCGCTTGCCCGTCGCGCAGGCGCTCGAGGTGGCGGCGGCGCACGGCCTCGGCCCCGGCGCGCAGCAGGGCCACGGCATCGGCTGCGCGCCGCTCCGCCAGCCAGCGCACGAAACCGTCCACCTCGGCCTGCAGCTCGCGCCGCAGCCGCGCCTCGGTGCCGGGCGCGAACACGCGTGCCGGCCGGCCGGCGTGACCGAGCCGGTCGACCGTCATGAGCCGCGTCCCGATCCGCGCGGCCGCGGCCGGGCTCACCGCCGGGGGAGCGGAGAGATCCAGGGTCCAGGGCACGCTGCCGGAGTCCAGGGCATCCGCGTCCAGGAGCGGCTCCCGGGCGCGGACCGCGAGGGACAGGGCGCCGTGATCGGCCACCAGGTCACCGGTCAACCCGCCCACCACCAGCCGATGCGGGCCACCCGCCAGTCGGTCGCGAAGGGCCGCACCCCGATCCGGCGAGCGCGAAAGGACGGTCACCGCGTGACCCGCTTCCGCCAGGCGGTGCGCGAGGCGCCGGCCCATCTCGCCCGTCCCGGCAACGATGACCGGCGTCCCGGCCTCGACGTTGTCCAGCAGCCAGGCAGCACCCCGATCGGCGAGCGAGCGGTCGGTGCCCGGCAGGGCGTGGGTGCGCACGCGGCGCCCGAAGCGCAGCGCGCGCCGGAAGAGCTCGTTCAGCACCGGCCCGGTCTCGCCCGCGGCGAGCGCCCGCTCGTACGCCGTCCGCACCTGGCCCAGCAGCTGCTCCTCGGCGACGATGGCGGAGTCGAGGCCGGCCACCACCGTGAAGAGGCGCTCGACCGCCTCGCGACCGATCACCTCGGACGGCCCGGAGGCGACAACCTCGCCGATCCGCACCAGCTCGACGCGATGGCACGTTTGGAGGAGCACGCGCTCACGCCCGGGGAGTGAGGCCAGACGTTCCGCCTCCGCCTCGCGCTCCGAGGCGGTGCGATCACGGAACGTGGCGAAGGTGATGCTGAGTTGTCGGAGGTCGGGTCGATCGGAGCTCAATAGGCCATCTCGACGGGGTGCAGCAGCCCGATCACCCTAGGCCGCGTCGGAGCACCAAGTCAAACATGGACATAGGAAATCCTACGTTTCCCGAGCCCGTGTCGGTGCCGCCCGCGGGTCGGAACGCGCCCGGCGGTACGGCTGCGAGCCACAGGGCTGGTCGGCGAGCGCCGTGGTCCAGGCGCACCTCCTGCGAACGAGCAGCCGCCGCGAACACGGGTTCGCCGCGCTGCTCACCCGGCGGAGGCCGGGTGGCATCATCCTACGGGTAGGGTGGCACTGTCGCGTCCAGCTGACCATGCCGAGCATGTGGGCATGGCAACCAACGTTCATCCCGAAGCGCTGCCGCGACGACCGGCGAGGCCCGCGACCCGCTCCTGGACACTCACGCGCGCCGAGCTGCGCATCCCCGGCCTCGTGCTGCTCCTCGAGTCGACGCTGTTCTTGACGGTCAGCATGCTGGCCGCCTCGATCGCGCCGGCTTACGACTACGCCGGCGGCGCCATCAGCGAGCTGGGAGCGATCCCCGAGACGGCATTGCTCTTCAACGCCTCGCTCACCCTGGTCGGCGTCCTCAACGCGGCCGGCGGGCTGTGGTGGCACCGGGCCCACCGTCGGACCTGGTTGACCACCACGTTCATCCTGGCCGGAGCGGGGGCGGTCGGCGCCGGGCTGATCCCGCTGGGCACCAGCGACCTGCACGGGTTGTTCGCGCTGGTGGCCTTCGCGTTCTTCAACCTGGAGGCCGTCGGCTCTGCGGCCGTGCTGCACGGCCCGATGCGCGCCATCTCGGCCCTTGCCGGCGTGGTGGGCCTGGCTTTCCTGCTTCTGATGATCATCGGCGACGCCGGGAACCCTGCCGTCTTCGGACCCATCGGCCATGGCGGCGCCGAGCGGATGATCGCCTACCCCGTGATGATCTGGCTGCTGGCCTTCGGCGGTTATCTCATGGCCGGCGGCACCGATACGGAGGAACTCTCGTGAGCAAGCCAACCATCAACCGCCTGTTCGCCGGCAGCGTCCTCGCCGTGGTGGCGGGCATGCTGGTCGCCTTCGTCGCCGTATGGCTCGCCTTCCTGGCCGACGCGTTCGTCATGGACGGCCCCGACGTGGTCGGCATCCGCTGGACCGCGACGACCTGGGGGCTGCTGGGCGTGTTCGCCGCCGGGGTGCTGGCCGCCATCGGTGGCTGCATCGGCGGCCTGGTGTCCTGGATCGGTGCGTTGCTGAACACCGCGCAGCTCCAGGCCAAGACCTGGTTCATCGTGCTGCTGATCCTGGGGCTCTGGAACCTGGGGCTGGTGGCGATGATCGCCTACGTCATCGCCGGCCCGGACGGCACCCGCCGGTCACCGCGGGACGTCCCGGCACCGGCATGAGATCGGAGGTGTGAGATGGGATTCGGTCGCCACGCGTCATTCTGGTGGGGGATCGTGCTGCTGGCGGCCGGCGTGCTGTGGCTGCTCGACGCCACCAAGGTCCTGGCCCTCGGCGGAACATGGGTGGGCCTGGTCTTCGTCATCGGTGGCCTGGCCTTCGCCAGCCTGTACGCGAGGGACGAGGGCGGGTGGTGGGCCGCCATCCCGGCCGGCGTGCTCATCGGCATCGGTGCCCTGATCGCCTTCGTCGAGACCACCGACGCGCCCGATGAGTACGGCCCCTCCATGCTGCTGGGCGCCATGGGGCTCGGGTTCGCGGCCGTCTACCTGCGCGAGCGACGCCACTGGTGGGCGCTCATCCCCGCCGGCGTGCTGCTGAGCGTGGGGCTGATGGTGGGCCTGGTTCCCGTCTTCGGCGACGACGAGTACCTGGTGGCGGTCCTGTTCGGCGGGCTGGCGGCGACCTTCGCCCTGCTGGCGCTGGTCGACGTCGGCGATCGGCGGATGCGCTGGCCGGTGATCCCGGCCGTGGGGCTGGCGCTCTTCGCCGCCGTCTTCGCGGTGGGAGCGGCCGACCTGCTGGAGCGCCTCGAGTGGCTGGTGCCGGCGGGGATGGTGGTCGCCGGGCTCCTGATCGTGTGGCGCACCGTCTCGGCGCGGCGCGTCGACGGCATGCAGGACCAGCGCGGGTAACCCCGGCACCGGGACGCCGGCTCACCGCTGGCCCGCACGAAGGAACAGGACCTCGGAGCAGACGGGCCGGTAGCCGGCGGCCAGGAACGCGCGCAGCGAGGCCACGTTCCCGGGGGACACCTGGGCGAACAGCGGCTCCTCCCCGCGCGGGACCGATGCGGCCGCCCGCGCCAGCGCGGTCCCCAGGCCCCTGCCGCGCGCCCGCGGATCGACCTCGATGGCCACCTCGAGCCTGCCGGCCAGGCCGCGGCCCAGGATCACGACGCCGCGGCCGTCCTCGTCGCGGTAGACGCGGACGTCGGAGCGATAGCGCAGCGCGCGCTGCACGCGCCGGTGAGCCCGGGCCCGGCCCGCTGGTCGGAGGCGCAGGTCCGTGTTGGCGGCGGTGGGCGCCACCAGGACCACGTCCAGGGCACCGGGCGGGCTTCCCAGGCGCGTCCCGAGCCAGGCCAGGAACGGGGCGCTCATCGGCGCGGCCGGATCACCCGCGGGCAGGTGGGCGCGGACCTCCTCCGGATCCACGGCCGCCGCGATCACGTTGTGGGCGGAGAAGGCCACCACGGCGTCGGCGCGCCCCGGCGGTGGCGGCAGCACCTCCACGCCCAGGTCGGCCGGCGGGAACCGGCCGGCGGCGGCGTCGAGCAGCAGGCGGCGCAGCGGATGGTCGGACGGTGTGCCCATCGGCTGACAAGAGTAGGCTGGCCGCGTGGCGCGCCTGGTCGACGCGGTGCTCTGCGACCTGCTGCTGGCGGTCATGGACTCCGTCAGCGTGTGGGCCGCTGCCGCCGGTGACCCGGCGACCGGCCTGGCCTGGCGCGACGCGGTCACCGCCCGCATGATCGCCGCCGGCGCCTACCTGCCGTACGAGCGGCTGGTGGCCGATGAGGCGGTTCGGCTCGGCCTCCCGGTGGAGGCCCCCGCGCGGCTGTTCGACGGGTGGCACCGAATGGAACCGCGGCCGGACGCGCGTGCCCTGGTCGAGGCCGGCATCCCGTACGCCTTCGTCACCAACACCTCCCGGCAGCTGGCCGAGCTGGCGGCGGAGCGGTCCGGCCTGACGCCGCGTTTCACGCTGAGCGGCGAGGAGAGCGGCTGGTACAAGCCCCGCGCGGAGATGTACGTGACCGCCTGCCGGCGGATGGGTACCGAGGTAGCACGCACCCTGTTCGTGGCCGGTGCCGCCTACGACGCGGAGGGTGCGCGCCGAGCCGGCCTGCCCGCCGTGCTGGTCCTGCGTCGCCCGCTGGACCGCCCGCTGCACGGGACGATCCGCGTGGCCTGGCGCCTGGAGGATGCGCTGCCGGCCCGGTGACGCGCGCCGTACGGAACCGTACGGGTGGTATGGTTCCCATCCCGAGCGTGACTCAAGTACTGGAGGTCCGGTTCATGAGACACGTCCTGTCGGCCACGGACTCCGCGCCCACGTCAATGCGACGGCCATGGAGGCATCGGGCGCGCTTCGGAGCATTCCTGGCCATCACCTTCCTGCTGCTCGCCGCGTGCACCAGCGGTGATCCGAGCGAGGCAGCGAGCACCACACCCGGTGAGCCGGGTGAGAGCGCTGCCGCCAGTGATGGCGGCGACGGAGCGCCGGCGTACTTCGACCACGAGATCCGCTTCGTGGTGCCCTTCTCGGCGGGAGGGCCCACTGACACGGTGACCCGCCTCATCGCCGAGCCGATGGCCCAGGAGCTCGGCGTGGAGATCGTCGTCGAGAACGTGACCGGCGCGGGCGGCACGGTGGCGGCCGGCCAGGTCGCCCAGGCCGAGCCGGACGGGTACACGGTGCTGATGCACCACATCGGCATGTCGACGGCACCGACCCTGTACCCCGACCTGCCGTACGACCCGCTGGAGGACTTCGAGACCATCGGCCTGGTGACCGAGGTGCCGATGACCTTCATCGGCAGCCCGAACTTCGAGCCCAACACCATGGAGGAGCTGGTCGCCTACGTCGAGGAGAACATCGACACGGTGACCTACGCCAACGCGGGCATCGGCGCCGCGTCGCAGCTCTGCGGCCTGCTCTTCGAGACGGCCACCGGGCTGGACGTGACCGAGGTGCCCTACGACGGCACCGGGCCGGCCCTGGACGACCTGCTCGGTGACCAGGTCGACTTCATGTGCGACCAGACCACCAACACCACCGAGCACATCCTGGGCGGCGAGGTGAAGGTCTACGCCGTCACCACCCCGGAGCGCATCGACGTCCTGCCCGATGTCCCGACCACCGCCGAGGCGGGCTACGAGGACATCCAGGTCACGGTGTGGCACGGCTTGTACGTGCCGGCCGGTACGCCGCAGGAGGCCATCGACGCGTTGAACGCGGCGCTGGTCGCGGCGCTCCAGGACCAGAACGTGATCGACAGCTTCGCGGATCTCGGGACCGCGCCGGTCTCCGAGGACCGCGTCACCCCAGAGGCGCACGCCGAGCACCTGCAGGCCCAGATCGACCTGTGGGCGCCGATCATCGAGGCGGCGGGGGTGACCGCCGGCTAGACCAGGCTTGACCGATGGGGCGGCCGGGCGGCCGCCCCATCGGCGTCATGAAAGGGAGGGCTGATGCGCAAGCTGGAGATCCGCGGTTCGCTCAAGGACCTCCTGGCCGGCGCCATCTTCATCGCCTTCGGCCTCTTCTTCGCCATCGGCGCGCTGCAGTACAACATCGGAACGCCACTGCGCATGGGGCCGGGCTACATGCCGCTGGTCCTGGGTGGCATGATGATCGCCCTGGGTGCCGCGATCGTGGTCAACGGCTTCCTGACCGGTGAGCCGGAGCCGGTTGGGGGCATCGCCGTCCGTCCGATCGTCTTCATCGTCACCGCCTTCATCTTCTTCGGCCTCACCATCCGCGGCCTGGGCGTCGTGCCGTCCCTCTTCGTCACGACCCTCATCGCCGCCCTGGCACGTGAGCGCACCAGCCCGCAGGGTGCCCTCGTCATCGCCATCGGCCTGACACTGGTATCGGTCGTCGTCTTCATCGAGCTCCTCCACCTGCGCCTGCAGCTGTGGGGTCCGTGGCTCCCGTTCTAGCCCCAGATGGAAGCCCTCGACAACCTCAGCCTGGGGATCGAAACCGCCCTGCGGCTGGAGAACGTCCTGTGGTGCTTCGTGGGCGTCGCGCTGGGAACGGCCGTGGGGGTGCTGCCCGGCATCGGGCCCACCGCCACCATCGCCCTGCTGCTGCCGATCACCTTCCATTTCGAGCCGGTCACCGCCCTGATCATGCTGGCCGGCATCTACTACGGGGCTCAGTACGGCGGGTCGACGACCGCCATCCTGATCAACCTGCCCGGTGAGTCGTCGTCGGCGGTGACCGCCATCGACGGCCACGAGATGGCCCGCGATGGACGCGCCGGGCATGCGCTGGCCGCCGCCGCCATCGGTTCCTTCGTGGCCGGCTCCGTCGCCACCCTGGTCGTCTTCCTGGTCGCCCAGCCGCTGGCCCGGATCGCGCTCACCTTCGGATCCCCGGAAGTCTTCGCGCTGGTGGTGCTGGGCCTGATCGCCTCCATCGCCCTGGCGCGCGGTTCCACGCTCAAGGCGCTGGCCATGATCTTCCTCGGCCTGCTGCTGGGGACGATCGGCCAGGACCAGTTCACCGGGACCCCGCGCTTCACCTTCGGCATCCGCGAGCTGTTCGGTGGCATCGACTTCGTGTCGGTCGCCGTCGGGTTGTTCGGCGTGGCCGAGATCCTGAAGAACCTGGAGGAGGAGCGGACCCGCGAGCTGGTGACGCGGACGGTTGGCCGGCTGCTCCCGGGTCGGGACGAGCTGCGACGTATCGTGGGCCCGGTTGCCCGCGGGACCGTCCTGGGCACGGCCCTCGGCATCCTGCCCGGTGCGGGGCACGTCCTTGCCAGCTTCGGGGCCTACTCCGTGGAGAAGCGGGTGTCACCGCGCAAACGCGAGTTCGGACACGGGGTGATCGAGGGCGTCGCCGCGCCTGAGTCGGCGAACAACGCCGCCGCGCAGACCTCGTTCATCCCGCTGCTGACGCTGGGCCTGCCGGCCCACCCGGTGATGGCCCTGATGTTCGGTGCCTTCGTCATCCACGGCATCCAGCCCGGTCCCAACGTGATCCGGGCCGAGCCCGAGCTGTTCTGGGGCCTGATCGTCTCGATGTGGGTCGGCAACCTGCTGCTGCTGGTGCTGAACCTGCCGCTGATCGGGCTCTGGGTCCGGCTGCTGACGATCCCGTACCGGATCCTGTTCCCGACCATCATCGCCTTCGCCGCCATCGGCACCTTCTCGATCGGCCTCAACCCCTGGGACGTGTTCGCCATCGCCTTCCTGGGCGTGCTCGGCTACTTCCTGATCAAGTTCGGCTGTGAGCCGGCGCCGCTGCTGCTGGGCTTCGTGCTGGGGCCGCTGCTCGAGGAGCACCTGCGGCGCTCGCTGATCATCTCGCGCGGCAATCCGTCCATCTTCATCGAGCGACCGGTCGCGGCAGCCCTGCTCCTGCTGGCCGTGGTTGCCCTCGTGCTGGCCGTGCTGCCCTTCATCCGGCGCCGGCGCGAGGAGATCTTCCTCGATGAGGACGAGGCCTAGATCGGCGTCAGCCTGGCGATGCGTTGCTCCTCGATCAGCCGGCCCGGGTTGGGGTCGAGCGCCGTGCGCGCCGGGGACGCGTGATAGGCGCGGTCCGCCTCCTCGTACGCCTCCCAGTCGCCGGGGTGGGAGACGATCCACACGAAGCGGTTCTCCTCCGGGATGGTCCACGCCCCGACCAGGGTGAAGCCCAGGCGCTCACGGATCGGCCACAGGTGGGTGCGGAAGGCCTGGACGAACTCGTCCAGGGCTCCCGGTCGGATCCGATAGTCACGAAGCTGGGTCGCCATCTACCCCCAGCCTACCGCCGGCGGCTACACTCTGCCGGCTCACGCCACCGTGGAAGGGGCCCGTCATGCCGAGCTGGGGTCGCGTGCCGCACGCGCGCCGACGCGCGATAGCGGCGGTCATGGTCGGGTTGCTGCTCGGCGCGTGCACCACGGCGCAATCGGCTCCCGGGTCCGCATCGCCCTCGGTAAGGGCCGCCCCATCCAGCCCGGTACGCCCGCAGACCGATGCGCCGTCCCCCTCGCCGGAGCCGACGCCGGTCGACGCCTCGGTGGCCGCCGGGCTGGCCTTCGTGCGCCCGGTCGACGGCGTCGAGCAGGTCTTCGTGGTCGAACCGGACGGCTTCCCGCGCCAGGTGAGCGGGCTGGGGGAGTGGGCCGCCGTGCCGGCCGTGCTGCCCTTCTGGTCGCGGGACCGCTCGATGCTGGCCCTCCGCCCGCGGTCGTTCGGCGCCGGCAACCAGCCGCAGCTGATGGTGGTGAACGCGGACGGCAGCGGCCAGCGGGCGCTGGACCAGGTCGGCGAGAACGGGGGCTGGTCGCCCGACTCCAGGTACCTGCTGTTCGAGGACTCCGTCCTCACCACCGACACCACCGGCCAGCCGGCGCGCATCTGGCTGCTCGAGGTCGCCACCGGCGAGGCGCGGGTGATCGGGCGCGGGAACGTGACGCAGTGGCTGCCCGACGGCGAGCACATCAGCTACGTCCCGGTGCTCAGCGGCCCGGTCGGTGACACGGTGCCGGTGATGGTCCTGCCGCTGGCCGGTGGCGCGCCGTTCCAGGTGGCGGAGGCCATGGCCTGGTGGTGGTCGCCGGACGGTGAGTGGCTGCTCCTCCGGCAGCCCGACGGCCTGTATTTGGCCGAGCCGGACGGGTCGAACGCGCGATTCCTGGTCGAGGGCGGGAACGCCGCCTGGTCCCCCGATGGCACGCGGATCGCGTTCCAGCACGGCATCACTGCCGAGGCCGAGCCGCTGATCGGGGTCGTGGACCTTGAGGGGAACGTACCCTGGTCGGGTCAGGTCGCGACCCGGCCGGCCTGGTCCCCGGACGGCACCAGGATCGCCGGCGAGGTCGGCCTGACCGACTCAGTCGTCACCATCCTGGACGCGGCCAACGGCGAGGTGCTGTGGGAGCTGGAGGGCATGGACCCGGCCTGGTGATCGACCGCGCGGGCGCGGTCGCGGCGGCGCTGACCGCCATCCTGTACGGGACCTCCTACGTCGCCACCGGCATCGCCCTTCGCTCCTTCGGCCCGCTCACGCTGGCCACCCTGCGGGGCGCCCTCGGGTGGCTGGTGCTGGTCGTCTTCCTGCTGCTCGGGTCGCGCAGCACCTGGCCACGTCATCGGCTCGGCGCCGCCGCCGCGCGCCGCCTCCTCGCGCTGGGGCTCCTGGGCGGGCCCGTCTTCCTGGCCGCCATGAACCTCGCGGTGGACCAGGCCGGGGCCACGGTGACCTCGTTCGTGGCAGGCAGCTACGCGGTGCTGGCCGCCGTGCTGGGTGTGCCCGTCCTGCGCGAACGCCTCTCGATCGGGACGATCCTGGCCCTGACCCTGGCGCTGGCCGGCACGGCACTGCTCGCCGAGCTGCGGCTCAGCGCCGAGACGCTGCCGGGGGTCGCCTGGGGGCTGGCCGCGTCGCTGGCCTTCGGCCTCTTTCTGGTGCTGACCCGCCGCTGGTCGGAGCCGTTCGCCCTGGACAGCCCGGTGGTGGCCCTGGCCACCCTGACCCTCACGCCACTCGGGGCCGGCGCGCTGACGCTGATTGGTGGTGGGCCGCGGGTCGACACGCCAATCGACCCCTCGGCGGCGCTGGCCGTCGCCTGGCTGGCCGCGGGTCCGGGCGCGACGGCTGCGATGCTGGTGACCGTCAGCATGCGTCGTCTGTCGGCCGCCCGGGCCTCCGCCTTCCTGCTGCTCAACCCGCCGGTCGCCACCGCCGGCGCCGCACTGCTGCTCGGAGAACGGCTCTCTCCGCTGCAGCTGCTGGGTGGTGCCCTGATCCTGGTCGCCATCGGTGCGGCCACCCGGGCCTGGCGCCTCGTCCCCGGCCTGCGTCCCTGACGCCCCGCGCGAACGGGCACGCCGGCCTCGGTCCAAACACAGGACCATTGGGCTACGCGACGGGGATGGACCGATGCCGCCTCCTGCCGTGAACTGAAGCCTCCTCGGTCGAATCGCGTCACACCGCGAGCGCCGGGTGTACTACGTTGTGCCACACGCATGCAGCCCGGGAGGGGGATGAGAGGTCATGAGGCTCGCGCCGAAGCGGCACATGTCGGGGAGCCGCGTCGCGTCCATGCGCCTCATCGCGCTGCTGCTCGCCCTCCTGATGGTCCGGCCCGTCACCCTGCCGTCGGTCGCCACCGCCGATCCCGGGGATGCCGCGGCGGCGGCCGCCTGGCTGGCGTCCACCCGCGGCGGAACGGCCGCGGACTGGCAGCTGGTGTACGAGCGCCAGCTGACCATGCCGCAGGCGCGCTGGGCCGGCAAGCTGGTCGGTCCGAACGGCGAGCTGGCCACCGTCTACCGCGCCCCGGACGGAACGCTGGGCGGCCCCGAGCTGCTCTCGTCGGTGCCGGCCACGGGCGGGACATCGGGCTCCAGCACCCTCAGCCTCAAGGCCGATGACGCCCTGACCACCGCCGTGGCGCGCTCGAAGCCGGACCGCGCCCTGCCGGTGGCCGTCTGGCTCGAGGCCGATGCGACCGCGGCCGTGGCCGAGGTGATCGCCCGCCACCCCGAGGTGGAGTGGCTGGGCGACCGTCCGGTGGCCGGCGACCTCGAGACGGCCCGCGCCCTGCGCGCCGAGCTGTGGGAGGCGCGCCGCGCCGTCTACGCCGAGGCGCAGGCATCGATCCGAGCCGAGGTCGAGGCGTTGGGCGGGAGGGTGGCCTATGCGGCCAGCGCCGCGCCGGTGGTGTTCGTGGACCTGCCGGCCGGACGCGTCGCCGACCTCGCGGCGCGGCCGCGCGTCCGAAGCCTGGGCCTGGAGCAGGCGTGGTCGCCGCAGATGAGCTCGGCCGGCCCCACGGTGGAGGCGAACTGGACGTCAGGCTCGGGTGACTCGGGCAGCGGCGTGCGGGTGGCGGTGGTCGAATACCACAACGTCCGCGGCACGGGTGACCTGTCCGGCACGCTGGCCGCCAGCCACAGCACCAGCGGGAAGCTGGCGTACACGTCATCCGGCCAGTTCGACCACCCGACGTGGGTGGCGGGCGCCATCGCCTCGCAGAGCTCCACGTACCGGGGGGTGGCGCCGGCGGCACGGATCGTCTCGTCCGGCACCGGCGGCTACACGCCGTCGCTGACCTACGACCGGGCCGTGGTGGCCGCCGCCGACTGGGCCATCGCGCCGTCCGGCGGCGACGCCGACATCGTCAACACCAGCCTGGTGCAGGACACCGCCACCGGCGCCGAGGAGGCGCGGCGCTACTTCGACTCGATCGTGTACGAGGGCGCCCGGCTGGCGGTCTCGGCGGCCGGCAACTACGTGAACCGCAACTCGTGGGCGGTCGGTTCGCCGGGGACGGGCTGGAACGTGCTGACCGTGGGCGGCATCGACGACCGGGGGACGGTGGCGCGCGGCGACGACCGCATCTGGAACAGCAGCGGCAACGGCAGCTGCTACCTCGATCCGCCGGGCACCGCCTGGAACGCCCACGGCGACTTCAACAAGCCGAACCTGGTGGGTCCGGCGGTCGGCGTGCGCACCGCCAACGGGCTGCAGGCCAGCGGGACGAGCGTGGCCACGCCGATCGTGGCCGGCATCGCCGCGCAGATCATCGCCCGCCGCCCGCAGCTGGCCACGCTGCCGGAGGCCACCCGCGCCATCCTGACCGCCGGCGCCATCCACCACACGCCGCTGTCGAACGGCGCCGTCAGCCCCGACCACGAGGGCGCGGGGCTGATCAACGCCAAGTGGGCGAACCGCATCCTGAACGTGGGCGACGGGACGTGGGGTGGCCACACGGTGGGCGTCATCGGCCCGGGCGACACCCCGCAGGTGTCGATCTCGGTTCGCGCCGGCGACCGGGTGCGAGTGGCCCTGGCCTGGAGCAGCCACACCTCGGGCGCGTCGGACCTGGGGAAGGCCGACAGCCTGCGCTCCGACCTCGACCTGCGGGTGGTGCAGCCGGACGGCCGGGTGGCCGGCTCCTGGTCGTTCGACAACAGCTACGAGTGGGTGGAGTTCACCGCGGCGCGCGGCGGCACGGCCACCATCACCGTCCCGCACGACCGCTTCGACACCGATGCTGAGCGCTACGCGCTGGCCTGGGCCAAGATCCCGCCGACGGCCTCGGTCGCGCGGCTGGCCGGCTCGGACCGCTTCGCCACGGCCGCCGCCGCCAGCCGCTCGTCCTTCGCACCCGGCGTGCCGGTGGCCTACGTGGCCACCGGGTCCACCTTCCCCGATGCGCTGGCCGCGGGACCGATGGCGGCGCGCGCCGGCGGGCCGATCCTGCTGGTCACGCGCTCGGTGCTGCCGCGCGCCACCGCCGACGAGCTGACGCGGCTGCGTCCCGGGCGGATCGTGGTCCTGGGCGGCGAGACGGCCGTCGATGCGGGCACGCTGAACGAGCTCCAGCAGTTCACCAGCGGCGGGGTGACCCGCCTGGCCGGAGCGGATCGCTACGCCACCGCCGTGGAGGTCAGCCGGGCGGCCTTCGGCGACGGCGCGCCGGTCGCCTTCCTGGCCACCGGCGCAGCCTTCCCGGACGCGCTGGTGGCCGGCCCGCCGGCCGCGCTGCGGGGCGGACCGATCCTGCTCACCAAGCCCACGGAGCTACCCGCCGTGGTTCGCGCCGAGCTGCTCCGCCTGCAGCCAACGCAGGTCCACGTCCTGGGCGGCACGGGAGCGGTGAGCGACGCAGTCCTGCACGCGGTACGGGCGGCGCTGCCGGCTGCATCGGTCGCGCGGCTGGCCGGCGCGGATCGGTACGGGACCGCCGCGCAGGTGGTGAACGCCTTCTTCGGACCCGTCGACCGCGCGTACCTGGCCACCGGCGCCGACTTCCCCGATGCGCTGAGCGCGGTCCCGGTGGCGGCGCGCGCGTTTGCGCCGCTGCTGCTGACCGCGCCGGGCTGGCTGCCCGCGCCGATTCGCGACCAGCTGGTGCGGACCTGGCCGCGATCGGTGTCCGTGCTCGGCGGCAGCGCGGCGGTCAGCGACGGCGTCGTGCAGCAGGTGCGCAGCTGGCTGTCGCCGTGAGCCGGCGGTGGGGGACGCGCGCCGCGCTCGTGGCGCTCGCCGCGATCGTGGTCGCCTGCGGTCCCGCGCCGGAGTCGAGCCCGCCGAGCTCCGCCAGCTCCCGCGCGTCGGGCGCATCCGGGCCGAGCGCGACG
>DASRYM010000055.1:0-2338 GCA_035687145.1 Candidatus Zixiibacteriota bacterium | reverse complement strand
CTGAGGTGAAAGGCCGATGCCACCCGAACCCACCCCCGTCACGCGGGTCGAGTCGCTCGACGATCCTCGCACCATCACCCTGCTGACCACCGAGCACTGGAGCCTGCTCTCGGCCCGGGCGCTGGCCTATAACGAGGCCTTCGTGCGAGCCGGCATGTTCCTGACGTTCCTGTCGATGTCCTTCGTGGCGCTCGCGCTGGTGGCCCAGGCCATGTCCTTCAACCGGGAGTTCCTCACCATCGCGGCGCTGGTGCTGGCCTTCGACTTCGTGGTGGGGCTGACCACCTTCGGACGCATCAACGGAGCCAACCTGGACGACCTGCGGGCAAACCACGGCATGGCGCGCATCCGCCACGCCTACACCCAGATCAACCCCGACCTGGCGAGGTACTTCATCAGCCCGACCCACGACGACATCCCGAGCGTCCTGACCGTCTATGGACCGATATCGCCCTCGCTCCCCGGCCAGCTGGCGTACGGGTTGACCACCTCGAACGGGATGATCGGACTGATCGTGGCCATGGTCGGCGGCGTGCTGGCTGCGGTGGTTGGCCTGCTGGCGGGTGCGGCCGGCGGGGCGGCGATCTGGATCGGCGTGGCCCTCGGCGTGGCCGTCTTCGTGGCGTTGGTGGCCTACAACGCCAGCACCATCTCCCGCGTGCAGGCCACGTACCCCGTCCTGTTCCCGGCTCCCGCGCCCGGCACGACGCCCGGCGAGAAGGGCTAGGTCCGCAGGGCCGTCAGGCAGGCGCGCAGGGCGCGATCGGGCAGGGGAGAGCGTGCCGACCGGTTGACCCAGGCCGCCGCCCGCGTCTCCCCCACGGCGGCCTCGGCCCAGGTGAGCACGCCGCCCAGGCGCAGGAAGCGGTCGTAGAAGTCGCGCGTGCCGGCGAAGCCGCGGCGGGTGAAGAACCCCTCCTCCTTGGCATCGGCCCTGGCGCGCAGGGCGCGCCCGGCGGCGGCAACGTCCCAGGTGGCGGCCGCCTCGGTGCCGTCGAAGACGACCATCAGGAGGTTCGGAGTGCCCGGAGGGAGCTGGCGGAGCTTGGGGAGGATCGGTCCAGGTTGAGCGCCCCGCGGTGGGCGTCGGTGAAGGCCCGAAAGCGCGGGGTACCGGACAGCCAGCCGCCCAGCTCATCGGCCAGGGCCGGGTCGCGGGCGGGGTCGTCGAGGAGGAAGGAGACCAGGCGGTCGATGACGGGCTCCCCGGCCGCCAGCCCGCCGGCTGAGTCTCAGCGCACCTCGGCCAGCCGGATGCGCACGATGCCGCGCACGAGCTCGTCCGGCAGCGGGTCTTCCGGCGTGAACCGAATGGTGCCTCTGCCGGACAGGTGGCTGCGCAGCGGCTCGCCCAGCTCCTCGACCATGCGCTCCGACCAGGGGTACAGGCTGAGGTGGCGCTTGGAGGCGGCGAACGAGAGCAGGAACCTGCCATTGAGCCGATACGCCGGCATGTCGTAGGCGATCGTCTCCACGGCCTCCGGCACGGCGGCCATGATCACCCGCCGCAGCCGCTCCAGCGCGTCGCGCTGAGGTTGGGGAACGGCGGCCAGGTACTCGTCGACCGACTGCGGACGGGTCACGTTCGCGAGCCTACGCGATCGGCCCGCGGCTGTCGCTCACCGGCTCGCCCGCTTGCCGAATGCGCGCCGGCGCCGTACCCTGCGGGGCCTGCCCCGTCGCACATCCGAGCAGCAACGTGTCCACTCGAGCGCTTCGCCTGACCCTGGTGCCCATCCTGGCGCTGACCCTGCTCGGTCTTTCAACGGGCGCTGCGGCTGCCCGCACGGAGGCCGCGCCCGAGCCGGCCAGGCCCGCCGGCAGCTCCATCGGCTACGACATCTCCTACCCGCAATGCGGTGGTGAGTACCCGAAGAACGCCGCGTTCGCGATCGTGGGGGTGAACGGCGGGCTCGTCCACAAGCCGAACCCATGCCTGGGCGCCGACGGAGATGGCGACTCCCAGCTCGCGTGGGCCGGCAAGGAGGCCGGGCTGTACATGAACACCGGCAATCCCGGGCCCGAGCTGAGCTCGTACTGGCCCATCGGCCAGACCTCGCCGCGCGTCTGCAGCGCGGACGACCCGGACACCGTCGACTGCGCCTACGACTACGGCTGGAACGCGGCGGCCGATGCCTACCGCACCGCGCTGGCGGCCTACGTCAGCCTGGGTTGGGCCGATGCCGGCGCCGAGCGCACGCCGGTGGCCAACGTCTGGTGGCTGGACGTGGAGACCGCCAACTCCTGGCGCGACGATCCGGTGCTGAACGTCGCCGCCCTGCAGGGAATGGTCGACTACCTGGAGTCGATGGACGTGGCCGGCGTGGGCTTCTACTCC
>DASRYM010000054.1:0-4319 GCA_035687145.1 Candidatus Zixiibacteriota bacterium | reverse complement strand
CCTCCTCGGTGGCGCCGGAGGTCGGCCATCCGGGTACGCCCCCGGCGGCGGTGGAACGCGCGGCCTCGGCGCCGGGCCGCTGCACATCGACCGCAGCGGCCGTGGACGGCACATGGTCAGGTTCGAGGCCGTACCCAAGCTGCATGGTGCCAGTTCGCCTCCGTGCTCAGCTCACCCAGGACCCGCACGGTACACCCGCGGCGCAAGGCAGCGGCCAGGTCAGGGGCGCACCAGGTCCCCGTAGGCGTCGGGGCGTCGGTCGCGGTAGAACTGCCACAGCTGGCGCACCTCGTCGACCTTGTCCATGTCCAGGTCGCGGACGATGAGCTCCTCCTCGGTGTCCGACGCGACCTCGCCCACGAACTGGCCGCGCGGATCGCAGAAGTACGACGTCCCGTAGAAGTCGTTGTCGCCCAGCGGCTCCTTGCCGACGCGGTTGATGGTGCCCACGAAGTAACCGTTGGCGACCGCGTGCGCGGTCTGCTCCAGCTTCCACAGGTAGTTCGACAGCCCGCGTGACGTGGCCGACGGGATGAAGACCAGCTCGGCCCCGTTCAGGCCCAGCGCCCGCGCGCCCTCCGGGAAGTGGCGGTCGTAGCAGATGTAGACGCCCACCTTGCCGACGGCGGTGTCGAACACCGGGTAGCCCAGGTTGCCGGGGCGGAAGTAGAACTTCTCCCAGAAGCCCTTGACGTGCGGGATGTGCGTCTTGCGGTACTTGCCCAGGTACGTCCCGTCGGCGTCGATGACCGCTGCGGTGTTGTAGTAGATCCCCGAGGTGCGCTCGTCCTCCTCGTACATCGGGACCACCAGCACCATGCCGGTCTCCTTGGCCAGCTCCTGCATGCGCCTGGTGGTCGGGCCGTCGGGGATCTTCTCCGTGTAGCTGTAGTACTGCGGGTCCTGCACCTGGCAGAAGTACGGCCCGTAGAACAGCTCCTGGAAGCACATGACCTGCGCGCCCTGCTTGGCGGCCTCACGGGCGTACTTCTCGTGCTTCTCAATCATCGAGTCCTTGTCGCCGGTCCACTCCGCCTGGAGCAGGGCGGCGCGAATGACGCGCGGCATGTACGGGTGCCTCCTCGCACGAACGGTTGCGTATGCTCGGTTGTGGTGCCCAGATCAGGCATCGATCTTACACGCGTCCGGCCCGATTCCTGCTCCTCCTCCGGATCGGCGACACTTCCCACTCACCACCGATGAACCTGATCGACCTGCTCCTCGTGCTGCTGCTCCTGCTGGGGGTGGTGGCGGGCGCTCGCGCCGGCTTCCTCGGCCCGGTGCTGGGACTGGCCGGCGGCATCGCCGGGCTGGGCCTGGCCCTGGCGCTGGCCAGCGCCCTCCAGGATCGGCTGGCGGAGATCGAGCAACCCATTCGCGCCCTGGTCACCCTGCTGGGCCTGGGCACGCTGGTGATCGGCGGCGAGGCGCTCGGCGCGGCCCTCGGCTCCGTCGCCAGCCACCGCCTGCGGCGCAGCTGGTTCCGGCCATTCGACGCCGCCGGTGGCGCGGTGGTGGGAGCCGTGCACGTGGTCCTGGTGGCCTGGGTGTTGACCGGGCTGCTGGCCGCCGGCCTGCTGCCGGCGATGAGCGAGGCGGCCCGTGGGTCGGCCGCGGTGAGCGCCATCAACCGCACGCTGCCGCCGCCCGGCGCCGTGGCCGGCCGCCTGCTGAGCCTGCTGAACACCACCGACCTGCCGCCGCTGTTCGCCGGCCTGGAGCCGCCGCCCGCGGCCCCGGTCGAGCCACCGGCGGACGCGGAGGTGCGGCTGCTGGCCGAGTCCGGCCGGGCGAGCACCGCTCGGGTGACGGGCAGCGGCTGCGGCGCATGGCTGCAGGTGGGCAGCGGCTTCTTCGTGGGCCCCTCCCACCTCGTGACCAACGCCCACGTGGTGGCCGGCGCCGATACCTCCAGCGTGACGCTGGGCAGCACCACCTACCCGGCCGACGTGGTGCTGTTCGACCCCCGCGCGGACCTGGCCGTGCTGCACGTGCCGGACGCCTCGGCGCCGGCCCTCCAGCTCAGCGTCGACGAGCCGCAGCGCGGCCAGGCGGGCGCGGCGTTGGGCTTCCCGGGCGGCGGCGACCTGCAGGTCTCGGCGGCCGCCATCACGGCGGTGCACCACGTCCAGGCCCCGGACATCTACGGCGAATCCCGCGCCGAGCGGACCGTGATCGAGATGCGCGCCGACGTCCGGCGCGGCAACTCCGGCGGGCCGCTGCTGGTGGCGCCGGGCGTGGTGGGCGGCGTGGTCTACGGTGAGTCGAAGCTGTATCCCGACGTGGGCTACGCCATCGCCGCCTCGCAGGTGGCGGCCACCATCGGTCCGGGCCTCGGCAGCACGCAGCCGGTGGACACCGGGCCCTGCGGCTGACGGCCCGCGGCCAGCCGCCCGCGAGCGGCACAATGCAGGCATGCCCTGGAGTCGCCCGGCGAAGATCGCGTTCATCGGCTCGCACTCGGTGCGCAAGTCGAACGCCGTCCACGCCTTCGCCTCCACCGTCGGCCGGGCCGGACGTTCGGTCGAGGTCGGCCGCGAGGTCGTCCGCTTCAACCCGCTCGGCCTGAACGAGGGCGCCACGCCCGAGGCCCAGCTGTGGGTGCTCATGGCCCAGGTCCAGGAGGAGCTGGAGCTGCGCAACCGCGCCGAGGTGCTGGTCACGGATCGGTCCGTGGTGGACAACTTCGCCTACTACCTGCGCGTGACCGATGGCGCCGACCCCTTCGCCGTCGAGCCCCTCATCCGCGCCTGGGCTGCGTCGTACGACCTCTTCGTCCGGCTGCTGCCCGACGTGGCGCTGCTGGCCGATGGCGTGCGCTCGACCAGCGACGCCTTCCGCCACGAGATCGAGGCCATCCTGGACCGCATCCTTCCCACCTACGTGCCGGATGATCGCCTGCTGGAGGTCCGCGCCTCGGAGGTGACCGCCGACTTCGACTGGTGGGCCGTGGCCGAGCGCCTGGCGGCCCGCGTGGGCCAGCCTCTGGTCGAGGGACAGCTCTCCGCCGAGCTGGTCGGCGGCTGAGCCGCGATCCGTTTGGTGCGCGGCCGCATCGGTGCTGCACTGGTGCACGGGATTCCCGCCGCGCTTGATGGGCGCCAGGGCGCGCCGTCAGGGCCGTCGGGGTGTCCGTGCCGCACGGATGCACGGGATTCCCGCCGCGCTTGATGGGCGCCAGGCGGTCCGTCGGGGTGTCCGTGCCGCACGGATGCACGGGATTTTCGCAACGCCTGAACGGTGGGAAGGCCGGCCGCCCGAGCACCCGCTACACTCCCCGCCACCATGCTGCCTGCCCGACTCGCCGGCTTCCTGAACGTCCCGATCCTGCGGCGCGTGGTGTACCACGCCCGGCGCATCGGCCAGCAGGTGGACCGGCACTTCTTCACCACCCTGTTGACGGCAGTGGTCGGCTTCGTGGTGGTGGCCACCATCCTGGTCATCCTGCTGGAGCGGCAGCTGACGCTCGACGACTTCGCGAACACGTTCTACTGGGCGGTCACCACCGTCATCGGCTCGGGCGACGCCAGCTTCGTGCGCACCCTGGGCGGCTTCATCGTGGGCTGGGTGCTGGCCTTCTTCGGCGTGGCGCTGGTGGCGGCCATGACGGGGGCGGTGGTGGGCTTCGTGATCGACTTTCTGCTCAAGGAGGGACAGGGCATGGGAGCCGCGGGCTTCCGCGACCACATCGTCGTCTGCGGCTGGAACACCACGGCCCGGGACCTGATCGAGGAGCTCCGGACCGACGAGTACAGGACCAGGGTGGTGGTGCTGCACGACTCGGAGCGCAACCCCGCCGGGGACGGGGTGTACTTCGTGCGCGGCGACATCACCAGCGAGGACGACCTCGAGCGCGCGGGGATCGCCGAGGCGGCCAGCGCCATCGTCTTTCCCTCTGCGCCCACCAACGAGGCGGACATGCGCTCGATCCTGTGCGTGATGGCCATCGAGAGCGTGGCACCCGGCGTGCGCACCGTGGTGGAGGTCAACAACCCGGCCCACGTCGACCACTTCCGCCGGGCGAAGGCCGATGAGGTCCTGGTCACCTCGCGCCTGGCGTCACGGCTGCTGGCCCGCTCGGCGCTCTACCCGGGCCTGTCCGAGCTGGTGACCGACATCGTCTCGGGTGGCGAGGGCTCGGAGCTGTACCGCATCGCCATCCCCGAGGACATGTGCGGCCTGTCCGTCGACGAGTTCTCGGCCCGGCTCCGCGCCGAACATCGTGCCACGCTGCTGGCCGTCAGCCGCGGCGGGCAGGCATCGGTCAACCCGCCGGCCGACTTCCGGATGCAGCCCGGCGACGACGCCGTCGTCGTGGC
>DASRYM010000053.1:0-4862 GCA_035687145.1 Candidatus Zixiibacteriota bacterium | reverse complement strand
GAGGACTGGACCCGCCCCGCGGCCAGGGCCTGAGGCCGTCCCGAGTCGCATGCTGGCGTTCCTGCTGCCCGCCCTGCTTCCCGTGGTGGAGCGACTGGCCCAGTGGCTGCCGCGCCCGGCGGCCTACGCGGTGGCCGAGGTCGCCGGCCGCGCCTGGCATCGCTGGTCGCCCGCCCGCCGCGCGGTGGTGGCCGCCAACCTGGCGCGGGTCTGCGCCGCCACCGGCCGCCCCACCCGCGGCCGCGAGTTCAACCGCCTGGTGCGCCGCGCCTTCGTGGAGCACGCCCGCTACTGGCTGGAGGTGCTCCGCGCCCCGTCCTGGCGCGCGGACAAGCTGGACCGCATGCTGACCGCCGAGGACTGGGAGGAGTGGCGGCCGGTGTTCGCCGGTGGCGTGGTGGTGGGGGTCCCGCACCTGGGCAACTTCGAGCCCTTCGCCCACTTCCTGGCGGTCCACGGCATCACCGGCGTGGCCCCGGTCGAGGAGACGCGCCCGTTCGCCCTCTACCGCTTCCTGCTCAAGCGGCGGCTGGTGGGGGGCAAGGGTGTGCAGCTGGTGCCGCTGTCGCGCGCCATGCGGCCGATGATGGCCGCCCTGCGGCGGAACCAGCTGGTGGCGCTGGCGGCGGACCGCGACCTATCCGGGACCGGGGTGCCGCTGACCTTCTTCGGCCACACCGCCACCATCCCGGCCGGGCCGGCCACGCTGGCCGTGCGCGCCGGCAAGCCGCTGCTGGTGGCCCGCGCGCTGCGCACCGCCCCGGAGCAGTTCCACGGCCGGGCCTGGGCGGTGGACGTGCCGCGCAGCGGGGATGCCGCCGCGGACGTCAGGGCCTTGACCGAGGCCATGGCGCGCCGCTTCGAGGAGGCCATCGCCGAGGCCCCCGAGCAGTGGTGGGGCGCCTTCCAGCCGTTCTGGCCGGACATGCGCGGTTCGGTGCCCCGCAAGGCGGCCGCGCGGGAGGCGGCACGGGCATGACCAGCCGCGGCGCCGCCGAGCGTGGCAAGGCGGACATGCACATCCACACCCTGTACTCGGACGGCACGGCCGAGGTGCAGGCCCTGCTCGACCACATCGAGCGCGAGACGGACCTGGACGTGGTGGCCATCACCGACCACGAGCGCATCGACGGCGCGTTGCGCGCCCGCGAGATCGTGGCGGCCGGCGGCTACTCGTTCGAGGTGGTGGTCGGCGAGGAGATCACCACTCGGCGCGGCCACCTCCTCGGCCTCTTCCTGGAGGAGCGCGTCCCGGCCCTGCGGCCCATCACCGAGACGTTGGAGCGCATCCACGACCAGGGTGGGCTGGCCATCGCCGCCCACCCGATGGCGCCCCTGACCCCCAGCCTGGGGCGCCGCACGCTGCTGGAGCTGCACCACGACCCGGACCCGCGCCACCACCTGGACGCCATCGAGATCCTGAACCCGTCCGCCGCCGGGCGCGCGCGGCGGCTGGCGCGCCACCACCTCAACGAGACGGTGCTGCACCTGCCGGAGGTCGGCAACTCGGACGCCCACGTGCTCGAGCACATCGGCACGGGATGGACCTGGTTCCCGGGCTGGACGGCGGAGGACTACCGTCGCGCGGTGCGCGAGCGCACCACCGAGGCCGACGGCGAGCACTGGAGCCACTGGCACAACGTGAAGGTCTACGGCCGTCAGCTGGTCGCCAAGGCCCGACACCTGCGGCATACTCTTCGGCCCACAGGAGAGTGGCGATGACCCAGGTCGAGCCGGCGGCCGGGCGTGCGGCGGCTCCATCGGCCCCGGCGAACCCGTCGGGCCGCCCGCCGCTGAAGGTGGGGATCGTGAGCCCCTACGGCTACCCGCACCCGGGTGGCGTGAACGAACACGTGCGCCACACGTACGAGGCCATGCGGCGCATGGGCCACGAGGTGTGGATCATCACCAGCAAGTACGGCAAGGAGCGCGAGAGCGAGGGCCGCGTCATCCGGCTGGGGACCGGCTTCGCCTTCCCGGCCAACGGCAGCATCGGCCGCGTCACCGTCTCGTGGCGCTTCAAGGAGCGGGCCCGCGAGCTGCTGGCCGAGCACCGCTTCGACATCCTGCACTTCCACGAGCCGTTCGTGCCGTTCCTGTCGCCGACGGTGCTCGACCAGTCGGACACGGTGAACATCGGCACCTTCCACGCCTTCGGCGGCTTCTCGCCGTCGTACTGGATCGGCAGGCGCTTCGCCGGTCGCCTGGCCCAGCGGCTCCACGGCCGGATCGCGGTCTCCGGCGCGGCCCGCCACTTCATCAACCGCTACTTCCCCGGCGAGTACCGGATCATCCCCAACGGGGTCGACCTGGACCGATTCGCCGATGCCGAGCCCTTCGAGGAGCTGCGCGACGGGACGCTGAACATCCTGTTCGTGGGCCGCTTCGAGGAGCGCAAGGGACTGATCCACCTGCTCAAGGCCTACCACCGGCTGCGCAAGCGCCACGTCGACGCCCGGCTGCTGGTGGTCGGCTCGGGGCCGAAGGCGCGCGAGTACCGCCGCTACGTGGGCCTGCGCAAGATCCGTGACGTCGAGTGGCTGGGGCGGGTCAGCGACGATGACAAGGCCCGCTACTTCGCCTCGGCCGACATCTTCTGCGCCCCCTCCACCGGCCAGGAGAGCTTCGGCATCGTGCTGCTGGAGGCCATGGCCGCCGGGGTGCCGATCGTGGCCTCCGACATCCACGGCTACAAGAACGTGGTGCAGCGCGGGGTGCAGGGGCTGTTGGTGGAGCCTCGCAACCATCGGGCCCTGGCCGCCGCCCTCTACACCCTGGCCACCGATCCGGAGCTGCGCCACCGGATGGGCGAGGCGGGACGTGCCCGCGCCCCGGAGTACAGCTGGGACCGCGTCACCGAGCGGGTGGTCGACTTCTACCACGAGGTCCGCGACCGGGTGCTGGCCGGCCGGTGACCACCGCTGGCTACCGCGTCATCGGCTTGCGGAAGGCGGTCGAGCGGAAGCTGACCTCGAAGCCGACCCGCTCGTAGATGCCCAGCGCGCCGGTCGGGTTGGCGGCGTCCACGCCCAGCCCGGCGGAGGTCATGCCGCGGTCGCGGAGCACCTGCAGCGAGCGGAGCACCAGGGTCGTGCCCAGGCCGCGCCTGCGCCACGGCCGCCGCACGAAGACCGATGCCAGCCAGCCGCGCCGCCGGTTGAAGGCGGTGTTCTCCGCCTCGTTGATCTCGTTGAAGACGCCCCCGGCGACCTCGTCGCCGTCCCAGGCGACCACGAACAGGCTGGGGTCGAACTTCGGGTCCGACCGCCAGCGCTGGTAGCGCTCCTCCGACTCGTCGAAGCCGCCCCAGTGATCGCGGAAGGCCTCCACGTCCGCCGCCCATAGCTGCGGCAGCTGCTCCTCGGTCACGGGTCGAATCTCCAGCCCCTCGGGCAGCACCGGCTCGGGGATGTTCTCCAGCGTAGGCCGCACCATGTCGAAGAAGTAGCGCACCGGCTCGTAGCCGAAGCGGCGGAGCAGGTCCTGGCTCGCGGTGGCGGTGTCCGGGATCCAGCCCCCGAACACCAGCGGCCTGTCGGTCGGGTAGCGCCGCGCCAGCTCGCGCGAATGCTCCTCCCCGAGCGCCTGCAGCCAGCGCCCGATGCCGCGGCCGCGCCACGCCGGGTGGACCACGCAGCCGATGCGGAACTCGCGCAGCCCGTCGGTGGTGTCCACCCAGTTGACGTCCATGGTGGCCACCGGGTGGCCGCCCACCTCGACCAGGAACGCGTCGCGCCCAGCGTCGAAGCTGTCGTTCGGGCTGCCGAACCAGTTCGCCATCTCCTCGGCGTCGACGCGCCACTCCGCGCGATCGGCCGCCGCGCCGAGGTTGTACAGCTCGGCCAGCGCTGCGGCGTCCTCCGGTCGGTAGGTGCGCACCGTCAGCCCGGGGATGGCGGGGCGGAGCTCATCGGCCGCCGCACGGGTGGTATCGGTGGTCATGCATCTGCCTCCATGGGCTTGCGGTAGTTCGTGCCGCGCCGGTGCACGCGGAAGCCGGCCTTCTCGTACAGCCGCAGCGCGCCGGTTGGGTTCTCCGCGTCCACGCCCAGCCAGGCGCTGGTCATGCCGCGCTCGCGGAGCAGGACCAGGGAGCGGGCGACCAGCGCCGCGCCCAGCCCCCGCCCACGCCACGGCCGCCGGACGAAGACGCTGTCCAGCAGTCCGCGCGCTCGACCGAGCTCGCGGTTCTCGTGCTCGTTGACGACGTTGACCACGGCACCGGCGATCTCGTCGCCGTCCCAGGCCACCACGAACAGGTCCGGGTCATAGTCCGGGTCGTTGAGCCACTGCTCGAACGACTCGTCCGAGGCGTCGAAGCCGCCCCAGTGGTCCTGGAAGGCCTCGACATCGGCGTCGAACAGCCGGCGCATCTGGTCCCGGCCGCGGATCGGGCGGATCGCCAGGCCGCCGGGCAGCGGCGGCACCTCGATGTCGTCCAGCGTGGGCCGCAGCATGTCGTAGAACCAGCGCACCGGCCGGTAGCCGTTCCGGGTCAGCAGCGCCACGGCCCCCACCCGCGTGTCCGGGGCGGCCGCCGCGTACGACGCCGGGCGGTCCGTGCCGTGGGCGGCCGCCAGCTCTCGCAGCCGGCGTTCGTTGTGGTGCAGGATGGCGGTGCCGATCCTCCGGCGCCGCCAGTCGGGGTGGACGTGCCCGCGGGTGAGGTAGTCGCGCCGGCCGTCGGTGGTGTCCACCCACGAGGTGAAGCCGTAGCCGACCGGCCGCTCGTCCACCGTGGCGACCACCAGGTCGCGCGCCGGATCGAAATGCGGCGTGGCGTGCGTGGCCCAGTTGCGCAGGGCCTCGAAGGTGACGCGCTCCTCCACGCCGTCGGCGGCGTTCGCCGCGGCGAAGATGCC
>DASRYM010000052.1:0-3401 GCA_035687145.1 Candidatus Zixiibacteriota bacterium | reverse complement strand
GTCCGGGTGTGGATTGCGGCCAGCATCTCGGTCTTCGGCTCCTGCATCACGCGCCTGGCCCTGCCCGTCCTCGCCATCCTGCTGCTGTCCGCCGGGCCGATCGAGGTCGCCGTGCTCCGCGCGCTGGACCTGGTCGCGGCTTTGGCCTTCGGCCTGGTGGCCCGCCCCTGGGTGGACCGCCTGCGTCCTCGGGCCGGTCCTGGTGTGGACCGAGGTCGGACGCGCCGCGCTGCTGCGGGCCTCTACGACGAGGCAATCGGTGTTCGCGTGAGCTGCGGCTGCTGATCTGCCAAGCCCAAGCGTGGCGGCCGCGCCAGGCCACCGAAACCCGTAGTCGTGGAGTCGAGCCGCGGGCGATACGCCCCCCGACTGTAATGGCCACGCAGACGGGCCGATATTCCCCCCACGACTGAAACGGCCAACTTTAGGGCCTCCAGCCTGGCGGTTTCATACGCCCCACGAATATCCGGGGTCATCGTGGCCGTTACAGTCACCCCCCGTATGCCGCCGGGCCGAACCTGGCCAGCGCATACGCCCCACGAATACCGCCGCGCGCGAGAAGGCCGTGAAGGGGGCTCCGCCGGCATCGGTCTATACTCGTCGGGCCGATGATGAAGTTCCTCGCTCGGCTGACGGACTCGAACGAGCGCGAGGTCCGGCGGCTTGAGCCGATCGTGGAGCGCATCAACGCGCTGGAGCCCGAGTACACGGCCCTCTCCGACGCGGAGCTGCGCGCGAAGACCGATGCGTTCCGTGCCCGCCTGCGCGACAGGCTGGGCGAGCTCATGGTGCCCGTCGAGCAGCGCGAGGCAGCGCCCGACGAGGAGGAGTCCGACCTGACGGGCGTCGAGCCCGCCGATGCGGCACGCCACGCCGAGGAGCGCAGGGAGCGCCGCCGGAGCGAACGCCGGGAAATCGACGGGGCGCTGGAGGAGGTCCTGCCGGAGGCCTTCGCCGCGGTGCGCGAGGCGATGCGCCGCGCGCTCGGCAAGCGGCACTACGACGTGCAGCTGATGGGCGGCATCGTGCTGCACCGGGGCGCCATCGCCGAGATGAAGACCGGCGAGGGCAAGACCTTCGTGGCGCCGCTGGCCGCCTACCTCAACGCCCTGGTCGGGCGGGGCGTGCACGTGGTCACCGTCAACGACTACCTGGCCAAGCGCGACGCGCAGTGGATCGGCGCCGTCTTCCATCGGCTGGGGATGAGCGTGGGCTCCATTCAGCACGAGACTGCCTTCATCTTCGACCCGGACTTCCCCCAGACCGATGAGCGCCTGCGCAACCTGCGCCCGGCAACGCGCCGCGAGGCGTACGCCGCGGACGTCACCTATGGCACCAACAACGAGTTCGGGTTCGACTACCTGCGCGACAACCTGGTCATCGACCTGTCGCAGCGCGTGCAGCGCGGGCACTTCTTCGCGATCGTGGACGAGGTGGACAACATCCTCATCGACGAGGCGCGCACCCCGCTGATCATCTCCGGCCCCGCCGAGGAATCGGCCGACAAGTACATCCAGTTCGCGCGCCTGGTCCCCCGGCTCAAGCCGGTGGAGGACTACATCGTCGACGAGAAGTACAGGCAGGTGGCCATCACCGAGGCCGGCACCGAGAAGATGGAGCGCTGGCTGGGGGTTGACAACCTGTTCGGCTCCGACTTCTCGAACGCCCGCCACCTGGAGCAGGCGCTGAAGGCCCACGCGCTCTACAAGCGCGACCGCGACTACGTCGTCAAGGATGGCGAGGTGATCATCGTCGACGAGTTCACCGGCCGCCTCATGCCGGGACGACGCTGGAGCGAGGGCCTGCACCAGGCCGTGGAGGCCAAGGAAGGGGTCAAGATCCAGAGCGAGTCGCGGACCCTGGCCACGGTCACCTTCCAGAACTACTTCCGCATGTACGACAAGCTGGCTGGCATGACCGGCACCGCCGAGACCGAGGCGGAGGAGTTCGCGAAGATCTACGGCCTGGAGGTGGTGGTCATCCCCACCAACCGGCCGATGATCCGCACCGACTACGCGGACCTCGTGTACCGCACCCAGAAGGGCAAGTGGAACGCGGTCATCGAGGAGATCGTCGAGGAGCACGAGAAGGGTCGCCCGGTGCTGGTGGGCACCGTCAGCGTCGAGGTGAGCGAGATGCTCTCCGAGATGCTCAAGCGGCGGGGCATCAAGCACAACGTGCTGAATGCCAAGTTCCACGAGAAGGAGGCGGAGATCGTCGCCCAGGCCGGGCGGTCGGGCGCGGTCACCATCGCCACCAACATGGCCGGCCGCGGCACCGACATCCTGCTCGGCGGCAACCCGGAGATGCTGGCCGCCGAGATCCTGCACAAGAAGGGCACCAACGTCCTGGAGGCCTCGGGGGGGGAGTACGCGGCGGCGCTGGCCGAGGCGGAGCGCATCTGCGCCGAGGACCGCGAGAAGGTGCTGGCCGCCGGCGGCCTGCACATCATCGGCACCGAGCGCCACGAGGCCCGCCGCATCGACAACCAGCTGCGCGGTCGCGCCGGCCGCCAGGGTGACCCGGGGAGCAGCCGCTTCTACCTGTCCCTGGAGGACGACCTGATGCGGCGCTTCGCCTCGCAGCGGGTCAGCTCGCTCATGGGCCGGCTGGGCTTCGACGACGACACGGCGCTCGAGTCGGGGATGGTGAGCAAGACCATCGAGGGCGCGCAGACGCGGGTTGAGGGGTACAACTTCGACGCCCGCAAGCACGTCGTCCAGTTCGACGACATCATCAACCGCCAGCGCGAGACGATCTACCACGAGCGCGAGCGGATCCTGCGCTCGAAGGACCTGGCGCCGACCATCCAGGACATGCTGGAGGAGGAGGTGCGCACCCTGGTCGGGGAGAACACCGCCGGCGGGGATCCCTCCGAGTGGAACCGCGAAGGCCTCAAGGCCCGCCTGACCGCCATGGTCCCCACCTTGGACGGCTCGGTCCTGAGCGCCGTCGACGACGAGACCGATGTCAACGTCCTGACCCAGACGCTCGTCGACGCGGTGGCCGATGCCTACGAGCGCAAGCGCGCCGAGACCGGCGAGGAGGGCATTCGCGTCCTGGAGCGGCTGGTGCTGCTGCGGGTCATCGACTCCCTGTGGGTCGAGCACCTCACGGCGGTGGACGACATGCGCCGCGGCATCGGCCTGCGGGCCTACTCGCAGCGCGACCCACTGAACGAATTCAAGATCGAGGCCTACCGGATGTTCGAGGACCTCAAGGCCATGATCCGCCACGAGGTCGCGCAGAACATCTTCCGGGTCACCGTGGTCCGCGACCAGCAGCCGCAGCCGGCGGCTCGGCGCATGGTCGAGGGCCGCGCCCCGGTGGCCACCCCGATGGCCGGCGACGGCAACGGGGCCGGCGACGGCGCGCGCGTGGCGGCGGCAGGAGCGGCGGGC
>DASRYM010000051.1:0-67596 GCA_035687145.1 Candidatus Zixiibacteriota bacterium | reverse complement strand
CACGACTGAACCGGCCAACATCACGGCCTCCAGCCTGGCTGTTCTATGCGGCTCCCGAATATTCGGGGGTCATCATGGCCGTTACAGTCACCCCCCGTATGCCGAGAGCCCGAAGCTGGCCGTTCCAGTCGTCCCACGACGATGCAGCTCCTGTGGCTGGCGCGGCCTGCCTGCCGTGGCGTATACCCCCCACGACTGTAACCGCCACGCAGACGGCCCGATATGCAGGCCACGACTGAACCGGACACCTTCAGGGCCTCAGGCCGCCTCCAGCCTGGCCGGTTCATACGGCCCCGGAATACCCGGGGGTCATCCTGGCCGTTCCCGTCACCCCACGTATGCGAATGGCCCGGTGGTGGCCACCGCATACGCCTCACGGAGACGCCGCGTGCCCGCGATGCGGCTAGGCGCTCAGCGCCTCGCGCACGATGCGGTCCTGCTCCGCAGTGTGCGCCGCCGGGTAGCCTTCCGCCGGGCGCGAGCGCTCGGGACGGCTGATGTCGCCCAGCGGGATGCGGAACGGCACCAGCTGCCGGATCTTGGGTAGCACGAACTTGCGGGCGCCCATGTTGCGCGGCTCTTCCTGCACCCACGACACGCGCCGCGCCCTCGGGTAGCGGGAGAGCACCTCGCTCAGCTCGTCGGTCGGGAACGGGTAGAGGCGCTCGACCCGGACGATGGCCACGTCCTGCCGCGCGCCGCGCTCCTCGTTCAGCAGCAGGTCGTAGTAG
The DNA here is from genome assembly GCA_035687145.1 of Candidatus Zixiibacteriota bacterium. Taxonomy (GTDB): domain Bacteria; phylum Chloroflexota; class Limnocylindria; order QHBO01; family QHBO01; genus DASRYM01. The sequence continues at coordinate 66,865 of DASRYM010000051.1, read as the reverse complement.
ATCTTGCCGCTGCACAGGATCACGTGGCCCACGCTGGCCGCAACCTCGTCCGCGGCAACGGCCGGGTCGTCGATCACCGGCAGGAAGCGGCCCTCGGTCAGCGCGCTCACCGGCGAGGCCGCCTCGGGGAGCCGCAGCAGTGACTTGGGGGTCATCACCACCAGCGGACGCAGGTCGCCGTGCAGCGCCTGGCGGCGCAGGAGGTGGAAGTACTGGGCCGGGGTGGTGGGGTAGACGACCCGGATGTTGCCCTCCGCGCCCAGGGCCAGGAAGCGCTCCAGGCGGGCCGACGAGTGCTCCGGGCCGGCGCCCTCGTAGCCGTGGGGCAGGAGCAGAGTCAGGCGTGAGGTCTGCCGCCACTTGGCCAGCCCCGCGATGATGAACTGGTCGATGATGATCTCCGCCCCGTTGACGAAGTCGCCGTACTGGGCCTCCCACAGCACCAGCGCCTCGGGCGCGGTGACCGCGTAGCCGTACTCGAACCCCAGCGCGCCGTACTCGGAGAGCGGGCTGTTGTGCAGCTCGAAGCTGGCGCGCGCCTCGTCCAGGTGGGCCATCGGCGTGTAGGGCTCGCCGGTGCGCGCGTCGAACAGGGTGGCGTGGCGCTGGCTGAAGGTGCCGCGCACGGTGTCCTGGCCGGTGAGCCGCACGGGCACGCCATCGGCGAGCAGGGAGGCCAGGGCCAGCGCCTCGGCGTGGGCCCAGTCGATCTGGTTGGCTGCATCGGCCAGGGCGTCGCGCCGCCGCTCGAGCTGCTTCACCAGCTTGGGGTGCACGGTGAAGCCATCGGGCCAGCGGAAGAGGCCGGCGTTCAGGGACCGCAGGCGGTCCAGGGGCACCGCGGTGTCCGGCTCCGGGGAGCCCTCCACCTCCAGCGCCTCCGAGCCGCGGTCCAGCTCCGGGGCCGCGTGCTGCCTGCGCACCTGCGCCTGGCGGCGCGCCAGGTCCCGGGCGAGCTCCCTGGCGGCGGTCTCCGCCTCCTCCTCGGTCACCACCCCGTCGGCCACCAGCTGGCGCTGGTACAGCTCGCGCACGCTGGGGTGCTCGGCGATGGCGCGGTACATGACCGGCTGGGTGTAGGCCGGCTCGTCGCCCTCGTTGTGGCCGTAGCGGCGGTAGCCCACCAGGTCGATGACCACGTCCCCGTGGAACTTCTCGCGATAGGCCATGGCCAGCCTGGCGGCGGCCAGGCAGGCCTCCGGGTCGTCGGCGTTGACGTGGATGATCGGCACGTCGAAGCCCTTGGCCAGGTCGGACGAGTAGGTCGTCGAGCGGGCCTCCCGCGCGCCGGTGGTGAAGCCCACCTGGTTGTTGGCGATGATGTGGATGGTGCCGCCGGTGGTGTAGCCGGCCAGGCGGGCCAGGTTGAGGGTCTCGGCCACCACGCCCTGGGCAGCGAAGGCGGCGTCGCCGTGGATCAGCAGCGGCAGGGTGCGGTCCGGGTCGACGGTCACCTCGCGCCCGGAGCGGTCGGACTGCTGGGCGCGGGCGCGGCCCTCGACCACCGGGTCGACCGCCTCCAGGTGGCTGGGGTTCGGCGACAGGGTGACCCGCACCTCGTGGTCGTCGGGCGTGCGGTAGGTGCCGGCCGCGCCCAGGTGGTACTTCACGTCATCCGACTCGCCACGAGGCTGCACGGCCTCGCCGCCCGAGCGCCCGGCCTCGAACTCGGCCAGGATGGCCTCGTAGCTGACGCCGACCACGTGGGCCAGCACGTTGAGGCGGCCGCGGTGCGCCATACCGATGACCACGTCCCGCGTGCCGGCGGCCGCCGCATCGGTCAGGACGGTGTCGATCATCGGCACCATGGCGTCCAGGCCCTCGATGCTGAACCGCTTCTGCCCCAGGTAGGCCCGATGCAGGAATCGCTCGAGGCCCTCCACCCGGGTCAGCCGGTCGAGCAGCGCGCGCCTCTCCTCGTTCGAGAGTGGTTTCCGGTGCGCCCCCGACTCGATCACCTCGCGCAGCCACATGCGCTCCTCGTGGGACGCCAGGTGCTCCACCTCGTAGGCGATGGAGCCGCAGTACGTGGCCTTCAGGTACGGGAGCGCCTCGGCCAGGGTGTCGCCCGGGCACGCGACGCGCAGCAGCCGGGCCGGGATGGCGGCCATTGCCTCGGGGGTCAGGCCCAGCGACTCGGGGTCCAGGGCGGGATCGCCGGGCGGCTCACTGCCCAGCGGGTCCAACCGGGCCGCCAGGTGACCGAAGGACCGATAGGCTCGCACCAGCGCGACCGCCGCAGCCACGGCCTCCAGGCCGGGCTGGCCCTCCGCGGGAGCCGCAGCCGGCTGGACCAATGGCGCCGTCGTCGCCATCGGCGCGCTCTCGATGGCCCGCGGCGCCCCGGCGTTCATGGCGGCGAAGACCTCTTCGTAGAAGCCGTCCTCGCCGGCCAGCAGCGCGTCGATGCGCCGCAGGAAGGCGCCTGACTCGGCACCCTGGATGATGCGGTGGTCGTAGGTGGAGGTTAGGGTCATCACCCGCCGCTGGCCGACGTCGCGGATGGCGCCGGTGGCCACGATCGTCCCCTGGCCGGGCATCAGCCGCGGGACCGAGGCGGTGGTGCCCAGCGTGCCCGGGTTGGTGAGGGTGATGGTGGCGCCGGCGTAGTCGTCGGGCGCCAGTTTGTTGGTCCGCGCCCGCGCCACCAGGTCCTCATAGCGGGCATGGAACTGGGCGAAGTCCATGCCCTCCGCGCCCTTGATGACCGGCACTACCAGGAAGCGGCTCCCGTCGGGGCGCTCGACGTCCACCGCCAGCCCCAGGTTCACGCCGCCCGGGTCAACGCGGTAGGCCATCCCGTCCCGTTCCGTGAAGTAGTGGGTCATGGACGGCTGGTCGGTGGCGGCCCGGACGATGGCCCAGCCGATGAGATGGGTGAAGCTGACCTTGGTGGGCGCCACGCGGCCGTTCAGCTCGCGCCGCCGCACCTCGAGGGTGGTGACCTCCACGTCCCGGAAGCTGGTGGCGGTCGGGATCTCCAGCGAACGGGCCATGTTCTGCGCCAGGCGCAGTGCCGGCCCGCGGATGACGGTGCCACCCCCCGGGGGTTGCGGCTCGGCAGGCCCCTGTGGCTCGGCAGGCGCCTGCGCCGCGGCTGCCCTCTGCCCGTCCGCCGAGCCGTTGCCCTCGGGAGGCTGTGCCGCGGGCCGGGCCACCGGCTCGAAGCCGCCGAAGCCACTGTCGAAGAGCACCCGCCACTCGGGCTCCACCGAATCGGGGTCGCGTCGGTACTGCTCGTACTGCTCGGCGACATAGCCGGCATTCACGCTGTCGAGCGCGAACGCCAGGGTGGACGGGTCGGGTGGCTCAGGAGATGGCATCTCTCCTAAGGATACGGGCCCGATGCCTCCGCTTCAGCGATCCCGGCTGCTGAACCGTCGCACTTCACATGGAGTGACCATCACGTCGCCGAAACCGCTCGCCAAGGGTCGCAACACACACCCGGCGTGCGTTGAGACCATCCAGCGCCGTCAGGCCGCGCGCAATGCGTACCTGGTGTGAATTGCGACGCTTCGCGTGGGCCGCGCCACCTACAGGTCCAGCGACATGACCGGTCGGCCCTTCCAGTGCTCGGCGCGCACCGTGAAGCCGGCCTGCTCGAAGAGGTCGCGGGTGCCCATGAAGGCCGAACCGCTCTCGATCCGCCGCCCGTCGGTGTCGACCGGGTAGCCCTCGATGCGCCGCCCGCCGGCGGCCCGCGCCGCCTCCACCGCCGCACCCAGCAGGAAGCGCGCGATGCCCTGTCCACGGCTGCGGCGCGGCAGGAAGAGGCACGCCACCGACCAGACGGTCGGGTCCCCGCGTTCCTCGCGGGCCAGGCGCGTGACCGGTGAGCGCAGCAGCCTGCCGAACTCGACCCGCGGGCCGGCGCTGATCCAGCCCACCGGCTCGTCGCCGCGGAAGGCCAGGATGCCGGGCCGCCGGCCCTCATCGGTCAGGGCCCGCAGCAGCGCGCGGTTGCCGGCCCCGCCGTTGGCGCAGCCGCGACCGAACTCCGCGCCGCTGACGCGCTGGTAGGCGCACCAGCAGTTCGAGGAGGCGCCGTTCGGGCCGAACAGGCGCTCGAGGTCAGCCCACCGGTCCGGCGTCAGCGGGTGCGCGACCAGGGACGGGCCGGACGCGGTCACGCCGTGGCGGCCTGGCGCCGCCGCGCCCGGTAGGCGCGCGCCTTGAGACGGCTGCCGCAGATGGCCATGGTGCACCACGTCCGCGAGCGGTTGCGGGACTGGTCGAAGTACAGCCAGCGGCAGGTGTCGTTGCGGCAGGCCTTGACCCGGGACCAGCGGTCGTCGGCCATGGCCCGCGCCAGGGTCGCCATCACCCCGGCCAGGAAGGCCTCGGCCGGATCGCCGGACGGCTCCAGGCTCCACCGGTCGTGGCGCAGCTGCACGCTGAGCCGCAGCCTGCGAGCGGCCCGGTTCATGGCCTCCACGCGGTCGGCCTCGAGCGGCTCGTCGTTGTTGGCGCGGCCCAGGGCGCGGATGCCCTCGCGCACGTCGAGCGCGCGGCGGTGCAGGTCGGGGCTGACCTTCACCCCGGCCGGTGCCACGCCGCGGTCGGCGAGCCAGGCGGCGAAGGCGCGGGGCGTGGCGATGACATCGCGCCCGTCCTCCACGTCGTTGGTGTTGACGAAGTCCATGACCAGCTCGAGGTCAGGACCGGCGTAGGTCTCGGAGGTCACGGCACGCATTGTACATCACCACCTACAACCCATTGACAGGTGACGCTCAGCAAACTAGCCTAGCGTCACCAGTGAAAGCTTATGACTGGTGACGAACGAGGGACGACTCGTGGACATGCTGGACTACCGCCTCCACCGCGCCCTGCTGGCCACCGAGGATCGGGTTCAGAGCCTGCGCCGCCGCCGGGCCCCGAACCCCAAGGGTGGTCGGCGGCTCGTGCGCCTGCCGCTGCTCGGCCGGCGCAGCCACAGATGACGCCGCGCTACCTTCGCAGCGTGGGACACGAGCGGACGCTGGTGCTGGCGCGGGAGGACGAGGTGCGCGGCCGGCGCGAGGCGCGGCTGGAGCTCGTCCCGCTGTTCCGTCCGGCGCCCGCGGAAAGGTGCGTCAGGCCGGGAGACCGTCCTCCGGCTCGCGGCTGACCACCGCGCGCAGCAGGACCAGGACTCCCAGCACGATGATCACCGCCGGCAGCAACCACTCGGGGAGCGCCAGCCGGTTGCCGCTGATGCCGATGATCCCCTCGAAGAAGATGAAGCCGACCGCGGCGATCCCCAGCGCGGTCACCACCTGCCACAGGCCGGCGCGTGCCGTGGCCGGCTCACCGGCGCGGATGCCGTGGAGCAGCATCCCGATGCCGCTGCCGCCGGGCGCCACCAGCGCCCAGACGTAGGCCCAGCTCTCCCAGTGGCCGGTGGTGTTCTGGTAGAGGAGCAGCAGCCCGACCACGGTCACGATGCTGCCCGCCACGGTGAGCCCGGCATCGCTGCGGGTGGTCAGTCCCAGCAGCACCAGTGCCAGGCCGGGCAGGATGATGAAGACGGGCCAGCCGATGGCGCCCCAGTCGACGTCGAGCAGCTGGCCGGCCAGGAAGAGCAGCCCGACCCCGATCAGGATGATGCCGAGCACGCCGGTGCTCAGCCCGCCGCTACGGGCCGTCTCGTCACTCACCCCGGCATGGTACGACCGCCGGGGAGGTGAGGGAAGGGTGCGTGCCGCCCGGGCGGCGGCCGTCAGGTCCCCGCGCCCAGCCCGCCGGCGCCGTCGCTCTCCGCGGCCGGTCGGAAGACGAGCTGCGACTCGCCGTCCTCACCAACGACGTCCATCACCGCGCCGGCAAGCGGCGAGGCCACGTCACTGGCCACGAACAGCCGCAGGCCGCCCTGCTCGGCGACCTCGTCGGTCGGTGCCGGTTCGGGCGTAAAGCCGATGGACAGCATCGGTCGGCCGGATTCGTCCGATTCGCTGTAGATGCGGACTCCGGTCGACTCGGGAAGATCGGCCTCCTCGCGCAGGTTGCGCAGCAGGGTCACGGCGCGATCGGTCATCTGAAGCATGTGGATGCCAGCCTCCATGTGTTCGGGTCGTTGGGCACGAAGGGGCCTTCAGGCGTGCAAATAGGTGGCCAGAACCTGCTGGAAGGTGCCGGCATCCACGTTTCGACCCGAAAGCACCGCCGTCACGCGGCGTCCGGCGAGGCCGCCAAGCCCGGCGCGCAGGGCGGCCACGGCCAGCGCCCCAGACCCTTCCACCATGAGCCGATGCGTATCGGCCAGCCAGGCCATGGCCTGGCCGATCTGCGCCTCGTCGACCAGGACGACCTCGTCGACCAGCTGTCGCACCAGGCGCCAGGTGATGCTGTCGCGCTGGTTGTTGCCCGCCACGGCATCGGCCAAAGTGGGCGCGATCGGCATCGGTCGCGTGGAGCCCGACTGCAGGTAGGCGTAGACCGGCGGAGAGGCCGATGGCTGGACCCCCACCAGCCGCAGGTCCGGCCTGACCGCCTTGGCGTACAGGCCGATGCCCGAGATCAGCCCGCCGCCGCCGACGGGCACCACCATGGCGTCGCACGCCGGCCAGTCATCGAGCACCTCGGCGGCCAGGGTGCCCTGTCCGGCTATCACGTCCGGGTCGTTGTAGGGCGAGACGTAGATCGCGCGTCCGGCATTGGCCCGGGTCCGGGCCTCCGCCTCCGCATCCTCCGGGGAGCGGCCGAAGACCTCGACCACGCATCGGTCCGACTCGAAGGCGCGCAGGCGCTCGAGCTTGGCGGCCGTGATGGAGGCGCCGACCAGCACGGTGAGGCGCATGCCGTGCGCGGCCGCGGCGGTGGCCACCGCGATGCCGTGGTTGCCGGTCGAGGCGGTGACGAGCTCGGCGTCCGGTTGCTCGGCGGCGACCAGCGCGACCTTGTTGAAGGCCCCCCGGATCTTGAAGGCGCCGGTCGGCTGGAGCATGTCCAGCTTGAGGCGCACGTCGGCCGCTTCCGCCTCCTCGGTCAGCCGCGGCGAGGGCTCGAGGGGCGTGTGCAGCGCGATGCCCCGCAGCCGGTGGCGGGCGGCCACGACGTCGCGGACCAGCGGTTGGCGGGGAGCCATGGCGCCGAGTCTATCGGCGCCCGCAATGCGTCAGGCTTCGGCTGTTGGGCGCTGTGGGCTCAGGCGGCGTCCGGAGTCCAGCCGTCGGGCCGCGGCGCGTCGACCAGGGTCCGCATGCTGCGGCTGATGCGCATTAGCGAGCCCAGCCGGTCCTCGACCCGCGCGCGCTCCACCGGCGTCGCCCAGTGGCGCAGGGTGTAGTCGATCTCGTGCTTGTGACGGGTGGCCGTGGTGCACAGCTCCTCCACCCGACCGCAGACATCGTCCGGCGGGTGGGTGGCCAGCACCTGCTGGCGCAGCTCGAGGACCTCCACGTAGTAGGAGGTCGCCAGGCGGTCGAGGTCGCGCTGCGCGTCGAGCGGCCATGGCTCCGGCGGACCGCCGAACCCGAAGCGTCGCCACTCGCGCGGCTGCACCGATTGCGTCACACCGCCACCGTATCGGTCGCGTGCTTCCTCGGCCAGCATCCGACCGGACTACCCGGTGGCGTACGAAAGGTGGGAGGTACCGATGGCACACCGCCGGCCAACTGGACCGACCGATTTAGCGACAGGTCACCTGACTGGGTAGAATCGGCGTCAGCAGCACGCGACCGGTCGTGCTTGGACGCTGGGGCGTGGCCAAGCGGTAAGGCGCCTGACTCTGGATCAGGAGACCGAAGGTTCGAATCCTTCCGCCCCAGCCAACCACCGCCACTGCACCACAGCGGCGCACTCCGGACTACCCGCGAGTCGCCTGATTCCTTGCCGCGCGGCCGCCGAAGCCTCATCTTGCCGACTAGCTCAGCGATCGAGGGAGTGGAGGTGAGGCTGTGCCTCTGGATACGACCACGTACTCCGTCGGCTGGTTCGCGCTCTCGCTCATCAACGCGGGCCTGGCGCAGAGCAACAATCGGTCGGGCCTCGCATGGTGGCTGGTGTCCCTCCTGCTTGGACCAATCGCGACCCTGCTGATCGTGCTCTCGCCGAGGTTGGAGCCTGGCGAGCGGGAAGGCGAAGGGATGCGTCGTCAGAAGGCTGATGCATCGGACCGCCATCGAGTTCACCGGCCGGGCGAGCCCGGCCAAGTTGCGGCCAGCACGCGTGCGTTCATACGCTCTTCGCATGGACCTGCCATCACCGTTCGACACCCTCGACTCCGGGCTGGCGGACGCGTTGGTTGCGCGCGCCAGACGGCGCCGGTTCCGCGCCCGCGAGATCGTGTTCCACGAGGGGGACCCGGGTGACTCGATCCAGATCGTCCTCAGCGGGCACTTCGCCCTGCGTGTCACCACGGCGGAGGGCCACGTCTACCTGTTCCGCATCTATGCGCGGGGTGACGTGTTCGGCCGCGTGGCCGTCGCGCCGATCGACACCGTGCGCGCCATGACGGCGCTGTCGCTCGGCGAAGGCGAGACGCTCGAGCTGTTCCGGCCTCAAGTGGACGAGCTGCGGGCCGACTACCCGGTGATGAACGATGTCCTGCTCGCCCTGTCGGCCCGGGACCTGTATCTGACGGGCATACGGTTGCTCGAGGCCCTCTACGTGGACGCCGACCGACGCGTTCGGCGCCGATTGCTCGAGCTTGGGGAGGTGTACGGCAGCGGCGCCGGCCGCACCACGATCCCCCTGACACAGGCGGACATCGCCGCCCTCGCCGGCGCGAGCCGCGCCACCGTCAACCGTGTCCTGGGAGAAGAAGCCCGGTTCGGCACGATCGAGCGCCGCCGCGGCAAAGTTCTCCTGCTCGACGCCGCCTCGCTCGCGCAGCGCGCTTACTGATGCGCATCACGCTCCCGCCTTCCTGTCGAGGTCGCTGATTCGACGGGGGCCAATGTCTCGATCGCGACATTCCACGTGTTGCGTTCGCGAACGACGCACCTCGCCCCACGGCCTACGATCCAGGGCTGCCATGCGCAACGTGAACCGATTCCTCGCTGCTGGATGACCCATGGGGAGGAACACCAGGAGATCGATGATGGGCGCGCTTTCCCTGCACCGGATGTCGCTGAGAATCGCACGCGGCTGGCCTGGCTGGATCCTGGCCGTGGCAGTCGCCGCGTTGCTGTTCACCGTGCTGGCAGCTCGCCATGCCGCACCTGCCCATGCGGCCGTGCAGGCGCCGTATGAATGTCCGCCGGCGGCGGTTTGGGATCTCTTTATGTTCAACTCCTTCGGACCGAACGGCGAGAGAGCTGCGGTCGATGATGTGGCTCCGCGAAATGATGGACGCTACGTCTTCGGGCCCAGCCTGCTCGGCGTCGCGGTCCCTGCGGATGCCGGCCTGCTGGTCAACGAATGGTTCGTTTCTGAAGGCGCGGAGGCCAGGCTTATTGAGCCGCCGCAGCACGCGCAAGAGTTCTCGCTTGGCCTGGACGGTTCGTACACCTACGTGCCGGTCGCCGGCTACACGGGCGGGGATTCGTTCAAGTACGTCCTTACGACCCCTGCCGGAGACTGCTTCGGACGCGTCGGAACCGTCACCATCCCGCCCCCCACGGGCCGCCTGATCGACGATACCTTCACCACGACAAGCGACCAGACGTTTACCACTTCCATCATCTGCTCGGAGAGCGGGTGCGGCGTACTCAGGAATGATGTTTCACCTGGCCAGGCGGTGGGTTTGGCCCTACCTGCCAATCCCGGCGAATTCCATACCAGGCGGATAGGGTCGTTTCTGCCCGTCTTCGGCGGGCAGGTCCGCCTTCTGAGCACGTCGGGCGCGCTCGAATTCATTCCAATTCCCGGATTCGTCGGTTCGACTACGTTCTATTACGCGACGTCGGACCCACAGGATATCGGCACCGGCCCCCAACACCCGCCTACCCATCCCGATGGCATGGGGACGGTCACGATCAACGTGGTTCCGCCGCCCACTCCCTCCTCCCCTGTCGCGCTCGATGATGCGTTCTCCACGGACGAAGACGTGCCGCTCACCATCACGCCCGCGGAGATCATGGCCAACGACCACGACTCGCTCATATTCGACAGCGCAACGACGCTGCCGGCGCACGGCACACTGACACCTCAGATCTGCAACGGCCTGAATTGTCTGCCGATAGGCGCCATCATTGCCTACGTCTACACGCCCCACCCGAACTTCCACGGAGTCGATTCATTCGAGTACACCGCCAGGAGCATTGATCCGACAAACGTGGCGCCCCGCTCCGCGACGGTATCGGTCATCGTCAACCCGGTTGTCGACGTGCCGCAGACGGTGGATGACGTCGTCACGGCATCGCGAGGCGAGCCCATCCGGATCAGGCCGCTGGACAATGACATCGATCCGGACGGCCTGATCGATCGGTCGTCGCTGCAGGTGCTCCCTCCCCCGATCGGCCCGGCCGGGACGATCGACGTCATCCCGGACGGCACCATCCTCTACACGCCCGACGGCAGTGCCGACCAGCGGCTCTTCGCGTACCAGTTCGCGATCGCGTCCGGCGGCTCGGGGTCGGGAATCATTACCGTGTCGATCGCAAATAACCCTGCGGCAAACGACTTCTACTTCACCGAGGAGGACACGCCGCTTAACGTGCCCGCCCCGGGCGTGCTGGCCAACGATACCGGCACGGGTGAACCGGTCGCGGACCCATCCGCGCACCAGGTCGTGCTGTTGCCGGACGGTTCGTTCAGGTTCACGCCAGCGCTGAACTTCGCGGGCGTCTTCACGTTCACCTACACGCGTGACGGCGACCCGGCGACCGTCACGATCAATGTGTTCCCGCGCGAGGATGCTCCGGGCGTGATCCTCAACCCGGCGTCCTGCCCGTTATGCCTCGAGTTCATCGACCCGGACAGCGAACGCGCGGGGCTCGAACCGGGGCAGCCGGCGCGGTTGCGCGGGTTCATTTTCGACGCCGAGCGCGACCCGGGGGTCATCGAGATCGACTGGGGCGACGGCGAGATCACCACACACGCGTATCCCTGCGCGCCCTTCACGGTGCTCTGCCCGTACGTCGCGACGCAGACGTGGTACCACCCGCTGGGGCTCGGCCGCTGCGGGCCGCTGTTCTGCAGCGAAGCGCTGTTCTTCGAGTTCACGCACGTGTACGACGGCGCCCCGCCGCCGGACGGCCTGACGTACACCATCACGGTCACGGTCACGCAACATCTGGGCGCCAGCGGCTCCGATACCGAGACCGCGACCCTCGTCGACTCGGACGGCGACGGCGTCGGCGATGCCTTTGACAACTGCCCCGACGTGGCCAACGCCGACCAGTCGGATGCAGACGCCGACGGCCTCGGCGACGTCTGCGACGTCCCGGCGGCGACGGACACGCCCACGCCCACCGCGACGCCGGCGGATACGCCGACACCCACGCACACGCCCACGGTCACGGCGACACCCACAGGGACACCCACGGCCACCGCGACGCCGGCGGATACGCCGACACCTACGCACACGCCCACGGCCACCGCGACGCCCACCATCACCGCCACGGCCACCGCCAGCCCGAGGCCCGAGCAGTCGGTCGAGGCCGGCACCGGCACGCCGGCGGCCAGCATCCCGGATAGCGCCATGGCCAACCTGGGCGGACCCAGCCCGATTCCGACCGTGGTGTTCGGGCTGATCCTCCTGGCCTCGCTCGGCGCGCTCGCCTGGGCGAACGTCAGGACGGACCGCAGCCGCAGCTAGTGCCGGCCGGCTGACGAGCCGGTCTTACCCGCAAGGCCCCCGGTCGCACGGCCGGGGGGCCTTGGTCCGCGGAGCTGGCCGCCATGGCCGAGTTCCTGACCGCGGTCGCCGACCGCGCCGGCGCCGCCATGCGGGCCGAGCGCGAGTGCCGGTCAGGAGGCAGCTGACGGCGGCGAGCCGCCGTCACAAGGTTCTCGGCGAACCAGTACACCAGCAGCCACCTCATCGCGCGACTCGCTGCGAACCGACGCGGGCGATCACCTCGATGGAATCGAGACGCCGGTGGAGCGCCGTGAGCCCTTGATCGGTCAGCCGATAGGGGATGCGGCGATCCTGCGGCGGATCCGCCGCGATGAGTCCGGCCTTCTCGAGACGCTCGATGGCGCCGTAGAGGTGCCGGGGCCAAGCCGACGTCCGGCGACCTGCTGGATGTCGAGCATGATGGCGTGCCCGTGTTTCGGCCCCGAGGCAAGGCTGATCAGGACCAGCAGCTGCGCATCACGCCCCGCGTCTTGCCGCGGTTATGACCTTGACATCCGACTACATCGCGATATATCGTGATGCAGCGTGACATAGCGCATGACTGAGGGTCTGAAGAACGACATGACGACACACACCGAACGCCGGCGACACCTGCGCCGGCACCTCCACGACCACGGCCTCGGCCTGCGGGCCATCTTCGGCCGCGACCGCGGCGGCGCGGTGCGGCGTGGGATCGTGCGCAACGCCATCCTGGCCCTGCTGCGCGACGAGCCGATGCACGGCTACCAGATCATCCAGGAGCTCGAGCGGAAGACGGGAGGCCGATGGCGCCCGAGCGCCGGCTCGATCTACCCGACCCTCCAGCTGCTGGAGGACGAGGGGCTGATCCGGGGCGATGAGGTCGACGGCCGCCGGACGTACAGCCTGACCGATGCCGGCCGCAAGGCCGACGAGATGAATCCCCTGGGCCGCGACCCGTGGTTCGACGCCGACGCGGGTACCGAGGCAATGGACCTGCGGAAGCTGGCGATGGGAATCATCGGTGCCGCGGTGCAGGTCAAGCGCCACGGCTCGGCCGAGGCCAACGCGCGCGCCCGGGAGATCCTGGTGGACGCCCGCCGGCGCCTGTACGGGCTGCTGGCCGAGGACGACGGAGAGCTGGACGCATGACCGGGTCCGCGGCGGTGATCGAGGCGCACGAGCTGACGAAGCGCTTCGGAGAGATCGAGGCGGTCAAAGGGATCGACCTCGAGGTCAGGCCGGGGGAGATCTTCGGCTTCCTGGGCCCGAACGGGGCCGGCAAGTCGACGAACATCAACATCCTGTGCACCCTCATCGGTCCAACCTCCGGGAGCGCCAGGGTGGCCGGCTTCGACGTGGTGCGGCAGCCGGACGACGTGCGCGCCAGCATCGGCCTGGTGTTCCAGGACCCCTCGCTCGACATCCAGCTCAGCGCCCGGGAGAACCGGGAGTTCCACGCCTTCATCTACGGCGTTCCCGGGAACGAGCGCGCCGCCCGCATCCAGGAGGTGCTCGAGATGGTCGAGCTCTCCGACCGGGCCGGCTCGCTGGTGCAGACCTTCTCCGGCGGCATGCGCCGCCGGCTGGAGATCGCACGCGGGATGCTGCACACGCCGGAGGTGCTGTTCCTGGACGAGCCGACCATCGGGCTCGACCCCCAGACCAGGCGCCACATCTGGACGTACCTGCGCAACCTGCGCGAGACGGCCGGGGTGACGCTGTTCATGACGACCCACTACATGGACGAGGCCGAGGAGTGCGACCGGATCGCCGTCATCGACGGTGGGCGGATCGTGGCGCTCGGCACGCCGGCCGAGCTGAAGGCCATGGTCGGCGGGGACGTGGTGACCATCGCCACCGGCGACAACGCCAGGGCCGCCGCCGAGATCGCCACCACCTTTGGCGTTGAGCCGATGGTCGACGGGTAGAGCCTGCGGGTCGAGGTGCCCGATGCCGCCGCCTTCGTTCCGCGCCTCGTCCGCGAGACGAGCGTGCCGGTGACGTCGGTCTCCTTCCGGCGCCCGAGCCTGGACGACGTGTTCCTGAAGCTCACCGGCCACGCCATCCGCGACGAGGAGGCGGAGAACCCCATGAAGATGTTCGGACGCCGCATGAGAGGAAACCGATGACCGCCGCCAACCCCCGCACCATCACCGCCGCGGGCGCCGCGGCGAACCGCCGCCGCGCCTCGGGGCTGTCCGGCACGCTGCGCGCCATTTACATCGTCTGGTATCGCGACATCCTGCGCTGGTGGCGCGAGCGCCCGCGCATCGTCATCTCCCTGGCCCAGCCGATCCTCTTCCTGGTCGTCTTCGGCGCCGGGCTGGGGTCCTCGCTGGGCGGTGGCTTCGGCGCGGCCGATACCAGCTACGCGGCTGGACGCTGCCGATCGGCGTGGAGGCGGCCATCCTGCTGGGCTTCGGGGTGCTGATGCTGGGCTTCGCGGTCGTGAACTTCCGCCGGAGGGAGTAGGTCACCGCCCCTCGCGGAGCGCCTCGAAGAGGCGAACGTAGAAGCGCAGGTTGTGCATGGTGGCCAGCCGTTCGGCTGAGGCGTCGCCCACCTTGAACAGGTGGTGCAGGTAGGCGCGCGACAGCCGGGCGCAGGCGGGGCAGTCGCAGCCGTCCTCGATCGGTGCGGCGTCCGATCGGTAGCGGGCGTCCATGATGCGGACCGCCCGGAAGAAGCCGGCGCCGGGCTTCAACGGGCGGCCGGGCCAGCCGGGGCGGAACGCGTAGAGCCGTCCGTGGCGGGCGTCGCGGGTGGGCAGCGAGGAGTCGAAGACGGTGTAGCCCAGCGCGTGGCAGGTGACCACGTGGTCCGGCCGGCCCAGTCCCAGCGCGTGCTTGGGGGCGCCGGCCGGCAGGCCCTCCACCGCCCAGCGCAGCGGGTCGCGCAGGAGGGAGCCGTCGGCGTCGAACGGCCAGCCGCCGAAGCCGTAGCCGTCGAAGCCGATCGCGGCCAGCTCGGCCGCGCACCGGCGGCGCAGCTCCTCCGACGTCCCGCCCTGGACAACGGCGAAGATGAGCGGCGGCGGCCGGTTGCGGAGCTGCCCGGCCAGGCGGTCGAACTCCTCGCGGCAGCGGCGCGCCCAGCGCACGGTGCGCTCCACGGCGCGCGCCTGCTCGGCCGGGGAGTCGTCGGCGGCGGTGCAGTCGTCCAGGCAGACCACGATGTCCGACCCCAGCTGGAACTGCACCTGGATCACGCGCTCCGGGGTTAAATTCCAGCGCTCGCCGGTGGACGGCTCGCGGAAGATGACCTCGTTGTCGCGGATCACGCCCCGGGCCGGGTCCTGGCGGATGAGCGACCAGACCTGGAACCCGCCCGAGTCGGACAGGATCGGTCCATCCCAGTCCATGAACCGATGGATCCCACCCGCCGCACCGATGACCCGCATCCCCGGGCGTCGCAGCAGGTGGAAGGCGTTGACCACCACGCCCTCGATGCCGACCGCGCGCAGGTCGTCGGCAGTCAGGCCGCGCACGCCGGCGCGGGTGGCATCGGGCAGGAAGACCGGGACGGCCAGGCTCCCGGCGCGGGTCTGCAGGGCGCTCACGTCAGCGTCAGCACGAAGGCGAGCTCGCCCGGGACTGATGCCTCCGCCACCCCGGACAGCCGCGGGCCGAGCTGGTCGGCCAGCTGCTCCAGGCGGGCGCGATAGGTGCGCTCCATGCCCTTGCCGCGGCCACCCAGCGAGGCGCCCGGGAAGCTGACCACGGCGTGCCGGGCGTCGACGGTCCGCAGGAGACGGGCCGCGGCGTTCGGGTCCTGGCGGTCCAGGGTGGTGACCAGCTTGAGGAGCAGCGCCACGTCGATGGAGTCGCGGGGCGGGTCGGTCACCAGGTCGGTGGCACGTGCCTGGTGGGGCTGGCCGACCAGCGTGAGGAAGGCGTCCGCCAGCTCCAGCGGCCGACGGTCGGCATCCACGGCCAGGTAGAAGGCGTCCGGCCGGAGCCCCATCCAGGGGAGGGCCAGCGGGTTCAGGCCGCAGCCCAGGTCCGCGAGGCGGCGCGGCGGGCCGCCCGTCCGCTCCCACGCCCGGGTGTAGAGCTCCTCGATCACCGGCAGCCGCTCACAGGTGGACGCGTGGGTCGCCAGCGCCGCGCGGCAGGCGTCCCGGAAGGCCGGGTCGTGCAGCGAGCCGTTCCATGCTGCGTGCAGGCCCGTGAGCAGGCGCGCGTCACGCGCGCCGCGAAAGGCGCCCACGGCCTGGTGCAGCCGGCGCTTCACGCGCTTGGCGGCGTCGTCCGCGTTCCGCGACCGGGGCAGCTCCTCCTCGGCGAGGCGGGTGAGGAGCGCGCGGTCCACGTCCCGGTACCGCGCGGATCGCCGCACGCGCGCGGTGACCTCCTCGGTCATCGGTGGCGGCTCCGCTGGAGGCGCTGGATCAGGTCGTAGGTCTCGCGGCGCCGCAGGCCGTGGACCCGGGTCAGCAGGTCGCCGACGGTCCGGGACCCGACGCCGGCCTCGAGCAGGAGGGCGGCGGCCTCCTCGGCGCGGGCGGCTGCCGCCGCCGCGGGCCCCTCCGGGTCGCCGGCGATCACGACGGTGGCCTCGCCGCGCACCTCGCCCTCGCCGCGCAACAGGGCCGCCAGAGCGCGCAACCGGCCGCGCTGGACGCGCTCGTGGGGCTTGGTCAGGTTGCGGGCCAGCGCTGCCTGCCGGTCGCCGAGCGCCGCGGCGGCGTCCTCCAGCGAGCCGATCAGCCGGTGCGGGGCCTCGAAGCAGACCAGCGTGGCGTCGTCGTGGGCCAACGCCCGGTACCAGGCGCGGCGCGCCGCTGCGGTCCGCGGCGGGAAGCCGCAGAAGCGGAAGGGGATCGCCGGCAGGCCTGAGACCGCGAGGGCGGTGGTCACCGCCGACGGACCCGGAAGGGCCACCACGGACACGCCCGCCTCGATGGCGGCGCGCACCAGGCGGAATCCGGGGTCGTTGAGCAGGGGCGTGCCGGCGTCGCTGACCAGCGCCACCGACGTGCCGGCCCGCAGGCGGTCGAGCAGCTCCGGCGCGCGCTCCCGCTCGTTGTGGTCGTGATAGCTGACCGATGGCGTGCGCAACCGGTGGCGACGCGCCAGCTCGCCGAAGTCCCGGGTGTCCTCGGCCGCCACCACGTCCACCTCCCGCAACGTGCGGATGGCGCGCTGCGTGATGTCCTCGGCGTTCCCGATCGGAACCGGAACCAGGTACAGGACGCCTGCCCGCTCCACGGCGACAGGGTAGCCGAGCACTTCACGGGGAAGGTGCCCGCTCCGCCTGAACGGGCCGAACGGCCCGTCTGGTCGGTGCCCTCAGCCCTGCCGCTGAGCCAGGCGGACGGGCAGGCTGACGGCATGAGCAGCGCAGCGACCACCAGGCCGATGCTGCCTCCGGTCGCCCGACGGCCGGCGCTGACGACCGGGCGCGGGGACACGACCGATCCCCGTTACCCCGGGCAGCCGGCCATCGTGGACGGCTCGGAGGCGATCGCCCACGTCGAGATCCGCATCAGCGAGGCGGCGTGCGCCTACCCGATCACGCCGTCGACCACCATGGCGGCGATCTACCAGGCGGCCGTGGCCGACGGCCGGACCAACCTGTGGGGCACGCCGCTGCGCTTCATCGAGCCGGAGTCGGAGCACTCCTCCGCGTCGGCTGCCGAGGGGTTCGCCCTGGCCGGCGGCCGCGTCACGAACTTCACCGCCGGCCAGGGCCTCATCCTGATGAAGGAGGTCCTGTACGTCATCGCCGGAAAGCGGCTGCCGGCCGTCTTCCACGTCGGGGCGCGCGCCCTGACCAGCCAGGCGCTGAACATCCATGCCGGCCACGACGACGTGATGGGCGTGGCCGACACCGGCTGGGGGATCGTCTTCGCCCGCAACGCACAGGAGGCGGCGGACCTGACCGCCATCGCCCGCCGCGCGGCCGAGGAGGCGGAGACGCCGGTCATGGTCTGCCAGGACGGCTTCCTGACCACCCACACCCTGGAGAACGCGCGTCTCCCGGACGACGAGCTGCTGCGCGACTTCGTGGGTGATCCCCGCCGCCGCATCCGCGACCTGTTCGACCCGGCCGCTGCGCTGATGAGCGGCGTGGTGGCCAACCAGGACGCCTACATGAAGGGCGTCGTCGCCCAGCGCGAGTTCGTCGGCCGTCTGCGGCGGGCCTTCGACGACGCCTTCGCCGCGTGGGGTGCGCTGACGGGTCGGCGGTACGCATCGGTCCAGCCGTACCGCTGCCAGGATGCCGAGCTGGTGCTGGTCAGCCTGGGCTCCATGGCGGACTCCGCCGTGCCGGTGGTGGACCTCCTGCGGGCGCAGGGTCGCCGGGTGGGGAGCCTGGCGCTGACCGTGTTCCGGCCCTTCCCGACCGACGCGCTCGTCGCGGCCCTGCAGCACGCCCGCGCGGTGGCCGTGGTGGAACGGACCGATGAGCCGATGGCCGCCGACAACCCGGTGGCCCGCGAGATCAAGGCCGCGCTGGCCGACCGGGCCGCGCGCGGCGCCCGGATGCCGGTGGTCGCCTCCGTCTCCGCCGGGCTGGGGAGCCGCGACGTCTCCGCGGGCGACCTGCTGGGCGTCTTCGAGTGGCTGGCCGATCCCGAGGCGCTGCGCGCCAGGCCGCGGGCCGTGCTGGGCGTTCGCCATCCGGATGCCGTGGTGCCGGTGCCCGTCGAGCTGCGCCCGCGAGGCGCCTACACGCTGCGCGGCCACTCCATCGGTGGGTTCGGGTCGGTGACGACCAACAAGCTGGTGGCCACCGTGGTGGCCGACCTGTTCGACCGCCACGTGCAGGCCTACCCGCGCTACGGGTCGGAGAAGAAGGGGCTGCCGACCACCTACTACCTGACCATCGCCGACGAGCCCATCCGCCTGCACGCCGAGCTGCGCCAGGTCGACTTCGTCCCGATCCACGCCGCCACGGCGTTCAACCACTCGGCGCCGTTGGCCGGCCTGGTCGACGGTGGGACGCTGTTCATGCAGACCCCGCTCACCGAGCCACGCGCCATCTGGGAGTCGATCCCCGAGGCAGCGCGCGCCGAGATCCGGCGCCGCCGGATCCGGGTGGCGGCGCTGGACACCGCCGGGCTGGCGAGGGCCCACGCCCCGCGCCCAGACCTGGAGGTGCGGATGCAGGGCGTGGCCCTGGTGGGCGTCTTTCTGCGGCTGACGCCCTTCGCCGCGGCGGCAGGCCTGGACCGCGCCGCCCTGCTGGAGGCCGTGGGCCGCCGCCTGGAGCGCTTCTTCGGCAAGCGCGGCAAGGCGGTGGTCGAGGCCAACCTGGCGGTGGTGGCCGCCGCGTATGACGGGGTGATCGACGTCACCGCCGCCCTGGGCTCCGCAAAGGAGGCGGCATGACCACGCGGCAGGCCGCGCCGGCCACCCCCGAGATCGACGCCTACGTGGACGACTTCTGGCGCGCCATCCTGCCGGCCTACAACCGCGGGACGGCCGACGCCGGGCTGCCGGCCGACGTCAGCGCGGCGCGCAGCCTCATCCCTCCCGGGACGGCCGCCACCCGCGACTTCAGCCACCTGGCGCCCGAGATCCCCGAGCTGATCGCGGACCGATGCGTGGGCTGCATGGCCTGCGTCAACGCCTGTCCCGACACCGCGATCCTGGGGGTCGCCCTCCCCGAGTCGGAGGTGGAGCTGTCCATCACCCGCTTCGTGGAGGAGCAGGAGGCGCGGGACGGTGCGGCGGAGGCGATCAGCGCCGGCCTGGCCTCGCACTTCGTGCGGACCACGAAGTACGCCGAGGTGCCGGCCCGGCGCGGCCTGGAGCCGGCCCTGTTCGGTATCTTCGTGAAGCCCGCCCACTGCAAGGGCTGCGGGGTCTGCATCGAGGTCTGCTCCGGGCTGGGACACGACGCGCTGCGCATGATCGCCAAGGCCGACCGCGAGCCGTCCGGCGAGTCGACCCTCGACCGCTACGCTCGCGACTACGCCTTCTTCCGGAGCCTGCCGCCCACGCCGGAGGCGTATCGGTCCGAGAAGGCGCTGGCCGACCTCATGCTGGGCGAGCACGCCTTCGGGTACGTGGGGGGTGCCGGCAGCTGCGCCGGCTGCGGCGAGGGGACCGCGATTCGCATGCTGGTGGCGGCCACGCGCCAGGTGTACGGGCCGGACTCGATGGGCATCGTGGCCGCCACCGGCTGCAACACGGTCTTCGGCAGCACCTACCCGTACAACCCGTTCCTGGTGCCGTGGACGAACTCGCTGTTCGAGAATGCCCCGACCGACGCCATGGGCATCCGCGCCCGCTGGGACCAGGCCGGCCACCCCGAGCGTCGGCTGTGGGTGCTGGGCGGTGACGGGGCGATGTACGACATCGGCTTCCAGGCCCTGTCGCGCATGGTTGCCTCCGGCGCCGACATCAAGGTCATGGTGCTCGACACGCAGGTCTACTCGAACACCGGCGGGCAGGCCTCCACCGCCACCTTCGGTGGGCAGGTGACCAAGCTGTCGGCGTTCGGAAAGCAGCTGCGCGGACGGCCCGAGCGCCGCAAGGAGCTGGGCCGCATCCTGATGAGCCACGGTGACGTGTACGTGGCCCAGACCACGCCGGCCCACATCAACCACTTCTACCGCGCGGTGATGGACGCCAACGAGTACCCCGGCCCGGCGGTGCTGCTGGTCTTTGCGCCCTGCATGCCGGAGCACGGCATCGCCGACGACGCCGCCAACCGGCAGGCACGCTTGGCGGTGCAGACCCGCGCCTTCCCGCTCTTCGTCTACGACCCGCGCAGGGGCGAGAGCGTGGCGGAGCGGCTGAGCCTGCAGGGAAACCCGGCGCAGAAGGAGGACTGGTTCACGCGGCCGGAAGGCACGCCGGAGGACTTCCTGGCCTTCGCCCGGACCGAGGGTCGCTTCGCGCCGCACTTCGCGGCCGATGGCACGCCCAGCGAGGAGATCCTGGCCACCCAGGCCGAGCGCCTGGCCAACTGGCGCCTCCTCCAGGAGCTGGCCGGGATCCGCAGGCCCCCGGACACCTCCGGGCAGTGATCTCCCAGCCGGTTGGCGAACCATGTGCAGAATGACCGGGCATGGCCTCGACCGGTGACCGCGAGCGCTGGCGCGCCAACCTGCAGGGCGAGGTGGACGTCACCCTCGTCTTCCATGCCATGGCCGACGGGGCGGATGACCCGCGGCTGGCCGATCTGTACCGCCGACTGGCGCACGCCGAGGAGCGGCACGCCCGGGACTGGAGCGAGCGTCTCGGGGGCCTGACCCTGGAGCCGACCCGGCGGGCGCGGCTGCTGGCCTGGGTCGCCCGCCGTCTCGGCCCCGGCCTGGTGGCCGGCGTGGTGTCGTCGCACGCGCGCGCCGTGCACCTGGATCATGAAGGACTGCGGGACGTGTCCGGCACGCCCCTGCCGCCGGGGTCGCGCTCCTTCGCCCGCTTCCTTCGCTCCGTGCCGGACGGCGTGGAGGGAAGCGTGATCGCCCGCTTCGAGGGCCGCCACCGTACCGTGAGCGGCAACGCCCTGCGCGCCGCGGTGCTGGGCGCCAACGACGGCCTGGTCAGCAACTTCAGCCTGGTCATGGGCGTGGCCGGAGCCGCGCCTGAAGGCCAGGCCGTGCTGATCGCCGGCCTGGCCGGCCTGCTGGCCGGCGCCCTGTCCATGGCCCTGGGCGAGTGGCTCAGCGTCCAGAGCTCCCGGGAGCTGGCCATGAACCAGCTGGCGGTGGAGGCCGCCGAGCTGGAGGCCTTCCCCGACCAGGAGCGCGAGGAGCTGCGGCTGATCTACCAGGCCAAGGGCATTCCCCGCCAGGAGGCGGAGCGGCTGGCCACGCGGCTCATGGAAAGCGACCGCCCGGTGGTGCTCGACACCATGGCCCGCGAGGAGCTGGGCATTGACCCGGAGGAGCTGGGCGGCAACCCCTGGGTGGCGGCCATCGCCTCCTTCTCGCTGTTCGCGGGCGGGGCCATCATCCCGGTCATCCCCTTCCTGTTCGGCTCGGGCCCGGAAACCGTCGCCACCTCGACCGTGCTGTCCGGGCTGGCCCTGTTCGGCATCGGCGCCGGCATCACCGTGGTCACCGGCCAGGCGCCGGTCCGCTCCGGCCTGCGGCAGCTGGCCTTCGGGCTGGCCGCGGCGGCCATCACCTTCGGCGTCGGCAGCTTGCTGGGCACGGCGGTGGGCCAGCCGATGGCATCGGTCTGGCTGGAGCCGTAGGCGACAATATGGCCATGGCCCGCACGACCGCCGTTCCCTTGACCGGGGAGGGCAGGCCGCTCTCCGACGACGAGCTGCGCCGCATCGACGCGTGGTGGCGCGCCGCCAACTTCCTGTCGGTGGGGCAGATCTACCTGCTGGACAACCCGCTGCTGCGCGAGCCGCTGAAGCCGGAGCACATCAAGCCGCGGCTGCTGGGCCACTTCGGCACGGTGCCCGGCCTGACGCTGATCTATGCGCACCTCAACCGCGCCATCGGGGCTCGCGACCTGAGCGTGCTGTATATCACCGGCCCCGGGCACGGCGGGCCCGGGCTGGTGGCGGCGGCCTACCTGGATGGCACCTACACCGAGGTCTACCCGGCCATCACCCGCGACGAGGACGGGCTGCGGGCGCTGTTCCGCCAGTTCAGCTTCCCGGGCGGCATCCCCTCCCACGTGGCGCCCGAGACGCCCGGCTCCATCCACGAGGGCGGCGAGCTGGGATACGCGCTGTCCCACGCCTACGGGGCGGCCTTCGACAACCCGGACCTGATCGTGGCGGCGGTGATCGGCGACGGCGAGGCGGAGACCGGGCCGCTTGCCGGCAGCTGGCAGTCGAACAAGTTCCTTGACCCGGCCACGGACGGCGCGGTGCTGCCGATCCTCCATCTCAACGGCTACAAGATCGCCAACCCCACCGTCCTGGCCCGCATCAGCGAGGAGGAGCTGCTGGACCTGATGCGCGGCCACGGGCACCGGCCGATCCTGGTCGCCGGCGACGACCCGGCCGAGGTGCATCAGCGGCTGGCGGCCGCGCTGGACGACGCGCTCGACGATATCGCGCGGATCCAGGAGCGGGCGCGGTCGGGCCGCGGCCCCCGCAACGAGCGGCCGCGCTGGCCGATGATCATCCTGCGCACCCCGAAGGGCTGGACCGGTCCCGAGGAGGTGGACGGGGACCCGGTGGAGGACACCTGGCGCTCCCACCAGGTCCCGCTGGCGGGCGTGCGCAGCAACCCGGAGCACCTGCGGCTGCTCGAGGAGTGGATGCGCTCCTACCGGCCCGAGGAGCTGTTCGACGAGAACGGCGCCGTGGTGCCCGAGGTCATGGCGCTGGCGCCGGCCGGCACGCGGCGGATGAGCGCCAACCCGAACAGCAACGGCGGCCTGCTGCTCAAGGACCTGCACCTGCCAGACTTCCGCGACTACGCGGTCGACGTGCCGACGCCGGGGGTCACGACGAGCGAGGCGACCCGAGTCCTCGGCGCCTACCTGCGGGACGTCATCGACCGCAACCGCACCACGTTCCGCCTCTTCGGCCCGGACGAGACCGAGTCGAACCGGCTGGGGGCCGTCTACGAGAAGACGCAGAAGGCCTGGATGGCGGAGACGCTGCCGGTCGACGAGCACCTCGCGCCGGGCGGGCGGGTGATGGAGGTCCTCAGCGAGCACCTCTGCCAGGGCTGGCTGGAGGGGTACCTGCTCACCGGGCGCCACGGCCTCTTCAACTGCTACGAGGCCTTCATCCACATCGTCGACTCGATGTTCAACCAGCACGCCAAGTGGCTGAAGGTGACCCGCGACATCCCATGGCGGCGGCCGATCGCCTCGCTCAACTACCTGCTCTCCAGCCACGTCTGGCGGCAGGACCACAACGGCTTCAGCCACCAGGACCCCGGGTTCATCGACCACGTCGTGAACAAGAAGGCCGAGATCATCCGCGTCTACCTGCCACCGGACACGAACTGCCTGCTCAGCGTCGCCGACCATTGCCTCCGCAGCCGGCACTACGTGAACGTCATCGTGGCCGGCAAGCAGCCGATGCCGAACTGGCTCAGCATGGAGGAGGCGGTCATCCACTGCGCGCGCGGCGCCAGCATCTGGCGTTGGGCCTCGAACGACGAGGGCGAGGAGCCCGACGTCGTCCTCGGCTGCGCCGGCGACGTGCCGACCCTGGAGACCCTGGCCGCCGTGGACCTGCTGCGTCGGTACCTGCCCGACCTGAAGGTGCGGTTCGTCAACGTCGTCGACCTCATGGCCCTCCAGGACCCGCGCGAGCATCCACACGGCCTGTCGGACCGCGAGTTCGACAACTTGTTCACCACCGACAAGCCGATCGTCTTCGCCTACCACGGCTATCCCTGGCTCATCCATCGGCTCACCTACCGACGGACGAACCACGGCAACCTCCACGTTCGGGGCTACAAGGAGGAGGGCACCACGACGACGCCGTTCGACATGGTCATGCTCAACGACCTCGACCGGTACCACCTGGTGATGGACGTCATCGACCGCGTGCCGAACCTCGGCAACCGCGCCGCGCACATCCGCCAGCTCATGGCCGACAAGCGGGTCCAGGCGCGGGCCTACACCCGCGAGCACGGCGAGGACGCCCCGGAGGTGCGTGACTGGGCCTGGCCGGGGACGACCGGCGACAGCGCGATCGTGTAACGCATCACCGATGCGGGTGCTGGTCCTCAACGCCGGCTCCAGCAGCCTGAAGTCGTCGCTCGTCGAGGAGCCCGGCGACCGCACGCTGGCGCGGCACGAGCTCCAGCGACCGGCCGACACTGGCTGGACCGATGCCATCGCCGCCGCTCTGGCCGATGCCGGACGGGTGGACGCGGTCGGCCACCGGGTGGTGCACGGCGGCGTCAAGCACGTGACGCCCATGCTCATCTCGGACGCCGTGCTGCGCGCGCTGGACGAGCTGCGCGACCTCGCGCCGCTCCACAACGGTCCGGCGCTGGAGGTGATCACCAGCGCCCGCCAGGCCCTTCCCGAGGTCGCCCACGTCGCCTGCTTCGACACCGCCTTCCACGCCGGGCTGCCGCCCGCCGCCCACGTCTACCCGCTGCCCTACGAGTGGTACGCCGAGTGGGGCGTGCGGCGTTTCGGCTTCCACGGCCTGTCGGTGGCCTGGTCGGTCGAGCGCGCCGCGGCGCTCCTCGGCCGTGCACCCCAGGAGCTGCGACTGGTGGTGGCTCACCTGGGGAGCGGCTGCTCGGTGACCGCCGTCGACGGCGGCCGCTCGGTGGACACCTCGATGGGCTTCACGCCGCTCGAGGGGCTGATGATGGGCACTCGGGCGGGGAGCATCGACCCCGGCATCCTGCTGGAGCTGCTCGATGCCGGTCGCCTGGACCTCGACGAGCTGCGGGAGACGCTCAACCACCGCGCCGGGCTGCTGGGCGTGTCCGGGGTCGGTCTCGACCTGCGCCAGGTGCAGGCCGCGGCCGGGGAGGGTCACCCGCGCGCGGCGCTGGCCCTGGAGCTGTTCGTCCGGCGTGCGGCGGCGGCCATCGGGGCGGCGGCCACCACGCTGCCCACCCTGGACGCCGTGGTCTTCACCGGCGGCATCGGTGAGCACGCCGCCGAGGTGCGCGTCGAGATCTGCCGGCGGCTGACCGGCATCGGCGTGCCATCGGTCCTGAACACCGCCGGCGACGCCGCCGACATGGAGCTCAGCCTGCCGGGCTCGCGGGTGCGCGTGCTGCGGGTCACCGCGCGCGAGGACCTGGTGATCGCCCGCGCGGTGGCCCACCTGCTCGGGTAGGCGTCAGTCCACGGCTGCCGGCGTCAGCGCCTCGGCCAGCGACCGGCCCCAGGCCCGCGCCCGCTCGACCTCTCCTTCCCGCAGCGGCCCGTACTTGTCCTTGACCACGAACTTGTGGGCCCTGCTCGCGATGCGGTAGCCGGCCCGCCGCAGGCGCTCCTCGATGTCGCCGGTCGCGCCTCGGGGTGACCACCAGATGCGCGTCTCGAAGGCCGCGCTCGGCCGGCCATCGGCCGCCGGCAGCGACTCCAGCCAGGAGCGCAGGGACGGATGGGCCAGGTCGGGCGGTGGGCCGCCGGTCTCGCTCCTGGCGACGTTGTCGCGCATCTGGTCGGTCGGCAGGCTGAAGCCCATCACCGGTGCACCGGCAACCACCAGCTCGGCGGCAGCCAGCAGCTCGGGCGTCGCGGCATCGGTCGTCACCGCTCGCGCCTCGGGACCGATGCCCTCGGCGATCGCCCGGGCCACGGCGGCGGTGTTCCCCCACACCGATTCGTAGACCACCACTGCCTTCATGCGTGGATCCTCCTCGTGGGTGAGCCCCGCCATGGTGCGGGCGGTGGGCCGGCCCTCGACAGGGCCGGGTGGGAGGGCCCGACAGTGCCGGATGTCATGCCCGCGACGGCGCACTGATGAGCCGAAGGGCTCGCCCCTGGGTGACCTGGGGCACTGATGCGCAGATGCGCATACGTCGCATCCTGCGGTCATGGAGCCGATCTACGAGCTGCAGGCCGACGTCCTCAGGACCCTTGCCAACCCGCGCCGGCTGCAGATCGTTCACCACCTGGCGACCGGGCCTCGCACCGTTGGCCTGCTGGCCGATGAGCTGGGGCTCGCGCAACCCAACGTCTCCCAGCACCTGGCGCTGATGCGCGCTGCGGGGGTGGTGGAGGCCGAGCGGGACGGGCGCGAGATGCGCTACCGCCTCGCCGACCCGGACATCATCGTCGCCTGCGGCCTGATGCGCCAGGCCCTCCAGCGGCGTCTTGCCTGTCTCGCCAGGGTCGCACGGCGTGCGGCAGGCGCCCCAGTCATGCCCGCCCACCGCGCGGGTGCTTCCAAGGGGTGAGTCGCATGGACCGCAACCTGTCCTTCGTCCTCTTCTCCGGCACCGACGACAAGCTCAACGCCGCGGCCGTCATGGCCGCCGGCGCGGCCGCCCTCGGCAGATCGGTGCACATCTTCCTCCAGTATTGGGCGCTTGACGCCTTCCGCGCGGAGCGGATCGGGCGGGACCACGGCCTGGCCCCCGAGGCAGGCCCGGAGGGCCACGCCGCGGTTCGCGCTCTGGCCGAAGCCGGGCAGGCTCCCTGGTACGAGACGCTGCGCCAGGCCAAGGAGCTTGGCGACGTCGACATCCAGGCGTGCTCGCTGTCCATGGACCTGCTGGACATCACGCAGGCGGACCTCGCCCCTCTCGTCGACGGCGTGGAGGGCGTGGCCGCGTTCTGGATGGCCGCCGGCGACGGGCCGGTGGTCTTCATCTGACCGCCAAAGGATGCAAATGCGATGACCACGCCGACTGTTGCCCAGCGCGTCGACGCGCGGGGGCTCTCCTGTCCACTCCCCATCGTGCGGACCGCCCTGGCGATGAAGTCGCTGGCCCCCGGCGAGCTCATCGAGGTGCTGGCCACCGACCCGGGGTCCACGAAGGACTTCACCGCCTGGACAAGGACCACCGGCCACGAGCTGGTGGAGGAGTCCGTGGAGGACGGCGTGTACCGCTTCCTCCTTCGCCGAAGGTGAGGCATCAGCCATGACTACCACCATCACCCGCCCGCGACCGACGCTCCCGCGGGAGCTGGTCGAGGGTCTGCTGGACGAACCGGTCGCCGACGAGGCGATCAGCGAACCCGCGCAGCAACCGGCCCGAGAGGCGCCGCGCCGAACGGGCGAGCTCCTGATCATCTGCGAGTCCGGCGACCTGGAACGCACGTGGGCCACCACCATCTTGGCGTCCTCCGCGGCCGCCAGCGGGATGCCGGTCAGCATCTTCTTCACGTTCTGGGGCTTCTTCCCGCTGGTGAGGCCCGACGTGCGGATCACCGGCACGAACTGGATGCAGAAGATGCTGTCGCTCATGAACCGACCGGGCATCGACCACCTGAAGCTGAGCCGGCTCAACTTCCTGGGTATGGGTCCCTGGATGATGAAGCGTTTGGCCAAGCGCTACGGCGTGGCCCAGCCGGCCGAGCTGCTCGAGACCGCGCGGGCGTTGGGCGTGCGCCTCATTCCCTGCCAGATGAGCATGGACATGATGGGGCTGCGCCGGGAGGACCTGATCGACGGTCTGGAGGAGCCCGCCGGCGCCGCCACGGTGCTGGAGATGATCAACAACGGCGCCACCCCGCTCTTCATCTGAGCGGGCCGAGGGAAGAGACGCCGGGACACGCCAACGAGAGGAAGGAATGCCATGCGGGTGCTCGAGATTCCCGTCAACCGCATCGTCGACGCGCGCGGCAGCTACTGCCCCGGGGCGCTGATGGAGCTCATCCGCGCCATCCGGGAGGGTGCCGTGGGCGACGTCATTGCCGTCTGGTCGTCGGACGCCGGGTCGCGGCTCGACATCCCGAAGTGGGTGGAGAAGGCCGGCCACCGCCTGGTGGGCATCGAGACCCGCGACGGATACGACGAGATCATCGTCGAGAAGGTGCGCTAGACGCGGAAGGAACGTCCGATGAACCGCATCGTTGTGGTGGGCGGCGGGGTTGGCGGCACGCTGGCCGCCAACCTCATCGCCCGCAAGCTGCGCCGCGAGATCGATCGTGGCGAGGCGACCCTGACCGTGGTGGACGAGAAGGGGGAGCATGTCTACCAGCCGGGCTTCATGTACATCGCCATGGGCAACGAGCGCCCCGAGCGCCTGAAGCGTCCGGAGCGGTCGCTGCTGGACGACCGTGTCCAGCTGGAGGTCGGTCGGGCGGTGACCATCGACGAGGAGCGGCACCTGGTGGGCCTGGAGGACGGGCGCGAGCTGGGTTGGGAGCACCTGGTGCTGGCCACCGGCTCGCGCATCATGCCCGGCGAGATCGAGCACTTCGAGACGGAGGCCCATCACTTCTACGGGGCCGATGCCGCCCTGCGTCTGCGCCGGGCACTGGACGCCTTCGAGGGCGGCCGCATCGTGATCGGTATCGCGGGCATGCCCTACAAGTGCCCGCCGGCACCCCTGGAGATCGCCTTCCTCATCGACCATGAGCTGCGGCAGCGCGGCCTGCGCCAACGGACGGAGATGCACTACTGCAGCCCCATCGGTCGCGCCTTCACCATCGAGAGCGTGTCGGAGATGGCCACTCCGATCCTGGAGGAGAAGGGAATCGAGCTGCACACCTTCTTCAACGTGGAAGCCATCGACCCCGGCCGGAAGGTGGTGGCCAGCCTGGAGGGCGAAGAGCTGCCCTATGACCTGCTGATCCTGGTCCCGCCACACCGCGGCGCGCAGCTGGTGATCGACGCCGGGCTGGCACCGGCATCGGGCTGGCTTCCGACCGACAAGCACACGCTGCAGGTGGGCGGACGCCCGAACGTGTACGCGCTCGGGGATGCCACCGACCTGCCGCTCTCCAAGGCCGGGTCGACCGCGCATTTCGAGGCACCGGTCGTGGCCGAGCGAGTGTCGGCGGCCGTCCGGGGCCGCACGCCGTCCGGGAAGCACGCCGCTTACGAGGGAAAGGTGATGTGCTTCTTCGAGGTCGGCGACGGCAAGGGGACGCTGCTGCAGTTCGACTACGACCACCCGCCCCGGCCGCCCGCACCCAACAGGCTGTGGCACCTGGGAAAGCTCGTCTTCAACAGGGCCTACTGGATGACCGTGCCCAAGGGCCGGGTGTGACCCGGCCGAGTGACCCCCCGAATCAGCCTGCGCGGCACTGACCGCGCGGGCCCGGTGGGGCGACGATCGTCGCCGAGGCCAGCGCACTTGGCAACGACCCCACACAGGAGCTGAAGCGATGAACACCAACCTCGAGGGCCGCGTCGCCCTCGTCACCGGCGCCGCAAGAGGGATCGGGCAGGCCGCCGCCCGCGACCTGGCAGCGCAGGGCGCCGCCGTGCTACTCACCGACGTCATCGACGACGAGGGCAAGGCACTGGCCGACGAGCTGTGCCAGGCCGGTCAACGGGCCGCCTACCTGCACCTGGACGTCACGTCCGAGGAACAGTGGGCGCAGGCGGTGGAGCAGGCCGTCGCCCTCTTCGGACGGCTGGACATCCTGGTCAACAACGCCGGCATCGGCACCATGGCGGACGTCGAGCAGGAGACGCTGGAGGGCTGGAACAAGCTGATCGCCATCAACCAGACCGGCGTCTGGCTCGGCATGCGCGTTGCCATCCCCGAGATGCGCAAGGCCGGCGGCGGCTCGATCATCAACGTGTCCTCGATCTTCGGGGCCGTCGGCGGGTTCGGTGGGTCGGTCGCCTACCACGCCTCCAAGGGCGCGGTGCGGTTGATGACCAAGAACGCCGCTCTGCGCTACGCCGCGGAGAACATCCGGGTCAACTCGATCCACCCCGCCTTCATCGACACGCCGCTGATCGCGGATCTCAAGGGGACCGATATCGAGCAGGTCATCCTGGCCAGCACGCCCCTCGGCCGACTTGGGAGGCCCGAGGAGGTGGGCTCGGTGATCGCCTTCCTGGCGTCGGATGCGGCCTCCTACATGACCGGCAGCGAGGTGTACGTCGACGGTGGCTGGACGGCCCGGTAGCCCGGTCGGCTGCCCATAGGTCGGGCGCGGCGCCACCGCAGCGTGCCGCCATGGCAGCTCGCCGCTACGGCAGCTCGCCGAGCGCCGCCTCGACCACCGGCTGGGCGAAGGCCTGCGCCACGATGACCGCCTCCTGCTCCGGGCGCGGCAGCAGGTAGAACGTCCCGCGCTGTGGCCCGAGCGCCTCGTCGTGCACCGCGGTGAGGTCGCGACCGGCCAGCCGCACGGTGGTCACCTCGGGCGTGGCCTCGGCCGGGTAGGCGGTGCGGACCAGCGCCCCGGCCAGCTCCTGCGCGCTCCGGCCGGTCACCCGGATGGCGAACATCTGGATGAAGGCCGGCCCGTGGTCGCTGGCGAAGGCGACCTGCACGTCGGCGACCTCCACGCCGAGGTCCGCGGCCAGGCGCTCGAGCATGTCCCGGCCCACGGCAAAGGTGTGCGCCGCCACCCCGCCGAAATCGGACGGCAGCAGCTCCTGCAGGTCCCGCAGCTCCTCAACCTCGACCGATGGCGCGGCCGTCTCGGCGGCCGCGCTCGCCGGCGGGGCCGTGGGCACGCTCGACGCGGTCGCCGTGGCGGTCGCCGCGCCGGGAACCGTCACCGGCTGGGTGCAGCCGGCGAGGAGCAGGGCGACGGCCGCCACCTGAAGCCTCATGCTCTGCCATACGCGACGCGGCAACGCCTCGGCCGCTCCGTATCGGTCAAACGTCGCGCAAACGAGCCTTCTCGTTCCGCAGCTGCGGTCCATCGGTGCACCTGCCGCGTGAAGCGCGCGCCTGGCTGCCGCTCGTGCGTGCGGCGCAGCGATACCTCGGCGATCTGCCGCGGAACGCGGGCGTCCCACGCGACTCGCGCGATCTACCGGCCACCGCCCGCCGTCAGTCGTCCGGCATGCAGCCCCAGATGTCGCCCACGGTGAAGCCCTCCGGGAACGGGTCTTCGGGATCCACGGTCAGGTCGAAGCGCCCGGTGATCCAGGCCGATCCGGTCAGCTGTGGCACCACCCCGGGATAGGGCCCAACGCGTGTCTCGGACAGGAGCCGGCCGGTCCAGGTGGTACCCAGGATGCCCTCGTGGACGTAGTCCTGCCCGATCCCCAGCTGGCCACGGGCGTGGAGCACGGCCATCCGCGCGCAGGTCCCGGTGCCGCACGGTGAGCGATCGAGCACTCCCGTGAACGACTCCGGTCGCGACCAGTCCAGCTGGCCGGAGGAGACGACCACGGTGTTCCGGCCGTGGGCACCAGGCGCCGAAGCCGGCGCGGTCCATTCCATGATGGTGATGCCGGCCAGCTCCGGCCGCTCGGGGTGGGACACGGGGACCTGCTCGCGGGCCGCCGCCTTGACCATCTCGCCCACCCGCACCAGGTCGCGCGCCTCGTCGGGCGTGATCCGGAAGCCCAGGGCGGCGGCCTCGGTCAGGGCGTAGAACATGCCGCCCCACGCAACGTCGACCCGGACGGTGCCGATGCCCGGCACCTCGACCGGCGCGTCGAGCCGCACGGCGAAGGCCGGCACGTTGACGAAGGTGATCGAACGGGCCACGCCGTCGCGCACCTCGGCCCGCACGCGGATGAGGCCGGCCGGCGCCTCCAGCACCAGCTCGGTGACCGGCTCGCTCACCGGGACCATGCGCTCGTTGATCAGCACCGTGGCGGTGCAGATGGTGTTCGAGCCGGACATGGCCGGGTACTCGGCCTGCTCCATGATCACGAACCCGGCATCGGCCTCGGGGAGCGTGGGCGGCACGATCACGTTGGCGCAGACGGCCGGGTAGCCGCGCGGCTCGCGGAGCAGCAGGCGGCGCAGCCGATCGCCGGAGCGCCACAGGTGGTCGCGCTTCTCGAGCATGCTGGCGCCCGGCACGTCACGCACCCCGCCGACCACCACCCGGCCCGGCTCCCCGCCGGCATGCGCGTCGACCACCCGGATCGGCCAGTCCAGTTTCACGCCTCGATGGTGCCACGCCCTCGTGTAGGCTCGGGGCGCACCATGACAGCGGCATCCGTTGAGCCCCTCCGCCTGGAGGGCCTGGCCAAGAGCTACGGCAGCGTGCAGGCCGTTCGCGGCATCGACCTGGTCATGCAGCCGAGCGAGGTGCTGGGCTTCGTTGGCCCCAACGGGGCCGGGAAGTCGACCACCATCCGCTGCATCCTGGACCTGCTGCGGCCCACGGCCGGCCGGGTGCTGCTCTTCGGGTTGGATCCGCGGCAGCACGGGGTGCATCTCCGCGAGCGGGTGGCCTACGTCCCCGGCGAGCTGCGCCTCCCGGACCGCCTGACCGCTCGCCAGTTCCTGCGCTCGCTGGGCCGGCTGCGCCGAGGCTTCGATGCCTCGCGCATGGATCCGCTGGCCGAGCGCTTCAAGCTGGATCTCGACCGCCCGATGCGCACCCTGTCGAGCGGCAACCGGCGCAAGGTATCGGTCCTGTCGGCCTTCCTGACCGATGCCGACCTGCTGATCCTGGACGAACCGACCTCCGGCCTGGACCCGTTGATGCAGCACGAGTTCCTGGAGCTGGTCCGCGAGCGCCGCGCGCAGGGGACCAGCGTCTTCCTCTCGTCGCACATCCTGTCCGAGGTGCAGCGCGTCGCCGATCGCGTCGCCGTGCTGCGCGCCGGCCGGATCGTGGTGCAGGGCACGGTCGGCGAGGTGCGCGGCCTGGCCCGCCAGCGCGTGGAGGTCTGGTTCGAGACCGAGGCCCCGCCCTGGCTCGCGCGGGTGCCGGGCCTGGAGGACGTGCAGGTCGACGGCCGGCGCTTCGCAGCGGTGCTCACCGGGCCGGTCCGGCCCCTCATCGACGCCCTGGCCGGGCTGCAGCTGGCATCGGTCACCATCCAGGAACCGGACCTGGAGGAGGCGTTCCTCGGCCTGTACGCCGACGAGGAGACCGGCGCGTGATCGGTCGCGGGCTCGAGCTGCTGGCCATCCCCGTGCGCGCGCTGCGGCGCGCCGGGCTGATCTGGTCGCTCAGCCTGGCCGCCCTGGTGGCGCTGACCGTCGCCTTCTGGCCCTCCTTCCGGGACCAGGCCGCCATCGACGAGCTGCTGGAGGGGCTGCCCGAGCCGCTGGTCGACGCCTTCGGCCTGGCCGACCTCTCCTCACCGGCAGGCTTCCTGGACGCCAACCTGTACGCCGTGCTGGTCCCGCTGCTGCTGGCGGTGGCGGGCGTGATCCTGATGAACGGCCAGACCGCCGGCGACGAGGACTCCGGGCGGATGGAGGCCTACCTGGCCCAGCCGGTCAGCCGCCCGGCCGTCTTCCTGGGGCGCGCCCTCGGCGTGCTGCTGTGGATGGCGATCATCGGCGCCGTGGTGCTGGGGGTCCAGCTGGTGGCCAACGCGGTGGTCGCCATGGACATCGGCGCCGAGCGGCTGGTGGCCACCGTGGTGCTCTGCACGCTGCTCGGGCTGCTGCATGCCGGGCTGGCTGCCTTCGTGGCCGGCCTGACCGCCCGCCCGGGCCTGGTGCTGGGCATCGGGCTGGCGGTGGCCATCGCCGGCTACGTGGCGGTGGCCCTTTTCCCGATCTCCGACGTGCTCGAGCCGTGGAAGGTCGTCTCGCCCTGGGAGTGGGCGCTGGGCGGCGACCCGCTGCGCGAGCCGACCGAGGCCTGGCGCTACGCGGTGCTCGCCGTCCCGACTTTGGTGCTGGTCGTGCTGGGAGCCGCCGCCTTCAACGCGCGCGACGTGCACGCCGCCTGAGGCGCGCGCGCCATCGGTCAGCGTCCGGTGGAGCCAGTGGTGGCGATGCCCTCCAGGAAGTAGCGCTGGGCGACGAAGAAGATGACGATCATGGGGACGGTGACCAGCACGCCGCCGACGGCCAGCAGCTCGAAGTGCTGCTCGCCACCGATGTTCGAACTGTCCACGATGGCCTTCAGGCCGCGAGGCAGGGTGTAGGTGCCGACGTCGCGCAGGAAGATCAGCGGCTTGACGAGGTCGGTCCAGGCCGCCTTCAGTTCGAAGACGAAGACGACGATCAGGGCCGCCTTCGTCAGCGGAAGTGCCACCGACCACCACATCCGCAGGTGGCTCGCGCCGTCGACCCGCGCCGCGTCGAACAGCTCGCGCGGCAGCCCCAGGAAGAACTGGCGCAGCAGGAAGATGTAGAAGGGACTGGCGAACAGGTTGCCGGCCCACAGCGGCACCAGGGTGTTGTTCCAGCCGAGCCAGTCCCAGATCAGGAAGTTGGGGATCATGGTCACCGCGCCGGGCAGCATCATCGAGGCGAGCACCACCCCGAACAGCAGGTTGCGGTAGGGGAAGCGGAAGTAGGCGAACGCCCAGGCCACCATGGCCGAGGTCACGGTGACGGTCACCGCGGCCAGCATCGAGACCAGCACGCTGTTCCAGGTCCAGGCCAGCACCGGCCGCCGCGCGAAGAGCTCGGCGTAGTTCCCCCACATCACCGGGTCGGGGACGAGCTCGTTGTTGAACACCTCCGCCCCGGTCTTGAGTGACGCCGACAGCAGCCAGACGAAGGGGTAGACGAAGAGGATCGTGAAGCCTGCCAGCAACGCGATGTACACGGCCCGCGACGCGACGCGTCGCACCCCTCCGCGGGAACGCTCGGCGAGGACCGCCTCCGGCTGGCGGATGCCGGGAACGGCCGAGCGCTCGGCGTGCTGGGAGGTGCTCATCGCTCCTCGCCCTCGTAGTAGACGAAGCGGCGCGAAACCCGGAACTGGACGAAGGTGATGAGGCCAATGACCGCGAACAGCAGCCACGCCAGCGCTGAGGCGTAGCCCATCTCGAAGAACTCGAACGCATTGCGGAACAGGTAGACGACGTAGAAGAGCGCCGAGTCGCCGCCCGCGGTCTGGCCCTGCTGCTGCCCGTAGAAGATGGTGTAGACCTCGCTGAACAGCTGCAGCGAGGCCACGGTGTTGATGATCAGCACGAAGAAGAGCGCGCCGCTGATCATGGGCAGCGTGACGTGGCGGAACTGCCTCCATGCCGAGGCGCCATCGATGCGTGCCGCTTCGTAGAGCTCGACCGGTACGTTGCGCAGGGCCGCGAACAGGATGACCACCGTGCCGCCGATGCTCCACAGCATCATCAGCACGATCCCGTTCTTGATCCAGGCCGGGTCATTCAGCCAGCTCGGTCCCGGTATGCCGATCGCGGCCAGCGCCTGGTTGACGAGCCCGTCGGGGTTGTTGAGGAGCAGCAGGAAGAGGGTGCCGACCGCCACCGCGGGAGTGACATTGGGCAGGTAGAACGCCGTGCGGAAGAAACCGGCCAGCCGGCCGCCCGTGCGGTTGAGGAGCGAGGCCAGCAGCAGGCCCAGCCCGACCGACAGGGGGACGTAGAGCAGCGTGAAGTAGGCGGTGTTCCACAGGCTGACGCCCACGCGCCGGTCGCCGAGCATGCGCTCATAGTTCCGCAGGCCAATGAAGTCCCCGGTTCCGGTCAGGACGTCGTAGTTCGTGAACGACAGCCAAAGGCTCCACAGCATGGGGCCGGCGGTGAAGACGACGAAGCCGATGATCCACGGGGACAGGAAGAGCGCGACCCACAGCAGGGTGCTGCGGTCCTGTCCGACCGGGAGGCGGAGGATGCGCCGGGGCTCAGCCGCCTGCATCGGCGATGGCGGCCTCCGCCTCCGCCTGGGCCTGGTCGAGCGCCGCCTGGGGGTCGGCGTTGCCGTTCAGCACGCGGTCCACCGCCGTGGCCCACGCCTGCTGCACCTGCTCGGCCGCCACGGACCGTGGGATGACGAACGCGGCGTCCTGCACGTCGAGGTAGGTCTGCACTGCCGCCTCGAAGACGGGATAGTCGGCGAGGTCCACGATCTCGGAGAAGATGATCCGGTCCGCCTCCACGTTACCGGAGACGGTGCCGAGGTTTGGGACGCCCTCCTCCTCCCTGATCTGCTGTCGTGCCTCCGCGGCCGCCACCCACGCGTCGGTGGACAGGACCGAGGTGATGAAGGCGCAGGCCGCGTCCTTGTTGTCCGAGGTGGCCGAGATGCCCAGCACGTCGCCGTCCGCCCAGGTGAACGGCTCGCCGTCCCGGGTCATGAACGGCGCGGCGGTGATCTCCACGTCGGGCGAGTTAGTGGCCAGCGTGTTGAGGTAGGTCTGCTGCATCGGGAAGGCGCCCTCGGTGTCGAGCACGAACTGGTTCTCGGCGCCGAAGAAGTCGCCCGTGGCGCCCCGCGCGTCGAGGAAGGCGGCGTGGCTGCCGTACGGCTCGATCATGGAGGCCACGAACTCGAGAGCCTCGACCACTTCCGGAGCGTTGAGCCTGGGTTGTCCGTCCTCGGAGATCAGCTCGCCGCCGTTGGCATGGACCCAGAGCGGGAACATGTCGGCGCTGGTTGGATCGCTGACCTTGGGATCGATCCCAACCTTGACGCTCTCGACCGCGTCGAGGATGGTCTGGTTCGCCGCCCGGATCGCGTCCCAGTCGCTCCAGTCGAAGGCCGCCGGATCCAGCCCGGCCGCCTCGAAGACCGAGTTGTCGATCAGCCATGCCCGTGTGATGTAGGCCTGCGGCAACCCGTAGATGGTGCCGTCCACGGTCAGCTGCTCCATGGCGCTGGGCTGGTAGATGGATGGGTCCACGCCGGCCCGTTCGAGGCACTCGCCGAGCGGTTCGAAGATCCCGCGCTGGATGTAGCCGCCCGCGATGTTGCGCGGCATGCGGATGACGTCGGGCGGATCGCTGCCGCGCAGCGCGGGGATCAGCGTCTCGGCGCTGAAGTCGGACTCGCTGAACGTGACGCTGACGTCCGGGTACTGTGACGTGAAGTGGTCGACGCGGGTGGTGGCGATCTCGTCGGCGTTCTCGTAACTCATGCCGTAGACGAAGATCTCGCCACCGGCGGTCAGCTCACCGTCCGGGCTGTTCGCCGTCTCGGATGCCCCGCCGTCTCCGTCCCGGTCTGCCTGCTGCCCGTTCTCGCGGTTGGGCCCACAGGCGGCGAGCAGCACGGCCAGGATGGTCATCAAGATGCCGGCGCGCATCAATCGCGACATGTGCGTCTCCGTCCTCGTCCAGGCAAACGGCGAGGGCGGCCAAAGAGCCTGCCCGTTCGCCATCCAATCTCTTCTCGACAGCCGGGGGCATCAACCGTGCCACTTCCCAGGCCGCCGTTCATGGCGGCGCGCGCCGTGTGCGGTAGCATCGGTCCACCATGGCCAGGTGGAGCTTCGTCCTCCCCGGTCGGAACCTGGGGCGCTCCGCCGAGCAGGAGCTCCTCGACGCCGAGGAGCTCGACCCTCGCGAGCTGCGCATCAACCTGCGCGAAATGGCCATGCTCAACCGGCTCCCGGGCGGGCTGGGCGCCAGCCTTGGGGCGGTCCTCCGCGAGCTGGACGACGCCGGGAGGCGAGCCGATGCCACCGTCCTTGATGCCGGGGCCGGCCGCGGGGACCTCGCCCGTCGCCTGGTGTCGACCGGCGTCGGCTGCGTGATCGTCAGCGACCTGCGCCGCGAGGTGCTGGCCGAGGCGCGCCGTAACCTGCGCGATACCAACGGTGTGCGCTTCCTGGAGGCCGATGTCCGCGCCCTGCCCCTGCCAGACCGCTCCGTGGCGGTGGCGCACGCCTCGCTGCTCATCCACCACCTGGACGAGCCCGATGCCGTGGCCGCGCTCCGCGAGCTGCGGCGGGTGGCGACCAGGGCGGTGCTCATCAACGACCTGCGCCGCGGGCGCGTGGCGCAGCTGGTCACCTCCGTCACGGTGCTGGCCCTGAGTCGAGGGCGCTACACCCGCCACGACGGCGTGGTCTCGGCGCGCCGCGCCTACACCCTGGGCGAGCTGGACGGCCTGGCGGCCGAGGCCGGTCTCCGCCTGGCGTGGCGGACGCCGGGCTGGCAGCCACGCGTCACCAGCGTGTACCGATGAGCGACCTGCGCTGCGACGTCCTGGTGGTCGGGGCCGGGCCGGCCGGATCGGCGGTGGCCGCGCCCCTGGCCCGTGCCGGGCTGGACGTGCTGCTGGTCGAGTCGGCCGCGCACCCGCGCCCGAAGGCCTGCGCCGAGTACGCCAGCCCGCGGATCGTCGAGGAGCTGGACCGGCTGGGGCTGCCGTCGGAGGCGTGGCAGGGCGAGGCGCTGCCGCTGCGCGGCATGCGGGTGATTCACGGGGGCGCTTCGGTGCTCATGCAGTACGCAGACGGCCGCGGCCCGCGGCCGGCCTGGGGCGTGGAGCGGCAGCGCTTCGACGCCACCCTGGCCGCCCACGCGATGACCTGTGGTGCGCGGCTCATGGAGCGCGCCGCCTTCGAGGACGCGCGATGGCGGGACGGCCGGGTGGCCGGCGCCACCCTGCGCACCGCCGCCGGACGCCTGACCGTGCGCTGCGACTGGCTGATCGGCGCGGACGGCGCCCGCTCGCGGGTGGCCCAGCGGCTCTCGGTGGAGGGCGTGGCCGCCGTCCGGCCGCGACGGCTGGGGCTGGTGGCCCACTACTCCGGCCTGCCGGAGCTGGACGACCACGGGGAGATGCACGTGGGGAACGGCTACTACGTCGGGCTGGCGCCGCTGGCCGGCGGCCGGCTGAACGTGGGTATGGCGCTGCCGCTGAACGGGACGCGGGAGCCGGCCGAGGAGCGCTTCGCCGCCGCCATCCGCGGGTTGCCGGCCGTGGCCGAGCGGCTGCGGGAGGCCGAGCGCCTGACCCCGATCCGCGGCGCCTCGCCGATCGGCCACCGGGTGCGCGCGCCGGCGGGCCGCGGATGGATGCTGGTCGGCGACGCCGCCGGCTTCATCGACCCCTTCACCGGGGAGGGCATCTACCGCGCCCTGCGCTCGGCGCGCGCCGCCGCCGACGCGCTGCTGGCCGGCCTGGACGACGCGGCCGCTGACCGCTACCGCACCGAGCGCCGGCGCGCCTTCGCCGCCAAGGATGCCCTGACCTGGGTGGTGCAGGGCATGCTGGCCGCGCCGCCGCTGTTCGGGTACGCCCTGCGCCGCCTGGCCGCGCGCCCGGAGCTGGCACTGCGGCTGGGATCGGCCCTGGGGGACTGCCGGCCGGCCAGCGGTGCGTTGTCGCCGGCCTTCCTGGCCCGGGTCCTGCGTCCGTGAGGGCCGTGACGTGCACAGCGTGACGCGGATCCGGATCAGGGCGCCGTACGAGCGCATCTTTGGCCTGGCGGCCGAGGTCGAGCGCTGGCCGCAGCTGCTCCCGCACTACCGCTACGTCCGCCCCGTTCCCGATCCCCACGGGGAGCGCCGCTTCGCCATGGGCGCGCGCCGCGGCCGCATCCCGGTCAGCTGGGAGGCGGTCCAGCGGCCCCTCCCCGAACAGCGGCGCATCGAGTTCGTGCACACCGGCGGCGTGACGCGCGGCATGCGGGTGGCCTGGGTCTTCGAGCCGGACGGAGCGGCTGCCGGGAGTTCGGACGTCTGGAACGTCGCCATCCACCACGACCTCGAGTTGCGCTGGCCGCTGATCGGCGACCTGGTCGCGCGCCACGTCATCGGTCCGCAGTTCATCGAGGCCGTCGCCGGGCGCACCCTGCGCCGGGTGAAGGCCCTGGCCGAGGCCGGGTCGTGAAGGCCGTGGACGGGGCGCCGCGGCGGGTGGCGGTGACCGGTATCGGCGCCGTGACGCCCATCGGTCATGGCGCCCGCGGGCTGTGGGAGGGCGTGCTGGCCAACCGCTCGGCGGTCGCCGAGCTGGACCGCTTCGACGCCTCAGCCTTTCCCTCGCGGGTGGCGGCGCAGATCACCGACTTCCGGCCGGAGGATCACCTGGACGCGCGTCGCGCACGGCGACTGGACCGCTTCAGCCAGCTGTCGGTGGCCGCCTCGCGCATGGCCGTTGAGCACGCCGGCTGGACCGATGGAGCGGCCCCTGCGCCGGACCGCACCGGCGTGTGGATCGGCTCCGCGCTGGGCGGCGTCGCCTTCGGCGAGGAGCAGCACGCCGCCTACGTGGCGCGTGGCGTGCGGGCCGTGGCGCCCACCCTGGCCACCGCCGTCTTCGGCGGGGCCGGGGCCTCCAACGTGGCCATCGACCTGGGAGTGCGCGGCCCGGCGGTGGGGAACGCCAACTCCTGCGCCTCCGGGGCGATGGCCATCGGGCAGGCCTTCCAGGCAATTCGCGCCGGCGTGGTGGACGCGGCGCTGGCGGGAGGGGCCGAGGCGCCGCTGGCGCCGCTCACCTTCGGCGCCTTCGCCATGATCCGGGTGCTCTCCGGTCGCAACGACGACCCGGCCACGGCGTCGCGGCCGTTCGACGTGGGGCGCGACGGGTTCGTGATGGCCGAGGGTGCGGCGGTGCTGGCGCTGGAGCCGCTGGACGCCGCCCTGGAGCGCGGGGCGCACGTGCTGGGCGAGGTGGTCGGGTTCGGCGCCTCGGCCGACGCCTACCACCTGACGGCGCCGCTCCCCTCCGGCGAGGCGGCCGCGGCCGCGGTCCGGGCCGCGCTGGCCGACGGCGGGGTGAGCGCCGAGGAGATCGGCTACGTCAACGCCCACGCCTCGTCCACGCCGCTCAACGAGGTGGCCGAGGCGCGCGCCCTGCACCTGGCGCTGGGGTCGCGCGCGGAGAGCGTGCCGGTCTCGGGGACGAAGGGGCTGTACGGCCATCCGCTGGGTGCCTCCGGGGCGATCGAGGCGGCGATCGCCGTCCTGGCCCTGTGCCACGGCCTGCTGCCGGGAACCTGCAACCTGCAGGAGCTCGACCCCGAGGTGCGCCTCAACGTCCTGCGGCAGCCGATGGCGGCCCGCCCGGCCGCGGCGCTGTCGACCTCCTTCGGCTTCGGTGGCCTGAACGCCGCCCTCGTGTTCCGACCTGCCTGACCGGATCGGCCTGCGGCGTGTCCGCGGCGCTGGCGTACGATCGGCACCCATGTCCGAGCTGACCGACATCCTGGACGCCATCGAGGAGCGCGCGGCCCGCGGCGAGCCGATGGCCCTGGCCACCATCGTGGCCACCCGCGGCTCCACCTACCGTCGGGCGGGGGCGCGCCTGCTGGTGCCCGAGTCCGGCGAGCCGATCGGCAACATCTCCGGCGGCTGCCTGGAGGGCGACGTGGCCCGCATCGGCCGCGAGGTGCTGCGGACGGGTGAGGCGCGGACCGTGGAGTTCGACCTGACCGCCGAGGACGACGCGGTGTGGGGCTACGGCCTGGGCTGCAACGGGGCGATCGAGCTGTACGTGGAGCCCACCCAGGGGGCGGTGGAGCACGCCCGGGCCCTGCGGGCGGCGCTGGCCGGGGAGCCGACGGTGCTGGTCACGGTGATCAGCGGTCCTCGCACGGGGACGCGCTGGTTCGGGACCGATGGCGCCGCTGGCGCGGCGCTGGCGGCCGGCACGCCGAGGGTGGAGGAGTCGGCGGATGGCGAGCGCGTCTTCTACGAGCCGATGCTGCCGACGCCCCACCTGGTGGTCTGCGCCGCCGGCCACGACGCGATCCCGCTGGTGCGCCAGGCCGCCGAGCTGGGCTGGCGGGTGACCGTCGCCGACGTGCGGCGGGCGCTGCTCACCCACGAGCGCTTCCCGGGCGCGGCCGACTTCTGCGACGCCGACCCGGAGCGGATCGCCGAGGCCGTCCCCGTGGACGGGCGCACGGCGATCGTGCTGATGAGCCACAACTACCTGCGCGACCAGGCCTACCTGCGCTCCTTCCTGGAGGCGGGCGTGGAGCCGGCCTACTTCGGAGTGCTCGGCCCGCGCGGGCGGACCGAGCAGATGCTCGGCGAGATCGGGCGCCCGGAGGCCATGGAGCGGCTGCACGCGCCGGCCGGCCTTGACATCGGCGCCGAGGGCCCGGAGGAGGTGGCGCGCGCCATCGTGGCCGAGATCCTGGCGGTCATGCGCGGCCGGTCCGGGCGCCCGCTGCGGGATCGGCCCGGCCCGATCCACGGCGATCAGCCGCCGATGTAGCTCATCTCGACCTTCGGCAGCGCCGCGGTCTCCTCGCTGCGTAGCTCGCTGTAACGGTCGTCCCGCACCGCCCAGATGCGTCGCAGCGCGGCCTCCAGCTCGGCATCGCTGGCGCCGTTCCGCAGCAGCGCGCGCAGGTCGTGGCCGGCGGCGGCGAACAGGCAGGTGTAGAGCCGGCCGTCGGCGGAGAGGCGGAGCCGCGAGCAGTCACCGCAGAAGGGACGGGACACGCTGGCGATGATCCCGATCTCGCCGCCACCGTCGACGTAGCGGTAGCGCTCGGCCACCTCGCCGGGGTGCGCGGGCGGCATCGGCTCCAGGGGGAATTCGGTCGAGATGGTGCGCAGGATCTCGTCCGCGGTGACGACGTCGTCCAGGCGCCAGCCATTCGAGGTGCCGACGTCCATGTACTCGATGAAGCGCAGGATGCGCCCCGTCCCCCGGAAGCGACGGGCCATGGGCAGGATGGCGTGCTCGTTCCAGCCGCGCTTCACGACCATGTTGATCTTGATCGGGCCCAGCCCGGCCTCCTCGGCGGCCTCGATGCCGGCCATCACCGCGGACACCGGGACCCCGGCGTCGTTCAATCGACCGAAGGTTTCGTCGTCATCGGCGTCCAGGCTGATGGTGACCCGCTGCAGGCCAGCCGCCTTCAGGGCCCGCGCGTGGCGCGGCAGCAGCGAGCCGTTGGTGGTCATGGTCAGGTCGCGCACGCCCGGGATCTCGGCCAGCATGGCGACCAGGGTCTCGATCTCGCGGCGCACCAGCGGCTCGCCGCCGGTGAGGCGCACCTTCTCCACCCCGAGCGCGGTGAAGATGCGGACCAGCCGCGCGATCTCCTCGAAGGTGAGCAGCGCGGCGCGCGGCAGGAAGGCGTGGTCCGGGCCGAACACCGCCCGCGGCATGCAGTACACGCACCGGAAGTTGCAGCGGTCGGTGACGCTGATCCGCAGGTCGTGCAGCGGCCGGTCCAGTGCGTCGCGCGGGAGGAGCGGGAGCTCGGACATCGGCCCCGATCCTGACAGGGCGCGGGTGGATTGCCAAATCGCCCCGGCCGGTATACGCCCCACGACTGTACCTGCCACCCAGAGGGCCCGATATGCGGCCCATGACTGAACCGGCCACCTTCAGGGCCTCCAGCCTGCCCGGTCCATACGCCCGGTGACTATCCGAGGGTCAGCGTGGCCGTTCCAGTCAGCCCCCGGATACGGATGGGCCGATGGTGGCCGTTCCATCCACCGCACGACTGCGCGCCCCGGCGCCCCGGCCGGTATTCGGCCCACGACTGTATCGGCCACCCAGAGGGCCCGATATACGGCCCCTGACTGAACCGGCCACCTTCAGGACCTCCAGCCTGCCCGGTCCATACGCCCGGTGACTATCCGAGGGTCAGCGTGGCCGTTCCAGTCGCCCCCCGTCTACGAACCCCCGATGGTGGCCGTCCCAGACAGCCCACGCATACGGCCGGCTTGATGCTGGGGGACGAACGACCGGAACCGGACGAGCACCACCGCGCGTGGCACGATGCACCCATGATCGACGGCGCCCTGCTGGCCATCCTGCGCGGGCTCGTGGGCGACGCGCACGTCCTGACCGATGCCGGCCTGCGTGCCAGCCACGAGACGGACTGGACGCGACGCTGGCGGGGCGAGGCCGTCGCCGTCGTCCGCCCGGGCAGCACCGACGAGGTGGCCGCCGTGCTGCGTGCCTGCCGCGAGGCGGGCGTGGCCGTGATCCCGCAGGGCGGCAACACCGGGCTGGTGGGCGGCTCGGTGCCGCGCACCGAGCTGGACCGACCGCAGCTGGTGCTCGCGCTGGCGCGGCTGCGCGAGCTTGAACCGGTGGACGCCCTCGCCGCCGAGGTGACCGCTGGCGCGGGTGTCATCCTGGCCACGCTCCAGGCCCATGCCCGGGCGTCCGGGTACGCCTTCGGCGTCGACCTGGGCGCGCGGGACAGCGCCACGCTGGGCGGGATGGCGGCCACCAACGCCGGCGGCATCCAGGTGCTGCGCCATGGACCGATGCGCCGGCAGATCGTCGGCTTCGAGGCAGTGCTGGCCGACGGCACCGTCCTGCGCCGCCTGCCGGGCCTGGTGAAGGACAACACCGGCTACCACCTGCCGTCGCTGCTGGCTGGCTCGGAGGGGACGCTGGCGGTCATCACCCGGCTGCGCCTGCGGCTCGTCC
Source organism: Candidatus Zixiibacteriota bacterium (assembly GCA_035687145.1). Lineage (GTDB taxonomy): Bacteria > Chloroflexota > Limnocylindria > QHBO01 > QHBO01 > DASRYM01. The sequence goes on along the minus strand of DASRYM010000051.1, from coordinate 22,748 downwards.
CGTTGCCGGCCCGCCGCGCGGCGGCCCTCCTGGCCCTGGACGGGCCTGACGAGGTTGCCGCCCTGGCCGCCGAGCTGCGTCGCCAGCTCCCCAACCTGCTGGCTGCCGAGCTGATGTTCGAGGAGGGGCTGCAGCTGGTGACGCGGCACGCCGGCCTGGCCCACCCGTTCGGCGCGGCCCACCCGGCATACCTGCTGGTCGAGGCCGATGGCGCCGCCGACCCGACCGACGAGCTGGCCGCCGCCATCGAGCGGGCCGGCGAGCGGGTGCGCGACGCGGTCATCGCCAGCGACGAGGCGCAGCGGCGGCGCCTGTGGGAGCTGCGCGAGCGGCACACCGAGTCGGTCAACGCCACGGGCGTGCCGCACAAGCTGGACGTGGCGGTGCCCATCGGGCGCATGGGGGAGTACGCGCGCGAGGTGCAGCGGGCGATCCGGGTGGTGGCGCCGGAGGCATCGGTCTACCTGTACGGGCACGTTGGGGACGGGAACCTGCACGTGAACGTGGTCGGGCCGCCACCCGAGGACGAGACGGTGGATGCGGCCGTGCTGGAGCTGGCCATCGCCTTCGGCGGCACGATCAGCGCCGAGCACGGCATCGGCGTGGCCAAGACGGCCTGGCTGGAGGCGGACCGCGGCGCGGCCGACGTGGCCGCCATGCGCGCCATCAAGCGGGCGCTCGATCCCGACGGCGTGCTGAACCCGGGCGTCCTGTTCGCCGGCTGACCGATCGGCCCGCTAGGGCAGGAAGATCAGCTTCAGCCCGGCCACCACCAGCACGACCGCCAGCGCGCGGCGCACCCACGGCGCCGGGAGGCGGCGGCTGCCCAGCTCGGAGCCGATGGCGCCGCCGGCCGCCACCACCGCCATCCACAGGACGATCTGGGGTGGCAGCCCGCCGACTGCGGCGACGTTGCCGGCCAACCCCGCGATCGAGTTGCCCAGGATGAAGACGATCGAGGTTCCGGCCGCGAAGCGGGTACCGGCCCAGCCGGCGGCGATCAGCAGCGGGGTCAGGAAGATCCCGCCGCCGGTGCCGGTCAGGCCAGCCAGCAGGCCGATCAAGCCGCCGCTGACCATGGCCGCCGGCAGCGGGGCGTTCGGCGGCCGTTCCTCGGCCGGTCGCCCGGCGGTGACGCCGAAGCGCGCCGCCGCGAACAGGAGGACGCCGCCCACCAGAGGGCGGTACACATCGCCCGGGAGGTGGACCATCCCTCCCACGAAGGCTGCCGGCACCGAGGCGACCAGGAAGGGGAGTGCCGAGCGCGGCCGCACGTAGCCGGCGCGCGCGAAGCGCGCGGTGACGATCACCGCCACCAGGATGTTCAGGGTCAGGGCGGTCGGCCGCATCACGGCCGGGTCCAGCCCCACCAGGGCCATGGCCGCCAGGTATGCCGAGGCACCGGCGTGCCCCACCATCCCGTACAGCACGGCCGCGGCGAGAAAGAGGAGGGCCAGGACCAGCGTCAGCTCCATCGGCCCCGGATGCTACCGGCCAGGGCTGCGCGTGAGGCTATGCCAGCTCCTTGTGGGCGGCGGTGAACAGCGCACCCATGACCCGCGCCACGGTGGGGAAGGCGTGGATCGTGTCGGCCAGTACAGCCAGCGGCGTGCGCAGCTTCACCGCCAGCACCGCCTCGTGGATGGCCTCGCTCACCCCGGGACCGGCCATGTAGGCGCCGATCAGGGTGCGGCGTTCGCGGTCGATCACGATGGTCACGTGGCCGCGGCCCTCGGTGACGTAGCCCTTGGCCGTGGAAGCCAGCTCCTGGGTGTACTCCACGGCGTCGATGCCGCGCTCCCGAGCCTGCTCCACCAGCAGGCCGACCGAGGCCGTCTCGGGATCGGTATAGGTCGCGCGAGGGATGGCCGACAGGTCGGGCGTGACGTCCCGGCCGGCGGCCAGGCGGGCCACCATCTCGCCCTGGTAGTGGGCCATGTGGGTGTGCAGCTCTGGCCCGGCCACGTCACCGGCGACGTAGACGTTGGGCGCGATGCGCAGCTCGGAGTCCGGCGTGACCCGCCCGTCACGGACCTCCACGCCGATGGCGCCCAGGTTCAGCGCCTCGAGCGGGATGTCGCGGCCGATGGTCAGCAGGATGGCCTCGCCCTCGGCCGTGGTGCCGTCCGACAGTTCGACCACGTGGCGGCCGTTGGTTCCGACGTGCGCCCGCACGCCGACCGCGCGGGTGTTGAGACGGATCTCCACGCCGTCGCGGCGCAGGCCCTCGGCGACGTACTCGGAGGAGCGGGGATGGTCGCGGTCGTTGATGCGGTCGCGCGGGTGGACCAGGGTCACCGGCACCCCGTAGCGGGCGTACACCTGGGCGAGCTCCATGCCGCTGGGCCCGCCGCCCAACACCACCACCCCGTCCGGCAGCTCGCGCAGCGAGGTCCCCTGGCGGTTGGTCCAGGGATCAGCCCCTTCCAGGCCGGGCAGGGACGGGATCCGCGCGTGCGACCCGACCGCCAGCACCACGCTGCCCGCCTCGAGCTCCAGGCGCTCGCCGTCAGGCCGGGCCACCTCCACGCACAGCGGGTCGGCGCCCAGGAAGCGGGCCTCGCCGCGGATCGGAACCGCGCCGGCGGCCTCCAGGTTCTTCACGTGGCTGGCGTCGTCCGGGTAGTCGGTGCCCTCGCGGTTGATCATCCAGTCCCGGAAGGCGCTGGCCCTCGGCCACGGGTAGTCGCCGCCGGCGTGGTGCACGGCGGCGGCGTGCAGCAGCGCCTTGGAGGGCATGCACTGCCAGAACGGGCACCCGCCGCCGAACAGGTCCTTCTCGATGATCGCCACGCTGAGCCCCAGCTCGCGGGCCTCGTAGGCGGCCGCCTCGCCACCGGCACCCGCGCCGATGACGACCAGGTCGTATCGGTCCATCAGGCGGCAAGCATAGAGCCGCCGAGCATCACCGTCGCCGGACGCACCTGCCCGAGGTGGAGCGCGAAGGCGCCCTCGTGCTCGGCGTCCCAGGCCACCAGGTCGGCGTCGGCCCCCGGGCCGATGACCCCGCGCCGGCCCGCCAGCCCCAGCGCGGCGGCCCCGCCTCTCGTCGCGGCGTTGAGCGCCTCGGCCACGGTCATGCCCAGCAGGACGGCGCCCAGGCCGATGACGAGCGGCATGGCGCCCCAGGCGCCGAAGGTGCCCGCGTTGGCGTCCGAGGCGAGGGCCACGGTGGCGCCGGCGTCCAGCAGGGCTCGCGCCGGCGGCAGGCGATCGCGCATCACCGCCGCCGGCCCGGGAAGCAGGGTGGCGACCGTCCGCGACGCCGCCAGGGCGCGGACCCCCGGCTCGTCCAGCTGCTCGAGGTGGTCGGCGCTGGCGGCTCCCAGCCGGATGGCCAGCTCGACGGCGCCGGTGCGGTGCAGCTGATCGGCGTGCAGGCGAAGGCCCAGGCCGCGTGACGCAGCCGCGGTCAGGATGCGCTCGGCCTCGCCGACGCTGAAGAAGCCGGCGTCGCAGAAGACGTCGCAGAAGTCGGCCGCACCGGCAGCGGCCACGGCGGGGATCATCTCCTCCACGACGCGCGCGACGTAGTCGGGATCGTCGGGCGGTTTGGCGTGGGCCCCGAGGAAGGTGCGGACCACCCGCACCCCGGCCCCTGCGGCGGCCTCGCCCAGGATGCGCAGGTGGCGCAGCTCCTCCTCCGGGGAGAGGCCGTAGCCGGACTTGCCCTCCACCGTGGTGGTGCCGGCCGCCAGCTGAGCGCGCAGCCGCTCGGTGGCCAGGTCGAGCAGTTCCCGGTCGCTCGCGGCGCGGGTGGCGGCCACCGTGCGCAGGATGCCGCCGCCGGAGTACGCCTCACCCGCCAGGCGAGCGGCCGCCTCGTCCGATCGGTCGCCGGCGAAGACCGGGTGGGTGTGGGCGTCCACCAGGCCCGGCGTGACCAGCGCCTCGCCCAGGTCCACCACCTCGTCGGCCGGCGGGGCGGAGGCCCGCGGCCCCACCCAGCTCACGGATCCGCCGCGCACGTGGATCGCCCACGGCAGCTCGCCGTCGTACGGCTCCGGGGTCAGGAGACGGCCGCGGCCGGTGAAGAGGCGGGTGTCCGGAGACATCGGTCCAACGGTAGCGTCAGCCGAACTCGGCCGGAGGGGTCGGGCGGCGACGGATTGTGGCCAGCAGGAGCCCGGCCAGGATGCAGGCTGCCCCGGCAAGCTGAACCGCCGAGGGTGCTTCGGCAACCAGGACCGATGCCAGCACCACGGCGCCCACCGGCTGCAGGGTGAGCACCACGCTGGTCAATGCCGTGGGCAGGCGTGGCAGCGAGACGCTGATCAGCAGCCAGCCCACGAACTGCGCGGAGAGGGCGAGCAGCACCAGCCAGCCGTGCGCCGGCCAGCTCGGGACGAGATCGACCTCCCCCAGCGGAAGGCCGATGAGGACGCCTCCCACCGTCGCGGACAGGGTGGCGTCGAAGAGCGGGCCTGCCGGGCGGCGCAGGTCGGCGTGCCCGCGCCGCAGGACGAGCAGGAAGCCGGCGTAGGCGAGGCCGGTGCCCAGGCCGGTGATCACGCCGAGCAGCGGGTCGCTTCCGTAGGCATCCGCCCCGATCACCCCGCTGATGAGCACCACGCCGAGCATGGCGATCGGGACGGCGGCCATGGTTCGCCCATCCATGCGCTCGCCGAAGAGGAGCCAGGCCAGGACGCCGACGAGGATCACCTGGGTGTTGCCCAGCACGGTGCCCAGGCCGGCGCCCACGTAGGCCACGGTGTGGTGGAAGAGCTCGAGGTCGACGGCGAAGAAGAGGCCCGCCAGCCAGGCCAGGCCGACCTGTGACGCCGGCCGCGGGCCGTAGGCACGGCGCTCCAGGAGGGCCAGCAGGGCCAGCGGCGGCAGGGCGTAGAGGCAGCGGAAGATGGCGGCAGTGGCCGGTTCCACGTTGGCCAGGCGCACCAGGATGCCGCTGAACGCAATGAACAGCGCCCCCAGTACGGCCGGCAGCACCGGCCGTTGGGCGATGGGCGCCCACGGGTCGCGGGCGCGGGCCGAGTCGGGGAGCGGTTCAGGGGTCACTGGCCGGGCAGGGTAGCGGGAACTCTTGCCCTCTGGCCGCTCGACGCCGACACTGCGCAACGTGGTGACCCTGCCGACCGGGACGGTCACGTTCCTGTTCACCGACATCGAGGGCTCGACGCGCCTGGCCCAGGCGCTGGACGACGCCTGGCCGTCGGTGCTGGAACGCCACGACCGGATCCTGCGCGAGGCCGTGGAGCAGGCGGGGGGCCAGGTCTTCGGCACCGAGGGGGACGCGGTCTTTGCCGTCTTCCGCGGCGCGGCCGAGGCGGTCTCCGCGGCGGTGGCCGCCCAGCGCGCGCTGGCCGCCGAGCCGTGGCCCCCCGATGCCGCCGTCCGGGTGCGAATGGGCCTGCACACCGGCGAGCCGCGGGTGAGCGGCGACACCTATGTCGGGCTGGAGCTGCACCGGGTGGCACGGGTCACCAACGCCGGGCACGGCGGGCAGGTGCTCCTCTCGGGGCCCACGGCCGCACTGGTCGAGAGCACCCTCCCCGACGGCGTGAGAATGCGGGACCTGGGTGAACACCGCCTCAAGGACCTGTCGCGGCCGGAGCGGCTGTCGATGCTGGTCATCGACGGCCTGCCCAGCTCCTTCCCGTCGCTGCGGACCCTGAACGCGGTGCCCAACAACCTGCCCACCCAGCTCACCACGTTCCTGGGCCGCGAGCTGGAGCTGGCGGAGGCCGGCGCCCTCCTGCGCCAGGCGCGGCTGCTGACCCTCACCGGGCCGGGCGGCACGGGAAAGACGCGGCTCGCCCTGCAGTTGGCCGCGAACGCCACCGATGAGTTCCGCGATGGCGTGCACTTCGTGCAGCTGGGATCCCTGGACGAGCCCAGCCTGGTGCTGCCCACCATCGCGCAGGCCATGGGCCTGCCCGATCCCCATGGGCGGGCCCTCGAGCACCTGGCGGAGCATCTGGCCGGCCAGCGCGTCCTGTTCGTGCTGGACAACTTCGAGCAGGTGCTCGATGCCGCGCCGGACCTGGCAGCGCTCCTGGAGCGCCTTCCCGAGGCCCGTGCCCTGGTCACCAGCCGCTCGCCACTGCGGGTCTACGGCGAGCAGGAGTACCCGGTGCCACCCATGGACGTGCCGGACCCGCGGCGTCTGCCCGATGACCCTGCGGCGCTGGCCGAGTACGAGTCGGTGGCGCTCTTCGTGGAGCGGGCCACGGCCGTGCAGCCCTCCTTCCGGCTGGACGAGTCCAACGCGGCGGCCATCGCCGAGATCTGCGCGCGGCTGGACGGGCTGCCGCTGGCCATCGAGCTGGCGGCCGCGCGCATCCGGTTATTGACCCCGCAGGCCATGCTGGCCCGGCTGGACGACCGGCTCTCGCTGCTGGCCGGCGGCTCGCGCAACCTTCCGGAGCGGCAGCAGACGCTGCGTGGCGCGATCGCCTGGTCCTACGACCTGCTCGAGCCCGGGGAGCGGGTCATGTTCGCCCGCTTCAGCCCGTTCGCCGGAGGCGCCGACGTCGAGGCCGCGGAACGGGTGGCGCTGCCCGGCTGGCCGTCGGACGCAGGCCCGGCGCCCGACGCGCTGGAGGCGCTCTCCTCCCTGCTGGACAAGAGCCTGATCCGCCAGGACATGCAGGCGGACGGCGAGCCGCGGTTCCGGATGCTGCAGACCATCCGCGAGTACGCCGCCGAGCGGCTGGCGGAGAACGAACCGCACGCGGCCACACGGGCACGCCATGCCGAGTACTACCTGGGGGTCGCCGAGGAGGCCGCCGCACGCCTCTTCGGCGACGACCAGCGGGGCTGCCTGGACGTCCTGGAGCGGGAGCACGACAACCTGCGGGCGGCCATGGCCTTCGCCGTGGAGCAGGGGAACGCCGAGCTGGCGGTGCGGCTGCTCGCGGCCAGCTGGCGCTTCTGGCAGATGCGCGGCTACCTGCCCGAGGGCCGGGACCGCGCCGAGCGGGTGCTGGCCCTGCTGGAACGGTCGAACGCGGACGCCGCCACCCGCCTGCGGGCCCACGAGGCCGCCGGCGGCATCGCCTACTGGCAGGGCGACATGGAGCACGCCCGCGAGTGGTACGCCGCACAGCGCGCCGCGGCGCGGGAGCTGGGCGACGGCGCGGCAGAGGCCGATGCCGCCTACAACCAGAGCATGGCCTTCGCCGTGGCCGATGAGGTTCCCCGGGCGCTGGAGCGCGGGGAGGAGGCGGCCGGGCTGTTCCGCGCCCTGGGCGATCGCCACGGCGAGGCGCGCGTGCTGTGGGGGATGGCCAGCGCCCTGGGGGTCGCCGGCCGCGTGGAGGAGGGGCTGCCGCTGCTGGACCGCGCGGAGGCCGTCTTCCGCGAGGTCGGGGACCGATTCACGCTGGCCTGGTCGCTGTACATCAAGGCGCTGGCCTACATCAGCCTCCGCCGGCTCGACCAGGCCAGGCCGGCGCTGGAGGAGTCGCTCACCATCTTCCGCACCACCGGCGACGTCAGCGGCTACGCCCTGGTGCTGGACGCCATCGCCGCCGCCGACTGGCTGGCCGGCAACGACGAGCGCGGCCTGCGCCTGGCGGGTGCGGCGGCCGCCATCCAGGACGTGAGCGGCATCGGCCTGGCGGAGGTCAACCGGGAAGCCGCCAGGTTCTACCCCGCGAAGCTGGTCGAGGACCCGGCGCTGGCCGCCGCATACGCGGAGGGCAAGCGGCTGACCGCCGAGGATGCCGTGGCCCTTGCTCTGGAGGCGGCGCGCGAGACGACGCCCGCCGTCCGTCCGTAGGGCACCGCCTAGGCCGGGAGCCGCTGCTCCAGGGCGGCCAGGAACGGCTGCCAGGTCGCGTCGCGCAGGACGAAGCGCACCAGTTCGAGGCGGGTCTCGCCGCGCAGGTGCTCGGCCACGGTGGAGACCGCGATCCAGGCGCCCTGGTCGGCGGGGTAGCCGTAGATGCCCATGCTGATGGCCGGCAGCGCCAGGCTGCGCGCGCCGAGCTCATCAGCCAGGCGCAGGCACGACCGATAGGCCCCGGTCAGCAGCTCCGCCTCGTTGCGCCCGCCGCCGTGCCACACCGGACCGACCGCGTGGAGCACCCACTTGGCCGGCAGCCGGTGACCCGAGGTGGCCACCGCGGTCCCGGTGGGCGTGCCGTCCGGGTAGCGCTCTCGCAGCTCGGCGAGCAGCTCCGGGCCCGCGGCGCGGTGAATGGCGCCGTCCACCCCACCGCCGCCGCGCAGCGCGCTGTTGGCCGCGTTCCCGATGGCGTCCACCTGCTGGGCGGTGATGTCGCCGATCACCAGCTCCAGGACGCGGCCGTGGACGGAGCGCGTGACGGGCGTCATCGGTCCACGCGCACCGCCCGCCAGACCTGCCGCAGGCTGCCGCGCTGGCCGTAGAGCAGCACGCCGGCGGAGTAGATGCGGGCCGCGACCCAGATGGCGACCGCCAGGAGGATGAGCATCAGCACCCCGGCCAGCACCCACTCCCAGAGGGCGACGTTGCCGGTCAGCACCGTGCGGGCCGGCAGCAGGTAGGGACTGAAGAAGGGGATCCACGACAGCACCTGCACCCACGACGCATCCGGCGTGTTGATGCCGATGAAGGCCGCGAAGTAGCCGGCCATGCCGATGAAAAGCATCGGCCCGGTCACCTGGTTGACGTCCTCCTGGCGGCTGGCCATGGAGCCGAGGCCGGCGTACAGGGTGCAGTACAGCAGGAAGCCGGGGATGAAGAGCAGGCCGAAGGGGATCAAAATCCACAGGTCGATGCCGGTCAGCGACAGCGCGTCGTCGCCCAAGACCCGCTCGGCCACCGTCCCCTGCGCCAGGAAACCGAGCAGGGCAGCGACCAGGACCGCTCCGAACTGCGTGAGCCCGCCGAATCCATTGCCCAGCACCTTGCCGGCCAGCAGCTGCCGCGGCGTGGCGGCGGTGATCAGCAGCTCCATGACCCGGCTGCTCTTCTCCTCGGCCACGCTGGTCGCCACCCACGTCCCGTAGGTGACGATGGCGGTGAAGGTCAGGATGACCATGGCCATGGCGATCACGTAGTTCTGGCCGTACAGCTCGTCCGGGTCGGTGGCGTCGGGGTCGACCGGCTCCACCTGGAAGGCGGTGGGCGCGAAGATCTCGCCTGCCTGCTGGGGGTCCACGCCGGCGCGCTGCAGGCGGTCGGCGATGGCCAGCTGGGTGGCCGCGGTGCGCACCGCGATCAGCGACCGGTCGGTGAGGCCGGCGTCGCCGAAGTACTCGAACGCCAGGTCACCGTTCTCGCGCCGCAGGGTCAGCAGGCCGTCCAGCTCATCCCGGCGGACCTGTCGGCGCGCCTCCTCGGGATCGTCGGCCGCGACCACCTCGATCGCCGAGCCCTCGCCGGCGTCGAGCACCAGGCGCAGCGCGGTCACCGGGTCCTGGTCAAGCTCCGCCTCTCGGGCGTCGACCGCCACGCGGGTCACGTCGTCGCCCTCGATGAGGCGGATCACCACCGGCAGCATGGCCAGCCCGAAGCCCACCAGGGCGAGGATGATCGTGACGATCACGAAGGTGCGGGTACCGGTCCGCTGCAGGTACTCGCGCCGCGCGACGTGCCAGGCGTTGGGGAACAGGTTCCTCATCGGCCGGCCACCTGGTCGCGCGCCAGGTGACGCTCATCCTCATCCGCCGGCCGGCCGACGTGCTCGATGAAGACCTCCTCCAGCGACGGCTCACCCAGCTCGAAGCGGGTCACTCGCTCGCCGCGCTCCAGCGCCGCGCGCAGGATGATCTGCGGGTCGGTCCCGGCTGGCACGTTGAGCTCCACGTAATCCGCGCGCTGTGCGCCGATGGTCACCTCCTTCAACGTGCCCAGCCACGCGGCGCCGTGCCCATCGCCGTCGGTGGCGAACCGCACCACCTGGCGGCCCATGGCCCGCTTGACGTCGCGCACCGGGCCGTGGACCACCACCCGGCCGCGATCGATGATGCAGATCGCCTCGCACAGCTCCTCGACCTGCTCCATCTGGTGGGTGCTGAAGATCAGGGTCTTGCCCCGGTCGCGCATCTCCAGGAAGGCCTCTTTCAGGAGCTGGGTGTTGACCGGGTCCAGGCCGCTGAAGGGCTCGTCCATGATCAGCACCTCCGGGTCGTGGATGATGGCCGCGATGAACTGGATCTTCTGCTGGTTGCCCTTCGACAGCTCCTCGACCTTGCGCTCGCGGTAGTCCGGGATGCGGAAGCGGGCCAGCCAGTAGTCCACCTCGCGCGTGGCGGTCGCGCCGTCCACGCCGTACAGGGCGGCGAAGAAGCGCAGCACGTCGATCACCGTCATGCGCTGGTAGAGGCCGCGCTCCTCGGGAAGGTAGCCCCACGTGTCGCGCGGCAGCTCGGTGTTGGGCGTTCCCTGCCAGGTGACGCGACCGCCATCCGGCCGCAGGATGTCGAGCACGATCCGCATGCTCGTCGTCTTGCCCGCGCCGTTGGCCCCCAGCAGGCCGAAGATGCGGCGCGGCTCGACGGTGAAGCTGACGCCGTCCAGCGCGACGACGGGGCCGAACCGCTTGCTGATTCCGTCGACGACGAGGCTCATGGCACGCTCGGGACAGCTCCTGGGGTTCTGCGTTCGTGGGTCAGCCGGTACTGTAGCGGGCACCCACCGACGTCGCAGGTCGCGCTCCGGGGTTGCGCTCAGCCCGCTCTGCTACACTTCGAATCCCGAACCGCCACGCGGCATCGAGCCCGGCGGTTCGACGCGTGTGTGCTTGCCCGCAGGAAACACCTGATGAAGATTGCTGTCCCACGCGAGAGCGCGCCCGGTGAGACGCGCGTCGCGCTGACCCCCCAGGCCGCCGGCCAGCTGATCGGCGACGGGGTCGAGGTCATCGTCCAGGCCGGTGCCGGCGAGGCCTCCTACATCTCGGACCAGGAGTACGCGGACGCCGGGGCCACCATCGTGCCCGATGCGGCCGGGCTGTACGGCCAGGCGGACATGGTGGTGCGGGTCGGCCGCCCCACCGACGAGGAGCTCCGCATGCTGAAGCCGGGCGCGGTGCTCATCGGCACCCTGGGCGTGCTGGCCAACCCGAAGTACGCCGAGGCGCTGGCCAGGGCGGGCGTGACCGCCATCAGCATGGACGCCATCCCGCGCATCACCCGCGCGCAGTCCATGGACAGCCTCTCCAGCCAGGCCACGGTGGGCGGCTACAAGGCGGTGCTGATCGCCGCCGAGCGCCTGCCGAAGTTCTTCCCGCTGCTGACCACCGCCGCCGGCACCATCCGTCCGGCCCGGGTGCTGGTCTTCGGTGCCGGCGTGGCCGGGCTGATGGCCGTCGGCACGGCCCGGCGCCTGGGGGCGGTGGTGGAGGCCACCGACGTGCGGCCGGTCGTCAAGGAGCAGGTCCAGTCCCTGGGCGGCACCTTCCTGGAGGTCGAGATGACCGAGGAGGAGAAGGCCCAGGCCGAGACGGCCGGCGGCTACGCCCGCGAGATGAGCGAGGACTACAAGCGCCGCCAGGCGGAGCTGATCGCCAGCCGGGTGGGCGAGGCGGACGTGATCATCACCACCGCCCTCATCCCGGGCCGCCCGGCGCCGCGCCTGGTCACCGCCGAGATGGTGAAGACCATGCGGCCCGGCAGCGTGATCGTGGACATGGCGGCCGAGATGGGCGGCAACTGCGAGCTCACCGAGCCCGGCAAGGAGATCGTGACCGACAACGGGGTCTGCATCATCGGCTTCACCAACCTGCCGGCCACCATGCCGGGGTCGGCCACCCAGATGTACGCCAAGAACATCCAGACCCTGATCAAGCACCTGCTCAAGGACGGGACGGTGGAGCTGGACTTCAACGACGAGATCACCAGGGGGGCGACCATCACCCACCAGGGCAAGGTGGTCCATGAGGCGACGGCCCAGGCCCTCGGCATCGCCCCGGCCCAGCCGACGGCTCCATCAGCCCAGCCGGAGGCTTCCGAGAGCCAGACCGATGCGCCCGCCGCGGCGGGCGAGAAGGGAGACGCCTGATGCAGGAGCTGGCCGGGTTCGCCCTGATGGCGGCCCTCTTCATCCTGGTGCTGGCCGCCTTCGTGGGCTACGAGGTCGTCTCCAAGGTGCCGACCATGCTGCACACCCCGCTGATGTCGGGAGCCAACGCCGTGCACGGCGTGATCGTGGTGGGCGCCATGCTGGTGGCCGCCACCGCCGAGGGGCCGCTGCGCATCATCCTGGCCCTGCTGGGCGTGATCCTGGGCACCATCAACGTGGTCGGCGGCTTCGTGGTGACCGACCGCATGCTGCAGATGTTCCGCGCCCGCCGGCCGGGAGGTGAGCGCTGATGCCCGAGCTCAGCGGGATCGAGATCGCCACCTACCTCGTCTGGCTGGCCGCCTCGGTCACCTTCATCCTCGCCCTCAAGTTCCTGGCCTCGCCGAAGACGGCGCGCACCGGCAACCTGCTGGGCGCCGCGGGCATGGCGGTCCTCATCGCCTGGACCTTCCTGACCGTGGAGGGCATGCTCGAGAACTGGTGGATCCTGCTCGTCGGCGGCCTGCTCGGCTCGGTGGCGGGCGTGCTCGGCGCCCGACGGGTGCCGATGACGGCCATGCCGCAGATGGTGGCCATCTTCAACGGGGCCGGCGGCGGCGCCGCGGCTGTGGTGGCCGTGGCCGAGTTCCTGGAGTTCTCGTCGGAGGGCGCGCTCCTGGGGCTGCCGTTCATGGTTGCCACCCTTGCCGGCGCGATTATCGGCTCGGTGTCGCTGACCGGCTCGATCATCGCCTTCGGCAAGCTGCAGGGCATCGTCACCGCCAAGCCCTACATGCTGCCCGGGCAGCGGATCATCACCGCCGCGCTGTTCATCGCCATGCTGGCGCTGGCGGTCTACATTGCGGCCTTCGAGAACAGCATCCCGCTCTTCCTGCTGTACGTGGCGCTGGCCCTGGTCACCGGCGTGGTGCTGGTGATGCCCATCGGCGGCGCCGACATGCCGGTGGTGGTCAGCCTGCTGAACAGCTACACCGGCCTGGCGGTGGCGGCCTCCGGCTTCGTGCTGAACAACTACGCGCTGCTCATCGCCGGCACGCTGGTGGGCGCCTCGGGCGCCATCCTCACCCAGCTGATGTGCAAGGCCATGAACCGCTCGCTGGTCAACGTCCTGTTCGCCGGCTTCGGCACGGCGGGCGGCCCGGCCGGCGCCGCCGGTGAGGGCGAGGAGCAGCTGCGCGAGATCAGCGCCGAGGACGCCGCAGTGCTGATGGCCTACGGCAAGCGGGTGATCATCGTGCCGGGCTATGGCATGGCCGTGGCCCAGGCCCAGGGCGCGGTGCGCGAGCTGATGGACGTGCTGCTGGAGCGCGGCGTGGACGTGCAGTTCGCCATCCATCCGGTGGCCGGCCGCATGCCGGGGCACATGAACGTGCTGTTGGCCGAGGCCAACGTCCCGTACGACCGGCTCAAGGAGATGGACGAGATCAACGACGACTTCTCCGACACCGATGTGGCGCTGGTCATCGGTGCCAACGACGTCGTCAACCCGGTGGCTCGCGAGCCGGGCTCGCCGATCTCCGGCATGCCGATCCTGAACGTCGACCAGGCGCAGCACGTCATCGTCCTGAAGCGCGGCCGCGGGACCGGTTTCGCCGGCATCCCGAACCCGCTCTTCACCAACGAGAAGACGGCCATGCTGTTCGGCGACGCGCGACCCTCGGTGGAGGCGCTGGTCGCGGGGGTCAAGCAGGCCTGAGCGGGCGGCCGCTGTTCGCCCCGGTTCTTGCCGTACCTCTTGCCGCGTGAGGGGTAACCGGCGGCCCTGGCCCGATATGCCCGATAACCCTGTGCCGGGGGAGAGCTATCGGGCAACGCGAGCCTCGCACTGCCGGTAAGCCTCTCCACGAGAGAGCCATGCCGGACGGCTTGCTCGGTGCGCCTGCAGGCTGGACCGCCGGGGTACGCTACCCGCGACTGGCCGACCCGGGCCGACCAGCACGTCACACGTTGGAGGGCTAGCGGTGGCGGCGGGGGCGGTGGCCTCGGCGACATGCTGGGCTCGATCTTCGGAGGGCGCGACCGGCGCTAGCATCGGTCCATGACCGATGCCGACTTGGGCGCCGGACGTCCCCGACGACGGCGTGCTGAGCACCCGGATCACCAGCGGCCGGATCGAGGAGCGGCGTCTCCCGAGCGGCTCGACCGAGGTCCGCAGCCTCGACCATCCCGGGCTGCCGGCCGAGGAGGTGGCGGCCGTCATCGAGCGCGTGCGCCAGGCCATGGCCGCCGCATGACCGCCGCACCCGCCGCACGACCGTCGCCATGACCAACCGGGACCGATGGGTCTGCCTGGACGTCGGCGAGACGCTGATCGACGAGACCCGCATCTGGTCGCTGTGGGCCGACCTGTTCGGCATCCCGCGGCTCACCTTCTTTGCCGCGCTCGGCGCGGTGGTGGCCGGCGGCGGGCAGCACCAGGGCGTGTTCGACACCCTCGGCATCGACGAGGCGACCTGGCGCGCGCGGCTGCCGGAGGTGGAGGCCCGCTACGGCGGCTTCCGGGAGGAGGACCTGTACCCGGACGCGCGCCGCGCCCTGGGCGCGCTGGCCGAGGCCGGCTACCACGTGGCGGTGGCCGCCAACCAGCCGGCGACGCGCACGGCCCAGCTGCGGGCCCTGGGGATCGATCCCGAGGTGCTGGTCATGTCCGACGAGGTTGGCGTGCACAAGCCGGACCCGGCCTTCTTCGAGCGGGTGCTGGAGCTGATGGGCGGCCCGCCGCCGTCTTCGGTCGCCTACGTCGGCGACCGGGTGGACAACGACGTGGTCCCCGCCCAGCAGGCCGGCCTCCGCGCGGTCTGGCTGCGCCGTGGCCCGTGGGGTCTCATCCAGCAACCGCCGGAGGACGTGCGACCGGACCTGGTGGCGAGCTCGTTGGACGAGCTGGTGGAGCGGATCGGCGAGGTCTGGGCCGGCGCCTGACGATGGCCTAGGTCTCCCGGCGGCGTTGGAGCATGGCGGCGATCTCCCGCTCGCCGACGCCGAAGCGGTGCAGGGTGTGGCGCATGAGCTCATTGGCCACCTCGCGCTCGGCCACGATCACGTTGCGCACCCCCATCTGGCGCAGCTGCTGGGCCTCGATCTCGGTGGGGGCGCGGGCGGTGATCTCGATCCGCGGGTTGCGGCGCAGGGCGTAGGCGATCGCCTGGCGAGTGGCCAGGGCATCGGGGATGGCCACCACCAGGATCAGGGCCTGGTCGACCCCGGCGATGTCCAGCATGGTCGGGTTGCCGGCCTCGCCGTACAGGAGGTGCACGTCGGGGCTCTCGTCACGCGTGCGGCGCACCAGCTCGTAGTCCGAGTCGATGGCCACGTACGGGAAGCGGCGCGACATCAGGGCCCGCACCACGGTGCGGCCCACCCGGCCGTAGCCCAGCACCACGGCGTGGCGCCGCAGGCGCCACTCGGCCACCTCCACCTCCAGCTCCTTCGGGTCGTTGCGGCGCGCCAGCCGGTCGGCGATCCAGTCCACCCCGCGCAGGAGCGGGGCCAGCAGGATGATGCTGCTCACCACCACGCCCATCAGGACGGCGAAGGTGTCGTCGGTCACCGCGCCGACCTGCAGGCCGACCACGGCCAGCACGAACGAGAACTCGCCGTTCTGGGCGATCAGCCCGCCGATGCGCAGGGCCACGCTGGGGGGCGTGCCGCCCAGCCGGGCGAGGAGCGCGGTGAGCGCCCCCTTGACGACGATCACCATCGAGAGGATGACCAGCAGCAGGCCGATGCCGGCGCCCAGCGCCGCCGGGTCGACCAGCAGCCCCAGCGCCACGAAGAAGAAGGCGGCGAACAGCTCGCGGAGGGGGACGATCTCGCCGAGGACGCTGTCGGTCAGGTCCGAGTCGGCCAGGGCCATGCCGGTGACGAAGGCGCCGAGCGCCACCGAGACGCCGACCACGGTCGCCGAGAAGGCGGTGCCCAGCGCCAGGACGGCGACCCCGATGATGAAGATCTCGCGGGAGCCGTAGCGCGCCAGCAACCCGAGCAGGAACGGGAAGATGCGGGAGCCGGCGACCACCACCACCACGATGAACGCGACCGCCAGCAGGGTGGCCGCGCCGACCTCGAGCACCGGGTTCTCCGGCCCCGCCCCGGCCAGCGATGAGAGCAGCACCACCAGCGCCACGGTCATCAGGTCCTGCACGGTGGACCAGATGACGCTGGCCCGCCCCCACGGCGTGCCCTGGACCACCTCCTCGCCGGCCACCTTGACGATCACCACGCTGGATGAGTTGGACACCGCGGCGCCGATGAACAGCGCCTCCAGCCAGGGCTTGCCCAGCAGCGTCGCCACGCCATAGCCAATTCCGATGGTCAGCAGCACCTGGGTTGCGGCCAGGGCGATGAGCAGGGGCCCGCCGGCTGCCAGCGAACGGACCGAGAAGCGCAGGCCGATGCTGAACATCAGCAGAGCCACGCCGATGTCCGATAGGTCCAGGACCTGCTGCCGATCGATCGAGATGCCGGGCGTGAAGGGGCCGACCACGATCCCGGCGGCGATGAACCCGATCAGCGGCTGCAGGCGCAGCCGTTGCGCGATGGCGCCCAGCACCAGCGCGGCGAGCAGCGCGAGCAGCAGGGTGAGCCCAAGGCCACCCGTCACGGCAGACCCTCCACCGACCGATCATACGGGAGGGCACGGGCTCGCCCGGCGTGAGGGGCTCGCCGGGTATCCTTGGGCGCCCATGGACCGCTCGCTCGAGGCGATCACCCAGAGCACCCCGATCCGGGAGGTCGACCAGGTGCTGACCGGCGCGGACACCGTGATCGCCCATGCCGACGACAGCCTGCACCGCCTGGCCGAGCTCGCCCTGGAGCACCCGAGCTGCCGGGTCATCTCGGTGGTGGACGATGACCAGCGGCTGGTGGGCCTCATCCCGGTCCGCATCCTGGTCAACGACATCTTCCTGAAGATCGTCCCCGAGGAGTTCCTGGGCGAAATCACGGACGTGGACGCGGTCATGAAGTACGCCGACCACGTTCGCGCCCGGACGGCGCGCGACATCATGCTCGAGCCGGTGTCCGTCCACTACGGCGAGACCGTACGCGATGCCTTCCACAAGATGCACGAGCACCGGTTGAACGGGCTGCCGATCGTGAACGAAGAGGGGCGGGTGGTCAGCTACCTGGACCAGCTGGAGCTGCTGCTGGCCTGGGTGCGCGCCTCGGGGCGCGGGGCCCTGCTCGAGCCAAGGGACCGGGGATGACCCTCGAGGCCTGGGTCGGCCTGGGCATCTTCCTGGTCACCTACCTGGTCATCGCCACCGAGTGGCTGCACAAGACGGTCGCCGCCATGGCCGGCGGCGTGGCCATGGTGCTGCTCGGGATCGTCACCCAGGAGCAGGCCTTCGAGGAGATCGACTTCAACGTCATCTTCCTGCTGGCCGGCATGATGATCCTGGCCGCCATCATTCGGAAGACCGGCGTCTTCGGATGGCTGGCGGTGCGCTCCGCACGCTTCGCCGGCGGCGATCCCTACCGCATCCTGGTGGTGCTCAGCGTCATCACCGCGGGGGCCTCGGCCTTCCTGGACAACGTCACCACCGTGGTCCTGGTCGGTCCGATCACCCTCTTCCTGGCAGCGCGCATGGGCCTCAACCCGATGCCGTTCATCATCGCCGAGGTGCTGGCCAGCAACATCGGCGGCACCTCGACGCTGATCGGCGACCCGCCGAACATCCTGATCGGCTCCGCGGCGGACATCGACTTCGCGACCTTCGCGGCCAACATGGGCCCGCTGGCGCTGATCATCCTGGTCCTCTTCCTGGTCGCCGCTCGCTGGCTGTTCCGCAACCACCTCCAGGTCGATCCGGAGCTGCGCGATTCGTTGCTGGCCCTGGACGAGCGGGAGATGATCGCCGATCCCCGGCTGCTGCGGACGTCGCTGGCGGTCCTGGGCCTGACGCTGGTCGGCTTCCTGCTCCACGGCGCGCTGCACCTGGAGCCGGCCACCATCGCCCTGGCCGGTGCGGTGCTGCTGATGGTTGTTGCCCGCCAGGACCCGCACGAGGTCCTCGGACAGGTGGAGTGGCCGACGCTCTTCTTCTTCATCGGCCTGTTCATGGTCGTCGCCGGCGTCATCGAGATCGGCCTCATCCAGGCCGTCGCCAACGCCCTCATCGAGATCACCGGCGGGGCGCTGACCGCGGGGGCGTTCGTGATCCTGTGGATCTCCGCCATCCTCTCCGCCTTCGTGGACAACATCCCGTACACCGCGACCATGATCCCGGTGGTGGAACAGATGTCGGAGCCGCACGGAGGATCGCAGGCGCTGTGGTGGGCCCTCGCGGCAGGCGCCGACCTGGGCGGGAACGCCACCATCATCGGGGCTTCGGCCAACGTCATCCTGGCCAACATGGCGGAGCGCGAGGGCCACCCCATCACGTTCGGCACGTTCTTCAGGTACGCCGCCCCCGTCACGTTCGGCAGCATCGTGGTCTCGATGGCGTACATCTGGGTGCGGTACCTCGCCTAGCCGATGGAGCACACCGCCCAGATCCTGGTCCAGCTCTTCGCCGTCCTGCTCGCCGCCAAGATCGGTGACGAGGTCTTCAAGCGCCTGGGCCAGCCGACCCTGATCGGCGAGATGCTGGGCGGGCTGGTGGTCGGCCCCGCGGTGCTGGGCATCTACCAGGTCAACCCCGAGACCCAGCTGTTCGCCGAGATCGGTGTCGTGCTGCTCCTGTTCCGGGTGGGCGTGGAGACGCGGGTCGGCGACCTGCTCGGCGTCGGAGGAACGGCGGCGGCCGTGGGCCTGCTCGGCGTCCTCCTGCCCTTCGTCGCGGGCTTCGGGCTCGGCCTCGTGCTGGGCCATCCGCTGGTGGTGAGCATCTTCCTGGCGGCGGCCCTGACCGCCACCAGCGTGGGCATCACGGCGCGGGCGCTCGGCGAGCTGAACCTGCTCCGGAGCGTGGTGGGACGGGTGATCCTGGGGGCCGCCGTCATCGACGACGTGCTGGCCATGCTCATCCTGGCGCTGGCCACCGGGGTCGCCGCCGGCGGCGTGTCGCTGCTGGTCATGGCCGAGCTCATCGGGCTGGCGGTGGCCTTCATCGCCATCGTGCTGGTGGTCGGCACCAGGGTCCTGCGGCGCCGTCCCTCGCTGCTGACCGACCCCGAGTTCGCCGAGACCCCGTTCCTGCCCGGCATGATCCTGATGCTCGGCCTCGCCGCGCTGGCCGCGCTGATCGGGCTGGCGGCCATCATCGGCGCCTTCCTGGCCGGCATGGTGGTCGGCGAATCGAGCGAGCGCCACGCGCTGGAGGAGGAGGTGGCTCCGGTGGCGGCGTTCTTCACGCCGTTCTTCTTCGGTTCCATCGGGGCCCAGGTGGAGCTGGGCGCCCTCGCCTCGCCACCGGCGCTGGCCCTGCTGCTGGGCATCACCGGCATCGCCGTGCTGTCCAAGTTCGCGGGCGCCCTGATCGGGGCCCTGCGCCTGGGAGTGGGGCGGGCGGCGCTGGTCGGCTGGGGCATGGTCCCGCGCGGCGAGGTGGGGATCGTGGTGGCCGGCCTGGGCCTCAGCGCCGGCGCCATCAGCGGCGAGCTCTACAGCGTGGTGGTCGGGATGGCCATCCTGACCACGTTGCTCGTACCGCCGCTGCTGCCGTGGTTCGCCCGCCGCGCCGAGACAGCAGAGGACCGGGGCCCCTGATCGGGACCCCGGTCGGGCATGAGGCTGCGCGAAGCGGCTGTCAGCCGACGGCCGGCTCGGCGGTCGGCACCGGCTCGGCGCGCTCCATGGGGAAGATGGTGGCCAGGACCCAGTACACCAGGAAGGCCACGATCAGGCCCACGACCCAGCTGTAGTCGTACAGGAAGCCACCCCACGGCAGCTCGAACTTCAGGAACCCGATCAGCCCGCCCTCCGGGAAGGGCCCGTTGCCGGGCGCCGAGTAGGCCCCGCCCACGGCCAGCAGCGCCCCGATCGCGAACGCGACCAGGCCGCGCAGGTTGAAGCCGTTGGTGTAGCGGTAGGCACCCTCGGTCCGGTACAGGTCGCCCAGGCGCAGCTGGGTGCGCCGCACGATCCAGTAGTCGGCGATCAGCACGCCGGCGATGGTGCCCAGCGCGCCGCCGTAGAACCCGAGCCAGGTGAAGATGTACACGTTCGGGTTCGAGAGCAGGTTCCAGGGCTGGATCACGATGCCGATGACGGCCGTGATCAGGCCCCCGGTGCGGAAGCTGATCATCCGCGGCCACGCGTTGCTGAAGTCATACGACGGGCTGACCAGGTTGGCCGCCACGTTGGTGGTCAACGTCGCGAGCGCGACCGCGAAGAGCGAGAGCACCACCACGATGAGGCCGATCAGGCCGCCACCCTCGCCGAGCCGAGCGACGAGAGCGACCGGATCCCAGATCGCCTCACCGAACACGGCGATCGTCGCCGAGGTGGTGAGGACGGCCAGCACAGCGAACAGGGTCATCGTGGTCGGCAGACCCAGGGCCTGGCCCACGATCTGCTCCCGCTGCCCGCGGCCGAAGCGGGTGAAGTCGGGCATGTTCAGGCTCAGGGTCGACCAGAAGGCGATCATGCCCATCAGCGAGGGGAAGAACAGCAGCCAGAAGCCGGCACCCCAGCCGACCTGCGACGGCTGCTGGAAGATCGATCCGATGCCCTCCGGCTCTCCGGCAGCCAGGACCATCATCCAGATGGTGAGCAGGATCGAGAAGCCGATCAGCAGCGGGGCGGACCACGACTCGAAGATGCGGAGCGTCTCCATCCCCTTGACGATGATGTAGACGTTCAGCCCCCAGAAGATGAGGAAGCTGAGCCACAGGGTCCATGGCTGCCCGAAGACCGCGGCGGCCTGCGACCACCCGCTGCCGGCGATGGCTCCCACCAGGGTGAAGATCGCGGTTCCGCCGATCCAGGTCTGGATCCCGAACCAACCACAGGCCACTCCGGCGCGCAGCAGCGCGGCGATGTTCGCCCCGATCGTCCCGAACGACGCGCGGGCGAACACCGGGAACGGGATCCCGTACTTGGTCCCGGCGTGGCTGTTGAGGAGCATCGGGACGAGCACGATCAGGTTCCCGAGGGCAATGGTCAGGATCGCCTGGAACCAGTCCATCCCGACGGCGATCAGGCCGGAGGCCAGGAGCCAGCTCGGGATGTTGATGCTCATGCCGATCCACAGCGCCATGTAGGCGTAGGTGGTCCACGTCCGGCGCTCGATACGGACCGGCGCCAGATCCTCGTTGTAGAGCGGACTGTGGGCGATTGAAGCCTGGGCCTGCTCGGTCAGCTCGTGCCGCCCATCGGGATGAACGACTTCCTCGAACGCAGCAGCAGTCATCCGCCTCCTCCGTACACGACCCCTCCTTGGGTGGGCGTCCGGTGACGCCCGCCACTACGTTACTCGGCCGTGCAAGAGGGCGGCGCTAGCCGATCACGGCTGCGTCGGTGACCTCCAGGGCGCGATCGATGATCGCGAAGGCCTCGGCCAGCTCGTCCTCGCTGATGACCAGCGGCGGGTTGGTGAAGAAGTAGTTCCAGCGCACGAACGTGTAGAGACCCTCCTCGCGGAACCGCCTGCCGAGCGCCGCCATCTCGTCCGAGGTGCCGTTGAACGGGGCCATCGGCTCCATCGTCTGCCGATTGCGCACGAGCTCGACGATCCCGAACAGGCCGATGCTGCGCACCGCCCCCACCGACGGGTGGTTGGCGGCCAGCTCAGCGAGGTGGCGGCGCATGACCTCGCCCATCTGCGCCGCGCGCTCGATGAGGTTCTCCTCCTCGTAGACCGCGATGGTGGCCAGCGCGGTGGCGCAGGCCAGCGGGTGGGAGTTGTAGGTCAGGCCGCCGTAGAAGACGTTCTCCCTGAAGTGCTCGGCGTGCCTGCGGCGCATGCCGACCGCGCCGAGCTGCACGTAGGCGCTGGTCAGGCCCTTGGCCATGGTGATCAGGTCGGGCACCACGTCCCAGTGGTCGATGGCGAACCACTTCCCGGTGCGGCCGAAGCCGGCCATCACCTCGTCGGCGATCATCATGATCCCGTAGCGGTCGCAGATCTCGCGCACGCCCTGCAGGTAGCCGTCCGGCGGGACCAGGATGCCGTTGGTACCGGTCACCGTCTCGAGGATGATGGCCGCGATGGTGTTCGGCCCCTCCAGCTGGATCGTCTCGTCGAGGTTGGCCAGCGCCTCGTCGGCCGAGTCCCAGCCGCGCTGGATGCCGTGGTACGGGTCCAGGAAGTGGACCACGCCCGGGATGCCGGGCTCGGCCGCCCAGCGGCGTGGGTCGCCGGTCAGGGTGATGGCCCCGGCCGTCCCGCCGTGGTACGAGCGGTAACGGGCCAGGATCTTGTGCCGACCGGTCACGAAGCGGGCGATCTTGATGGCGTTCTCGTTCGCCTCGGCCCCGCCGTTGGTGAAGAAGAAGGTGTCGATGTCGCCGGGCGTGATCTCGGCCAGCTTGGCGCCCAGACGCGCCCGCGGCTCGGTGGCCATGAACGGGTTGGCGTAGGCCAGCGTCTCCGCCTGGCGCTGGATGGCCTCGATGACCTTCGGGTGGCCGTGGCCGATGTTGGTGCACATCAGCTGGCTGTTGAAGTCGATGAAGCGCTTCCCCTCCGGCGTCCAGAAGTAGACGCCCTTGGCCCCCGCCACGGGAATCGGGTCGACCTTGCTCTGCGCCGACCACTCGAACAGCGTGTGGCGCTTCGTGAGCTCGACCATCTCCTGGCCGCTCATCGCGCCTCGCTCGGTGCCGATCGCCATGAAGCCCACCTCCTGGTTAGGCCGCGATTAGACCACACCGGGCGCGGCGGGCTCCAGC
>DASRYM010000050.1:0-52008 GCA_035687145.1 Candidatus Zixiibacteriota bacterium | reverse complement strand
GCGGACTAGCGGCGCGACCGCTCCCGCTGCTCCGCCACGGCCGCCAGGTCGCGGAGCTGGCGGCGCAGCCACCAGGCGATGTCCTCGCGCTCCACGCCGGCGCGCAGGGCTGCCAGCCGCTCGGCGCGCTCCGCCTCCGGCATGGCCAGTGCCGCGGCCAGGGCCTCGGCCGTGCCCAGCACGTCGGCCGGCGCCACCGGGAGGACGCCGTCCGCCATCTGGTCGTGGGCGCCGGCCGTCTCGGAGAGCACGATCACCGCGTTACGCTGGCTGACCACGGCCGCCTCCTTGGCCACCAGGTTCATGCCGTCGACCAGGGGGTTGACCAGCACCACGTCGGCAATCGACAGCCCGGCCAGCGCCTGCGGGTAATCGTTCTCGTAGAAGAGCTGCACCGGGCGGTAGCCGGCGCGTCCGAACCGGGCGTTGATGCGGTCCACCGCGCCCTGCACCTTGCGCCCGTACTCCCCGTACTCGCGCAGGCTGGTGCGCGACGGGACCAGGAAGGCCAGGAACGTGACCCGGCCGCGCAGGCGCGGGTTGCGCTGGA
The DNA here is from genome assembly GCA_035687145.1 of Candidatus Zixiibacteriota bacterium. Classification (GTDB taxonomy): domain Bacteria; phylum Chloroflexota; class Limnocylindria; order QHBO01; family QHBO01; genus DASRYM01. Next base: position 51,458 of record DASRYM010000050.1, on the reverse strand, counting down.
GGAGGGCCTCGAAGGCCGCAAAGCCGCGCAGGATGTTCTTCGACGGCTCCAGGCGGTCGACCCGCACGATGATCCGCTCCCGGCTGGCGGCCAGCAGCTGGTCGGCGCGGCGTCGGGCGCGGGTCGAGCTCGCCACTCGTCGAGTGGCCTCCACGTCGATGCTGATCGGGTAGTGGCGCACCCGCACCACCCGCCCGCCGGGCAGGGTCACCTTCCGGTTGCGGTAGTCGACCCGGGCCCCGGGCAGAAAGGACTCGACGCTGCGCAGGAAGTTGTGCGCGTAGCGCTCGGTCTGGAAGCCGACCACGTCGTTGGCCACCAGGCCGGCCACGATCCCGGTGCGGATGGTGGGCGAGATGGTCTGCCACAGTGACGACGGCGGCCAGGGGATGTGGGTGAAGTGGCTGAGCAGCGCCTCCGGCCGCTGCTGGCGGATCGGGTCGGCGGCCAGATAGAGGTGGTAGTCGTGGAGCATGATGCGCGGCCGCGGATCGTCGCCGGCCTCGCGCAGCAGCGCCTCGGCGAAGGCGCGGTTCACCGCCACGTAGCCGTTCTCCCAGGCGCGCATGGTGCCGGCGTCGATCATCGGCCGGGTGGGGAGCTCCCACATCTGGTGCTGCAGGAACCACAGCAGCGGGTTGGCGATGACGTTGTAGGCCGCCTCGTGGGCGGCGCGCTCCACGGTCGCGAAGCGGAGGCGGACCCGGTGCGAGGGGAGCGCGCGGTCGATCAGCCGCGGGTCGGCCGCCGCCCGCCGGTCGCCCTCGCTCATCGGCGCCGCCATCCAGGTCACCGGCAGGTAGTCGCCGATCTGGCTGAGCGCCGTCACCAAACCGCCCGAGCCGCGGCGGGGTCGCAACGCGCCGTGGGGCCCGACGGTGAAGGTGACCGGGCCGCGGTTGGTGGCGATCAGCAGCCGCCGGTCGCCCAGCAGCCGCCGGGCAGCCCCCACCACCGCCGGCTCGCCGCGCTGCCGGACGGCCATCGGTCTAGAAGATGCTCGCGGCGGAGACCTGCAGGAGGCCGAGCACCGGCTCCGGGAAGAGCCCGAGCAGGATGACCCCCGCCACCGACAGCGCGAGCGCGAAGGCGTTGTACGGGTGCCCGTCGATGGGCGCCGGCTCGTCCTCCGGGTCGCGCATGTACATGTAGACGATGACGCGCAGGTAGTAGAACGCGGCCAGCGCGGCGTTGAGCGCGATCAGCACCGCCAGCCAGCCCAGCCCGGCGTCCACCGCGGCCAGCAGGACGTAGAGCTTGGCGAAGAAGCCGACGGTGGGCGGGATGCCGGTCAGCGACAGCAGCAGGATGGCCATGGCCGCCGCCAGGCCCGGCGAGCGGCGCGCCAGCCCGGCGAAGGAGCGCAGCCCGCCGTAGCGGGTCGGGTCGCGCTGCAGCATGCCGACCACGGCGAAGGCCGCCACATTCATGATCCCGTAGCCCAGGACGTAGAACAGGATGGCCTCGATGCCGCGCTGCTGGAGCTCGGGCGTGGCCGCCGCGGCGTAGGCCGCCAGGCCGGCCATGATGTACCCGGTGTGCGCGATGCTGGAGTAGGCCAGCATGCGCTTCACGTTGGTCTGCACCAGGGCCACGACGTTGCCGCCGGTCATGGTGAGGACCGCCAGCAGCGCCATCACCGTCAGCCAATCGGCGCGCAGGTCGCCCAGCCCGCCCACGAAGAGCCGCACCAGGAGTGCGAAGGCGCCCAGCTTGGGGCCCACCGACAGGAAGCCGGTGATCGGGGTCGGGGCGCCCTGGTAGGCGTCCGGCGTCCAGTAGTGGAAGGGCACGGCCGCGACCTTGAAGGTGGCCCCCACGGTCATCATGCCGACGGCCACCAGCCCGCCCGGCCCGCTGCCGAGCAGGTCAGGACCGATGTCTGCCAGCCGGGTGGACCCGGTCAGCCCGTAGGTCCAGGCGATGCCGAACAGCAGGATGGCGCTGGCGAAGCTGCCAAGCAGGAAGTACTTCAGCCCGCCCTCGTTGCTGAAGCGGTTCGTCTTGTGGAAGCCGGTCAGCAGGTAGGAGGGCATCACCATCAGCTCCAGGCCCAGGAACAGGGTGATGAGGTCCGAGCCGGAGGCGAGCACGAACATCCCGGCCAGGCTGGTGAGCAGGATGGTGTTGAACTCGCCCAGCGGCAGGCGGCGGGCGACCAGGTACGACGGCGCGAAGAGCGCCGAGAAGATGCCGATGATCACCGTGGCGGCCTTGAAGAAGACCGACAGGTCGTCCACCCGGTAGAAGCCGCCGAAGACGGTGTCGTTCACGCCCCACACCAGGACCAGGCCCACGCCGGTCATCAGCAGGCCGAAGACGGTGAGCGGGGTGAGCAGCCACTTCAGGCGGCGCGGCAGGAACAGGTCCGTGGTCAGCACGAACAGGATGGTGATGGCCAGGATCAGCTCCGGCAGGAGCGTGAAGAGGTCGAGCATGGTGTCGGTCACGGTCGTCTCCTCGTCACGCGCCTACCACGGCAGGCTCAGCGAGGTGAGCCCGCCCGATGCCGACACCGCCTCGATGATGCGCTGCACCGGCGCCTCCACGGCCTCCAGCACCGGTCCGGGATAGACGCCCAGCGCCACCACCAGGACGACCAGCGGGGCGAGCGACAGCCACTCGAGGCGGGACATGTCGGTCAGGTGCGGCCAGGAGCGGCGCATCCAGTCGGACGGCACCGTGAAGAAGACCCGCTGGAACATCCACAGCATGTAGACCGCGGACAGGATGACCACCACCATGGTGGCCGCCGCCACCCAGCCGTTGTAGCGGAAGGCGCCCAGCACCACCAGGAACTCGCCGATGAAGCCGGACAGGCCGGGCAGCCCGATGCTGGCGAAGGTGAAGAGCCCGAACATGGCCGCGTAGCGCGGGAGCCGGGCGTTCAGCCCGCCCATGTGGGCGATGAGCCGGTCGTGGGTGCGCTCGTAGATGACGCCCACCAGCAGGAAGAGCGCGCCGGTGGTGACGCCGTGGCTGACCATCTGGAACACGGCGCCCTGCAGGCCCTGGGTGTTGAACACGAAGGTGCCGAGCATGACGAAGCCCATGTGCGAGACCGATGAGTAGGCGATGAGCTTCTTCAGGTCGGGCTGCACCATGCTGACCAGCGCGCCGTACAGGACGGCGATGATCGACAGGACGATGATGATCGGCGCGAACTCCATGGCCGCGTCCGGCAGGAGCGGCACGCTGAAGCGCAGGAAGCCGTAGCCGCCCAGCTTCAGCAGCACGCCGGCCAGGATGATGGAGCCGGCAGTCGGCGCCTCGACGTGCGCGTCGGGGAGCCAGGTGTGGAGCGGCCACATCGGCACCTTGATGGCGAAGGCCAGGAAGAAGGCGATGAAGGCCAGGGCCTGCAGGCCGTCGGCGAAGCCGGCGGTCAGGGCGTGCTCGCGCAGCGCCTCGTAGGCGAAGGTGAAGGTCCCCGTCTCGTTCCCGTGGGCGATGGCCACCGCCAGGATGGCCACCAGCATCAGCAGCGAGCCGACCAGGGTATAGATCACGAACTTGACCGTGGCGTAGATGCGTCGCGGCCCGCCCCAGATTCCGATGACCAGGTACATCGGGATGAGGCTGATCTCCCAGAAGACGTAGAAGAGGAACAGGTCGAGGCTGACGAACACGCCCAGCATGCCGACCATCAGCAGCAGCATGGTGGCGTAGTACTCCTTGACCCGGGTCTGGATCGGGTCCCAGGAGTAGAGGATGGCGACCACGCTCAGCACCGTGGTCAGCAGCACCAGCACCACGCTCAATCCGTCCACGCCCACGCGGTAGCCCATGCCGAAGGCCGGGATCCACTCGTAGTCCTCGCGGAACTGGAACTCGGGGCCATTGGCGTCGTAGCCCAGCAGGAAGAGGCTGAACCCGAAGCTGGCCAGCGCGAAGATCAGGCTCACCCACCGGATGGCCCGATGGTTGGAGCCCGGCACGAATAGCAGCGCCAGGGCGCCGACCAGCGGCGCGAAGACGATCAGCGAGAGGACGGGCAGGCCGCTCATCGGATCACCAGGTAGGCGACCAGCACCACCAGCAGCCCGGTGGCGATGCCCAGCCCGTAGTTCTGCACCTGGCCGGTCTGGATGCGCCGCCCGGCCGAGCCGATGCGTTCGGCGACCCAGCCGGCGCCGTTGACCGCGCCGTCGATGACCTTCGCGTCGAACCACCACAGCAGCTGGGCGAAGATCACCCCGCCGCGGGCGAAGATCAGCTGGTAGACGTCATCCACGTAGTACTTGTTCACGCTGGCGGCGTACATCCCCGGGCCCAGGCCCAAGGGGATGCGCTCCACGAAGCGCTTCGGGGCATCGGGCTCGCGGACGTACCAGCGGTGCGCCAGCCAGATGCCCGCGAGGCCGGCCGTGGCGCCCACCACCAGCAGCAGGCCGCCGATGCCGAACAGGGCGAAGCCGTGCGGCTCGCCGTGCTCCACGGCCTCGGCCAGGATCGAGCCGGGCAGCACGCCGGCGTGCAGCACCTCCTCCGCGTGGTGGAAGACCTCCTCCAGCCAGGTGTGGATCAGCCCGCCCTCCGGCGGGATGCCCAGCAGCAGGCCGGCCAGCACGGTCGGCACCGACAGGATGAGGAGCGGGGCGACCATGGTCGGCGGCGACTCGTGGACGTGGCGCCAGACGTCGCGCGGCCCGCGCCACTGGCCGTGGAAGGTGAGGAACACCATCCGGAAGGTGTAGAAGGCCGTCATGAAGGCCACGATCACGCCCACGACGTAGAACAGGTAGTAGCCGCGGTTGAAGGCCTCGGCCAGGATCTCGTCCTTGCTGAAGAAGCCGGCGAAGATCGGGATGCCGGCCAGCGCCAGCGAGCCGACCACCATGGTCCGGTAGGTCCACGGCATCCGGTCACGCAGCCCGCCCATGAAGCGGATGTCCTGCTCGCCGCCGGCCCCGTGGATGACCGAGCCGGAGCCCATGAACAGCAGGCCCTTGAAGAAGCCGTGGCTGACCAGGTGGAAGATGGCGGCCACCCAGGCGCCGATGCCCAGCGCGAAGAACATGTAGGCCAGCTGGCTGACCGTCGAGTAGGCGAGCACCTTCTTGATGTCGTTCTGGGTCAGGGCGATGGCGGCGGCGAAGATGGCGGTGAAGACGCCGATGGAGGCCACCACCCACATGGCCACCGGCGACTCGGCGAAGATCGGGTTGGCGCGGGCCACCATGTAGACGCCGGCGTTGACCATGGTCGCGGCGTGGATCAGGGCGCTGACCGGGGTGGGACCCTCCATGGCGTCCGGCAGCCAGACGTGGAGCGGGAACTGGGCCGACTTGCCGACCGCGCCGGCGAAGAGCAGGAGGGCGATGACGGTGACCTGCCACTCCTCCAGCCCGCCGATGGCGGCGAACACCTCGTCGAAGCTGAGGGTCCCCAGAAGGGTCCAGATCATCATGATCCCCAGCCCGAAGCCGAAGTCGCCGATGCGGTTGACGACGAAGGCCTTCTTGGCGGCACCGGCGGCCGATGGCTTCTTGTACCAGAAGCCGATCAGCAGGTAGCTGCACAGGCCGACCGCTTCCCAGCCGACGTAGAGCATCAAAAAGTTGTCGCCCAGGATCAGCAGCAGCATGCTGAACATGAACAGGTTCAGGTAGGCGAAGAAGCGCCAGAACCCGCGGTCGCCGTTCATGTAGCCGATGGAGTACACGTGGACGAGCAGGCCCACGGTGCTCACCACCAGCAGCAGCATGGCGGTCAGCGAGTCGACCAGGAAGGCGATCTCGATCCGGAAGTCCCCGGCCGGGATCCACTCGTAGAGGCGAACGTGGTGCTCGTTGCCGCCGAACACGACGTCGGCGAAGACGATCATGCTCAGCACCCACGCCACCGCCACCAGCCCGACCGGCACGATCCAGGAGCGATAAACCGGCTGCGGGCCGCCGGGAGTGACGTGGCCGGCCTGGCCCAGGCCGTCGTTCAGGTCCTCGGGGATGACGCCGTCGGCACCGGACGCGTTGGCCAGGTCGTCGGCGTGCCCGGCGTGGGGCGAGGAGGCGGCCTGCTCCTCCTCGGTCGGGATGCCGCGGAACTGTGAGCCATCGACCTCGACGTGCCCGGCGTGGGCGTCGTGGGCGTCGTGCGCGTCGTCCGCTCCGTGGCCGTGGACCGGCACCCGGTCCAGCCGCGGGCCGACCAGGACGGCGAACAGGAAGCCGGCCAGCGGCAGGGCGGGGATGAGGGCGATCAGCAGCTCCATCGGTCCGGCCGTCCGCTATTCCTTGAGGTCCGCGTACTCGTCGACCTCAGGGGTCTGGCGAGTGCGGATGATGGCGATCACCAGGGCCAGCCCCACGGTCGCCTCGGCGGCGGCCACGGCCATGATCATGAGCGCGAAGATGGCGCCCGCGGTCTCGCCCGCCGGCCGGAAGGCGTTGAAGGCGACCAGGCTGAGGTTGACCGCGTTGAGCATCAGCTCGATGCAGATGAGCATCAGGATCGCGTTGCGCCGCGCGAGGAAGCCGAAGGCGCCGATGGCGAAGAGCAGGGTCGAGACGATGAGGTAGCCGGTGAGACCCATCAGTTGGCCCTCTCGTCCTCTTCGGGGCGACGGGCCAGGAAGATGGCGCCGATGATCGCCGCCAGCAGCAGGAAGCTGATGATCTCGAACGGCAGCGCGTAGTCGGTGAAGAGCACGGTCGCCAGCTGGTCGAGCACCACGGCCACGGCCTGCAGCTCCGTCCCCCAGTCGGTGCTGACCACGGTCCAGATGACGAGCCCGGCGGTCACGATGGCCAGCAGAGCGGCGAACCAGGCCTGGCGATGGAAGGGGGCGGGAATGTTCGCGTCGCCGGCCTGGGTCAGCATGATGGCGAACAGGATCAGCACGCTGATGGCCCCCAGGTAGATCAGCACCTGGGCAGCGGCGACGATGCCGGCGCCGAGCAGCAGGTACATGCCCGCCAGCGAGCCGAAGCAGACCATCATGGCGATGGCCGAGTGGATGATGTTGCGCAGCGTGACCACGGCGAGGCCGCCACCGACCACGCCGACGGCGAGCACGGCGAAGAGGACTCCTGAAACGTCCAGAGTCGAGGCTCCCGTTGGGGTTTCTCGCTTTGCTTTCGAGCGCTCAAACGGCCTCGGGACGTGCGCGCGAGGCCGTGCCCGATTCTAGCGCAGGAAGCGTGGAGCGGGCGGATGGGCCATCATCGGCCGGTGAGCCCGAGACCTTGCCTGAGAAAGCCCGCGTGAGCCCTGCGCTGCTGGCGCGCGTCGCGCTGGCCGTGTACCTGGGGGCGGTGCTGGCGCTGACCCTCATCGCGCTACCCGGCGATCCCGACCGCCTGAACCTCATCCCCCTGCGCGGGATCCTCCGCACCTTCGAGGACCGCGGCATCGCGTACGGCACGCTGCAGGTGGTCGGCAACCTCCTGCTGCTCGCACCGGCCGGGGCGCTGCTGCCGGCTGCGGTGCCGGGCGTGCGGCTGCGCCACGTCGTGCTCGGGGCGCTCGCCGTCTCGCTGGCCATCGAGGTCGGTCAGCTCGGGGTCAGCGGTCGCTCCGCCGACATCGACGACCTGTGGACGAACACCCTGAGCGCGGCGATCGGATACGCCGCGGTCGGGTACGCCGCGGGCGTACCCCGGCGCCGCTGACGGGTTTGGGGTGCTGATGGCACCGAATTTGAACGGTGTTGGCCGTAACCGGTTCGTTCCCCGCTGATGGCACCAAATGCCAACCTGGTTGGCGCTACCCACCTTCCGCGGCGTGCATCGGCCGGCCGGGCCGCCGATCCACGCCCGGAGAGCCGGGCCCGGACGCGTCCGAGGCGGCGCAACCTCGCCTGCCGTGAACACCACTGCAATCGGGCACAAACGCGCTCCGGCGCGCACTCCCGCCGAGGCGTCGGCGGCCAGGCGGACTACCGGGTGGGTCGCTCCCGGTCGGACATCTCGAGGATGTCCAGCATCGGCAGGTCGCGCTGGTACTCGCTGAACTCGAACTCCGGCCCGCAGCGCAGGGCGTCGTACGGGCAGGCATCGGCGCAGATGCCGCAGAAGATGCACCGCGAGATGTCGAGCTGGTACGTCTCCAGCGTTCGCGGCCGCGGCATCAGGGCGCCCACCGGGCAAGTCTCCGCACAGCGGCCACAGGACACGCACGGCGTCTCGTTCAGGCTGACGTAGTCGGCGGTGGTGACCAGCGAGTCGAAGCCCTTGCCGATGAAGTCGTAGCAGCCGGCCCCCACGATGTCCTTGCAGACCTGCGCGCAGCGGCCGCAGTCGATGCAGCGCGAGTAGTCGCGCAGGATGAACGAGTGCGTCTCGTCGCGGCCGTAGCCGTGGTTGACGCCCACGTACGGGTTGTCCTGGATCGAGCGCTCGTCGATCGCCATGTTCAGCGTCGTCTCGTACTCGATCGCCGCCTCGCGCAGGTCGCAGTGACCGACCGCCTCGCAGGTGCACTGCAGGCAGCGCGCGGCCTCGCTCATGGCCTGGTCGCGGGTGTAGCCGAACTCGTACTCGTTGAAGTTGTCGCGCCGCTCCTCGGCGCCGAGCTTGCCCATCACCGCCCGCGGTTCCTTCACGTCGTCGGTGAAGGGCACGATGGTCAGGAAGCTGGGCGTCGGCTCCGAGACGATGCGCCGCACCTGCGGGTCGTCCAGGTCGTGGCCGCGCAGCCAGTAGTCGATGGCGTACGAGGCGCGCCGCCCCTCACCGATGGCCTCCACCACGGTGGTGGCGCCGGTGCGCACGTCGCCGGAGGCGAAGACCTTGGGCAGGCCGGTGCGGAAGATGTTGTCCTCGGCAACCAGCGTGCCGCGGCGGCTGACCTCCAGCTGGGCCCGGATCTCCTCCGGCTCGGACTCCAGCCAGGACAGGTCAGGTCCCTGGCCGATGGCGCCGAAGACGGTGTCGCACTCGATCACGAACTCGGTGCCGGGCATCGGCTCCGGGCGACGACGGCCCTTCTCGTCGGGCTCGCCGAGGCGCATGCGCTGGAACTCGACCCCGGTCACTCGGTTGCGCTCGTCGGTCAGGATGCGGACCGGCGCGGCCTGGAAGATCACCCGCGCCCCCTCCTCGATGGCCTCGTGCACCTCGTCCTGGGCGGGCATGTCCTTGAGGTCGCGGCGGTAGACCAGGGTCACCTCGGCTGCGCCCTGGCGAACGCTGGTGCGCGTGCAGTCGATGGAGGTGAAGCCGCCGCCGATGACCACCACCCGCGCCCCGCGCAGGGCCGGGATCGGCAGGCCGCGGGTCGAGTTGTAGAGGTTTTCCAGGGCGTTCACCACGCCATCGGCGTCCTCGCCGGGGATGCCCAGCTCGTTGGGCCTGTAGCAGCCGATGCCGATGTAGATGGCGTCGTAGCCCTGCTCCAGCAGGTCCGCGATGTGGAAGTCGCGGCCGAGCCGCATGTTCGGCTTGAGTGTGGCGCCCAGCTCCCAGACGTGGTTCAGCTCGCGGTCCATCCACTTCTTGGGCAGCCGGTACTCGGGGATGCCGTAGCGCAGCATGCCGCCCTGCTCCGGCTCGGCCTCGTAGACGTCGCAGTGATGGCCGCGCAGCTGGAGGTAGTACGCCGCCGACAGGCCGGCCGGCCCGGCCCCGATGATCGCCACCCGCCGCCCGGTGTCCGGGTCCTTCGGCCACGGGATGGGGGCCGGGGCGTCCACCTCCAGGACGCGGTCCGCGCAGTAGCGGTGCGAGTCGCGGATGGCGATGGCGGTGTCCACCTCCTCGCGCCGGCAGTGGGTCTCGCACGGCGCCGGGCAGACGCGGCCCAGGATGGCCGGGAAGGGGAGCGAGCGCTTCAGGATGCGCGTCGCCTCCTCCCAGTTACCCAGCGAGTTCTGCTTCAGGTAGCCGGGGATGTCGACCCGGGTGGGGCACTTGAACTGGCAGGGCGGCAGGCAGTAGGCGTCGTGGTCGCTGAAGATCAGCTCCAGCACCATGCGGCGGTTCTCGATGAGCCGCTCGGAGTGGGTGGTGATGACCATCCCCTCCTGGATCCTGGTGCCGCAGGAGATGGGCGTGTCCTCGCGGCCCTCGACCTCCACCACGCAGATGCGGCAGGCGCCGTAGGGCGCCAGCTTCGGCTCGTAGCACAGGGTTGGGATGTCGATGCCCAGCACCCGGCAGGCCTGCAGGATGGTCTGGCCCTCCTCGGCCTCCACCTGCTCGCCGTTGATGGTGACCGTGATCTTGCGGGTGCCCGGCACCATCGGCCAGGCGGGCGCGTAGTCCTCCGGGCGGAAGGCGCCCTTGCCGTTGCCGGTGCCGTTGCCGTTGGTCGCGAAGCTCATCGGTCCTTCAATGCTAGCGCGTCGGGATGGTCAGGGCGTCGCCGGCTCCAGGCCGGGCAGCGGCTCGGCCAGGGGCGGGACCGGTTGGGTGTCGCAGGCCCCGGCCAGGCAGACGCCACGCTCGGCGTGCGCCCGGAACTCGTCGGGGAAGCGATCCATGGCGGTGAGGAGCGGGTTCGGGGCGCGTGCCTCCAGGTGGCAGAGCGCCGTGTCACGCATCTTGCGCGACAGGTCGCGCATCATCACGAAGTCGTTCGGCCGCGGGGTGGCGGCCAGCACCCGGTCGACCGCCTCCACCAGGCGCTTGGTGCCGATGCGGCACGGCACCGCCTTGCCGCAGGCCTCGCGGCTCGACCAGTCGAGGAAGAAGCGGGCGGTGGCCACCATGCAGGTGCTGGTGTCCAGGACCAGCATCGAGCCCAGGCCCATGTCCGCGCCCAGGTCGCGCAGCGGCTCGTACTCGTAGGGCGTGGACAGCTCGCCGGCCGACAGGATGCCGCCGCCCGGCCCGCCGACCACGACCGCCTTGGTCACCCCCACCGGCCCGCCGGCCAGGCTGATGATGTCGCTCAGCGGCGTCCCGAGGGCAACCTCGACCACGCCCGGCTCGCTCACCCGGCCGTAGACGGTCACCATGCGCGTGCCCGGCGCGTCCTGGGTGCCGACCGTGGCGTAGGCCTCGGCCGAGTGGGCCACGATCCACGCCGCGTGGGCCAGGGTGCCGGCGTTCTGCACCGTGGTGGGCACGCCCCACAGCCCGACCTCGGTCGGGTAGGGGGGACGGATGACGGGCATCCCGCGGTCGCCGGCCAGCGCCGCCAGCAGGGCGGACTCCTCGCCGGCCACCAGCGCCCCGGAGCCCTCCCAGACACTGACCGTGCAGGAGAAGTCGGTGCCCATGACCAGGTAGCCGGCCAGGTGATGGGCCTCGGCCTCGGCGACGGCCGCTCTCATGCGCTCGATGACCAGCGACCAGTCGCGCCGAACGGCCACGATGCCCTCCGACGCACCGGTGGCGAAGGCCGCGATCAGCAGCCCCTCCAGGATGAGGTGCGGGTTGGCCTCGGCCAGCGCCCGGTCACCCAGCGCGGTGGGGTCGGCGCCCATCAGATTGGCGACCACGATCTTGCGGCTGCTCTCCGCGGCCCGCGCCGCCCGCCACTTGTCGGCGGTCGGGTAGCCGGCGCCGCCGCGCCCGCGGAGGCGGGCCTCGGCGATCTCGGCGATCACGCCCTCCGGGCCGAGGTGCTGGACCGCGCGCTCCAGGCCAGCGTAGCCCCCGTGCTCGCGGTACGAGGCCAGGCTGTCCGGGTCGAGCTCCTCGACGTGGGCCAGCAGGCGACGCTCGCCGCGGGGCAGGATGCGGATCTGCGGGGAGAGGCGGGCGTTGCGCCCCGGCTGCTCGCTGGTCGGCATCGGCTCAGCTGGCTCCCGCGCCGGCGGTGGCGCGCTCGGCGGTGGCGGCGCGGCGCTGCTCGAGCAGGTGGCGCGCCTGCTCCGGCGTGACCGGCCCGTAGACCAGGGTGTCGATGCGGATGGCCGGCGCCAGCGCCCCGGCGCCGACGTCCGGGCTGGTCTCCAGGGTGAAGGCGCCGTCGTCGGTCGTCTCGCCGGGCTGGATGCCCAGCTCCTCGGTCACCGCCCGCAGCAGCTCGCGGCCGCCGGAGAAGTGGCAGGCCGGGCAGACGCAGACGGTGACCAGGTGGCCCTCGGCCGGCAGCAGGCGGAAGCCGCCCAGGCCGGCGGCGCCGAAGACCTGCGCCCAGTGGATGGTCATCCGGCTGCTGATCAGGCGCAACGCCGGCTCGGGCAGGTAGCCGTAGCGCTCCTGGACGGCGCCGAAGATGGCGACCAGCGCCTCGGGGCGCGCTCTGAAGCCGTCGACCACCTCGGCCACCCAGGCCTCGTCGACCTCGCCCTGCCAGCGCGCCGGGTTTCGCATCGGCCGAGCGGGAAGGCCGGCGCGGCGGTAGGCGTTGGGATCACGCCGCTCGTCGTAGATCTCCGGCATGCCGTAGCGGATGCGGTTGCCCTGCGAGTCGAAGCCGCTCATGTCGATGGCCTCGACCGGGCAGACCTGCGCGCACTGGAAGCAGACCTCGCACTTGTGCTCGCCGAACGGGTCGTAGATCAGGTCCAGGCGGCCCCGCCAGCGCTCGGGCATCTGCGGACGCTCGTCGGGGTACTGCCGGGTGACCTTGGGCTGGAAGAAGTTGCGCAGGGTGGTCCACATGCCCTGCGCGATGCCGGCGCCCGGGATTGCCATCGGTTCCTACGCGCCTCCCACCGGCTGCAGGTTGAAGATGTAGACGACGGCGGCCGTGACGAACAGGTTGACCAGCGCCAGCGGCAGCAGCCACTTCCAGGCCATGCCCATCAGCTGGTCGACCCGGACGCGCGGCAGGGTGGTGCGCATCCAGATCGCCACGAACACGAAGAAGTAGGTCTTGGCGAAGAAGACCAGGAGGCCGATGACGGTGCCCAGGAATCCGGACGGCAGCTCCACGAAGGGCAGCAGGTAGCCCCCGAAGAAGAGGGTCACCATCACCGCGCTCATGATGAAGAGCGCCACGTACTCGGCGAAGAAGAAGAAGCCGAAGCGCATGCCCGAGTACTCGGTGGCGAAGCCGGCCACGATCTCGGAGTCGGCCTCCACCATGTCGAACGGCGTGCGGTTGACCTCGGCGGTGGCCGCGATGAAGAAGATGGGGAAGGCCCACCACTGCCAGACGATGCCCCAGCCGTTGAGCCGCTGCCACTCGATCATCTCGGTGAAGGAGAGGCTGCCGGTGAGCACCACCAGCCCCACCACCGAGAGGGTCAGCGGGATCTCGTAGGAGACCATCTGGGCCGCGCTGCGCAGGCCGCCCAGCAGCGAGTACTTGTTGTAGCTGGCCCAGCCGGCCACCAGCAGGCCCACCACCGAGAGGCCCAGCACCGCGAAGAAGTAGATGACGCTGATGCTCGACTCGACGGCCACCAGGCCCGGCCCCCAGGGGATGACCAGCATGCTCATGGCCGCGGCCATGAACACCATCCAGGGGGCCATGGTGAAGGTGGGCCGGTCGGCCTGGTCCGGGGTGTGATCCTCCTTGGCCAGCACCTTGAAGCCGTGGATGGTGCTCTGGAAGATGCCCCACGGCCCGACCCGGTTCGGGCCGAAGCGCAGCTGCATCTGGGCGATGATCTTCAGCTCCATCTGGATGACGATGAACGCGGTGGGGACCGTGAGCAGCAGGAGCAGGGTGGTGGCCAGCACGAAGCGGCCGACGCCCAGGAGGATCTCGCCGACGTCCATCTGCGCGGCCCCTACTTGTCCACGCCGCCCATGATCGGGTCCAGGCTGGCCATGATCGCCATGGTATCGGCGATCAGGTGGCCCGGCATGAGCACCGGCATCACCTGCAGGGTGATGAACGACGGGTCACGCATCCGGAACCGATAGGGGGTCGGCCCGCCGTCGCTGATGGCGTACACGCTGTAGAAGCCGCGCGGCGACTCCACGGCAGCGAAGGCGCGGCCCGGCCGCGGACGGATGATGCCCGGCACCTGGGCCTGCACCGGGCCGTGCGGCATCCTGTCCACGATCTGGTCGATGAGGTGCAGGCTCTGCTTGATCTCGTCGATGCGCTGCAGGTAGCGGGCGTAGACGTCGCCCTCCTGCCGGGTGATCACCTCGAACTCGAGCTCGTTGTAGATCGAGTAGGGGTGCGCCTTGCGCACGTCGAACGGCACGCCCGAGGCACGCAGGTTGGGGCCCGACACGCCCAGTGCGATGGCCCGCTCGGGCGAGAGCACGCCCATGCCCTTGGTGCGGGCAACGAAGATCTCGTTCTCGGTGATCAGCGCCTCGTTGTCGCGGATGGCGCGGCCCACGTTCGTTCGCCACCGGGAGAGGCGGTTGATGAACTCGTCGTTGACGTCCCAGTTCACGCCGCCGACCCGGAAGAAGTTGAACAGCATGCGCTGGCCGCTGATCGAGGCCAGCAGGTCGACCGTCTCGTCGCGGTTGATGAAGGCGTACAGGATCGGGGTCAGGCCGCCCATGTCCAGGGCCAGGAAGCCCATCATCAGGCCGTGGCTGAAGACCCGGTTCAGCTCCACCACCAGGGCCCGGATGTACTCGGCCCGCTTCGGCGCCCGGATGCCGTACAGCTTCTCGAAGGCGATCGCCGGCGCATGCTCGTTGTGCATGGCCGACATGTAGTCCATGGGGTCGACGTAGGTCAGGACCGTGGTGTAGGTTGCGTTCTCGCAGAGCTTCTCGATGCCGCGGTGCAGGTAACCGAGCACCACGTCGAGGTCGGTCACCACCTCACCGCGGATCTTGACCACCAGCCGCATGACGCCGTGGGTGGAGGGGTGCTGCGGCCCCATGTTGAGCAGCATCTCCCCTTCCTCGAGGGTGTACATCTGCCGCTCCCGCTCGGTCTGCGGCGGGCGGTCGGGGAGGCCCACGATCTCGAAGCCGGCGTACTCCGGGCGGCGCCCGTCGCCGGCCGGGCCGGCGACGGGAGCGCCCTCGCCGTCGCCTCCCGGGCGCACGCCGCCGAGCGCGGCCGCCAGCCGCTGCTCCTCAGCGCGGTCGAGGTCGATGGGATCGGGGATGCGGGTCTCGGGATCGGCCCTGGTCATCGCGGTCGGCTCTTGTCGGCGAGGGTCTCGCCGCCCTCCGCCTCGGGCTCCGTGCCGGTGCGCTCGGCGGTCGGCGGGTAGGTGGGCGCGGTCGAATCGCTCAGCTGGGAGCGGAAGCGGGACAGGTCCCACGTCTCCGGCCGTTCCAGCGGCACCACGCCGGCGGCCGGGGAGTCGGCGGCGTCATCGGGCAGGACGAAGTCCTTGCGCTGCGGGAAGCTCCGGTAGTCGGGCGACATGTAGATGCGCCGCAGGTCCCGGTTGCCGTCGAAGATGATGCCCATCATGTCGTACATCTCGCGCTCGTGGAACATGGCCCCCTCCCACAGCCCGGTGATGGTCGGGATGTGGGGGTTGGCCCGGTCCACGCGCGCGCGCACGCGCACCCAGGCCGGGTGCAGGTCCGAGTACAGGTGGTAGACCACCTCGAAGTGCGGGTCCTGCCCGCCCGGGCCGTAGTCCACGGCGGCGGCATCGCCCAGCCACCAGAACTTCAGCTCGGGGTCGTCGCGCAGGGTGCGCAGCACCTCGACGTTGCGGGCACCGTCGATGGTCACCTCCACGGTGTCCTCATCGGTCCAGAGCGTGGAGGCCAGCTCGGGGAAGCGGTCGGTCAGCGCCCGGATCAGCGCTCCCGCCGCGGCCGGTGCGGTCAGCGGACGTCTCCTTCCCAGGCCACGCGCTGCGGGCCGCGGTCGACGTAGGTCGGCCACTGGCCGCGGCGCTGCAGCACCAGCTCACGCAGCTTCAGCAGGCCGTAGATGAGGCCCTCGGGGCGAGGCGGGCAGCCCGGCACGTAGACGTCCACCGGCATCACCCGATCCACGCCCTGCACCACGCTGTAGCTGCGCTTGAAGCGGCCGCCCGAGGTGGTGCAGGTGCCCATGGCCACGCACCACTTCGGCTCGGGCATCTGCTCCCAGAGGCGGACCAGCGGGCCGGCCATCTTGGTGGTCAGCGTGCCGGCCACGATCAGCACGTCCGCCTGCCGCGGGCTGGCGCGGAAGGGGAACATGCCGAAACGGTCCACGTCGTTCTTGGACGTGGCGGTGCTCATCATCTCGATGGCGCAGCACGACAGGCCCGACAGCAGCGGCCACAGCGAGTTGGCCCGGATCAGGTCGAGCACGTAGTCCGCCTTGGTGGGGATCACCTCCAGCAGGCCGTGGAACCCGCCCTTGGGGTGCTCCTCCATGCCGAACTGGCGCAGCAGCTCGTCGTCTGCCGCCTGGTCCGGGATGATGATCACCGGCGGCTTGCCGTTGCCGCCGCCGTTGCCATCGGTGCCGGGGCCCTGGTCGGTCGCCGCTGCGCGTCCGGCCTCTCGCTCGTCTAGTGCCATCGCAGGTCTCCCTTCCGCCAGGCGTAGAGCTCACCGAACATCAGGATCGCAAGGAACACGCCAATGGCGATGATTCCCGGCAGCTCCACCGCGCGCACGGTGATGGCCCACAGGTAGACGAAGATGATCTCCACGTCGAAGGCCACGAACAGCAGCGCGTAGAGGTAGAAGGCCAGCCCGAATCGGGACCAGGTGTCGCCGATGGTGTCGATGCCACTCTCGTACGGCAGGCCCTTCTGCGGACGTCGGCGCCGATGGGTGATCAGCCACGAGAACAGGATCGTGCCGAAGACGAACGTCGTGGCAGCGAACCCGAACCCGAGGACGTAGATCAAGCCGGTCTGATCCATGTCAGCTCCGTCAGCTCCGCAGCAGCCTGGCAGCGGGGATCACCCGGGCGCGCCGTGCCGATCTTCCGCTGCCGTTCGCTGTCCTGCTTCCTTCCGCGTCGCGGAGTCGTGGCCTTCGCGGGCCGTCCGCTTCCGCGCGCCTGGCGATGGTCGTTGTTGGTGTCCGTTTCCTCGGCGTACGGTGTCCCGTTGGACCCCGTTCGCCGCTCACCGACCAGTCTAGCAGGGCCTCTGCTGATCGTCGGCCGCTGGCGTGGCCGGTCGAGCTCGGCAACGACGACGGGTCCCCGAGCGGGTCCTGCTCGAGGCACGCACCCCCCAGCGTCACCGCCCCAGCCAGGCGGCCTCGACCAGGATGCGCAAACCGTCGCTGAGCAGCGCATGTCCCCCCATCAGCACCGGGACCGATGCCTCCCCGGCGGCCGCGGTCAGCTCCGCCAGCCACGGCGTCGCCACCCGCGCGGCGTCGCCGAAGTCCGATGCGAATCGGTCCTCCTCCGGCGGCCAGGCCGCGGCGTCGGACGATCCGGCCAGCGCGGCCATCACCACCCGGCTGTCCAGGATCACCGCGTCACCCAGCGAGGCGAGCTCGTTCACCAGGTCGCGCGGGCCGCGGTGCCGGGCCCAGTCGGCCATGAGCGAGCGCGGCACGCCGTCCCGCGCGGAGCGCATGCCGCGCTCCTCGACGAAGGCCCGCACCCGGCAGGCGGTCTCGGTCTCCAGGTAGGCCAGCGTCTGGGCCGGCAACCGGCCGCAGGCCACCAGCTCGGCGTGTCGGTCGCGGACCACGCCGCCGATCTCCGCCAGGTGCGGCAGCTCCAGGCGCCGCCCGCCGGGCAGGGTGGCCATCTCCAGGAAGCCGGCCACGGCCGGCTCCAGCGCGCGCGTCGCGGGGAGCCGCTCGGCCAGGCGCAGCAGGGCCAGGTCCTGGGGCGTGTCGACGTCGAAGCGTGACCAGGGCATCGCGCGCAGGTCGCGGGAGCGGAAGCCGGCCTCCTCCAGGCGTCGGACCGCGACGTTGTCCGTATCGGCCGTCTCCAGCGCACGCAGCGCGGCGTCCAGGTCGCCGGCCACCACGAAGGCATCGGCGCTGAAGCGGTTGTTGGCCACCACCTCGCCGGGGACCGGTGAGAGCAGCTCGTCCAGCCCGGCGTCGTCCAGCAGGGCCAGTGACCCGGCGCCGGCGTAGCCGATGGCGTCCACGCCCGCTCCGGACAGCGCCTGCGCGGCGGCCGCGGCGAACCATCGGCCCCAGTGGAACCCGGCCTCGTCGGCGGTCGGCGTCAGCCGGAGGACGCCCGCTCCCTGGGCGCCAAGGCGGCGCGACAGCTCGGCGGCCAGCAGCTCCTTCCCGCTGCGGGCCACGGCCGCGTAGGAGCCGAACGGCGGCTGTGGCAGCGTGGTGAGGTCGACGATCCCGACCAGCGGCGCCGGCCGCTCCCCGCGCCGGCCAGCTGGTCGCGGCCGGGGCGCGGTCTCACCCATCCCCGATCAGCCGGTGCAGCTGCTCGAGGTGCATCAGGTCGTGGACGCCGGCGAAGAGCAGCCACTCCCCGCAGCGCAGGCGGCCGACCAGCGGGTGATCGAGCGGGCAGGGATCAGCCTCGTGGCCGGCGATGGCGGCCGCGGACTCGGCCATCGAGCGGCGCGACTTGTCCAGGTAGGTGAGCAGCTGCTCCCGCGTGGCATCGGCCGGGCCGGGCACCCCCGGCCTGACCACCGGCGCCGGCTCGGGCCACGCTCCGGACGCGGCCAGGGCGGCGGCGCGCGCCAGCCAGCGGCGGGCTGCGGTGGTGTGGGCGAAGGCCTGGGCCACGTTCCAGTCCTCCTCGCCACCCGGCGCGCGGAGCATCTCATCGGTGCAGGCGTGCAGGGCATCGGCCAGCGCGTCGGCGACCGCCTCCTGCTGGGCCAGCACCGTCATGGCGGTGCCCGGTCCGGACCGTCGACGGACCTCGCGCCGGAAGAAGATCGGCCCCTGGTCGAGCGCCAGCCAGCAGGCGACGACGTCGGGCGCCGGGCCCGCCAGGGCCTCCCACCAGCGCGCCGATCGGGTCATGGATCGGCGGCGAGTGCCCCGCTACAGGCGCTCGAAGCGCTCGACGGGGAGCACGAACACCGTGGCCCCGCCGACCTCCACCTCGACCGGGTAGGGCATGTAGAACTCGCCGGGCTCCATGATCGGCGGCATCGGGTTCACGAACTGCTTCCGCGAGTGGCAGTTGGCCGACACGATCTCGAGCACGGTGTCCACCTGGTCGTCCTCCACCCCGACCAGGATGGTGGCGTTGCCCTGTTTCAGGAACCCTCCCGAGGAGTGCAGGCGCGTCGCGCGGAACTCGCGCTCCAGGAGGGCGTCGACGAGGTTCGCTGCGTCCTCGTTGTGCACGATCGCGGTGACGAGCTTCATGTCCGGGCGGGTCCTCAGCTTCCGGGGGGCGGTCGAGAGGTGGGCCGTAGTATGCCGCAGGGGACTGCCCGGGGGCCACCCGTCCCCGACCGCGCGACCCGGTCGCAGCCCCTCGCGTCAAGCGCGGGAGCCCGCGTCCATCCTCAGGTTCGCCCGAACGCAGCCTTGACGTGGGGCTGGAACAGGTACCACAGGATGAACCCGGCGATGGCCAGGTTGATGGCCAGCGCGACGATGTTCGACTGGTCGTTCGCAAACCGTCCCAGCGCCTGCAGGATGCCGAGCACCTGGACCCCGATCCCCAGCGGCCACGCCCAGGGCTGCAGCGTCCAGAAGCCATAGGCCAGGGCCAGGCTCAACAGGGCGTAGGCCAGGGCGATCAGGCCCACCACCAAGACCAGCCCGCCGGCGCCCGACGGCGCGGCGGTTGCACCGATGCCCAGGAGCGCCAGGGCTGCGAACAGGCCGAGCACGCCACCGATGGCGGCCAGCACGGCCAGGATGGTGATGCCAGTGGGTCGTTCCACGCCTCCTCCTCCGTGTTCTCCCGACGTTGCACTCGCCGGACCGCAGCAGTGTATTCGCTGCCCAATCGTCGTCACCAGCTCGCCAGGCGAGGCGGTGAATGCAATGGCGGCCCTCTCGGTGACCTACGGCTCGCCAGGTGAGCCGCTGACGACGTCCGGCGTGGACGAGCCACGCATCAGCGGCTCCACCGCGGCCCGCACCTGCGCGTCCGTCTCCTCCACGCTCCCGGAGGCGTCCACCACGCGGAAGCGCTCCGGCTCGGCGGCCGCCAGGTCCAGGTAGGCGCGCCGCACCTTCTCGAAGAACTCGACCGAGAGCGTGTCCTCGAAGCGGTTCCACCGGGCCCGCCGCTTGCGACCCAGGCCCACCTCCACCGGGACGTCCAGCAGGATCGTCAGGTCCGGCAGCGTGTCGTAGGTGGCGAAGCGCTGCAGGCGGCGCAGCTCGCCGGGGTCATTGCCGTAGCCGGCGCCCTGGTAGGCCATCGACGAGTCGAGGTAGCGGGCGCAGACCACGTGCTCGCCGCGCTCCAAAGCGGGGAGGATGACGCGGGCGGTGTGCTGGGCGCGGGCGGCGGCGTAGAGCAGCGCGTCGGCGCGCGGGTCCAGGTCGTCGGACAGGTCGCGCTGGTGCAGGAGCAGTCGGCGCACCTCCTCGCCCAGCGGTGTGCCGCCGGGCTCAAAGGTCAGCACCACCCGCTCGCCCCGCGAGCGCAGCCAGTCCGCCAGGTGGCGGGCGGCGGTCGTCTTGCCGCTGCCCTCCGATCCCTCCAGGGTGATGAACCGCCCGCCGCGGGGCCCCGCCGCGGTCATGGAAGGGCGGCCGTCATCGGCCCACCGATCGACCCGTCATCCGGCGCGGCGTCAGCGCCAGGCGCGACCCTCGTCGGGAAGGAGCTCCACGCGGCGGTTCGGCTCGGTCCCACGGGATCGCGACATGAGGTTGTGGCGCTCCGCCATCTGGTGCTGCAGGCGGCGGATGTAGGCGTTCTGCGGCATGAGCTCCACCGGCCGCCCGGAGGCCTGCACCAGCCCGATGGCCTCCGCCGTCTCGCGCAGCGCGGCCTCGGAGGGATCGGTCTCCAGGTCGAACAGGCTGGCCAGCAGGCTCTCCATCTGCTGCATGGTGTTCGTCTTCAGCACGTAGATGGGGATCCCGTTGGACTCCGCCTCGCGCAGCGCGGAGGGCTTGCGCCGGTAGTAGTTGCGCAGGGTGACCACCGCATCGGCCTCGTCCAGCTCGCGGGCCGCGGTGACCGGCACGCCCATCTCGCGCACCGCCTGCTCCAGGCGCTTGCGGCTGACCCCGAAGGCGAACAGGCTCAGGGGCCGATGGCTCCGCGCCGCGGCCGAGGCCGGGCGCGTCGCGCCGATGGGGCGGTCGAGCAGCTCCTCCTCGGACGGCTCGCGGCCCGGCTCCCGGCCGGGACCGGCGGCCTCCGCGTCGCGCAGGGCCTGCTCCATCAGCCGGCGCGGGTCTGACGTCTCGGCCGGCTCATAGCGGTCGCCGGTCAGGCGCTCGTCGGGCAGCGTCCGGTTGCGCTCGCCGGGCAGCGTCCGGTTTCGCCCGCCGCCAGCGCCCCGCCCCGGCAGCGGCCGGAGGCCGGTGGCCGACAGCATCGCCCCGCGCTGGCGGCCCGAATACGCCCCGAAGCCGCCGGTCGGCTCCAGCGGGGCGAAGGCCGGGTTGCCGGCCGCCGTCTCGCTGATGCGGTAGTCGTACTTGGTGGCGGCCCGCAGCTCGCCGTTCTCGTCCCGCCAGCGGGCCTCGGGCGGGACCATGTGGCCGCGCAGGATGGCGTCCACCGTCTCGGCCACGTTGCGGTGGACGATGACGTTGTCGCGCTCCACGATCTCGACCACCACGTCGAAGGTGGGCGGCGCCTTGCGTTCCAGCACCGTCTTCTGCGTGCCGCGCCGGCGGGCCTCCTCGTCGCCCAGGGTCACGGTCTGGATGCCGCCCACCAGATCGGAGAGGGTCGGGTTGAGCATCAGGTTGTCCAGGGTGTTGCCGTGGGCGGTGCCCACCAGCTGGACGCCCCGCTCGGCAATGGTGCGGGCCGCGGCGGCCTCCAGCTCGGTGCCGATCTCGTCGATGATGATGACCTCGGGCATGTGGTTCTCCACCGCCTCGATCATCACCGAGTGCTGGTCGGTCGGGGTGCGGACCTGCATGCGCCGCGCGTCCCCGATGCCCGGGTGCGGGATGTCGCCGTCGCCGGCGATCTCGTTCGAGGTGTCCACCACGATCACCCGCTTGCCGAGGTCATCGGCCAGCACGCGCGCCACCTCGCGCAGCATGGTGGTCTTGCCCACGCCCGGCCGCCCCAGGATCAGGATCGAGCGCCCGGACTCCACGATGTCGCGGATGATGTCGATGGTGCCGAACACGGCCCGGCCGATGCGGCAGGTCAGCCCCACCACCTTGCCGCCCCGGTTGCGGATGGCGCTGATCCGATGCAGGGTGCGCTCGATGCCCGCCCGGTTGTCGTCGCCGAAGGCGCCGATGTGCTCGATGACGTGGGCGATGTCCGCCTCGGTGACCTCGCGGTCCAGCAGCACCTCCTCGCCGTGCGTGAAGCGCGCCTCCGGCCGGCGGCCGAGGTCCATCACCACCTCGAGCAGGTCGGAGCGGTTGGCAACGCCGCGCAGCCGCTCCACGATCTCGGGCGGCAGCGCTGCCATCAGCGCGTCCAGGTCGTCCGTCGTCTCCAAACGGCTCACGTCGTGATGCTCGGCCTCCATCGCCATCTCAGATCGCCGGCACCATGGCCGGCTGGCGGACCACCGCGCGCACCTCGCGGACGAGCAGCGTCACCCGTCCGATCGGCTCGAAGCCGACGGCGGCTGCCGCGCGCAGTCCTGCCGTCTCGTATGTTCGCACCGGCGAGAGGATTCCTGCACCCACCGCGTCCGGACCCATCGCAGCCAGGACCGCGCGCAAGAACGATGCCCCGTCCGTCCCCTCGCGGATGAGGAAGCGCAGGTAGTGCGGACCCTCGCGGCAGCCACCGTGCTGGGCGAAGCCCCCGGCCCGCTGCTCGTGGGGCAGCAGCCAGGCGTCGACGCCCGAGAAGTGGAGCAGCGGGTTGAGCGCGCTGCGCGGCACCACCCCCTCGTTGGCCACGTCCTCCCAGTCGCTGGCCTGGTAGCCCTCGATGCGGGCGATGGCCGGTGGCGTGGCGTGGGTCCACAGGTCGAACAGGTGCCAGGCGTCGGGCGCCCCGGCCGGCTGCAGGTCCACCGTTCGCCCCTCGGGGGCCGTGCGGTCCGCCACGCGCCGGTCGCCGTCGCGGCGCAGCAGGCGCCGCAGCCACGAGCCGGGACCGCGCAGCACCTCCGGCGGCCGGTAGAGGATCTCCTCCTGGGCGTAGGCCATGAAGCTCAGCTGGCCGAACAGCTCCAGGTTCTCGCGCGCGTCGGAGCAGGCGGCGTGGAAGCGGGCCACGTCGCGGCGCTGGGCCTCCTCGATCAGGGCCCGCAGCAGCGCGTAGCGCACCTCGCCGGACATCGGTCCCTCGGCCGCGTCGAGCTCGATGATCACCCAGTCGTCGCGCCCCGGCTCCTCCACGGCCCGGCAGGAGCCGACCAGCTCGCCATCCTGCTCGGCCACCAGGTGGACCGATGGGTGGCGCAGCGGCAGCCAGGACGGGATGAAGGTCGACAGGCTGATGCGTGGCAGCGTCGCCGACGGGGCCGGCACCCCCAGCGAGCGGCGGTACGAATCGGGGCTGAGGTGGACGCGCTTCGACAGCTCGATCAGGGCCGCCCGGTCGGTCAGGCGCGCCGGCCGGATGGCGCCGCCCCCGCCGTCGGCCGTCACCCCTCTACCAGCGCCAGCAGCAGCCGGTGCAGGCGGCGGTCCGCCGTCAGCTCGGGGTGGAAGGCGGTGGCCAGCACGCTGCCCTGGCGCACGGCGATCGGCCGGCCCTCCGGGTCGCGGGCCAGCACCTGGACCTCGGGACCCACGTCGACGACAACCGGCGCCCGGATGAAGACGCCGCGCAGCGGCTCGGGGCCCAGCTCCGCCACCTCGAGGTCGGCCTCGAAGGAGTCCAGCTGGCGCCCGTAGGCGTTGCGCTCGACGGCCACGTCCAGCAGGCCCAGCACCGGCTCCTCGCCGCTGGTCAGCCGCCGGGCCAGCAGGATCATGCCCGCGCAGGTGCCCAGCATCGGGGCGCCGCGGCGGGCCATGGCCAGGATCGGCTCGCGCAGCCCGTAGCGCTCGATGAGCCGCCGCATGGTGGTCGACTCGCCGCCGGGCAGCACCAGGGCATGCAGGCCGTCCAGGTCCTCCGGCAGCCGGACCGCGACCGGCTCGGCGCCGATCTCGCGCAGCGCCTCCATGTGCTCGCGGACGGCGCCCTGCAGGGCGAGCACGCCGACCCGCCGCCGGCCACCGGGCGCGGTGACGCCCTGCGGGCTGCGGCCTGTCTCGGGTGGCGCGGACGGCGCCGGCTGCGCCATGGGTCGACGACCTGCCTGTGGCTCGGCTACCAACCGCGGACGGCCAGCCGCTCCTCGGCCGGGATCTCGCCCAGGTCCAGCCCGCGCATCGGCTCGCCGAGCCCGGCGCTGACCTCGGCCAGGATCTCCGGGTTGTCGTAGTGGGTGGTTGCCATCACGATCGCGCGCGCCACGCGCTCGGGGTTCTCGCTCTTGAAGATCCCCGATCCCACGAACACTGCCTGGGCGCCGAGCTGGCGCATGAGGCTGGCGTCCGCGGGGGTGGCCACGCCGCCGGCGGAGAAGTTCGGGACCGGCAGCTCACCCAGCCGCGCGGTCTCCTTCACCAGGTCCAGCGGGGCCTGCAGCTCCTTGGCGGCCGCGAACAGCTCGTCCTCGCGCAGGGACTGCAGACGCCGGATGCCGGCCTGCACGGCGCGCATGTGGCGCACCGCCTCCACGATATTGCCGGTGCCCGCCTCGCCCTTGGTGCGGATCATGGCCGCGCCCTCGCCGATCCGCCGCAAAGCCTCGCCCAGGTCCCGGCAGCCGCACACGAACGGCACCTTGAACTGGTGCTTGTCGATGTGGTGCTCCTCGTCGGCCGGGGTCAGCACCTCCGACTCGTCGATGAAGTCCACCTCCAGCTGCTGGAGGATCTGCGCCTCGGCGAAGTGCCCGATCCGGCACTTGGCCATGACCGGGATGCTGACCGCGTTCTTGATCTCCTCGATGAGCTTCGGGTCGCTCATGCGCGCCACGCCGCCGTACTTGCGGATGTCACTCGGGACGCGCTCCAGGGCCATCACCGCCACGGCCCCGGCCTCCTCGGCGATCCTCGCGTGGTCGGCGGTGACCACGTCCATGATCACGCCGCCGGCTAGCATGCGAGCCAGGCCCACCTTGGTGGCCCAGGTCGATCGTTCGATGGTCGTCATTCGTGCTTCCTGCATGGACCGATGGCGGTCGCGCGCCGCCTGCGCCGCAATTCTACTGCGGCCTCGTGGGCGTGCCATTCCAGAGGCCCGGTCAGGGAGCGACCGGCCGTTGGTTGGTATGATCGGCGCCAGGAAAGGCGCCTGACCATGATCAATGCTCCGGTACTCGTCCTGAACCAGAACTACGAGCCGCTCAACGTCTGCGACATCAGGCGCGCCTTCCGCCTGCTCGGTGCCGCCAAGGCCGAGCTCCTCGAGCGCAACCACCAGGTCATCCACACGCCGACCAGGGCCATCCCGGCGCCATCGGTCATTCGCCTGCAGTACCACGTCAAGCGTCCGCGCCCGCGGGTGAAGCTGTCGCGCCGCGAGGTCTTCGCCCGCGACCGCAACACCTGCCAGTACTGCGGCACGGTGAGCCGAGACCTGACCATCGACCACGTGGTGCCCAAGCACCGTGGCGGCCGCCACGAGTGGGAGAACCTGGTTGCCGCCTGCCGCACCTGCAACCACCGCAAGGGGAGCAAGACGCTGGCCGAGGCGCGAATGAGCCTTCTCCGCGAGCCGCGCGCCCCGCGGGCGGACGTGCGCTACCTGTTCGGCTCCTACCTGGCCGACGAGCGCAACGACGCCTGGCGCAGCTACCTGTTCCTGGAGCCCACGCCCGCCAACGGGTCCTGAGCGCCCCGAGCCGGACCGATGCGTGACGGCGACCTCCTGCGCATCGGCCTCCCGGAGGCGGTCTCCCGCGTCCTGGCCGGCCTGGCCGGGACCGATGCCGACGCCGTCCTGGTCGGCGGCTGCGTGCGCGACCTGGTCCACCGCGAGCAGCCCAAGGACTGGGACGTCGCCACCTCCGCGCCGCCGGAGGCGGTGGCCGCCGCCTTCCCCGGCTCGACCTGGCAGAACCCGTTCGGCACGGTGACGGTGCGCGGCGACCCGCCCGTGGAGGTGACCACCTTCCGGGTCGAGGAGGGCTACCGCGACCGCCGCCGCCCGGACACGGTCCGCTGGGGCACCAGCCTGGAGGAGGACCTGGCGCGCCGGGACTTCACCATCAACGCCATGGCCTGGCGCCCCGTGGACCTGGCCGCCGGCGAGGGGCGCCTGGTTGACCCGCACGGCGGTGCCGCCGACCTCGAGCGGCGGCTGCTGCGCGCGGTGGGGGACCCCGGGCAGCGGCTGGCGGAGGACGCCCTGCGCCTGGTGCGCGCCGTGCGCTTCGCGGTTCGCTACGACCTGGCGCTGGAACCGGCCACCGAGGCCGCCATCCGCGACCACGCCCCGGACGCCGCCCTCCTCTCCGGGGAGCGGGTCCGCGAGGAGCTGCTGCGCATGCTGGCCTTCCCGACGGCGTCGAAGGCGTTCCTCCTCATGGAGGAGCTCGGCCTGCTGGCCGTCCTGCTCCCCGAGCTGGCCGCGCTGCGCGGGATCCCGCAGGCCAAGCGGCTCCCGGGGGACGCCCTGGACCACTCGCTGCGCACCGTGGACGCGCTCCCCGCCGGGGATGCTCGGCTGCGGCTGGCCGGCCTGCTCCACGACGTGGGCAAGGCGTCCACCCTGGCTGACGGCCACTTCATCGGTCACGAGCTGCAGGGCGCGCGCCTTGCGGAGCAGGCGCTGCGGAGGCTGCGGCTGCCGAACGCGGACATCGGCTGGATCCGCAGGCTGGTGCGCCACCACATGTTCAACTACACCCCCGACTGGACCGATGCCGCCGTGCGCCGCTTCGTGCGCCGCGTGGGCGCCGACCTGCTGGCGGACCTCTTCGCGCTGCGCGCCGCGGACAATGCCGCCAGCGGGGCGGAGGAGCCGGAGGCCGGCGGGCTGGAGGAGCTGCGCGCCCGGGTGGATCGGGTGCTGGCCGGCGATCCGCTCGACCAGCGCCAGCTGGCGGTGGACGGCCACGACCTGGTCAGGGCCCTGGGCGTGCAGCCCGGACCGGTGGTCGGCCGCCTCCTCGACCGGCTGCTGGAGGCGGTGCTGGAGGACCCCTCCCTGAACCGCCGCGAGCGGCTGCTGGAGCTGGCCGCCGACCTCCTCCGCGAGCCGGGCTCGGCCCGCGGTGCCGGGGCGCACCGCGAAGCCTGAGGCGTCGCTTCGGCCGCCGGCGGGGGCACTGTTACAATCGGCCGTCCGGAGCCCATGCCCGCGCTCCCAGCCCGTCCACAAGGAGGACCCGAACGCCCGCGATGACCGTCATCGGGCGCCGAGCCGCGCGCCTCGAGCACCGCCTGACGCGGCCCAACGCGTCCCTGGCCGAGGTCGACGCTGCGGTGGGCCTGGCCATCGAGCACGGGTGCGCGGCGGTCACCGTCAGCCCCTGGCTGGTGAAGGCCGCCAAGCGGGCGCTCGGCCGCTCGCGGGTGCGGCTGGGAACCCTGGTCGGCCATCCCCATGGGACGCAGATCCTGGCGGTCAAGGCCTTCGAGGCCAGCAAGGCCCTTGAGCAGGGCGCCAACCAGATCGACTTCGTGCTGAACGCCGGGGCGCTGCTCTCCGGCGAGGAGGACGTGGTCTACAACGACATGCTGGCGGTGATCGACATGGCCCACTCCGCGTTGGCGGTGGCCGGCGTGGTGGTGGAGGCGGAGCCGATGGGCGACGACCTGGTGCGGCGCGCCTGCCTGCTCGCCGAGCGCGCCGGCGCCGACTACGTGGTCACCTCGCCCGGCGACGCCGCGGCGCGTCGCACCATCCAGCGCACGGCGCTGCTGCGCGACAGCGTGGGCCCGCGGGTGCAGGTCAAGGCCGCCGGCCGCTTCCGCACGCTGGCCGACCTGCGCTCGGCGGCGGGCGCCGGGGCGGCCGTGATCGCCACCACCCTGACCCCCGAGCTGGCAAGGGCGGCGCACGAGGCGGCGGGCGGGGCGATCGAGGCCTCGGGCGACGAGCCCCGGCCGCAGGGGCGCCGGCGCGCGGTTGGCGCGCGGGCCGGCTGAGGGGCCGCAGGAAGGAGGCGTTCGTTGCGGATCCTGGTCGTCGGCGGTGCCGGGTACGTCGGCTCCACCAGCGTCGAGGCCTTCCTCCAGGCCGGCCACGAGGTCACCGTCTACGACGACCTGTCCACCGGTCACGCCGCCGCCGTGGTGGAGCCGGCCGTGCTGGTGCGCGGCTCGATCCAGGACCGCAGCCACCTGGAGAACGTCCTCCGCGACCGCCGCATCGAGGCGGTCCTGCACTGCGCGGCCAAGTCCCTCGTCGGCGAGTCGATGGGCGACCCGGGGCTCTACTACCGCCACAACGTGGCCGGCGGGGTGTCGATGCTGGAGGCCATGCGCGCCGCCGGCGTCACCCGGCTGGTCTATTCCTCCAGCGCCGCGGTCTACGGCGAGCCGCGCCGGGTGCCGATCGCCGAGGGCGACCGCACCGAGCCGATCAATCCCTACGGCGCCACCAAGCTGGCCTTCGAGGGCGCCATGCGCTGGTTCGCCGCCGCGCATGGCTTCCGGGCCATCAGCCTGCGCTACTTCAACGTGGCCGGGGCCACCGAGCGCAACGGCGAGGACCATGATCCGGAGACGCACCTCATTCCGCTGGTGCTGCGGGTGGCCGCCGGCGAGGCGACCCACGTCCAGATCTTCGGCCAGGACTACCCGACCCCGGACGGGACCTGCATCCGCGACTTCATCCACGTCCGCGACCTGGCCGCCGCCCACCTGCTGGCGCTGGAGGCCACCGGCGACGCCGACCCGTCACTCGAGGTCTACAACCTCGGCTCGGCGGCCGGCTTCAGCGTGCGCGAGGTGGTCGAGGCCGCTCGCAAGGTGACCGGCCGTGCCATCCCGGCCCGGGTCGTCAAGCGACGGATGGGCGACCCGCCGGTGCTGGTCGCCAGCTCGCGGCGCGCTCGCCGCGAGCTGGGCTGGCAGCCGCAGCACTCCAAGCTGGAGCAGATGCTGGCCGATGCCTGGTCCTGGAGGCTGGCCCACCCCGACGGCTACCGGCGCGCGTCGGCCGCCTCGCGCAGCTCCGGCGACGCCCGGGTGGCCGCCTCCGCCTCGGCAACCACCTGATCGCGGGCCGCATCCTCAGCGGCGCAGCGCGCGCAGCGGCCGTAGAAGTCCAGGCGCGCGTCGTCGATCACGAAGCCGGTGTCCGCCGCCACCCGCTCGGCCACCGGTCGCACGTAGCCCTCGCCGATCTCCTCCACCCGTCCGCAGCGGGTGCAGGCCAGGTGGTGGTGGTGCTCCGGCTCGCAGGCCACGTACCCGGAAACGTGGTTCTCCAGCTCAAGGCGACGGGCCACGCCGGCGGCGACCAGCGTCTCCAGGGTGCGGAACACCGTGGCGCGGCCGAGGCCCGGCTCGGTGCGGCGCAGCCCGCGCCAGAGCTCATCGGCGGTCCGCTGCCGACCCTCGCGGGCCAGGGCGGCGGCCACGGTCAGGCGCTGCGGGGTCACCCGCTCGCCGGCGGCCCGCAGCCGCTCGGCGACCGAGGCACGGCGTGCCGGGGAAGCGCCCATCAGTGGCCCCCCACCGCCCCGGCCCACATCGAGAAGGCGTAGATGCCGGCCACCCCGGCCAGGGTGGCGACCACGATCCACCGCGACCGCTCGCTGCGGTGGGCCTCCGGGAGCAGCTCGGCGGCGCCGATGTACAGGAAGAACCCGGCAAAGACGGCCAGCATGGCGCCCAGCACCGCCTCCGGGACGGGGATCAGCAGGCCGACGAGCACACCGAGCACCGGTGCCACGGCCACCACCAGCACCCAGCGGTAGATCTCGTGCCCGATCTGGCGGCTGGCCAGCATGAAGCTGACGATGGCGATCCCATCGCTGAAGCGGTGGACGATGACCACCGCGGCGATCACCAGCCCCAGCCCGCCTCCGACCGTCAGGGCGGCGGCCAGCGCCACCCCGTCCAGGAAGGAGTGCAGGCTCATGCCGCTGGCGCCGATGAGCCCGATGTGACGGTGCTCCAGCGTGCCGTGGTCGACCTCGGTGGCGGCCTCGTGCCCGACGTGGAGGGTGGTGACCTTCTCGACCACGTAGAAGGCGAGGAAGCCGATCGCAGTGGCCAGCATGGCGGCGTCCAGGCTGCCGGTCCGCTCCACCGCCTCCGGGACCAGGTCAAAGAAGGCGGCGCCGATGCGGATGCCGGCCCCGACCGCAATGATCAGCCCCACCGAGCGGACGGCGCGCAGCGCCAGCGCGCCCCCGGCGAAGGCCGAGGCGAACGCGGCCAGCGACACGAGCACGGCGGTCACCGACATCGGCGGCTCCTCTTTGTGCGACCTGATCTCATCTGATATCTAGTATCATCAGGCTGTCAAGCGTTCCCCGTGATACGATCGTGCCGAGATCGACGGAGCATTGTTTGCCAGAGACTGACACCCACCCCGTGCGACGCCGGGCGCCCAGGACCACCCGCAGCGCGGCGCAGCCGCCGGCTGTGGACGCCGCTCCCGCGCCCGATTCCGAGGACTCGCCGCTGCTGGCCGCCGTGCTCGCCGCGCAGCGCAGCTATCGGTTCGGGGAGATCGAGCTGCCACCGACCATCGCGCGCGCCCTCCAGAAGATGGGCTTCGAGCAGCCGACCGAGGTGCAGGCGCGCGCCATCGGTCCACTGCGCGCCGGACGGGACCTCATCGGCCAGGCCCAGACGGGAACCGGCAAGACCGCCGCCTTCGGCATCCCCATCGTGGAGAAGATCGACCCGGCGACGCGCCACGTGCAGGCGCTGGTGCTGACCCCGACCCGCGAGCTGTGCCTGCAGGTGACCGAGGAGCTGAAGCGCATCGGCCAGTTCCGCAACGTGGACGCGGTGGCCATCTACGGCGGCTCCAGCATGGAGCGCCAGATCAACGCCCTGAAGCGCGGGGTGCCGATCGTGGTGGGCACCCCGGGCCGCGTCCTGGACCTCATCCGCCGCGGCGAGCTGCGCATGGACCGGGTCCACACCGTGATCCTGGACGAGGCGGACCGCATGCTGGACATGGGGTTCATCGTGGACGTGGAGACCATCCTGGCCCGATGCCCGCGTGAACGGCAGACCGCGCTGTTCAGCGCGACCATGCCGTACGCCATCCTGCGCATCTGTGACCGGTTCATGCGCCGCGACGCGGAGCACATCGTGGTGCGCCCCGAGATGCGCACCGTGGAGACGGTCCGCCAGCTGGTCTACTTCGTGGCCGAGCAGGACAAGGTCAAGGCCCTGCTGGAGCTGACCCGGCGCTTCGACTTCGACCGGCTGCTGGTCTTCCGCCACACCCAGATCGGGGTGGACCGGTTGGCCGCCACCCTCAAGCGCCTGGGCCACAACGTGGCTGCCCTGCACGGCGGGATGAGCCAGCGAGACCGGACCCGGACCCTGGCCGACTTCAAGGCGGGCAGGATCCAGTTCCTGGTGGCCACCAACGTCGCCAGCCGCGGGCTGGACATCAGCGACCTGCCGTACGTGCTCTCCTACGACATCCCCGAGGACGCGGACACCTACATCCACCGCGTGGGACGCACCGGCCGCGCCGGCCGGCGGGGGACGGCCATCACCTTCGTCGGCGAGTGGGACCTGGACGCCTGGGAGCAGATCCGCAGCGAGGTGGGCGCCGAGGTCGAGGAGGGCGAGCTCGAGATCTACGCCCCCGGCTGAGTGAACGAGCGTCGGGTGGCGCGGGTATGGTTAGGTGGCGATGACGCAGGAGACCCCCCTGGAGGCGCTCCGCCCCCAGCAGGCCACCCCGTCCGACGCGGTCGTGCTCAGCGTTGAGTGGCTCTTCGAGCCTGCCTGGCGCGGGGAGCGGCTGCTGGCCCGCATGCGCGACGGGCGGGTGACCCTGACCGACGAGGAGGGCCACCGGGTGGGTCCCGAGCTGTCCGAGGCGGCCGAGGTGCTGGAGGCCGCGCTGCGCACGGAGGATGCCCTGGTGGATGGGATCTGGACCGCCATGCCCTTCGTTGGCGCGGGCAGCGCCGCGCAGCACCTGGCGGAGGCGATCGAGGAGGAGGGGCTGACCGGCGAGGTCCCGGACCCGATCGCGAACGAGCCGCGCCGCGCCTTCGTGGCCATCGACCTGATCGAGCTCGATGGCCAGTCGCTGCACGACATCCCCTACCAGGAGCGCCGTCGGCTGCTGGGCGCAGTGGTGGAGGAGGACGTGCGGGTCCGCATCTCGCCGGCGGTGCGGGTTCCGATCCACAACTGGCTGACCGCCTGGCGGGCCTCGGGGTTCACGCACTACGTGGCCAAGCACATGAACTCCCGCTACCAGCTCGGCGGGACGGCCGAGGACTGGCTGCTGATCTCCACCGCCGAGCGCCGCGGGCCGAGCCCGGTGGGGCGCCTCTTCGGCATGCGGCCCAAGAAGGTGGTCCACATCGAGGACGGCGAGGACCCCCGCGCCCGCCGCTGATTCCCTGCGCGTCGCTGCTGCGTCGCCCGGCACGGCCTGGCATCTCGCGGGAGCGGCCCGAGCATGGGCGAGCATGGGCGAGCATGGGACGGGCAGGGACCGGGTCGCCACCGAGCGTGCTACGCTTGCCACCCCGGGCGAAGCAGCGATGACACGAGCACCGACTTCGCAGGCGAGGCACGCGAGCACGCCGGAGGAGGACCACCCCCTGACGTCGAATCCTGCCACCGTCCCTGACTCGGCGCTCGACGAGAAGGGCCTGGCCGAGGTCCGGCGCGTCGGGAGCGCCGACCTGATGGTGGGCATCCCGAGCTTCGGCAACGCCGACACCATCGGCTACGTGGTGCGCGCCGCCCAGGCCGGCATGGTGCAGTACTTTCCCGACCTCAAGCCGGTCCTGGTCAACTCCGATGGCGGCTCCCCGGACGACACCCCGCGGGTGGCGGTCAGCACCGAGAGCCCGGAGTACGTCGAGAAGATCATCCTGGTCAGCCCGCGTCACAAGCTGCAGCGCATCAGCTTCACCTACCAGGGCATCAGCGGAAAGGGCACCGCGGTGCGAGCCCTGTTCGAGGTGGCGCGCGAGCTGAAGGTCAAGGCCTTCGTCATGGTCGACTCGGACCTGCGCAGCATCGTGCCGGAGTGGATCGAGCTGCTGGCGGGTCCGATCCTCAAGGGCGGCTACGACTTCGTGGCGCCGCTCTACGCGCGCTACAAGTACGACGGCACCATCACCAACAACATCGCCTACCCGCTGACCCGGGCCCTGTACGGGGCGCGCATCCGGCAGCCCATCGGTGGCGAGTTCGCCGTCTCCGGCGACCTCGTCCAGCGCTACCTGGAGCTGACCACCTTCGACGAGTTGACCGCCCGCTTCGGGATCGACATCTGGATGACCCACTCGGCCATCAACGAGGGCTTCGCCGTCTGCCAGGCCCGTCTGGGCGCCAAGATCCACGACGCCAAGGATCCCGCGTCCGATCTGGGGCCGATGTTCCGGCAGGTGGTCGGCACCCTCTTTCGGCTGGCCGCCCACTACGAGAGCCGATGGCTCCGGGTCCGTGGCTCGCACGCCATCCCGGAGTACGGGTTCGAGCGGATCATCGCCCCCGAGGCGATCGACGTGAACCACGCCAAGCTGATCGACGCCTTCGAGAACGCGCGCACCAGCCGCCCCGAGGCCTGGAGCGAGATGCTCTCCCCCGAGCAGCTGGAGCGGGTCATGACCCTGGAGATCCCGGCGGAGCCGTCGGCCTTCCACTTCCCCTCGGAGCTGTGGGTGCGCTGCCTGTACGACACCATGGTCGCCTTCCACCGGCCCGGGGCCGACCAGGAGCAGTTGCTGGCGGCGCTGACGCCGCTCTACTTCGCGCGGACCGCGGGCTTCATCGCCGAGACGCTGGAGATGACAACCGAGCAGGCCGAGCGGGTGATCGACGCCCAGGCCCGCAACTTCGAGGAGCTCAAGCCGTACCTGGTGGCGCGCTGGCGCGAGATGCGCGGCGCCCGGGAGGCCTGAGGCCGGCGATGCCCGCCCGCCGCCGCGCGCCGTACCGCATCCTGCTGCCGCTCGCCAACCCGCGGACGGCGCGCGACCTGGTGCGCATCGGGGCCGGCATCAGCAACGGGCGGACCACCGAGATCACCGCGCTGGGCATCGTGGAGGTGCCCGAGGGTGTCTCGCTGTCGGAGGGCGCCACCCAGGCGCGCACCGCGCGCCGCCTCCTGCAGCGGGTCCTGGACTTCGGCGACGAGGAGGGCGTCGAGATCCGGACCATGGTCCGCATCGGGCGCCGCGCGGCGGACGGCGTCATCGAGGCGGTCGGCGAGGAGGGGACGGACCTGGTCATCTTCGGCTGGGGCGGCCCGCCGACCCCCGCCCAGGCGGCGCGCGCCGAGGCCGAAGGGCGGCACACGCGCAGCGACCCACCGGTCTTCTCGCCGACCATCGACGCGGTGGTGCGCGAGTCGCCGTGCGACATCGCCGTGGTCAAGCAGCGCGGCGTGGAGGAGGTGCGCTCGATCCTGGTCCCGGTCCGCGGTGGGCCTCACGCCGAGCTGGCCATGCGCCTGGCCCGCGAGCTCGGCCGCCGCTTCAAGGCCGAGGTGGTCGTCATGCACATCGTGCCCAAGGGCATCGGCGAGGTGGCCTGCCGGCGCGAGCAGGAGGCGCTGGACCGCTTCGTCAAGGAGCACGGCGGCGGACGCCGGGTGCGCGGGCTGCTGCGCGAGGCGACATCGGTGCGGCAGGCGATCATCCGCGAGGCCAACAACCACGACCTGGTGGTGATGGGCGCATCGGCCCATCCGTCGAACGCGGGGGCCGACGGGCGGTTCCTGTTCGGCGTGGTGGCCGACACGGTGGCCAGCCGCGCCAAGCCCACGGTGATCGTGGTCAAGACCAAGCAGCGCGTGGGCCTGGCGACCTTCGAGGAGCTGCGCGCGGCGGAGGGGACGCTGGCCGCCGCCGACGCCTACGCCGAGCGGACCCAGTCGCTGCCCACCGTGGTCGACCGCTGGTTCGCCGAGAACACCTTCCACGCCAGCGAGTTCCGCGATATCCACCGCCTGGTGGAGCTCAAGGAGAAGCAGGGCCTGACGGTGAGCGTCGGGCTGCCCGCCCTGAACGAGGAGAAGACCATCGGCCTGGTCATCAAGCGCATCAAGGGCGCGCTGATGGACCGCATGCCGCTGATCGACCAGATGGTGGTCATCGACTCGGACTCCGAGGACCGCACCCGCGAGATCGCCGCCGAGCTGGGCGTGCCGGTCGTGCGCCACCGCGAGATCCTGCCCGAGGTCGGGAGCCACGCCGGCAAGGGCGAGGCGCTGTGGAAGAGCCTGCACGTCCTGGACGGGGACATCGTCACCTGGATCGACACCGACATCAGCAACATCCAGCCGCGCTTCGTGTACGGCCTCATCGGCCCGTTGCTGCGCGAGCCGCGCATCCAGTACGTGAAGGGCTTCTACAAGCGGCCGCTCAAAGATGGCGATCGGCTGGTCCCGGAGGGCGGCGGCCGCGTGACCGAGCTCATGGCGCGGCCCTTCCTCAACCTGTTCTTCCCCGAGCTGTCGGGGATGATCCAGCCGCTCTCCGGCGAGTACGCAGGGCGGCGCGGGCTGCTGGAGTCGGTGCCCTTCTTCACCGGCTACTCGGTCGAGATCGGGCTGCTGATCGACATCCTGGAGCAGGCCGGGCTGTCGGCCATCGGCCAGGTGGACCTTGAGCGGCGCATCCACCGCAACCAGCCGCTCGGCAACCTGTCACAGATGAGCTACGTGATCCTGCAGAGCGCCATCCGCAAGCTGGAGGAGCGCCACCGGATCGAGCTACTGACCGAGATGGGGCGCGGCATGAAGCTGATCATCCAGGACAGGGACCGATTCAGCCTGGAGGTCCGCGAGATCGGCGATGAGCTGCGACCGCCGATCCGCACCATCCCGGCCTACGTGGAACGCCGCCGCTCGCTGAAGCGCCGACCGTCCTGATCGGGCCGAGCGGCCGACCCGAAGGTTGCCATCGGCCCTGATCGGCGAGCCCGGCCGCGCGCCGGATGCTTGGGCCGATGACGGCGCCTCCGGTGACGGCAGCTGCGCCTCCGCGACCCATCATGCTGGTCGCCGAGGAGCCTCCGACGGGATGATCCTCGGCCTCTGAGCGGCGGAGCCGCCTATCATCGGTCGCGATGAGCCGACCGATCGACGTGGTCATCGCGCCCGACTCCTTCGGCGGCGCCCTGGACTCGGTCGGCGTGGCCCGCGCCATGGCGGCCGGCTGGCGCCGGGCCCGGCCGTCCGACCAGGTGCGGACCATTCCCATGGCCGACGGCGGGGAGGGCACGCTGGCCGCCCTGGCCGAGGCGCTGGGGGAGATGGCCGAGCGCCGCACGGTGGCCGTGCACGACCCGCTGGGGCGCCCGATCGAGGCCGACTTCCTGCTCCTGGACGAGGGGCACGCCGCGTTCGTCGAGATGGCCGCCGCCTCCGGACTCGCCCACATCCCTCCCCCGGAGCGCACGCCGGACAGCGCCCGCGCGGCCTCGACGCTGGGGACCGGTGAGCTGATCCGCGCCGCGCTGGACGCCGGGGTGGAGCGCATCACCCTGGGGCTGGGCGGCAGCGCCACCACCGACGGCGGCAGCGGCATGCTGGCCGCGCTCGGCGTCCGCTTCCTGGATGCCGACGGCCGCGACCTGCCGCCCGGCGGCGCGGCGCTGACCCGCCTGGAGCGCATCGATCACGCCGGTCTCGACCGGCGGCTGCGCGAGGTGCAGCTGACCGTCGCCTCCGACGTCACCAACCCGCTGTGCGGCCCGCGTGGCGCAGCCCATACCTACGGGCCGCAGAAGGGCGCCGACCCGGCGGCGGTGGAGGAACTGGACGCCGCGCTGGCCCGCTTCGGCGACGCCATCGAGGACGCGGTCGGTCGGCTGGTGGCCGACCTGCCCGGCGCCGGCGCGGCCGGCGGCACCACCGCGGCCCTGCTCGGCTTCACCGCGGCCGTGGTGCGCCCCGGGGTGGACGTGGTGGCCGAGCTGGTCGGCCTGGCCGAGGCCCTGGAGTCGGCCGACCTGGTGCTCACCGGCGAGGGCCGGGCCGACGAGCAGACCCTGTCGGGCAAGGCGGCCATGGGCGTGGCGCGCCTGGCCCGAACCCGGAACGCGCCGGTGGTGCTGCTGACCGGTGCCCTGGGCCCGGGGTCCGCGGCCCTGGACGCATCCGGCGTCTTCGCCCTGGTGCAGCCCATGGGCGACCGTCCGATGACCCTCGAGGAATCCATGGCCGATACCGAGCGCCTGGTCACCAATGCCGCCGAGCGGGTGGCCCGCGCGGTGGGCATCGGTCTGTCGTTGGCCGATGGCGGCCGCTGAGGCCCGCACCCGCCGCCCGGCTCCTGCGGGCAAGGGCCCCCGGCGCCGAGGACCGAGCCCGCAGAAGCTGGCGGCCGACCGCCGAAAGCGACGTGCCCTCGCGGCGGTGGCGCTGGAGCGGCTTGGCGTTCGGTACCACCACCCGGCCTGGGCCGGTCCCCGCCTGGATGCGGTCAGCGAGCTGGTGCTCACCATCCTCAGCCAGAACACGGCCGACACCAACTCGTTCCGCGCCTTCACCGCCCTGCGGGCCCGGTACGCCTCCTGGGACGAGGTGCTCCACGCCCCGACCGACGAGCTGGTGGAGGTCATCCGCCCCGGCGGCCTGGCTCCGACCAAGGCCCCGCGCATCCAGCACGTGCTGGCGGAGGTGCACGCGGCCACCAACGCGAGCTGGGACCTCTCCTTCCTGGGCACGCTGCCGCCGCGCGAGGCTCGCGACTGGCTGACCGCGTTGCCGGGCATCGGGCGCAAGACGGCGGCCATCATCCTGCTCTTCACCTTCGGCCGGCCGGTGCTGCCGGTCGACACCCACGTCCACCGCGTCGCGACCCGGCTGGGCATGCTGCCGCCGCGCTGTCCCCTGGAGCGGGCGCATGATCTGCTGGAGGAGGTGCTCGAGCCGGACGAGGTCTACCCCTTCCACGTCGAGCTCATCCGGCACGGTCGCGACACCTGCCGGGCGCCGCGCCCCATCTGCGGCCTCTGCCCGCTGACCGATGTCTGCGCCTACTACCGCGACGTCCAGCGCGGTCGAGCGCCGGTGGCCCCGGTGCCGAAGGCCCGCCCGGACGAGCCGCCGCGCTACCACGACGAGCTGATCCACGGCTGGCGGCCACCCGAGTAACGCGGGGGAACCGGTGACGGCTGGCGGAAGGCGCGGCCCCGCCCTTCGTGAGCCGCCAAGCGCCTGCC
This sequence comes from Candidatus Zixiibacteriota bacterium, assembly GCA_035687145.1. Lineage (GTDB taxonomy): Bacteria > Chloroflexota > Limnocylindria > QHBO01 > QHBO01 > DASRYM01. The sequence continues at coordinate 13,407 of DASRYM010000050.1, read as the reverse complement.
GGGCTGGCACGCCAGCCGCAGGAGGCAGCCCGCCATGGACCGCTCCCGTGCCTGGACCCTGGGCGCCCTGGTCGTGGCGCTCGCCGTGCTGGCCGGCGTGCTCGCGTTCGTGCTCCTCAACCAGGGCGGCGAGCCGTCGGCCTCGCCAACGCCCACGCTTGCCGAGAGCCAGACGCCGCACACCACCCCAAGCCCGACCCTCAACCAGGCGCTCCTCGACGAGCGGCTGACGGTGCTGGTCATCGGCCTGGACACCACCGCGCAGCGCCGGGCGCAGGGCCTGGGGCTCAACACCGACACGCTGATGCTGGCCAGCGTGGCGCCGGATCAGTCGGACGTGACGCTCATCAGCCTGCCGCGCGACACGGTCGACATCCCGCTGCCCGACGGCGGCACCTGGCAGCGGAAGGTCAACGCCCTGTACGCGGAACGCGGCGTGGAGGCGCTGGTGGGAGCCATGGAGGAGCTGTTCGGCGTGCCGATCGACGGGTACGCGCAGATCGACATGGACGACTTCCCGGCGCTGGTCGACGCGGCCGGTGGCGTGGAGGTGTCACCCCAGGAGCCGCTCAGTGACCCGATCGTGGACCTGGACCTGCCCGCCGGCGAGCAGATGCTGGACGGAACGACGGCGCTGGCCTACGTCAGGACCCGGGTGGACACCGACTACGGGCGCATGGCCCGTCAGCAGGAGGTGCTGCTGGACCTCGTCCGTCGCCTGGCCTCCTCACAGACCGATGTCGACGTCCGCCGCTTGCTCGACGGCCTCGCCTCGTTCGAGACCTCGCTGCCGCTCGACGACCTGCCGACGCTGCTGGAGATCGCCCGCCGTGCCTCGGAGGCGACGGTGGAGGGCACCGTCCTGCGGCCGCCGGACTTCATCGTGTCGGAGGGGGACATCGGCGACGGCCGCGGCTACATCCTCATCCCCGACGTGGAGGCCATCCGCCAGTACGCGACCGAGGCCATCGGCGAGGGCTGACACTCGCCCGCCGGCGCATCGGCTCGTCGACTGGGGCCTGGCTGACGCGGCTCCCTCCGACGACGAACGCGGACTGCGCGCCGCGCGGCGCGGTTCTGCTCGCTCACGCCTGAGGTTTCGCCGGGATGCGTAGATGGCAACCCGTGACCTGTCCTGCTACCCTACGCCAGGCGTCTCGACGAGGCGGAGCACGAGTCGGTTCACCGCCGGGCGTCCGCGGAGCCCCAAACCTGCCGTTGGACCACGGCACCGATAGACGGGCCGAAGTAGCTCAGGGGTAGAGCAACGGTTTCGTAAACCGTCGGTCGTGGGTTCGAATCCCACCTTCGGCTCCACCCTTTGGGAGCCTGCGCCCGGAACAGGGTGCGTACCGCAGCCACTCTGGCCCGTCGCAACCTCAGATGCCAATCTGGTCCGGTTCGCCACCTTGGCGCCGGGCCGGTAGCATCGGGACCGATGGCGACCAGTCCCAGCACCACCCTGCGCGCCGCGCGCGTGGCCGACCTGCTCCCCGATGTCGTGGAGCGCGCCAGCGTGCGCCGCAACGAGGCGACCGCCATCGTGCAGCCGGGCCGCGCGGAGCCCCTGGACGCCTACCTGCGGGCACTGGCCGACGCCGCCCACGAGTTCGCCGCCTGGGACGGCCGGGTGGTCGTGCTGCCGCCCGACGATGCGCCCACCCATCGGGTCGTCATCCTCGATCGCTACGGGCAGGTGTACGACCTGACCGATGCGCCCGATGGCGCCGGCCTGCCCACTGCCGAGGCCGTGACCGAGTGGTTCCGCTTCCTGGCCACCGCGTGTCCCGAGTGCGGGGTCCTCGACGATCCCGTCGGCCGCGGCTGGGTTCCCTGATAAGCGGTTGATAAGCCGCCGATAAGCACCCGTCGGCTAGCCTCGGGCGATACGCAGTGCTGAGGTGAGCCGCCGCAGGCATCGGTCCATCGACAACCCCCATCCAACCCTGAGCGCCGTGCCCCCTGGTGGGGCCGGCTGTGAGGAGACCCGATGCTTCGGCGACTGACCGCGAGCCTGATGGCGCTCGCGCTGACCCTACCTGTCCTTGCCACATCCGCCGGACCGGCCAAGGCCCGCGAGCCGGTTGTGCCCATGCCCGGCGAGCTGGTGCTGACCGATGCCGAGCGACGCCTGGTGCGCGAGACCATGACCCCGAACGAGCGGGCGGTGGTGGGTCCGCTGCTGGAGGCCAGCGACCGGCTGCTGCTGCGCTACACCCGACGGCTGTACCGCGTTGTGCCCGTCCCGGGCGGTGGGAACCGCCCCGAGCTGCTGGCCGCCGACCGCCAGGTGCCCGGCTCGGCGCTGGTCCTCCCAGAGGAGGCGCTGGCGTCGACCGCGACCAAGGCGGGGACTGACCTGTACATCTCGTTCACCGTCGTGCGGACCCGCTCCACACCGCCGTACGAGTGGCAGGTGTTTCCGTATGCCGAGTGGCGTGGCTGGGACGGCATCAACCGCGACAACAGCTCGGCCGACGCCCTGGCCGTGGCCTGGGCAGGCGACGCGTACGTGCATTCGCAGAAGGGGATGGGCCAGCTCACCGACACCTGGCTGTGCGGCAAGGGACCCATCGACATCTGGGCCAGCGATGGCACGCCCAACACCGGCACCGCCTTCTCGTTCCACGAGACGGGCTACCTGTGGGGTTGCCGCGCGTGGTGGGCGGCGGCCGACATCCGCATCCGGGAGGATACCTGGCAGTCGCGCACCGACAACCTGGTGTACAAGTACTACCACTCGTTCGGCGGGCTCGAGTACAGCTTCTCCTTCAGCAAGTCGCCGGGGGTGAGCATCACCCCGACCAGGGAGCAATGGGCGCTCACCGTCTTCGAAACCTACCGCCACTGAGCCGAATCGCCGTGGCAGTCCTCGTTGCCCTGGCGGGCTGTGGCCCGTCAGGGTTCGAGGCCCTCGTGGCCGAGTACGACCTGCGCGGAGAGGCAGTGGTGCGGCTCGGCCCGGACTACGCGGTCGCTGCGCGCGCGCTGCCGGGCGGTGCGGAGGTCATCGGCTTCCTGCGCCAGGAGAACGGGGAGTGGACCGCTCAGCAGCTGGCGTCGTCCGAGCTGGCGGGGCCGAACGGCGTGCAGATGGTCAGCTACGGCGGCGAGACCGGTGAGGAGTGGAACACCTTCGTCTACGGCGTCGCCGCCAGGGAGGTGAGCCGCGTCGTGCTCGAGGGCCGCCTCGGGGAGGGCGGCCAGGTCATCGGCGGCGCCTGGGTGGTCGCCCTGCGTGAGCGCGACCTGGGACCGCGCGACATTCACTGGCGCTTCCTGTCGGCGCGGGGTGGCGTGCTGGCGTCCGGCAGCGGCATCACGCCCTGATGAGCGGGGAGGCGTGATCCGTGGCGTGACGAGGCCGCGAGGCAGCGTGGCGCCCCGCCTGCTCGACCCGGTGCTGGCCGTGGTGGAGCGGGTCGACCGTGCACGCCGCCGGATCGTGCCGGCGCGCCAGGCGGCCCTGCTAGGCGTGGAGCGCAACCACCATCACGGGCAACCGGTGACGCTGGCGGATGGGACCATCGTGACGCCCGGGGACCGGGTGGACATCATCCACTTCGACAACGCCTGCCTCTCGCGGCTGGGGACCGCGGGCTGGCAGCGCGCGGCCTACGAGGTGGCGCGGCAGGATCTGCGCGCCCTCGCCGTCCGGCACGCCCGGCTGCCCGATGCCGAGCGGCCGGTCGCGTACACCGGGGTCACCATTCTGGCCCCGCTGGCGCGCCGGGCGGGCTTCGAGGTGCGGGAACGCCCGCGCACGTCCCGCGCTCGGCTGGAGGACTGGTACCTGCGCTCGCTGTTGGCCCGCTGGGCGCCGGGCGGGCGGCAACGGCTCGCCCGGGGTCGCCGCGAGCTGCGGACGCTCGAGGTCTGGATGTCCGGCGCCGAGCTGCTCCGCCGCTACTCGCCGCCGCCCGAGTAGGGCCAGGTGCGGCCGATGCCGACGTGGCCCAGCGCCCAGCGGCCGAGCATGGTCAGCATCCCCAGCCGCAGCGGGAGACGGTGCAGCCGGCGGGGCGAGGTCGCGATCCAGGCGCGGGTGATGTGACCCACCCGCACGCCCGCGCGGCGGGCGCGGACCAGGAAGTCCAGGTCCTCGGCGTGGTTCAGCCGCTCGTCGAAGCCGCCCAGCGCGGTGAACAGGGCCCGATCGCACCAGAACAGGTTGGCCCGGGTGCCCACGATCCGCTTGCCGTGCTCGATGAGCAGGAAGAACGCGCGGTCCAGCAGGTCGTCGCCATCGGCCACGATCCGGATGCTGGCCGCGCGCTCGCCCCGGGCGGCCCGGGCCACCACTTCTTCGAGCAGGTTGGACGACATCCGCGAGTCGGCGTCCAGGAAGACGATCAGCTCCCCGATGGCGGCCGCCACGCCCGCGTTCTTGGCCCGGGCGACGCCCGGCCGCGGCAGTTGGATGACGCGCACCGTCGGCCCGCCGGCGGCCGTGCATTCCCGGCCCATCCGCTCGGCAATCTCGGCGGTGCGGTCCGTGGTGCCGTTGACGGCCACGACCACCTCCACCCGCTCGGCGGGCAGCGTCTGCTCGGCCACGGAGCGCAGCGCGCCGGGCAGCAGCACCTCCTCGTTCCGGGCCGGGATGACCACGCAGACCCGTGGCTCCCGCGGCTCGCTCATGGCAGCAGGTCCCCGTAGCGCGCGGGGCGGTGGGAGCGGGCCAGGACCTCGATGCGGCGCAGCACGGCGGCGCAGGCACGGCTGCGCCGCGCACCCTGCGGGTGGACGAAGACGCGGTGCGCCGGTGACGGCAGCAGGGCGGACAGCGGCCGGGCGAGCATGGCGGCGCCCAGCTGGACCAGGCCCTCCTGGACCCGGCCACCGCCCATGCAGCCCTCCGGCGGCAGCGTGATCCAGCGGCGCGTCCCCAGGATGAGCAGGCCGCGCAGCGTGACCATGTAGTCCAGCCCGTGCCGCCGGAGCACGTCGGTCACGGATGGACCGGCCAGCCAGGCCGGAGGGCAGAACCCGCGCACCGCCACGCCGGCATCGGCCAGCCAGGCGCAGCCGGCCGCCACCCGGCGCTCCACCTCGGCGGCGTCATCGGTCAGGAGCTCCGCCGTGCCACCCGCGAAGAGCATGGCACGCAGGCGGTCGAGAGCGGACCCGCCCATCGGTCCACAGGCCCGATGCTCCCAACCGTGCAGAACGATCTCCGAGCCTGCCGCCGCTTCCGCCCGGACCAGGTCGCCGAGCTCGTCGGTCGTCCCGGGCTCGCCGGGGACCACCTTCAGGACGCGCGGCGCCACACCCATGTCGTCGAGGCGCGCCAGGAGCCAGCGGACCTCCTGCAGGGTGGACTGCGCCACGTCGTGCACGGCAACGATCAGCACCCGGCGGGAGTGTAGCGCCGGCGGGTGAACCGATCAGGCTCCGGGCCGGTAGATACCTGGAGAACGGCGCTCGTCGGCGGATCGCCCACTGCCCGGCGCCGCGGGCCGTGATCCGCCCTGCATCACTCGTCGGAGCTGCCGATTGCTGACCTACGCCGTCCGACGGGTCCTCTGGCTGGGACCCGTCCTGTTCGTGGCCTCGGTGCTGACCTTCCTGATCATGCACTGGGCGCCGGGGAGCCCCTGGCTGCAGTGGCCTCCCCTCGAGCCGGAGACCGTGGCCAAGCTTGACCAGCAGTTCGGCCTCGACCGCCCGCTCCACGAGCAGTACCTCCGCTGGATGAGCGGCGTCCTGCGCGGCGACTTCGGCGAGACCACCCAGTTCGACCCGGTTCCGGTGGGCGACGTGATCGCCCATACCCTGCCCATCAGCCTGCACCTGGGCGGCATGGCCTTCGTGCTGGCGCTGCTGCTCGGCGTGCCGCTCGGGGTGGTGGCGGCGCTGAACCACGGCACCGTCATCGACTACGCCGCCACCGGGTTCGCCATCCTGGGCATGGCCGCGCCCTCCTTCGCGCTGGGCGTGGTGCTGCAGCTGACCCTGGGCCACCCGCCGTTCCACGAGGAGATCGGCTTCTTCCCCCGCACCGGCTGGGGCGGGCCCGAGCACTGGGTGCTGCCCACCATCGCCCTGGCGGCGCTGCCGATGGCGCAGATCGCCCGCTTCACCCGGGCCTCGATGCTGGACGTCATCCACGCCGACTACGTGCGGACCGCGCACAGCAAGGGCGTGCCGGAGGACCGGATCGTGACCCGGCACATGATCCGCAACGCGCTGATCCCGATCGCCACCATCACCGGCCCGCTGCTGGCGGTGATGCTCACCGGCTCGATCGTGGTGGAGCGGCTGTTCGAGATCCCCGGGATGGGCAACAGCTTCCTGTTCGCCATCCAGTTCCGCGACTACACCACCATCATGGGCGTTGCCCTGGTCTACGCCGCGGCGGTGGCCGTCGCGAACATGCTGGTCGACCTGGCCTACGGCTACATCGACCCGCGGATCCGCGACCATTGAGCGAGAGCGAGCTCACCCTGCCGCCGCCCGCGGAGGGGCATGCCCATCGCTCCCCATGGGCCGATGCCGGCCGCGCCCTGCTCCGCAACCGGGCCGGCGTGGCCGGCCTGGTCATCGTGGGTGGCCTGGCGCTGCTGGCCGTCATCGGCCCCTGGATCGCCCCCTGGGACTACCGCGTCCAGGACCTGGAGGCGGTGCTGGCCAACGGCAACCGCCCGCTGCCGCCCTTCGCCAGCTGGGAGCACCTCCTCGGCACCGACCGGCTCGGCCGCGACATCCTGTCGCGCACCATCGACGGGGCGCAGGTGTCGATGACCGTGGCCCTCATCGCCCAGGTGGTGGTGGTGCTGATCGGCGTGCCGCTGGGCGCCATCGCCGGCTGGCGTGGCGGCCGCACCGGCTCGCTGATCATGCGCTTCACCGACGTGATGTACGCCTTCCCCGAGCTGCTGTTCATCATCCTGCTGGTCTACGTGTTCGTCGGCACGCCGGCGCATCGGTTCCTGAACGGCCTGTTCGTGGTCTTCGTCGCCATCGGCCTGTCCGCCTGGGTGACGATGGCCCGCCTGGTGCGCGCCCAGGTGCTGAGCCTGAAGCACCGCGAGTTCGTGGAGGCCGCCCGAGCGGTCGGCGTCCCCGGCTGGAAGATCGTGACCCGCCACGTGCTGCCCAACGCCGTGGGCCCGGTGGTGGTGGCCGTCAGCCTGGGCCTGCCCTCGGCGATCCTGGCCGAGTCGACCCTCTCCTTCCTGGGGCTGGGGGTGCAGCCGCCGCGCGCCAGCTGGGGCGCGCTGATCGAGCAGGGGACCGAGCACCTGGACCTCTACCCCTGGCAGGTGGTGCCGCCCATGCTTGCCCTGGCCCTGGCCCTGGTGGGCTTCACCCTGCTGGGCGACGCGTTGCGCGACGCCCTCGATCCGCGGGCCTCGCGCCGCCGCTGAGCGGCGCGCCGCGACCCTCCGCGGCTACTCCGACTCTGAGGCGGCCTCCGCCTCGCCTGGCTCGGCCGGGCTCTCGGCGCCCTCCTCGGCACCCTCCGGCGCAGCCTCCTCGGCCTCGGCGGCCACCGGCTCGGGCTCAACCTCGACGCGCGGCGGCATCACGCGCGCCACCATCTCGTCCGGGTCGTTGAGGATGTGGACCTTCTCGCTGTCGACCACCAGGTCGCGGACGTGGATGGCGGCCTCGAGATCGACCAGCGGGCTCAGGTCCACGGTGATCTCGTGCGGGATGTCGGCCGGCAGGGCGCGGACCCGCACCTGGTCCAGCGAGGTGAGGAGGAAGCCACCGGTGAGCTCCACGCCCGGCGCCTCGCCGGTGAAGACCAGCGGCACCTCGGCGGTCATCTCATGGGTCAGGTCCGGCGCGAAGAAGTCGACGTGGAGCGTCCGGCCGGTCAGCGGGTTGCGCTGGACGCTCTTGATCAGCGCGCTGGTCGGGCGGCCGCCGTCAACCGAGACCTGCACGATCTGGGTGCGGCCCGCCTCCCGGTACAGCAGCTCGAAGGCCTTGGCGTCCATCTGGATCGGGACCGATCCAACCTTCTTGCCGAACAGCACGCCGGGCACGATGCCGGCGCTCCGGAGCCGCTTGGTCTGCTTGCCGGACACGCTGCGCGGGTCGACGGCGATCTTCAGGTCCATGGGTGACGTGAATCCTCAGGGTGAGACGGCGCCCGGGCACGGCCGGACGGCAGTTCGAATACGCGTGCGAGACGCGATCCTACCAGCGGACCGATGGAGCGGCAAGGCGACCGCCGGGATCGTTCCTATACTTCGGCCGATGGCCGGCACGATCATGATCGTCGAGGACGAGCCCGCGGTGGCCCGCGGCGTGGAGGTGGCCCTGGAGCGCGAGGGCTACGACGCCGTGGTGGTGCCCACCGGCGAGGAGGCGCTGGGCCGCTTCCAGGACATCGCCCCCGACCTGGTCCTCCTCGACGTGCGGCTGCCGGGGATGGACGGCTTCGAGGTCTGCCGCCAGCTGCGCCGCGAGACCCGCGCGCCGATCCTGTTCCTCACCGCCCGGGCCGACGAGGTGGACAAGGTGGTCGGCCTGGAGATCGGCGCCGATGACTACCTGGTCAAGCCGTTCAGCGTCCGCGAGCTGGTCAGCCGGGTGAAGGCGCTGATGCGTCGTGCCTACGGCGAGCTGGCCGATACCCAGACCGGCCGGACCCTGCGCCGCGGCGATCTCGTGATCGACCTGGAGCGCCGCCGGGTGACGCGCGACGGGGAACGCATCGCGCTGACCACCACCGAGTTCGACCTGCTCCGCCACCTGGCCAGCCGCCCGGGCCGGGTCTACACCCGCGCCCAGCTGCTCGAGCTGGTGCGCGACTACGAGGCCCTGGAGGCTGACGAACGCACGATCAACGTGCACATCAGCCACATCCGCGACAAGATCGAGCCCGATCCCGCCCAGCCGCGGTACATCAAGACCGTGAGGGGCGTGGGATATGCCTTCAGCGAGGACTGAGCCGATCGCGTCGCGCCCGCGCGCCAGCCCGAGCCCGCTCCAGCGCCTGAACGTCCGCCTCACGCTGGTCCTGGCGACCATCGCGCTCCTCGCGTTGCTCATCTCGGGGGTGGCGCTGTCGCAGATCCTGCCCGGCTACTTCATCGACCAGGCCCAGCGGCGTGCGCAGACCGCGGTGCTCTCCACCGCCGTCCTGGTTCGCAACCAGATCATCCTCCACTGGCGGCTGAACCAGACCAACGTCCTGGTGCCCGAGCTGCGGAACACCGTCATCCTGCAGCCGGCGGCGCAGGAGGCGGCCAACCGCCTCGCCCTGGGGACGGTCACCATCACCTACGGCGACGGCACGCTCGCGGCGCGCGCCAGCCCGGATGCCGAGACGCGGGCCCAGCTGCTCGATGCGGGCCTCCAGCCCGATCCCGAGGTCGTGGGGTTGACCTACGACGACACCATCAGCCCCGAGCCGGGGTCGGGAGTGATCCTCTCACTCCGCTACCAGGTCGACGACGTCTACACCAACCGGGTCCAGACCCAGGAGCGGGTGACCGGGTCGTTGATCGGCGCCGGGCTGGCCGCGCTGCTGGTGTCGCTGCTCCTTGGCCTGCTGGCGGCGCGCCGCCTGACCGGGCCGCTGGCCCGCCTCCGGCGGGTGACGAACCAGTTCGCCGACGGCGCCCTGGAGGCGCGCGCGCCGCACTTCGGGGTGCTGGAGGTCGACGAGCTGGGCGGCCAGTTCAACCGGATGGCCGACCGGCTCTCCGAGTCGCTGCGCATGCTGGAGGCCGATCGCGACCGGCTGCGGGAGTTCATCGCCGACGTCAGCCACGAGCTGCGCACCCCGATCGCCGCGCTCCGCACCTTCACCGAGCTGCAGCGCGACGGCGCCGACCTCAGCGAGGAGCAGCGTCGCGAGTTCCTGGATCGGTCCGCCGAGCAGATCAGCCGCCTGGAGTGGATGAGCACCAACCTGCTCGACCTGTCGCGGATCGACTCCGGGATCTTCCCGCTGGACATGCGCTGGGGTGACCTCCGCGACCCGGCTCGCAACGTGGTGGAGGCGCAGGCCGAGCTGGCCGAGTCGCGCGGCATCTCGCTGGCCATCGGCGTTCCGACCTCGCCGGTCATGCTTCGCTTCGACCGGGAGCGGATCATCCAGCTGCTCACCAACCTGGTGGGCAACGCGCTGAAGTTCACGCCGCGCGGCGGGGAGGTGGTGGTCGAGGTGCGCGACGAGCCGGAGGCGGGGATCATCGAGGTCCGCGACTCGGGGCCGGGCATCGCGCCGGACGAGCTGCCGCACATCTTCGACCGCTTCTACCGGGGCACGAACGTGGGCGCGGCGCGTGCCTCGGGCAGCGGGCTGGGCCTGGCCATCGCGCGCTCGATCGCCGAGATGCACGGCGGCGACATCGAGGTCGTCAGCTCCCTGGGGGAGGGCGCCACCTTCACCGTCCGCCTGCCGCGCACGGTGGCGGCGGCCAGGGAAGATCAACGAAACTTCACGTGACGCCCATGCTTGCCGCAACCGGGCGGCGCGACCATCGCCTCAGCCCGCCCGCCGGCAGAGTGAGCGACCGAACCACATGAGCAGCGATCCGATCCACCCGAGCAGCCTCGACCAGCCACGCGACAGCGAGGGGCCCGACACCACCGAGACCCGGCCCCACGCCGTCGGCGCATCCAGCACCGAGTACCGGCGGTACGGCCCGCCTCCGACGCAGCCGGCGCGTCCGGCGTCGTGGAGCACCAGCCATCAGGCGTGGTCTGCCCGGCCGCCGCAGCCGGCGGCCGCCCCGCGGCGCGGCCCGTCGGCCTTCACCGTGATCGCCATGGCGGTGGTGGCCGGCATCCTGTCCGGGTCGCTGTCGGCGGTGGCGGTGGCCAACCTGGTCGTGCCGGACACCACCCAGCAGCCGGTGGCGCGCGGCGACGGGAACACCACCGTCTCGGAGATCACCATCGACGAGTCGTCGGCCGTCATCACCGCCGTGGAACGGACCATGCCGGCGGTGGTGAAGATCCAGTCGCTGCGCGGTGGCCTGTTCGGCGGCTCGTCCGGTGTGGGTACCGGCTTCATCTTCGACTCGGACGGCTGGATCCTGACCAACCGCCACGTGGTGCGCGACGCCAGCGAGGTGACGGTCATCCTCAACGACAGCCGCGAGTTCCCGGCCCGGATCGTCGGCCTGGACACCCTGACCGACCTGGCCATCATCAAGATCGACGCCGAAGGACTCCCGACGGTCACCATCGGCAGCAGCGAGGACCTCAAGCAGGGCCAGCTGGCCATCGCCATCGGCAACCCGCTCGGCGAGTTCGAGAACACGGTGACCACCGGGGTCATCTCCGGGCTCGGGCGGCGCATCGTGGCCGGCGGGTCGCTGCCGGACGACGAGGCGGAGCGGCTGACGAACCTGATCCAGACCGACGCGGCCATCAACCAGGGCAACTCCGGCGGGCCGCTGATCGACAGCGCCGGCCAGGTGATCGGCATCAACACGGCCGTCAACCAGGAGGCGCAGGGCATCGGCTTCGCCATCCCCATCGACGTCGCCAAGCCGCTCATGGAGATGGCCCTGGAGGGCGTGGAGATCGCCCGACCGTGGATCGGCGTCTACTACCAGCCGGTCACCGTCCAGCTGGCCGAGGAGCGTGACCTGCCGGTCGACTACGGGGTCCTCATCGACTCGGGCGACCCGAACCAGCCGGCCGTCATCCCCGGCAGCCCGGCCGAGGCCGCCGGCCTGCGCGCCGGCGACGTGATCGTGGCGGTCAACGGCTCGCGCGTGGACGCCTCGGACGACCTGGCCGAGCACATCCTGGCCTATCGGCCCGGCGACGAGATCACGCTGCGCGTCCTGCGCGGCAGCTCGACGCGCGAGGTGAGGCTGACGCTGGGGACGCTCCCCGACAACCTCTAGCCGTCCGCGCGGCGCAGCCGCACCTCGACCGACTCGACGGCGCCGGGCATCGGCACCTTCGGCTTGCGCACCCGGACCTCCACATCGTCCACGTCGTGGGCCTCCCGCACGGCCCGGCCGATGGCCCCCGCCAGCGCCTCCAGCAGGCGGAAGGAGCGGCCCTCGACGACGGCGGCCACGGTGGCGAAGACGGCCGCGTAGTCGGTGGTGTCGGCCAGGTCGTCGCTCCGGGCGGCAACCGACAGGTCGCGCCGCAGGATGACGTCCACCTCGATCGGCTGTGGCTCGGCCCGCTCCTCGTCCGACACGCCGTGGCGACCCAGGAAGCGCATGCCCCGCAGGGTGATGCGGTCCATGCCGTCGCTGCCGCTCACGTGCTCGCCGCTCATGACGGCCGCCAGCGGACGATGGCGTCCGCCACCCGCACGGTGCGCACCATGTGGCCCACGTCGTGGACGCGCACGATGTCCGCGCCCGACGCGATGGCCAGCGCAACGGTCGCCGCCGTGCCCTCCACCCGCTCGTCGGGCGGCACGCCACCCAGGATCTCGCCGATGAACCGCTTGCGGCTCGTTCCCACCAGCATCGGCAGTCCGCCCAGCTCGGCCTTCAGCAGGCTGAGCCGATGCAGGAGCTCGATCGAGTGGGCCGGCGTCTTGCCGAAGCCGATCCCCGGGTCCACGATCAGCCGCTCGCGCGGCATGCCGCGGTCGACGGCGTCGGCGATCGCCGAACGCAGCCACGCCACCACCTCGCCGAACATGCCGCCCGGGTACTCGGCCACCTCCTTGTTGTGCATGAGCACCATGCGGGCGCCGGCCGCGGCCGCCGCGTCGACGGTGCCCGGGTCGTGGCGCCCGGCCCACACGTCGTTGACGATGGTCGCGCCGGCGGCCAGCGCCTCGCGCGCCACGCTTCCCTTTCGGGTGTCGATGCTGACCAGCGCCCGGCCCTCGAAGGCACGCGCCAGGGCGGCGACCACCGGCACCGCGCGCGCGGCCTCCTCCTCCTCGCTGACCGGCGGGTGCTCGCCGTAGAACTGGGCCGGGCGCGAGGACTCGGCGCCCACGTCCAGGATGTCGGCGCCGGCCTCCACGAAGCCCCGCGCCTGCTCCAGCGCGGCCGTCACCAGCTCGTCCGTGCCGCGGCCGGGCTGGACCAGCCCGTCCCCGGAGAAGGAGTCGGGCGTCAGGTTGATGATGCCCATCACGTAGGTGCGTTCCCCCCAGCGCAGCTCGGTCACGCGCCGTCCTCCTGTGGCGAGAGCATCCCACGAACCGCCCCGACCAGGTAGAGCGAGCCGGCCACCACGATCGGTTGACCGGGGTCCCGGCGCAGCTCGGCGGCCATGGACAGCGCTTCGGCCGGCGATTCCGCCACGCGGCCGCCGCGCCCACCGAGGCCGCGCCACGTCTTCAACAACGACGCGGCCGGCCGGGCGTGCGGATCGTCCACGGCGGTGAAGACCGGGCGCGGCCGCAGCGGCGCCAGAGCCCGCAGCACGGCGCCCACCCGTTTGCCGCGCATGGCGCCGAAGGCAAGCGGGAAGTCATGGAGCCCCAGGTCGGCCAGCGCCGCC
>DASRYM010000049.1:0-37126 GCA_035687145.1 Candidatus Zixiibacteriota bacterium | reverse complement strand
AGAGGCAACCGCCACAGCCGCGCCAAGCGAGGCGGAGCCGGCGCCCGGCACCGCGCTCAACGCCTGCGAGCTGGTGAGCGCGGACGACGTGGCTGCGATGCTGCTCGCCCTGAGCGGCGAGGAGGTCACCGTGGCGGCCGGAGAGCTGACCGAGGAGCCGACGGTGCTCGACCCGAACAAGACCGATTGCCGGTACGCCGACGAATGGGGCGGCCTTGTGGTCAGCCTCACGCCGACCGACGGCGCCAACCTCTACGACGCGGCCCGCGGCTCGTACACCGATGCGAAGGACCTGGAGATCGCCGGCGCGGACAGCGCCTTCTGGTCTGCGGACACCAACCGCGGCTTCTTCTGGAAGGGCTCGGTGACGGTGATGCTGCAGCTGACGCACACCGCCGCCGGCGGCATCGACTGGGAAGAGGCGACGGCGATGCTCGGCCAGGCCGCCATCGACAAGCTCTGACCCAACCGAGAACACCGCACCCACCGCAGCAACGCCGCCACCTCGCGAGGGCCGGCGGCGTTGTGCATCGGCCCCGGGAGATTCAGGCTACGCGCTTGGTCTTCTTGCTCACGTAGTCGACCAGGACGTACTCGCCCAGCCGCTCGGGCTCCACGTAGAAGGCGCGGCCGCGGTTGATGCGGCTCATGAGGTCCACGAACTCGGACAGGTAGCGCGAGCGCTCGAGCATGAAGGTGTTGATCACGATCCCCTCGCGCGTGGCGCGGCCCACCTCGCGCAGGGTGGACTGCATGGTGCGGATGGTGGGCGGGTAGGCGAACTCGACCTGCCCGTTGGCGATGTGGGCGGTCGGCTCCCCGTCGGTGATGACCACGATCTCCTTGTTCCCGCCGCGACGCCGGCCCAGCAGCTGGCGGCCGATCATCAGCGCGTGCTGCAGGTTGGTCCCGTACTCGAACTCGTACGGCGACAGGGTGGCGATCGCCTCGGGCTTGATCTGGCGCGCGTAGTAGGCGAAGCCCACCACGTACAGCCGGTCGCGCGGGTACTTGGTGTGGATCAGGGTGTGGAGCGCCATGGCCACCCGCTTGGCGGCGGTCGAGCAGCCACGCAGCAGCATGGATCGGCTCATGTCCAGCAGCAGCACCGTCGACGAGACCGTGGTCTCCTCGGTGCGGCGCACCTCGAAGTCCTCGGGCTCCAGCCGAAGGGGCGTGCCGGGGCCGTTGCGGGCCATGGCGTTGAAGAGGGTGCGGTTCAGGTCCAGGGCGAAGGCGTCGCCGTGCTCGTAGGCCTTGGTCTCGTCGGTCGGCTCGCCACCGGTGCCGGCCTGCGGCAGCGGATGGCCACCCAGTGACTCCCGGCGCAGGCGGCTGAAGATGTCGGTCAGGGCCCGCATCCCGAGCTTGCGCGCCGCGCGGGGGGTGAGCTCCAGACGCCCGCCGTCGCGCTCCAGGTAGCCCGCCTCCTCCAGGGCGCGGGCCAGCTCGCGCAGCTGCTCCAGCTCGTCGGCCGCCTCCTCCCCGCCCAGGTCACGGAGCAGGTCAGCGTCCAGGCGTTCCAGCGCCTCGGGGTCACGGGCGGCCAGCATCTCCTGCTCCAGCGCGTCGTACTGCTGCTGGCGGTCGATGGCGGCCAGCGCCTCCACCAGGCCCAGCGGCTCGTCGCCGCTGAACGGGTAGGGCTCGCCGAACGGGACGTCCGGGCGCAGGGCCTGGAGGTTGCCGGCCAGGCGGGCCATGTCCCAGCGCAGCCGGTCGTCGCGCAGCAGGTCGTCCATCAGCTGCTGCAGCTCCTCGCGCATCTGCGGCGACATGCTCGACAGCAGCGAGGCCATCTGCGAGGCCTGGCGATGGAGGTGATCGATCAGCTCGTCGACGCTCGAGATGCCGGGCGGGAAGTACTGGCCGTGGGCGGCCATGAACGCCTCGAAATCGGCCCGGGTATCCGCCCCGGAGGCGTGCTTCTCGAGCAGCGCGTTGAGGTCGCGCACCATCTGGCGCACGCCGTCCAGGTCATCGGGCGTGAGGCCGGCAACACCCTCCTTCAGCCCCTGGAAGTAGGTCTCCATCAGGCGTTGGCGCAGCTCGTCGGTGAGCTGGTTGAAGGCGTCGCGCGCGTCGGGGTCCATGAACTCGTAGTCGCGCAGCCCGTGGAGGCGGCCGGCCAGCGAGGGCGGCAGCGCGTCCAGCCGATCCAGCCGCTGCCGGGCGGTGCGGCGCAGCACCTGCTCGGCCATCCGCGCCTGCTCCTGCTCGAAGCCAGGCGGGGCGTCCAGGGCCGCCTGCTCGGCCTGGTGCAGTCGCTCCTCGATGCCGGCCCGCTCCCGGTTCACGATCTGCTCCAGGCGCTCGGCGATATCGTCCAGCACGCCGTCCAGGTTGGACCGCTCCAGGTCGGCCCGCCGCCGCTCCCGCAGGCGCTCGACGATGCGCCGCAGGCCCGGCACGTCACCGCCGCGCGTCCCGCGCAGGCCGCGCTGCATGAGCCGCTGCAGGGCGCGGCGCACGTCACCCTCGGCCAGGATGTCCTCAGACATGGCGTCCAGGACGTCGTCGGCGTCGAAGGGCGGGATCAGCTGGGTGCCGTCCCAGCGCGCGTAGCGGTAGGTGTTCATGGTGTGCGCCTCAGCCTAGGCCGATGTCCACCCCGCGTCCACGGGTCATCCCCGCGCCCGGCTGCCGGCCGCGTGGACGGCCGCCTGCACGGCGGATCGCACCCCGCGCGCACCGAGACGGGCCAGCCCGCGACTTGCCCGCCAGCCGAGCCGCCCCCCGCGGCGCGCCAGCCAGGCCGCCGTGTGGCGCACAGTGCGCAGGTCCTCGTCCAGGTCCGCGGCCGTGATCCCGGTGCGGGCCAGCAGCGCGGCGCGCTCCGCCGCCGGCAGGCCCCGGAGGCCGTAGCGCAGGCCAAGCAGCGCCACCGCGGCGTCGTCCAGCTGGCCGACGACCGGGATGATGCCCGGCACCAGGTCGATCGGCGAGGCCAGGTAGGCGGCCGCGGCCAGCACCGCAGCGCGGCGCCACGGGGTCAGCTTCGGATCGCGGCTCAGCGCCCAGGCCAGGCGGGCGTAGCCCGGGAGCCGGCGCACCAGGGCCGTCGCCCGCTCGCGCGGGAAGCCGGGCCCCGCCGGCCCCGCCTCAGCGGGCGTAGCGAAGTCCGGCACCTCGCCGTTCCTTGTTCAGGCGCCGGTTGAGGTGCAGCCCCTCCAGCACGAACTCCACGCCACTGGCCAGCCCGGCCGGCGACTCGCCGACGTCCAGGCGGGCCACCGCGCGGCGCAGCTCGGGGAGCTGCTCGACCAGCGCCTCGTGCGTCGAGGACGGCACCGACTCACCGACCTCGGCCACCGCCCCCTGCTCGAAGTGCTCGATGACCGGCACCAGCTCCGAGATGCTGAAGTGGTGGTTGAAGACGTTGACCACCGCGCGCTGCACCAGCTTCTCGATGACCTTGTCCTCGCGCGTCTCGTCGCCGAGCGTCTCGAGCTCGATCTTGCCGGCGGTGGAGGCCACCACGGCCGGGAGGTCGCTGATGCGCGGCGCGGCGACCGGCTCGCCCAGGCGCAGGGCGCGCTTCAGGGCGGCGGCCAGCAGCGTCTCCTGGTTGGCGATGCTGACCCGCACGCTCACCCCGGAGCGCTGGCTCACCTCGGACGAGCGGCGCGCCAGCTGCGACAGCTCGGCCACCACCTCGCGCATGAAGCCGGGCACCTGGACCGGGACCGATGCCGCCGTCTCGTCCGCGAAGCGCGTCTGCTCCGCCTCGACGATGGCGATCTCCGTCTCCGGGTCCTCCGGGTAGTGCGTCCGGATCTGGGCCCCAAAGCGGTCCTTCAGCGGAGTGATGATCCGCCCGCGGCTGGTGTAGTCCTCCGGGTTGGCGCTGGCGATGACGAACACGTCCAGCTCCAGGCGCACCTTGTAGCCGCGAATCTGGACGTCGCGCTCCTCCATGAGGTTGAGCAGGCCGACCTGGATCCGCTCCGCCAGGTCCGGCAGCTCGTTGAGGGCGAAGATGCCGCGGTTGGTGCGCGGCAGCAGGCCGTAGTGGATGGTCAGCGCGTCCGACAGGTAGCGCCCCTCGGCCACCTTGACCGGGTCCACCTCGCCGACCAGGTCGGCGATGGTGATGTCCGGCGTGGCCAGCTTCTCGCCGTAGCGCTCGTCACGGTGCAGCCAGTTGATGGGCGTCTCGTCGCCGCGCTCGGCCACCAGGGCGCGCGCGTAGGGGCTGATCGGGCGCAGTGGGTCGTCGTGCAGCTCGGCGCCGGCCACCTCGGGGACCCACTCGTCCAGGAGGGTCACCAGCGAGCGGGCGATGCGGCTCTTGGCCTGCCCGCGCTCGCCGAGCAGGATCACGTCCTGGCCGGCCAGGATCGCGTTCTCCAGCTGCGGCAGCACCGTCTCGTCGTAGCCGAGGATGCCGGGCAGGAACGGCTCGTTGGTGCGCAGCCTGGCCACCAGGTTGGCGCGCATCTCCTCCTTGACGCTTCGCGGCCGGTAGCCGCTGGCGCGCAGCTCACCCAGGGTGGCGACGGAGGGTCGATCGGTCATGGTGGCGGGCTCCTCAGGTCGGCAGCTCAGGGTAGCGCGAAACGGCGCGGGCCACCGAGGGCGGGTCGCAGAGGCCGCGCTCGTCGAGGGCGGCCAGGAACGCGGCGCGCTCGGCCAGCTCCTGCTCGAGGGCCTCGGCCGTGAGCCCCAGGCTGGTGGCCAGCACCGCGTAGGCGTCCGGATCGTGGACCAGCGGCAGGCGCGACCGCCCCCCGTCCCCCGGCAACGTGGGTGGAACGGGCAGGCGCTGCGCGCCGGTCAGGCGCGGGGACCGCTCGCCGGCGATGGCCGCCAGGCGCACCGGGGCCAGGGTGCCGGCGTCATCGGTCCGCAGGTGCCAGGCCTCCTCGACCCGGCGGTACATGCCGCCCGGGGTGCGGTAGGCCGAGTACTGCAGGTAGATCGTGAGCCCGGCGAGGTCGGCGTCGGTGGCGCGCAGCTCGCCGCGCAGGCAGTCGAGCGCCTCCTCCAGGGAGTCGGCGTGCATGGTCCCGCCGAAGCCGTAGCCCTGCCCTGCCAGGCGGAGCGCGGCGCGGGCGTTCGGGCCCCAGACGTAGATCGGCAGGTGGTCGCTCATCTCGTTGACCAACAGGTAGCCGCGGTCGGCGCCGATCTCATCGGTCCAGGACATGTCCTGCGCCCAGCCGCGGAGGAAGACGCCCACCGTGCCCTCCGGCAGGAAGTCGACCAGGGCCGAGAGGGTGGTCGTCTTGCCGGCCTGCGGCGCCTCGCTGGCCAGCATCACCCCCTTGCGGCGCGCGACCACCGCCCACAGGGTCGCCATGAGGCGCGCGTCGACGCTCCCGGAGGTGACGATCTCCACCGCGCTCATCGGGCGGGGCAGCGTCCAGTGGTAGCCCCACCACCCTTCCGGGAAGCGGTTGTACCAGTCCAGCGCCGCGCGGTCCATGGGAGGGCCACGGTACGCGGCTGATGGATCGGGTGCAACAGGCGGGCGTGTCGCGCGGCCGGTGGTTACCCGCTACCGGTGGCCGCCGAGGTCAGACGCCGAGCGGGTTGACCGGCCTCGGGGAGGTGCCGACCAGGACGGCCTTGGTCTCCGTGTACAGGTCCAGCGCCTCGAGCGACTGCTCGCGCCCGTAGCCGGACTCCTTGAAGCCGCCGAAGGGGATACCGGGGAAGGCGACGAACGGGGTGTTGATGCCCACCGCCCCGGACCGGACGCGCTGCGCCACGCGGTGGCCCCGGGCCGTGTCGCCGGTCCACACCGTGGCCGCCAGCCCGTAGCGCACGTCGTTGGCCCACTTCACGGCATCGGCCTCGTCGGTGAAGCGCTGCAGGGTGACGACCGGACCGAAGACCTCCTCCTGGGCGATGTGCATGTCGTTGCGCACCTCGCCGATCACGGTGGGCCGCACGAAGGCCGCGGCGTCCAGCCCCTCGCCCAGCTCGCCGTCGACGGCCCCGCCGGTCAGCAGCTCGGCGCCCTCGTCCAGCGCGCCCTCCACGAACGACAGGACGCGCGCGGCGTGGGCCCGGGAGATCAGAGACCCGACCTTCGTGTCCTCGGCCAGCGGGTCGCCCACCTTCAGCCCGGCCGCCTTCTCGGTGAAGGTGGCGGCGAAGCGGTCGTAGACGCCGTCCTGGACCAGCAGCCGGGTGCGCGCCTCGCAGGACTGGCCGGCCGAGTAGTAGACGGCCCACAGCGAGCCGACCACCGCCGCGTCCAGGTCCGCGTCGGCGAAGACGATGTTCGGTGACTTGCCGCCCAGCTCAAGGCTGACGCGCTTCAGCGTGTCGGCGGCCACGGCCGCGATCCGCCGGCCGGTGGTCGTCTCGCCGGTGAAGGCGATCTTGTCCACGTCGGGGTGCGATGCCAGGGCCTCCCCCACTGACGATCCGGGGCCGGTGACCACGTTCAGCACCCCGGCCGGGATGCCGGCCTCGAGTGCCAGCTGGCCCAGGGCCAGCGCGGTCAGCGGCGTGGCCGATGCGGGCTTGAGCACCAGCGTGTTCCCGGCGGCCAGCGCGGGGGCCACCTTCCACACCGCCATCATCAGCGGGTAGTTCCAGGGGATGATCGCCCCGCACACGCCCACCGGCTCGCGCAGGGTGTAGGTCAGGATTGATGGGTTGACCACGTGCGACCGCCCATAGAGGTGCAGCGCGGCGCCGGCGAAGAGCTCCAGGGTGGCCACCGCCGTCTTGATCTCGGCGGCTGCCTGCCAGCGCGGCTTGCCGTTGTTGCGCGACTCGAGGGTGGCCAGCTCATCGGTCCGCTCGTCGAGCAGCTGCGCCAGCCGGTTGAGCATGCGGGCCCGCCTGGCCGGGCTGGTCTTCGCCCAGGCGCCCTCGAACGCGCCTCGGGCGGCGGCGACCGCGGCATCCACGTCGGCCCGGGACGCCAGGGCGACCTGCGCCAGCTCGCGCCCGGTGGCCGGGTTCCAGGTCGGGAAGGTGGCGCCCTCGGCGCCGTCGCGGAACTCGCCGTCGATCAGGAGCCGGGTCTCGAAGGGGGCCGCGACATCGGTCGTGTAGACATCGGTCATGCCGCAGATGGTAGCGCCCGATCCCGGGTCTGCCGTCACCGACCCGGGCGCAGGTATCATCCGGACCGTGGTCGAACCCATTCCGATGCTCCGGGGCGAGCGCGTGTGGCTGCGCGCCAGCGAGAAGGCCGATTTCGTGGATGGCGCCGGGTGGGTCAGCGACGCCGAGACGGGCCATTTCCTGGGCCTCAAGTGGCCGGTGGGCCAGGCGGACAGTGAGCAGTTCGCGCAGGAGGTCCTCTCCCAGCAGGGAAAGACCCTCTTCTCGTTCTCCATCTGCCTGCTGGGCGACGCGCGGGCCATCGGCAACGTGACGCTGCGCGACCTCGACAAGGAGAACGGCAGCGCCGAGCTGTCGATCGTGATCACCGACAAGGAGCTCCAGGGCCAGGGGCTCGGCACCGATGCACTGAACTGCGTCGTGGATTTCGGCTTCGGCGAGCTGCGCCTCGAGCGCATCTGGCTGCGGGTCTTCGATTTCAACGAGCGCGCCAGGCGCTCCTACCTCAAGGCCGGCTTCCGAACCGATGCCGTCCTGCGCCGCCACCGCTTCCACCGCGGGCGGCACCACGACGTGGTGGTCATGTCGATCCTGCGCGGCGACTGGGAGGCGCTGCAGCGCCGCCGCGCCTGGGATCCGGCCTAGGCCCGTCGGGCGGCCCCTCGACCATTGCCACGGCGGTACTGCGGATCGGACCGCTGCCGGCGCTGCGAACTCAGGCCGCGGGCAGTCGAAGCGCGACGGTCGTGCCGTCAGGTCCGGTGCGCTCCACCCAGACCTCGCCGCCGTTGGCGCGCACCAGCTCCCGGGCCACCGTGAGGCCGATGCCGCTGCCCGGCCTCCCGGCACCGCCGGTGGCTCCACCGCGCCGCGACCGGTCCGCGCGGTAGAAGCGCTCGAAGACGTGCGGCAGGTCCTCGGGGGCGATGCCGCGGCCGCGGTCCACCACGCGCAGGATGAGGCTCCCCCGGCCGTCCGCCGCGGCCTGCAGCGCCACGGTCGAGCCCGGCGGCGCGTGCTGGGCGGCGTTGGCCAGCACGTTGCGCAGGGCGCGGCCGACCTGGTCCGGATCCACGTGCGCCGTCAGCCCTTGGGGCGCGTCCTGCACCGCCAGCTGGACCGATGCCTCCCGGTACAGGGCAGCCAGCGCGTCCGCCGCCCGCTTCATGAGGTCCGCCACCGGCACCACCTGCGTGCGCCGGTGCAGCGGCGCCGCCTCGACGTCGACCAGGTCGCGCATCTGGGCCACGACCGCGCTGAGGGCGGCCGCCGCCGATCGCGCCCGCTCCAGCTCCTCGGGCGTGGCCGGCACCACGCCGTCGACCATGGCCTGCAGCTGCGACTCCAGCACGGTGGCCGGCGTGGCCAGGTCGTGGGCGATGTCGCTGGCCGCGCGGCGCCGCAGCTCCTCCGAGCGCTCCAGGCGGGCGGCCATGGCGTTGAAGGCCTCGGCCAGCTCCGCCGACTCACGGTCCGGGCCGGGCTCGGCGCGCGCCGAGAGATCCCCGCTCCCCAGCCGGCGCGCGCTGGCCGCGATGCCGCGCAGCGGCCGGGTCAGCCGGTCGGAAAGGAGCGTGGCCGCCAGCATCAGCGCCACCACCGCCGCGATGCCGGCCACCACCAGCGTGGTGTTGAACACGCGCAGAAACGGCCGTTCCCCGCCCGGCACCAGCAGCCTCAACGTCCAGCCGGCGTCACCGGGCACCGGCACCTCGACGCGCTCGGCGTCCAGCCCGGGGGGCACCTGCCCACCGCCGGCGATCAGCTGCCCGCCAGCATCCAGCAGCTCAACCCGGCCGTTCATCGGCCGCGCGATGCGGGCGAAGCCGCGCTCGAGGGCGCGCACGACCGGCGGCCGGGTGACGTCCAGGCCCTCCAGCTGGCCGGCCAGCAGCTCGATCTGGTTGCGCTGCGCGTCGGTGAGCTGCTCCTCCAGCGAACGGCTGACCAGGCGGTTCACCGCCAGCCCGGTGACCAGCAGGACCGCGGTCACGGCCAGCGACAGGAGGAGCGCCATCCGGATGGAGAGCGGCGCGCCGCGCGGAGCGGCCTGACGCGGCGAGGTGCTGGTCACGCCGGGTCCCGGGAGGCCACCAGCCGGTAGCCGGTCGACGGCACGGTCTCGATCAGCCATGGCCGGCCGGCGTCGTCGCCGAGCTTGCGGCGCAGGTTGGCGACGTGGACGTCGACCACGCGCTCGTACACCTCGTCCGGGCGGCGGGCAACCGCCTCGAGCAGCTGGTCCCGGGTCAGCACCGCGCCCGGGCGGCGGGCCAGCGCCAGGAGCAGCGCACACTCGCCGGGCGTCAGCCGCCCGCCCGATCCATCGGCCAGGGTGTAGCGCCGGCTGGCCGGATCGAGCACCAGGCGGCCGCCGTCCAGCGACAGGATCGCGCCATCGGACGTCGCCGCCGGGCGGGTGCGGCGCAGGATGGCCGCCACCCGCGCGGTCAGCTCGTGGGGGTTGAAGGGCTTGCCCAGGTAGTCATCGGCCCCCAGGCGGAGGCCGGCGATGCGCTCGGCGTCAGAGCGCCTGGCCGAGGTGATCAGCACCGGGACGTCGCCCGCCTCGCGCAGCGCCTCCAGGACCGCCTCGCCCTGCAGGCCGGGAAGCATGAGGTCCAGGACGACCAGGTCGGCACCATCGGTCTCGAAGGCCTCCAGGGCGGCCTCGCCGTCGCCGACATCGGTCACCCGGTGGCCCTCGCGCTCCAGGTACAGGCGCAGCAGTTCACGCAGGCGCGGCTCGTCCTCGACCACCAGGATCCGGGCACCCATGCGGCGAATCCTACGGCGCGCGGCGTTCAGGAAATGTCAAGACCAATGCCGCCCGCCTTGACGCGTTCTTCATGGCGCCGGACCGATGCTTGGGCCGTACGACGCCCAACAACCGCATCACACGAGGTGCACGACCGATGACATTTCTGAAGGCTCTCGGGGGCGCGGGGTTGCTGATCGCCACCGCCCTGGTGGGCGGGACGCTGATCGGCAGCGTGATGGCCGCCCCCGGCACGACCTCCGACCCGGCACGGGACGATGCCCACGGGCCGATCGGTGCCGGCGGCGAGTACTGCGAGGTCTTCCTGGACACGCTGGCGTCGGAGCTCGGCGTGGAGCGCGACGCGCTGCTGCCCGCCTCGAAGGCCGCGGCGGTGGCCGCCATCGACGCCGCGGTGGCCAACGGCGACCTGGACGAGGAGCGGGCCGAGGCGCTCAAGGAGCGCATCGAGGCCATCGAGGACGACGGCTGCGCCTTCCTGCGCGGCCCGGCCTTCGCCCGCGGGTTCGCCCATGGCCTGGCCCGCGGCTTCACCCACGCCGACGTCCTGGACGCGGCAGCCGAGGCGCTCGGCATGAGCAGCGCCGAGGTCATCGACGCCATGGCAGGCGGCGCCAGCCTGCAGGAGATCGCCCAGGGGGCGGGCGTCAGCTACGACGACGTGACGGCCGCCGTCATCGCCGACCTGCAGGCGGACCTGGCCGAGGCCGTCGAGCGCGGCCTGGACCAGGAGCGCGCCGACGCGATCCTGGAGCGCGTCCAGTCCTGGCTGGACGACGGCGGGGAGCCGCGACCCGGACCGATGCGGCCCGGCCGCTGGCACTGACCTTCCATCCATCTCGAGACCGTGAGGCCGCCGGCACCGATCGGCGGCCTCATCGCGATCGACGTCGGCGTCAGCGGTGGAAGGTGAGCATCACCGCGTCGGTGACCGGCCGGTAGCCGATCTCCCGGTAGATGTGGTTGGAGGTCGGGTTGGCCAGGTCGGTGTACAGGAAGCAGAACCGCCGCCCCTCGGCCAACATCCGGCGGCTCACCTCCGCGGTCAGGTTGCTGGCGTACCCGCGGCCCCGGTGCTGCGGTGGCGTGTAGACCGGACCGACGCGGATGCCGGCCGGCGTCTGCCCCGCCGTCCCGGCCATGGCGACGGGGGTGCCTCGGGTGGCTGCCGCGAATCGTTGTCGGTGGCTCTCCACGTGAGCCGATGACGACGGCTCGCGGCGAGGCTCGGCGGCTCCGCGCCGATCAGCCGAGGGCGAACCAGGCGCGGACGCGGCCGTACACCTCCAGCTCACCGAGCGCCACCTCGGTCCCGGCCGACTCGACGCTCCCGTCGCGCGCCATGGAGGCGGCCGCGAACATCGGCACGAAGGACTCGCCCACGTACTCCTCGATCCGCAGCGGCGCCCCCAGCGCCACGCCCGCCGCGGCCGCCAGCGCCTCGGCGCGATCACGGGCCACGGCGAAGGCCGAGGCCAGGGCCTCCCGTCCGGCCGCCTCGGGCTCGGCGAGCTGCATCGAGGTCCCATGCACCTGGGTCGCGCCGTCGTCAACCAGGCCGTCCAGGATCGGTCCCAGCAGGTCGACCTCGCGGACCCGGATGGTGAGCGGTCGGGTGGCCTCGAAGCCGGTCAGCTTCCCCTTGCCGCGGGCGTGGTCGAAGAGCGGCTGCATGCGCAGCGACGCGGCCTGGACGTCCGCCTCCGGTACGCCCTGCTCGCGCAGTCGCGCCAGGATGGCCGATGTCCGCCGGTTGGCCTCGTCGCGTGCCCGGTCGGGATGCTTGTCGACGGCCCGCACCGCAGCCGAGATCACGGCCAGGTCCGGCACGCGTCGCAGCATGGCCTGGCCGTGTACCATGATCGCCCGCTCGAACCGCTCGGCGGCCGACTCCCCGGCCACTACTCCACCGCCTCCCAGACGGTGGCGATCCCCTGCCCCACCCCGATGCACATCGTGGCCAGCCCGTGCCGCGCGCCGCGCCGCCGCATCTCGTGCATCAGCGTCGCCACCAGCCGAGCGCCGGAGGCTCCCAGCGGATGACCGATGGCGATGGCGCCGCCGTTGACGTTCACCTTCTCCGGGTCGAGCCCCAGCTCGCGGATGCACGGGATGGCCTGCGCGGCGAAGGCCTCGTTGAGCTCCACCAGGTCGAGGTCGTCCACCGACAGGCCGGCCCGCTCCAGCGCCCTGCGCGAGGCCGGGATGGGTCCCAGGCCCATGGTCGCCGGGTCGACGCCGGCCACCGCCGAGGAGAGCATGCGCATCACCGGCCGCAGCCCCAGCTCGCGGGCCCGCGCCTCGGAGGTGACCAGCACGGCCGCCGCCCCGTCGTTGATCCCCGAGGAGTTGCCGGCGGTCACCGAGCCCGATTCGTCGCGTCGGAAGGCCGGCTTGAGCGCGGCCAGCGTGTCCATGGTGGTGTCCGGCCGCGGGTGCTCGTCCGTGTCCACGACCCGCGTCTCGCGACCGGCGGGTGCCTCGATGGGCACCACCTCCTCGGCGAAGCGGCCCGCGGCGTGGGCCGCCGCCCAGCGGCGCTGAGATTCGAGCGCGAACGCGTCCTGCTCCTCCCGGGTCACCCCGCAGCGCTCGACCACGTTCTCGGCCGTCTCGCCCATCGAGTAGGGGTAGTAGGCATCGGCCAGGCGAGGGTTGGTGAAGCGCCAGCCCAGGGTGGTGTCGTACAGCGTCTGCTCCCCGCGCGGAAAGGCGGCCGAGGGCTTGGCCATGACCAGCGGCGCGCGGGTCATGGACTCCACCCCGCCCGCCACGAACAGCGAGCCGTCCCCGGCGATCACGGCGTGCGCGGCGTTGACCACCGCGTTCATCCCCGAGCCGCAGAGGCGGTTGACCGTCGAGCCGGGCACCTCCACCGGGAAGCCGGCCAGCAGGCCGGCCATGCGGCCCACGTTGCGGTTGTCCTCCCCGGCCTGGTTGGCGGCGCCCAGGATGACGTCGTCCACGCCCGCGGGATCCACGCCGTTGCGCTCGACCAGGACGCGGATGACGTGCGCCGCCATGTCATCGGGCCGGACCCCGGCCAGGGCGCCGCCGTAGCGCCCGAACGGCGTGCGGAGGCCGTCGACGACCACGGGGGTGTGGGCTGCATCGGTCCTCATCAGGAGACCGATGCTAGCACCGCCCGCCCTACCGTCCGCGCTCCACGTACTCGTTCTGGCGGGTCGCCTGTTGGTGAATGCCGCGCAGCCGCCAGCCCAGGGCGATCAGGCTGAAGCCGAAGGCCAGCACGAAGACGGCGATGAGCCACAGCAGCGGCTCCGGCCCGAAGGCGATGATCAGGATCCCCAGCAGGATGCTGGCGATGCCGGCCACCGCCATCCACAGCTCACCGCTGATCTCCTCGCGCAGCCGGATGGCCAGGTAGACCTCCAGCGCCCCAGTGGCGATGGCCCACGCCCCGACCAGCAGGACCAGGGACAGGAGCGTGATGCCGGGGAGCAGCACGGCGATGAGGCCAACCACCACGCCCGCCAGCCCTTCGAGCACGCTTACCCACCAGTTGCGCTGTCCCCGCGTGCGCCACGCGCGCGCCAGGTCGGTGATGCCATCGGCCAGCATCCAGGCGCCGAAGAGCAGGATCAGCGCGCTCGCGCCGATGCCGGGGTACAGCAGGATCACCACCCCGAAGAGCACGGCCAGGACGCCCTGGAGGATGAAGGCCCACCAGGCCCTGGCCAGCATGATGGTCGCCGCGAAGTGCAGTCCCACGTCCTTTCCTCCGAACCGTTTGGCCGCTCCGTGCCGCAACCCGCGTGCCGGCTCGGTCGGTGAGCAAGGCCGCGCCGCTACCATCCCGCCATGCGTCCCGTCCCCGGCCGGCAGCGTTCCTGGTGGTTGCGTGAGGCGCTCGCCGCCGAGGGCGATCCCTCACCCCGCCCAGGGCTGCGCGGCGACGGCCGGGCGGACGTGGCCATCGTCGGCGGCGGCTACACCGGGATGTGGACCGCGTACTTCCTGACCGAGCGCGCCCCGGACACGCGGATCGTGCTGCTGGAGCAGGACGTCTGCGGCGGCGGGCCCAGCGGCCGCAACGGCGGGTTCGTCCACGGCTGGTGGGAGGACCTGGAATACCTCGTGCGCCAATTCGGCGAGGAGGCCGGCCTCGCCCTCGCCCGCGCCGCCGACGAGGTGGTGGACGGCGTCGGTGCCTTCTGCGAGCGCCACGGCGTGGACGCCTGGTACACCAAGGCCGGCTACCTGCGGGTGAACGCCTTCCCGCGCGAGCCGAACGACTGGGACCGAACCGTCGACGCCCTCCGCCGGCGCGGGATCCACGATGCCCTGGTGCCGTGGACGGCGGAGCAGGTGCAGCGGGTCTGCGCCTCGCCGGCCGTCCGCGATGGGCTGATGATGCCCAGCGCCGCATCGGTCCAGCCGGCGCGCCTGGCCCGCGGCCTGCGCCGCGTGCTCCTGGAGCGCGGCGTGCAGATCCACGAGGGGACGCGCGTGCGACGGATCGAGGGTCACGGCTCAGCCGGACTCCGCGTCGAGACCGATCACGGAACCGTCTCCGCCGACCAGGCCGTGCTGGCCGTCAACGCCTGGGCCGCCGGCTGGCCCGGCTTCCGCCACCGGGTGCTGGCCTGGGGCAGCTACATGATCCTCACCGAGCCGATCGCCGACCGCCTCGCCGAGCTGGGCTGGACCGGCGGACAGCTGCTCAGCGACTCGCGCTTCACGATCAGCTACTTCCGCACCACCGCCGACGGTCGCATCGCCTTCGGCGCCGGGGTGGGCGCGGCCGGCTTCGGCGGGAGCATCGGTCCCACCTTCACGCATGACCGGCGGGCGGTGGCCCGGGTGACGGCCAACTTCCGGCGCCTGTTCCCCATGCTGCGCGACGTGCGCCTGGAGGACGCCTGGGGCGGGCCGATCGACGTCACCGGCAACCGCTTCCCGGAGATCGGCTCAACGCACGGCGGCCGGCTGCACTTCGCCCACGGCTACGGCGGAAACGGCGTCGGGCCCGCGTACCTCGCGGGTCGCATCCTGGCCGCCCTGGTCGACGGCCGGACCGATGCGGACGCCCGCCTCCCGCTGGTCGGCCGACGGCAACCGCTGCTTCCCCCGGAGCCGCTGCGCTTCCTGGGGGCGCGCCTGGTGCGCGAGGCGCTCGTCCGCCAGGACGACGCCCTGGATGCCGGCCGCGAGCCGTCGCTGCCGGTGCGACTGGCCGCCCGCCTGCCCCGGCTGCTGGGCTACCGCATCGGCCACTGAGGGCCAGGGCTCAGGCGGATTTGCGCGCGGGATGCGTGGCGGTCACCGCCTCCAGAAGGCGCCGCGATGCCGCCGCCACCTCCTCGACCGCCGTGTCGAAGGCGGCCTGGTTGGCCGGCGACGGCTTGCGATAGCCGCTCACCTTGCGAACGTACTGCAGCGCGGCCGCGCGGACCTCGTCGTCTCCGGCGGGGACGTCCAGGACGCGCAGCGTCTTGATGGATCTGCACATGCGCCAAGTCTAGGTCTCGGCGAGCAGCTCCTCCAGCGAGTCGATGATGCGGTCCGCGGCGGAGACGTCGGTCTCGGCGAACTGCGGCACCGCGATGCAGGTCAACCCCGCGGCCTTGGCCGCCGCCACGCCACTGGCCGAATCCTCCAGGGCCAGCGCCTCCGACGGCTGCACGCCGAGCCGCTCGCAGGCCAGCAGGTACAGGTCCGGGGCGGGCTTCGAGTGCTCCACGTCGTCTGAGGTGACGATGGCGTCGAAGGCATCGGTCAGGCGGGCGGTGGTCAGCGCCGTGTCCACCAGGAAGCGCGGTGAGTTGGAGGCCAGGCCCAGTCGGGTGCGACCGCGCAGCCGCTCGACCAGCTCGACGGCCCCGGGGCGCCCGTCGACCTGCCGGCGCAGGTGGTCGTGCATGAGCGCCAGCATCTCGTCCACCAGCGCCGGCCCCTCCTCGCGTGGCACGCCCAGCCGGTCGGCGAAGTAGTCGGCGGTGAAGGCGAAGCTGGTGCCGATGATCGTCATCTTGTCGTCCCAGGTGAACTCCACGCCGTGGCGCGCGAACAGCTCGGTCTCCGCCTGGTGCCAGAGGGTCTCGGTGTCCAGCAGCAGGCCGTCCATGTCGAAGACCACCGCCCGAAACCGATCGGGCAGCAGCTCGGCCGCGTCGCTCACGCGAAGAACGACCCGCCGCGCTCGGCCAGGGAGCGCAGGAGCGGCACCACCCGGTAGCGCCCGTCGGGCACGGACGCATGCAGGGCGTCCAGGGTGCGCACCACCGCGGTCAGCCCGATCCGCTCGCCCCACTCCAGCGGCCCGTGCGGGTAGTTGGTCCCCAGCCGCATGGCGGTGTCCACGGCGACCGGTGAGGCCACGCCCTCGGCCACGGCCGAGGCCGCCTCGTTCACGATGGCGGCCAGGATCCGGGCGCTGACCTGCTCGTCGCCGAGCGGCGGCAGGCGCGGCCCCTCGGCGGGCCGGGCCAGGCCGTGCCAGGGCGCGGCGCGGGAGCCATCGGGCCCGTAGTCGTAGAAGCCACCGCCGGTCTTGCGTCCCAGGCGACCGGCGTCCACGAGGGTGCGCTGGATGGGGTGCGGCCGGTAGCGCGGGTCGTGGAAGAAGGCCTCGTAGACGCTCTGGCTGACCGCGTAGTTGACGTCCAGGCCGATGACGTCCACCAGCTCGAAGGGCCCCATCCTGAAGCCGATGCCGCGCATCGCGGCATCCACCTGCTCCACGGCCGCCACGCCCTCCCCCAGGATGCGCAGCGCCTCGAGGTAGAACGGCCGCGCCACGCGGTTGACGATGAAGCCCGGGGTGTCGGCCGCCACCACCGGCGTCTTGCCCAGCCGCCGGGCCGCCAGCGCCACCTGGTCGGTCACCGATGGGTCGGTCAGCGCGCCGGGCACCACCTCCACCAGGGCCATCAGCGGCACCGGGTTGAAGAAGTGCATGCCGATGACGCGGCCCGGGTTCCGGGTGGCGGCCGCAATGCGCGAGATCGACAGGCTGCTGGTGTTGGTGGCCAGGATCGTCCCCGGCGAGGCGCTGGCGTCCAGCAGTCGGAAGGCGTCACGCTTCAGCTCCAGGTCCTCCGGAATGGCCTCGATCACCAGCTCGGCGGCGACCAGCTCCTGGATGCTGCCCGCCGGACGGATGCGGGCGATCGCCTCGTCGCGCTGCTGGGCGGTGATCTGCCCCTTCTCCACGCGCCTGGCCAGGCCCTGCGCCGCGCGCGCCCGTGCGCGGTCGACGGCGCCGGGGACCGGGTCGTGGACCAGGACCTCCAGGCGCGCCTCGGCCGCGACCTGCACGATGCCGGCGCCCATGGTCCCGGCGCCCAGCACCCCGACCCGCTCGAGGGCCCCCAGGCGCAGGCTCTCAGCGTCCAATGAACCGTGGCTCCCGCTTCTCGGTGAAGGCCGCCACCCCCTCGGCGTGGTCCTCGGTGCGTCCGGCCAGCTCCTGGAGATCGGCCTCCAGGGCCAGGCTCTCGTCCAGGCTGGCGTCCTCCGCGGCGTTGATCAGCCGCTTGGCGTAGCCGATGGCGCGGGTCGGGCCGGCGGCCAGGGCACGCGCCGCTTCGTGGACCGTGCTCGCCAGCTCGGCGCCGGGCACCACCCGGTTGACGAGGCCTGCTGCCTGGGCCTCGGCGGCCGGCAGCGGCTCGCCGGTGAAGATGAGCTGCGCCGCCCGGTGCCTCCCCAGGGCGCGCACCAGCGTGCGGGTCGACCCGGAGTCGGGCACCAGCGCGATGCGGACGAAGGCCTGGATGAAGCGCGCCTCCTCCGCGGCGTAGACGAGGTCGCAGGCCAGGGCCAGGCTCACCCCGGCGCCGGCGGCCACCCCGTTCACCGCGGCGATCACCGGCTTGGGCAGGTCGCGAATGGCGCGGATCAGCGGGTTGTACTCGGCGGTCAGCACCCTGCGGAAGCGGCGCTCGCCCTCCCCGCCGCGCAGGTCCGCGCCGGAGCAGAAACCGCGGCCCTCGCCGGTAATGACCACCGCGCGGACGGCCTCGTCCCTGCCGGCGGCCTTCAGCGCGGCCAGCAGCTCGCGGCGCATGGTGGCGTTCAATGCATTGAGCGAGTCGGGCCGGTTCAGGGTGATCGTCGCCACGCCATCGGTGGTGTCGACGCGGATGGTCTCGTGGGCAGGGGCATCGGCCATGGCGCGATTCTAGGGCCAGCCTGCGGCCCCCGGCGGCCGTCGGCGGGACGTCCCCTTGTCGTCACCACTCATCAGGCCTTGACCGGTGACGACGCCGGCGTTTAGCATCGGTCGAAAGGCTGACGGGAGACACAGATGGACCGAGCTGGCGTGGGCCGCTGGATCGAGGGCTATCTCCGCGCGTGGAAGACGGATGATCCGCAGGACATCGAGGCGCTCTTCACCGAGGACGCCATCTACTCCCCCTTCCCCTGGCCGCGCGAGGACCGCTACTGGCGTGGACGCGACCTGATCGTCAAGAAGTGGATCGGCCGCGGCGACTCCAGGGTTGGCTGGCGCTTCGAGCACGACATCCTCGCGGTGGAGGACGATACGGCCGTGATCGAGGGCTGGACCTACTACGACCGCGGCGAGGGCGCGCCATGGGAGGAGGCCTACGCCAACCTGTGGCTGGTGCGCTTCGCGCCGGACGGCCGCGCCCGCGAGTTCGCCGAGTGGTGGGTGCAGCGCCCGACACGATGAGCGACGGGGCCGATCCCCACGGCACCATCCGGAAGGGCGCGATCCGCGCCCTTCCCTTTGCCCTGGCCGTCGCCCTGTTCGGGATCGTGTTCGGTGCCCTGGTCACCTCCACCGGACCGATGGACCCCGTTCCGGCGCTCCTGATGTCGGCCACCACCTTCGCCGGGTCCGCCCAGTTCGCGGCGGTGTCCATCCTGTCGGCGGGCGGCCAGCCGGTGACCGCCATCGTCGCGGCCGTCCTGCTCAACCTGCGCTACGCGCCGATCGGGGTGACCGTGGCGCCCCACCTGTCGGGTGCCTGGTGGCGGCGGTTGCTGACCGCCCAGCTGATCGTGGACGAGTCGTGGGCGATCGCCGCCGACGGGCGAGGCCGGTTCCACGTCCCGGTGCTGGTCGGTGCCGGCCTGGTGCTGTGGGCGTCCTGGGTGGCCGGCACGCTGGCCGGCCTCGGCACCGGGGAAGCCCTGGGGAATCCGGCCCGCCTGGGGCTGGACGCCGCCTTCCCCGCCCTCTTCCTGGCCCTCCTCCTGCCCCAGCTGCGAACCCGTCGCGGGCTCGCCGCTGCACTGCTGGGCGGCGTCGTGGCCCTGGTCCTGGTGCCCTTCACCCCCGCGGGGGTGCCGATCGTGGCCGCCAGCGCCGCGGCGTTCATCGGCCTCGTCGGACGGGGACGCCCGTGACCGGCTGGCTGGTGGTGGCCGCGGTCGGTGCCGCCACCGTTGCCCTGAAGGCCTCCGGCCCGCTGCTGCTCGGAGGCCGCCGCCTGCCGGCGCCGGTCCTGGCCGTGGTCGGGCTGCTGGCGCCGGCGCTGCTGGCCGGGCTGATCGCCACCAACACCTTCGCGACGGGCCAGGCGCTGGTGGTCGACGCACGCGTCCCGGGGGTTGCCGCTGCCGGCGTTGTCGCCTGGTTCCGGGCGCCGCTGATCGTGGTGGTGCTGGTGGCCGCGGTGGTCACCGCCGCGGCGCGGGCGGCCGGGATGGCCTAGACCAGCGCCCTGCCGCCCTCCTCGGCCTGGGCAGAGGCGATCGTCCGCCGGCTGGCGGCCCACTCCTCGGCCGGCACCCTGGGCAGCATGTCGTCCCAGACCGGCAGGATGGCGCCGCGCATCTGCCACATGCCGCGGGGCCGCGCGATGAACCACACGTGGAAGTGCGAGCCACCGTCGCCCCAGCGGTTGACGTGCACGCGCCCGATGCCCTCCAGCCGCCCGATGGCGCGGACCAGGCGCTGGGTCATCGGTCCGAGCTCGGCGACCATCTCGGGCGGCAGGTCCTCCAGGTCGTGGTGCGGCCTGGACATGAGCACGGCCACCGCCGGCAGGCCGTGCGGCTCGCGGTCCATGAGGACCCACCAGCGCTCGTCCTCCCAGATCGCAGTTTCGGCATCGCCGGTGCAGGCCGCGCACTCGCCCCCGCCGGGTTCGCCGCGCCGCGGCGGCTCGGGCAGGCGTGGCGCCTCCAGCGGCTTGGCCCGGATCTCGCCCTCGAACGGGAACAGGTCGCTGCCCAGGACCTCGTCCACCGGCAGCCGCTCCCCGATCGGGAGGCGACGGACGTACCGGCTCGGCTGCTCGCTCATGGCTCTCGGTGCAGCACCCAGGTGCGTCCCGTCCCTTCGAAGCCCATGGACCGATACAGCCGGTGGGCGGTCTCGCGCTGCATGCCCGATTCCAGCAGGACCGCCTGGACGCCGCGCTCGACGGCGGCGGTGAGCGCGTCGCCCATCAGGTGGCGACCGATGCCCCGGCCGCGCACCGGCTCGGTGACCACCAGGTCGTGGACCCAAGCCAGGGTGGCATCCGTCCAGAACGGCTCGCGCCACTCCATGACGCACACGCCCACCGGCCTGCCCTCCAGCTCAGCGATCCGGGAATGGGCGGCGCCCCTCTCCACGGCGCGCAGGTGCTCGGCGTAGGTGCGCAGCACGGCCGCCATCCGGTCGGGAACCGGCGACCGGTGCGAACCGAACTCGGCGATCAGCCGGGTCACCGCCTCGCCGTCATCGGGCCCGATGGTGCGCAGGCCCACGCCTTCCGGCGGCGTGACCTCCGGCGCGGTCACCGGCTCCAGCCGGAAGTCGACCATCCACTCGGAGAAGCCGGCCCGCTCCAGCGTGGCGCGGGCCGCGGCCACGGCCGCTCCGTCCGGCACCTGCACCTGGAGGCGGTGGCTGCCGCGCAGCCGCCACTCGGCGACCACGGCGGCGGCCAGCGCCCGGCCGATGCCGCGCCCCCGCGCTTCTGGCCGCACGTACAGGTCGGACAGCCAGCCCTCGAAGGTGGCGAAGTTCAGCCGCCGCCGGAACTGCAGGATGGCCAGCCCGGCCGGCGAGCCATCGGCCACCGCCAGGAAGGCGTTCGTGTCCGCGGAGTTGACGAGGCGGTCGAATCGGTCCCGGAAGGGAGCGGCGTCGTCAACCGCCGGCAGGCCGCGGCACGCGCGCGCCATGGCAACGGCGGCCTGCAGGTCGCCGCGGCCCAGGGGCCGCAGCTCCACGCCCTCGGGCGGTCGGACGGCGATCCCGCCGATCGGCCGGTCCGGGTTACCCAGGCTCATGAGCCCTTGAATTCGGGCGTGCGCTTCTCCAGGAAGGCGGCCATGCCCTCCTTCTGGTCCTCGCTGGCGAAGAGCAGGTAGAAGAGGCGGCGCTCGTGGGCCAGCGCATCGGTCAGGCTCATCTCGTAGGCGGCGTTGACCGCCTCCTTGGCCAGGCGCAGGGCAATCGGCGACTTGGTGGCGATCGTGGCGGCCAGCGCCAGCGCGTCCTCCACCACCAGCTCATCGGGGACCACCCGCGCCACCAGGCCGCGGGCCAGCGCCTCGCGGGCGTCCATGGGCTCGCCGGTCAGGATCATCTCCATGGCCCGGCTCTTGCCGATGGCGCGCGTCAGCCGCTGGGTGCCGCCGGCGCCGGGGATGACGCCGATGTTGATCTCCGGCTGCCCGAACCTGGCCCCCTCGCCGGCGACGATCAGGTCCAGGGTCATGGCCAGCTCGCAGCCGCCGCCCAAGGCCCAGCCGTTGACCGCGGCGATCACCGGCTTGCTGATGCGCCGGATGCGGTCCCACTGGCCGATGCGGTTGCCCTTCAGCATGTCGATGGGCGTGGCGTTGGCCATCTCGCCGATGTCCGCGCCGGCGGCGAAGGCCCGCTCGTTGCCGGTCACCACCACGACCCGCACGTCGTCGTCGCGGTCCAGCTCCTCCAGGGTGGCGCACAGCAGGTCCATGACCTGGGCGTTCAGCGCGTTGAGCTGCTTCGGCCGGTTGAGGCGCACCAGTGCGGTGCGCTGCTCCGGCTGGCGCTCGACCAGGACCAGCGGCTCGGCGCTCGCCTGTGTCGTCTGCGTGGCTTCGGCCGTCATCGGGTCACCGGGCTCAGGGCACACCTTCCTGCAGCGCCGTGAGCGCCGCGCCGCACATCGGGCAGTACTCGTAGCGGGAGGACAGCCCGCGCTCGCCACAGGACCGGCACGCACGGCCTCCGGCCACGAGGGTCTCCCGCAGCACGGCGTACGACGGCTCTCGCTTCTCGTGGAAGGCGGCCACCGCCTCGCGCACCTCGTCCGAGCCCGAGTGGACCGCCAGCCAGTCGCGGGCATGGGTGATGGTCTGCGCCCAGACGAGGTCTCGCCACCAGTTGAGCTGGGTCTTGGTGTAACGAATGGTCTCCGGCAGCTTGCGGCGCAGCTTCTCCGCCAGCTCGGCGACCGTGGCATCCAGCTCCGCGCGCGGCACGACCCGGCTGACCAGCCCCCACTCCAGGGCCCGGGCCGGCGAGATCTCCTCGCAGAGCATGATGATCTCGCGCGCCCGCCGGTCACCGACCACGATCGGCAGCCACTGGGTGGCACCCCCGGCCGGCACCGAGCCGTGCTCCGGGCCCACGTGGCGGATGTAGGCGTCATCCACCATGACCGACAGGTCGCAGGCCAGCTGCAGCTCCTGCCCGCCGCCCACGCAGACGCCGTTGATGCGCGCGATGGTCGGCTTCCCGATGTTCCGCAGCCGGTCGTGCATCTCGATGAAGGCGCCCATCCAGCGCCAGTACTGGCCGCTGGTGGCGCCGAAGGTCGCCTGTTCGTCCAGGTCCGCACCGGTGCAGAAGGCGCGGTCGCCCGCGCCAGTGACCACCACGACCGCCACCGTGTCGTCCCAGGAGGCGTCCTCGAAGCACCGGGCCAGCTCGCGCAGGGTCAAGAAGTCGAACGCGTTGAGCACCTCCGGCCGGTCGATGGCCACGGTGGCCACCCCCGACTCGCGGTCCTTCGTGTAGCGCACGCGCTCGAGGCCCAGCAGGGCCGGGTCGCGCGGCGTCGGCGAGGGTGGCTCGGACATCGGTCTAGAGGGCTCCGCTCTCGTCGTCGGCGATGAACATGGTCACCCCGCCGCTGGCGAAGTTGCGCAGGTCGCGGGCGCTCTCGGTGCCCGCCTCGGACGACAGCGCCGCGTCCAGGTCGGCCCGGGTGTCGAAGACCATCTCGGCCATCACGTAGAAGGGCGGCTCGCGGCCGCCCACGCCGGCGGCGCGCGTCACGCGCAGCTCGCGGAGGTTCGGGTAGCGCTGCACGATGGGCGTGTGCACGTCCCGGTAGTGCGCGTCGAAGGCCTCGGTGTCCTCGGGAGCGTGGTAGAGGACGATCAGGCGAGCCGTCACCGCACCGCGCCCGCTACCTGTTCGCGAAGTAGTCGGCGTTGATCTGGATGTAGTTCTGCCACTGGTCGGGGACCGCGTCCTCGGCGAAGATGGCGGTCACCGGGCACTCGGGCTCGCAGGCCCCGCAGTCGATGCACTCGTCGGGGTCGATGTAGTACTGCGGATCGTCGTCGGTGGCATGGATGCAGTCCACCGGACAGACGTCGACGCAGCTCGCGTCCTTGACGCCGATGCAGGGCTCGGTGATGACGTAGGTCATGCACGGAGGATACACCGATGGCCATGGCACGGCCGATGCTCTCCGCCCCGCACTCATGACCCGCGCCCCGCGCCACAAGATCAGCCGCCGCTTCGGGGTCGACCTCCACGGCACCGGCGGGGCCTCGCTCCGCAACCGGCTCGGCACGCCACCGGGTGGGGTGAAGCAGGGGCGCCGCCGGCGCGAATCGGTCTACGGCGCCCAGCTGGCCGAGAAGCAGAAGGCGCGCGCCATCTACGGCGTCCGCGAACGCCAGTTCCGCCGCTACTACGCCGAGGCCTCCCGCGGCCAGGGCGCGCCCGGCGAGAACCTGCTCATCCTGCTGGAGCGGCGTCTGGACAACGTCGTCTACCGGCTGGGCTGGGCGCGGACCCGGCCGATGGCCCGCCAGCTCGTCAACCACGGCCACGTCCGGGTGGACGGGCGGCGGGTGGACATCCCGTCGTTCCTGGTCGAGGCCCGGCATCGGGTGGAGCTCACTGAAGGTGCGGCGCGCATCCCCGCCGTGGCCGACGAGATGAATGCCGGGCGACCGCTGCCGGCCTGGCTGGAGCGTGACGGCGAGCGGGCTGGCCGGGTGGTGCGGCTCCCCCAGCGGGCTGACATCGACGTCCCGGTCGACGAGGCCCAGATCGTGGGCTACTACTCCCGCTGACCAGGCGCCCGCCGGTCGCCGGGAGGCCCGACGGTGTCGCCTACACGTGCGGTGTATGGATCGGCCAACATCGGCCGGTCCGCATACGTGGGGCGACTGTAACCGCCACGATGGCCCGCAATATTCGTGGGGTGTATCGGACAGCCAGGCTGGCGGCCCTGAAGTTGGCCGTTTCAGTCGTGGGGCGAATATCTGGCCGGCTGCGTGGCGGTTACAGTCGTGGGGCGTATAACGGCCCAAGCGCCACATACCGCGGCGCGC
This sequence comes from Candidatus Zixiibacteriota bacterium, assembly GCA_035687145.1. Taxonomy (GTDB): domain Bacteria; phylum Chloroflexota; class Limnocylindria; order QHBO01; family QHBO01; genus DASRYM01. Next base: position 12,825 of record DASRYM010000049.1, on the reverse strand, counting down.
GGGTCGCTCAGCCGCGGGACAGCTCCACCGCCGACAGCTCGGCGCGCAGGGCGGCGTATCCGGGCTTGATCTGCTCGTTGATGATCCGCAGCCGCCCGTCGAACGGCCAGAAAGCCGACTTCATGGCGTTCAGCGTCAACCATTCCATCTCGTCCAGGCCGATCCCGAACGCCTCCGCCAGCGCCCCGAACTCGCTGGAGAGCGAGATGCCGCTCATCAGGCGGTTGTCGGTGTTCACCGTCACCCTGAAGCGCAGGCGGCGCAGCAGGTCGATCGGGTGCTCGGCGACCGATGCCGCCGCGCCCGTGTGGACGTTGGAGGTCGGGCACATCTCGAGCGGCACGCGGCGGTCGCGGACGTAGGCTGCCAGTCGCCCCAGCACCACGCGCCCGTCGTGGCGGATCGTGATGTCGTCCACGATCCGTACCCCGTGCCCCAACCGCTCGGCGCCGCACCACTGCAGCGCCTCCCAGATCGACGGCAGCCCGAATCCCTCGCCGGCGTGGATGGTGAGGTGGAAGTTCTCCCGCGCGATGAGGTGGAAGGCGTCCAGGTGCCGGCTGGGCGGGAAGCCCGCCTCCGGCCCGGCGATGTCGAAGCCGACCACCCCCGCGTCCCGGTGCCGCACCGCCAGCTCCGCGATCTCGACCGAGCGCGCCGCCTGGCGCATGGCGGTGATGATCAGCCCCACCGTGATCGGCTGCCCCTCGGCGCCGCGACGCAGCCCGGCCAGCATGGCCTCGGTGGCCTCGTCCAGGGTCAGGCCGCCCTCCACCAGGAGCTCGGGGGCCATGCGGATCTCGGCGTACACCACGCCATCGGCCGCCAGGTCCTCGACCGCCTCGGCCGCCACCCGCTCGATGGCGTCGCGGGTCTGCATGACCGCCACCGTGTGCCGGAACCCCTCCAGGTAGAGCTCCAGCGACTTGCGGTCCGCGCCGCGGGTGAACCATCGGCCCAGCTCGTCCGGGTCCGAGGTCGGCAGCTCGCGGTAGCCGGCGTCGCGCGCCAGCTCGATCACGGTCGCGGGCCGCAGCCCGCCGTCCAGGTGGTCGTGGAGGAGCACCTTGGGGGCGCGGCGCAGGATGTCGGCATCCAGGGCGGGACGGGCGACGACCATGGTGGCGGGCAGCCTACCCGCCCGCATACCCTCGCGACAAGGTAGGCTTCAGGACCGATGACGACCGAGCTGCCCTGGGACCTCGACCGGCGGCCGTTGATCGTGGCCGCGGTCACCCCCCTGCGCGACAACGGCCACGAGCTGGACGAGGCCGCCATCTGGCCCATGATCCGCTTCCTGACCGAGCACGGCGCGGACGGGGTCTTCGCCTGCGGCACCACCGGCGAGGGCATCAACCTGTCGACCGATGAGCGGATGCGCGCCGCGGTCCTCTTCCGAGCGGCCCTGACCGATGGGATCCTGGTCGTCCACTGCGGCGCGCAGACCACCACGGTCACCCAGGAGCTGGCGGCCCACGCGGCCGAGGTCGGGGCGGATGGCGTTGCCGTCATCCCGCCCCCCTACTTCCCGCTGGACGCCGAGGCGCTGACCGCCCACTTCCGGGCGGCGGCCGCGGCCTGCGACCCGCTGCCCTTCTTCATCTACGCCTTCGCCGCGCGCAGCGGCTACCCGGTTCCGGTGGAGGTCGTGGAGCGGGTGCGGGAAGACGCGCCGAACCTGGCCGGGCTGAAGGTCAGCGAGTCGCCGTTCGCGAAGGTCGAGCCCTACCTCGGGCTGGGGCTGCCGGTGCTGGTCGGGTCGGAGCCGCTGATCCCGCCGGCGGTCGCGCGCGGCGCGGCCGGATCCGTCTCGGGGCTGGCCGCCGCCTTCCCGGACGTGGTGCGCGCCGCCCTGGACCAGCCCGATGCCCGCGCCGAGGCGAGGCTGACCGCCCTCCGCACCGTGATGGAAGCGCAGTCCTTCATCGCCTCCGCCAAATACGTGCTGGCCCGTCGCGGCGTCCCGGTCCGCCCGGACATGCGCGCGCCCATGCGCCAGCTCACGCCGCAGGAGGTCGCGGCCCTGGATGCGCGCCTCGCCGAGCTGGGGGAGCCGGTCGCGGCCTAGCCGCTCTCCCCGGGCTCCGTGGCGACCGCCATCTGGCCACCGGTGGCGATGCCGGTCTCGCGGTGCAGCGGCGCGGTGGCCGCGTCGTTCATCTCGAAGCGCGAGGGCGGCGCGGCCTCCGCCAGGCGGGCGATCTCCTCCGGCGTCAGGTCGTAGCCGAAGCGGATGGCCGCCACGTTCTCGTCCTGGAAGCGGCGCGGCAGCGACTCGCGGATGGCGCCCTCGTCGAACTCGATCCCGGCCAGCCGCAGCAGCCGGCCCAGGGCGATCATGTTGCCGAACAGCTCCTTGCCGAAGCGCTCCGAGCCCAGCGAGGCGAACGGGATCTGCTCGGCGCCCGGCACGTTCAGGCCCAGGTCGGTGACCACCGTGCGACCCCGGATGCGCAGGTGCCCCTTGTCCGCCAGCTTGAGCAGGATGTCCGCCTCCTCGACCACCGGGTTGAGGATCGGATGGTCGTCGAAGATGACGAACGCGTCGGACATCGAGCCGCGCACCGAGGAGTCGTAGTCGAACAGCACGGTCACCTGCTTGCCCATGCGGGCCAGCAGCGAGCCCAGCACGCCGGCGATGACCCGGACGCCCTGGCCCCCCACCCCGTCGAGCGCGATGCGGGTGGTCATCGCTCACCTCGCCGTGCGCCGCCGAACGTGGCGCGGCCGCGGTGTGAGCGGCCGAACGTGCCGTATCTCGCACGCCATGAGGCCAGACCCGAGTTCCCGGGTCGCAATGCGCCATAACTCTCACCCGGTGAGCGGTATGCCGCGACATGCGCCGATCGGGTCGCCGAACCGTCGGCAGGCCCCATCGGGCGAGGGTCATGCCTCAAAGGCCGATTCGCCGGCCTCCCGCGGCCGGTCAACGCGCCAAACGCGCCGATGAGCTCCTCCCCCCGAGTGTCAGGCCTCATCCGCCGATACCCCCGCCTCGCGCAGCGCCTCCTCCAGGGTGATCTCGCGCTTCGCGACGCGCAGCTTCAGCTCGGAGGGCAGCTTCTGCATCAGGGCCAGCTTGCGCTGCGCCTCCGCGCGGCGAGCCTCCTTCGGGTCCAGGTCCGCCGGCGCGGCATCCGCCGAAGTGAGAGGACGAGCGGGACGGACGTCGCCCGCCCCCTCGGCCACCGCCTCGGCCTTCTGCGCGGCCAGGTCGTCGGGCTGCTCCTCGGTCGACGGGTCCACGCCCGTCTCGCTGGGCTTCACCTCGCCCGGTGGGACGGGCGCGCCGGCCGGCGCCGACGCCCCGGTGCGTGCCCATTCGGGCACCGGGATGCCGGCGGCGGTCAGCGCATCGGCCAGGCTGATCTCCTTCCGGGCGACCTGCATCTTGACCTCGGTCGAGAGCTGCGCCATCAGCTTCGCCCGCTCCTGCGACTCGGCCCGTCGCCGGGCCTTCTCGTCGTCATCGGCGGCCGGTGCCGCGGCGGAAGCGGGGGCCTCGGCGGTGGAGGTCATCGGTCCGGCCGGCTGGACGGGAAGCGCCTCGGGACGCTCGGGAACCGCGGTCGTCCCGGACCCGTTGCCGTTCGTGGTCCCCGCCACGCCATCGGCCCTGGGGTAGAGGATGCCGATCTCGAACGGGTTGAGGTGCTCGGCCTCCTTCGGCGCCCGCTTGTAGGCCTTCCGGTAGAAGGTGAGCATCTCGTTGGCGCTGGCGAAGCCGATGCGTCGCCCGTTGTTCTCGATGCACTGGCTGGTGATGTCCACGAAGGCGAAGCCGTCGTGGTTGATCGCCTCGCGGATCACGTTGCGCATGTGCAGCTGGTGGTAGACGGTGGTCTTCGCGTACAGCGCGTGCGGCGACGAGCGCACCAGGCCCTGCAGGTTGATCGGCGTGTTCGGGTTGCCGGCCGGCGAGGAGAGCGTCTTCGTCCCGTGGGGGGTGGTCGGTCCGGTCTGGCCGCCGGTCAGGCCGTAGATCTCGTTGTTGTTGCACAGCACCGTCAGCCGCGCGTTGCGCCGGATGGCGTGGATCAGGTGGTTGCCGCCGATGCTGGCCGTGTCGCCGTCCCCGGCCACCACGATCACGTTCAGCTCGGGGCGCACCGTCTTGATGGCCTCCGCCACCGGCAGGGTACGCCCGTGGAGGGTGTAGACCGACTCGTACTTCAGGTAGCTGCCCATGCGCCCGGTGCAGCCGATGCCGGTCACGATCACCGTGTTGCGCTCGTCCATGCCCAGCTCGTCCAGCACCATGGCCAGCTGGATCATGATCGTTCCGATCCCGCACCCCGGGCACCAGATGGTCGGGAACAGGTCGAGCTTCAGGTTCTTCTTGAAGCCCAGCTCGGCGATCGGTGTCTCAGGCATGGACCGATATCCCCCTCATCCCACCCCCAGCGGTGACCGCGGCATGGGCTCGGCCGGCGGGGGCGGGATGGGCGGCTCCGATGGCCCGCCGGAGAGCACCCGCTGCAGGCCGTCACGGACCGCCTCCAGCGAGATGCGCCCGCCGAGAAGCGGCACGCGCTTCACCTCGCGGCGCAGGGCCAGCTCGGCCATGTCGGCGTACTGGCCGTCGTTGGCCTCGATGCACACGATCTGCTCGTAGCGGTCGGCGATGGCCCGCAGCTCGTCGCTGAGCATGGGATGGATGCGGATCGGGCGGAACAGGGCGAACTCGTCGGCGATCGGCGCCGCCACCCGGCTGACGATGCCGTAGGCGATGACCAGGACCGAGGCCTCCGTGTTCCAGCCGTGCTCGTAGAGTGCGTAGCGCCTGGCCACCTCGAGGTGGCGGTGCTTGGCCTCGTAGAACTGGCGCAGGTACTCGTCCGCGTCGGCGGTGGCCGGCTCGCCGGCGTTCGGCCCGTGCTCATACATCAGCACGCCGGCGAAGAAGCGCGGCTGGCCCGGCTCGTGCCCGGCGAGCGGCGGCCTGGCGCGCTCCACCACGCGGGCGTCGGCGGCCAGCTCGTCAAGGTCCACGACCTCGTTGAGGTGCGCCACGAACGTGTCGGAGAGCAGCACCACCGGGCTGAGCGACTCCTCGGCCGCGTTGAAGGCCTCGATCGTGACGCGGAAGGCCTCCTCCACGCCGTTGGGGTAGAAGGCGAGCGGGGTGTAGTCGCCGGATGAGCCCCACTTGACCTGCATGACGTCGCCCTGCCCCGGCATGGTCGGCATGCCGGTGGCCGGACCCACGCGCTGGACGTCCACGAAGACGCTTGGCACGCCGACCTTCTGCGCGTAGCCGATGGCCTCCTGCATCAGGCTGAAGCCCGGGCCGGAGGTGGCGGTGAAGGCCTTCGCCCCGGCCAGCGAGGCGCCGATGACGGCGTTGGCGCTGGCGATCTCGTCCTCCGCCTGCAGGAAGCGGAACTCGGGGTGCTCGGCCGCCCAGCCCGACGCGATGTTCAGGATCTCGGTGGAGGGGCTGATGGGGTAGCCCGCGTAGTAGTTGGCGCCGGCGGCCACCGCGCCGCGAAAGACGGCCTCGTTGCCCTGGGTCAGCCTGCGCGTCACTTCGCCGCCTCCCTGGCGGCGTGGGCCGCCACCGCCTCGGGGATCATCTCGATGGCCAGGTCGGGACAGTAGCGCTCGCAGAGGCCGCAGAGGATGCAGTTCTCCTCCTCGATGATGGCGTCGTTGCGCAGGACGAGCGTGCCCTTGGGGCAGATCTCCACGCAGATGTCGCAGCGCTTGCAGAAGACCGGGTTCCAGCTGATGTTCTGGTAGTCGATCCAGCGGATCTGGTCGTGGTGGTCCTGGGAGATGCCCGTCCCGAAGGCGATCGCCTCGGCGGCTCGGTCGCGTGCCATGGGCCGCACATGGTACCCCGCTTCCGCCCCGGGCGCGGCGGAGCCGCGGCATGCAGGCCGCGGCTCCGGGGCGCGGGCAGCCGCTCAGGGGAGCTGGCCGCGGATCTCCCCGCCCGGGAAGTCGCCCGGGCCGGTGTCCGGGTCGCCCACGCCGTCATTGGTGTGGACGTTGACGTACGCACGCCCCTGGGCGATGGCCTCGACCAGGGCCTCCATGGTCATGCCTGCCAGCGGGCCGGTGAACGCCGCACTGGTGAAGCTTCCGGTCACCAGCACGCCGTCGTGGCGCCCGCTGCCGAGCGGCGCCTGGTCGCCGGGCACGGTGGACTCGTAGAGCCACACGGCAATGGGCCCGTTCGTCTCTCCCGGCACGGTGCCGGGATCCTGGAGGTGGATGTGGGCCATGAACACGTTCTCGATGTTCGAGGCGATCAGCTTGTAGCTCATCGTCTGCCCGTCGGGGCTGAGCTGGAAGATCGCCACGCCGCGGGCCTGCGTGTCCCGGGCAGGCACCTCGCTGGCGCCGTTCAACGGCGTCACGAAGTTGCGCGGGGCGGCTGCGGCCACGGTGGCGGCCGCGGCAACGAGCGCGAGGACGGTGGCAGCAAGGGCGAGAATCACTCTCCGAGACATACGTTCGCTCCTCCTGGAACGGGTTCACGCTCGGGCAGCTCAACCGGTAGATACGCGCGCGGTTGCGGTCCGGTGCGTGGATGCACCACCAGATGGCGCTTCATCGGTCCTTCATGCGGCAGTCATACTGTCGGGCGGCCATGGCCACCGTGCTGCTGGTCGACGACGACCCGAAGATCCGCGACCTGCTGCGCCTCTACGTGGAGCGCGAAGGCCACCGCGCGCTGTTCGCCGCCGACGGCGAGTCGGCCCTGGAGGTCGCCACCCGCTCGCGCCCGGACCTGGTCCTGCTCGACGTCATGCTCCCCGGCCTGGACGGCCTGGAGGTATGCCGCCGGATGCGCGACGCCTCGGACGTTCCGATCCTGCTGCTCACCGCGCGCAGCGGCGAGGGCGACAAGGTGATCGGCCTGGACATGGGCGCCGACGACTACGTGGTCAAGCCCTTCTCGCCGCGGGAGCTGATGGCCCGGGTTCGCGCCCTGCTGCGCCGCCGGCGCCTGGAGTCCGATGCCGAGGAGCCGATCCTGGCCTCCGACGGGCTGGAGCTGGACCCCAACGCGGTCGAGGTTCGCCTCGACGGGCGGGTGCTGGACCTGACGCCCTTCGAGTTCCGCATCCTGCGGGCCCTGATGCGCCGGCCGGGGCGCGTCTTCACCCGCGACGACCTGATCGACGCGATCCACGGCGACGACGACCCGGGGATCTTCGACCGCACCATCGACGTCCACCTCGGCCGCCTGCGTCGCAAGCTGGGCGATGACGCCACCGCGCCGCGCTACATCGCCACCGTGCGGACGGTCGGCTACAAGTTCGTGGGCGCCGTGGAACGGCGCGAGCCGGAGCCGGCTGCCGCCGGCTGAGGCTGACCGATGCCCACCCTCCGGCTGCGCCTCATCGGCCTCTTCGTGCTGCTGGCGCTGGCGGTGGCCGGAGTCATGATCCTGGCCGTCCAGCGCTTCGGCTCCGAGCAGATCATGCGGCTGGCCATGGAGGCCGGCGCCTCCGAGGAGGAGGCGCAGGCCATGTTCGACCAGTACATCGGCCAGGTGCTGCTGATCGGAGCCGGCATGGGCGTGGCGCTGGGTGGCGTGGCCGCCTGGTGGCTCCTGCGCCGCATCCTGCGCCCCCTCGAGCGCCTGACCCGCGCCACGCGGTCGATCGCCGCCGGCGACTTCGCCGCCCGGGTGCCGCCGGCCCCGGACCCGGAGCTCCAGCAGCTGGCCGACGCCTTCAACCAGATGGCCGCCACCCTGGAGCGCGTGGAGCAGCTGCGCCGCTCCCTGGTGGAGGACGTGGCCCACGAGCTGCGGACGCCGCTCACCTCGCTGCAGGGCTACCTGGAGGCCATGGCCGATGGGGTCGTGGAGCCCACGCCGGACATCCTGCGCTCGGTCCACGAGGAGATCGTCCGACTCACCCGCCTGGTCGAGGACCTGGACCGCCTGGCGCGCGGCGAGTCGGCGGCCCGCGAGCTGGCCCGCGCCGAGGTCGACCTGGCGGCCGTCGTCCAGCGCGCCGTGGCCATCGCCTCGCCGGAGCTCGCCAACCGGCGGATCAGCGTCCGGATCGAGGACCCGGCCAGCCTGCCGACGCTGATGGCCGATCCGGACGCCATCGGCCAGGTGGTGACGAACCTGGTCCAGAACGCGGCCCGCTACACGGCCGACGGCGGGATGGTCTCCGTCCGCCTCTCGGCCGCCGACGGCTGGGTGCGCTGCGCGATCGAGAACACCGGCGTGGAGATCCCGCCCGACGAGCTTCCGTTGATCTGGGAACGCCTCTACCGGGTGGACCCGTCGCGGGCGCGCGCCTCGGGCGGCGCCGGCATCGGGCTGGCCATCGTCCGCCAGATCGTGGAGGCCCACGGCGGACGGGTCGGCGCCACGTCGGGCGGCGGGCGCACCGTGATCTGGTTCAGCTTGCCGGCCCAGGCCGGCTGAGGGTTACCCGCGGGGCAAAAGCCGCCGCGCCGCCAGCGCCAGCAGGACCACCGCCAGCGCCCCCACGGCCAGCGCGCCGAGAAGCAGGGCGTTCCCCTCGAGCAGCCCGCCGATCGGCGAGGGCGCCGGGCTCGGGGTCGGGGCGACGGTCGGCGTCGGTGGCGGGGTCGGGACCTCGGTCGGGCTCGGCGAGGGGGGCGCCGTGGGGCTGGGCGACGGCGAGGGCGTGGGCGACGGCGTCGCGATCGGCTGCAGGTTCTCGTCCAGCAACGTGTAGTTCTGCCACAGGTACTCGCGAATGGTCAGCCCGGACTCGTGCACCGCGGCCGCGATCTCCCGCCCCAGGTAGCGGTAGTGCCACGGCTCGTAGCTGAAGCAGGTGGCGTCGTTCCACAGGTTCCCGGTGCCGACCTGCTCGGGCGGGATCGGGTAGCTCATCACCCAGCCGTACTTCCAGGCGTTCTCCTTCATCCAGGCACCGGTTGGGGTGGTGGCCCAGTCGCCCTGCAGCGCGCTGGGCCCACCCAGCGCCTGGAAGTCGATGGTCAGCCCCAGCTGGTGCTCCGAGTGCCCTGGGCGCTGGGAGTAGGTGTTCGCCGCCTCGCCGTCGATCGCATACCAGCCGTTGTAGGAGGCGACCTGCTCCTGGTAGCTCCGGTACGGACTGTTGACTTCGATCGGGGTGCCGTTGGCGGCCGCGGCCTCGGCCAGGGCGCGGAGGTCGTCGATGGCCACCGCCCGGATCAGTCCCGGCCCGGCGATCCCCGCCTCGCCCACCGGCACCAGGTCGGGAGGCACGTAGTCCTCCTCGACCCGCAGCAGCCAGTCGACCAGGGTCACGCTCCAGTCGTCGTAGCCGCGTGGGACGGTCAGCACGTCGTCCAGCCGGCACTCCGGCAGCGGGCCGAGCGCGCCGGCGGGTGACGGCGCGGCCGTCGGCATGAGCGCCAGGGCGGCCCCGAGGGCGAAGGGCAGCCAGCCACGCCCGCGCGGGGCGCGGCGTTTCGATCGCAGGGGCCGGGCGTCACGACGGGATGGCATGGCCGATGGGCGCCTACGATAGCGCCGTGCATCAACGAACGAGATCGCGCATCGCCCTCGTCGTGGCCGTCGCCGCCGTCCTGGCCGGCTGCGGCACCCTCGACCCGACCCCGGTCCCGTCGCCACGAACGACGCCCTCGCCCGTCCCGTCGCCGACGCCGACCGCCAGCCCCTCGCCGACGCCGGTGGCGCCGGTCGAGTTCCCGCTGGCCGTGGTGACCGGGCTGACCAACCTGAAGCCGGCCATCACCCTCGAGGAGCTCGCCCAGCTGGCGTCCGGCGGCCAGCTGGTGCTGCCCTGCGCCGTGGAGGTGCTGGAGCCGGCCCTGTCCGGCCCCGCCGAGTGCGTGGCGGCCGACGAGATCGCATCGGTCCTGGAGGCGGAGCAGCAGCGGATCGCGCTGCTGCCGCCCGGCCTGGTGGAGCCGGCGACCAAGGTGCTGCGCATCGCAGGCGATGCGCCCTTCGGCCTCTTCGGGCCGGACCTCTTCGGTGACCCGGAGGCCCGCGCGCTCGATTACCCGGTCATCGGCTCGGCCATGCCGGACGACCCGGCCGTCCAGCCCGCCTGGATCGAGCACGATCCGGACGAGATCTGGACCCTGACCAACCTGGGCAGCCTGTGTGCCGATCGCGGCGCCGCCTACGAGGCGGTGACCCTGGGCGAGGGATGGGACTGGGCCTTCGGCGGCGGCACCGCCACCTATGCGGCGCCCGCCGAGGTCGACCCGCCGGATCCCCCGCCGTTCGGCGCGCAGCGCCCGGTGCGCCCGGTGGACGGCGGCAACGATGGCCTGACCGCCAGCATCGTCCGGCGCTCGGACGTGGCGATCGCCGACCACGAGTGCCCGGTGGTGCGCGACGAGGTATGGGCGCCGCAGCTGACCACCACCAACGTCTTCAGCGTGCCGGAGGCGCTCATCCCGTTCTGGAAGGACACGCTCGGCCTGGATGTCCTGTACCTGGCCGCCAACCACATGAGCGACAAGGGCGTGCCCGGCATCCAGTCCACCATCGAGCTGCTGGACGAGTACGGCCTACCCTTCACCGGCCTGGGGATGAACCTGGACGAGGCGCTGGAGCCAGCCTACGTGGAGGTGGCCGGCCTGAAGGTGGGGGTGGTGGCCTTCAACGAGGTCCCCGGCGTGGTGGCGGCCGATGCCGACACCCCCGGCGTGCCGTGGATCACCCAGGAGAACATCACCGAAGGCGTCCGGCGGGCGCGCGAGGGCGGCGCCGACCTGGTGATCTGCGCCCCGCAGTGGTGGGGCGGCGCCGAGTACCACGATGACCTGTGGCCGACCACGGTGACCCACATCGGCTGGATGGACGAGGCTGGCTGCGACCAGGTCATCGGCTCCGGGACCCACGTCGCCGGCCCGCTCATCGTCGAGGGTCCGGCGGACGATCCGCGGCTGGTGCTGGTCAGCCCCGGGAACTACATGTTCGGCCAGGGCTGGTGGCAGGAGACACAGGAGGGCGTGATCCTGGACCTCACCTTCCGCGGGACGCGGCTGGTCAACGTGCGCCTGCACCCGACCGTCCAGATCCGCCAGGCGCGGCCCGCCCTGCTCGACCCGCAGGGCGATGGGCACTACGTGCTGGAGCGCATCTGGAAGTACGCGCAGGTGGAGTTCACCCGCTGACGCAACTCCGTCAGCCCGACGCCCGGCGCCTGACGATCTCCCGCTCGTACTCGGGGAAGTACCGGCCGATCACGGACAGGTCGAAGCGGCGCAGGATGGATTCCCGCGGCTCGCGCTCCAGCAGGAAGGCGAACGACGCACGCACCAGCGCGGCAGGGTCGACTGCGCCCGGAGCCAGGCGCTCCAGGACCGATGCCTCCACCGTCACCTCGTGCCGGGTGGCGCCGGGATCGTCCCCCACCCGCACGTCACAGGTCCAGCCGCCGTCCGTGGGGCGACAGGCCACATCTATGGTCTGCGCGGCGCTCACGACCGCTCCTCCGCGGCGGGCTCCAGCGGAGCGGTCTCCGGCGACGGCCCCGGCTCCTCGGCCTCGCGCGGCCGCCCGCTGACCATGGCCACCACCGCGCCGATGATCAGCGCCGCCGCCAGCAGCGTGCGCGGGGTGAGCGGCTCGGAGCGGAAGAGGACACCCAGGGCCACGGCCACGATGGGGTTCACGTAGGCGTAGGTCGCCACCGTGGTCACCGCCACATGGTTCAGCAGCCAGACGTAGGCGGTGAAGGCCACCAGCGAGCCGAAGACGATCAGGTAGGCCAGCGCGATCCAGGACTCGGTCGAGACCGAGCCGACGTCCAGGCGAGCGCCCTCCCCCACGGCCAGGCCCAGGACCGCCAGGGTCGCGCCGCCGGCCAGCTGCTCCATGCCGGTGCCCAGCAGCTGGTTGCGCGGCAGCGGACCGTGGCGGGCGTAGAGCGAGCCGGCCGCCCACGAGACGGTGGCCAGCACCAGCAGCCCGATGCCGACCGGGTCCAGCGCGTCCAGCCCGGTGGTCGGCAGCAGCAGGATCCCCACCCCGAGCAGGCCGACCACCAGCCCGCCGATGGCCAGCAGGCTCGGCGGCCGCCGGGTGAGCAGCGCGTCGAAGACGCTCATCCAGATCGGGACGGTGGCGATGACCACCGCCGCGATCCCCGAGGGAATGGTCTGCTCGGCGACCATGACCATCCCGTTCCCGCCGAGCAGGAGCAGGGCGCCCACGATCAGCGCCGTGCGCCATTCGACCAGCCGCGGCCGCTCGAGCCGCGACTCGGCGCCGCGCGAGCGGCGCCATCGGTCCTGGGCCAGCAGGAAGGCGAGCAGCAGGCCGCCGGCAGCGAGGAACCGGGCGCCGGCCGCCAGGAAGGGGGGCAGCGTCTCGACCACGTAGGCGATGGCCAGGTAGGTCGAGCCCCAGACGATGTAGACGATGGTCAGCGCCACGATGCTGGGCAGCGCCGAGGAAGGGGGTCGCGACGGGATCACCCCGGCATTGTGCCGGACCTGGCCATCCCGCGGCGCCGGCCCGCGGGCGCATCACCGTCCGGCTCATACGGCTCATGCGGTGGGCGTATGGGACGGCCAACCTCGGGCCGTTCGGATACGCCGGGTGACTGGAACGGCCACGATGGCCCCCGGATATTCCGGGGACGTATGGAATAGCCAGGCTGGAGGCCCTGAAGGTGGCCCGTTCAGTCCCGAAGCGTATATCGGGCCCTCTGCGTGGCCGTTACAGTCGTGGGGCGCATGCGCCGCAGCGCGCTGGGCCGCGTATGCGTGGGGCGTATGGGCCGGCCAACATCGGGCCGTTCGTAAACGTGGGGTGACTGTAACGGCCACGATGCCCCCCGGATATTCCGGGGACGTATGGAATAGCCAACCTGGAGGCCCTGAAGGTGGCCGGTTCAGTCCCGAAGC
>DASRYM010000048.1:0-7906 GCA_035687145.1 Candidatus Zixiibacteriota bacterium | reverse complement strand
CCCCACCTGCGCCAGCGCCGCCTCCAGCACCGCGGCGTATCGGTTGACGATCGGCGTCGTCGCGTGCCCGGCCCGCCCCTGGAGGCTGGCGGCGGCCAGCAGCCGGCCGTGCCGGTCGGTGGCGCCGGGCGCCGGGGCGCGGTGCTCCGCATCGGTCAGGAAGGCGGCCGTGGCGGCCACCACGTCGAACGGCAGCCGGCGGTCGACCGGCGGCGACGAGGGTCCCAGGGCGTCCTCCCACAGCCGGTCGTCCGGCCGCTCGGGCACCACGACGCATCCTCGGTGGGAGCCCGATCCCGGGGCGTCCCCGTAATGCAGGCACGGCCCGGCCGGGGGCGAGGACCCGTCCACCACCCGGACCCGGAAGCCGATCGCGGAGGCCAGCACCCCGATGGCGTACTCCGCCAGCGGCGAGGGGCGCGCCAGCACCACGTCGACGGTGGGGGGCGAGCTCACCGCCCGATCATAGCCGCGCGCTCCGGCCATACTGCGCGCGTGACGCGCCGTCTCTCGGTCGTCCACCTCAACGACCTGGCCTTCACCGGCACCACCCTGGTGCGCCGGCTGCGGGCGATGGGCGTGGACGCCACGCTGATCGACCCGGTCCACCCCGGGCGTGACCTGCGCTGGCCGTGGCGCCTGCGCGCCGTCCCGCGCCGCTACACCGCCCTGCTGGCCGCCGCGCTGCGGGCCCGACGCCGGCGTCCGCAGCTGCTCCACCTCCACTACGCGCGGATGGGCTGGATGGCGCGCGTCGTCGGGCGGCCGTACGTGCTGCACTGCCACGGGACCGACATCCGCGGCGTGAGCCCGGACAGCCGCTGGGGGAGGCTGACCGCCCCCTGGCTGCGCGACGCGGCCCGCGTCCTGTACGCCACCCCCGACCTGGAGGCGTGGGTTCGTCCCTTCCGTCCGGACGCGACCTTCCTGCCGAACCCGATCGAGATCCCCGAGCCGGCGCCCGACGAGCCGCACATCGACCTGCTGGTCGCCGTCCGCTTCGACGCGGTCAAGGGCGCGGAGCAGGTGCTCGAGGTCATGCGCCGGCTGCGCGCCATCCGCCCGCAGACCAGCATGACGGTGGTCGAACGCGGCGCAAGGCTGGACGAGGCACTGGCCGCCGCCGGGCCCGACGCCTGGAAGGTGCCCTTCCTCCCGCACGACGACATGCCGGCGCTCATCGCCCGGCACCGGCTGGCGCTCGGGCAGATGGCGGTGGGCGCGCTGGGCACGTACGAGCTTGAGGCCATGGCCAGCGGCGTGCCCACGGCCGCGGCCTTCCGCTACGCCGCCGCCTACCCGGAGCCGCCGCCGCTGGTGGCCGGGGCCACGCCGCAGGAGATCGCGGCCAGCCTGGCCCGGCTGCTCGACGACGAGGCCGCCCGCCGGCAGCTGGGTGAGGCCTCCCGCGCCTGGGTCACCCGCCACCATGGCGCCGAGGCGGTGACGGCCCGGGTGCTCGAGCTGTACCGGGAGATCCTGGCCGCGTGAGCGGGTCTCCGTTCGCCCGTCGCGTGGCCGGCGTGTTCGCCACGCGGCTGCTGACCTTCGCCTCGACCGTCGCCGTCGCCTTCCTGCTGGCCCGCCTGCTCGGGCCCGACGGACGCGGGGCGTACTCGCTGCTGCTCCTGCTGCCGAGCACCCTGTTCGCGCTGGCGCAGTTCGGCCTGCCGTCGGCGCTGACCTACTTCGCCGGACGCGGGCACTCGCTGCCCTCGCTGCTGGCGCTGGCCGCCGGCGCCACCATCGGCCTGTCGGCGGTGCTGGTCCCCCTGGCCCTGCTGGCCATGCCGCTGCTGCAGGAGAGCGTGCTTCGCGCGGCTCCGGCGGACCTGCTGCCGCTGGCGCTGGTGGGCCTGCCGATCATGATCGGCTCGTCCCTGTTCGGCTCCATCCTGTGGGGCCGGCAGCTGGTGCGGCGCTACACGCTGATCCTGGCGGTGCAGGCCGCGAACTCACTGCTGCTGGTGCTGCTGCTCGTCGGGGCGGCAGGGCTCGATGTGTTGGGCGCACTCGTCGCCCACCTGCTGGCGGTGGGCGTCACGGCGGTGGCGGTCATCGTCTCGGCCTGGCAGGCATCGGCCCGGGAGACGGGCGCCGTCCCCGCCCCCGATGATCGCGCGGCGGCACGCCGGCCGGCCCGCCTGGGCGAGGTGGTCACTTACGGCCTGCGGCTGTACCCGTCCTCGGTGAGCACCTTCCTCAGCTACCGGGCCGACCTCTTCGTGCTGGGCCTGCTGCTGGGCGACGCCGGCGAGATCGGTCTCTACACCCTGGCGGTCAGCCTGGCCGAGATGGTGTTCCACGTGCCGGATGCCATCGCCACCATCCTCTACCCGCGGGTGGCCGGCAGCCAGCGCGAGGAGGCGGACCGCTTCGCGCCCTCGGTCTCGCGCTTCGCCGTGCTGGTCACCGTGCTCGGCGCCCTGGCCCTCATCCCGGCCGCGGTGGTGGCGGTGCTCATCATCCTGCCGGAGTTCGTCGGCAGCCTGCTGCCGTTCGGGATCCTCATCTTCGGCACCGTGGCCCTGAGCGTGTCCAAGGTGCTGTCCGGCTACATCTCCGGGCTGGGCCGTCCGCTGCCGGTGAGCCTCATCGCGGTGACCGGGATGGTGGTCAACATCGGGCTCAACTTCGCGCTCATCCCGCCGTTCGGCATTGCCGGGGCGGCGCTCTCATCGGCCATCAGCTACACCGTGCACGCCGGGCTGACCACCTGGGTCGCCTCGCGGCTGGCGCGGGCGCCGATGCGCGCCTTCCTGCTCCCCGGCCGCGCCGAGGCCTCCCGACTGCGCCAGCGCGCGGCGGAGCTGCTGCGCCGGGTCCGCGGGTAGCGGCGGCGCCTCGGCACCCCGGCGCGTCGGCGTATACGGCCCACGACTGTATCGGCCACGCACGCGGCCCGATATGCGCCCCACGACTGGAACAGCCACCTTCGGGGCCTCAAACGGCCTCCAGCCTGGCTGTTCCATACACCCCCGGAATATTCGGGTCATCGCGGCCGTTACAGTCGCCCCACGTATGCGAACGGCCCGATGTTGGCCGATCCATACGTCCCCACGCATACGCCGCCCGGCGCCGCGGCCTAGACGCCCCATGACTGTATCGGCCACGCAGACGCCCCGATATGCCTCCCACGACTGAAACGGCCACCTTTAGGGCCTCCAGCCTGGCTGTTCCATACACCCCCGGAATATCCGGGGTCATCGTGGCCGTTACAGTCACCCCCCGGATACGAACGGCCCGATGTTGGCCAGCGCATACGCCCCACGCATACGGCCGGCCCCCACGACTACGCTGAGCCCACTCGACCCTCGGCCTCGGCCTCGGCATCAGCGCGTCGCCGCCAGGTCAGGCCGCGTTCGCGACCCAGCAGCCCCAGCGAGACGCCCAGCGCGGTGAGCACCGCGATCTGGATGACGTCGGCGTTCATCGTCCGGAACGGCCGGTAGAGGTCCACGCCGAAGGCGGCGCCGAACGTGTTCCAGGCCACGATGGCGATCGCCACCCCCACCGCCGCCACGCGCCCGAGCTCGTCGCCGGACTCCATCCAGGGCAGCGCCAGCAGGACGGCCACCCCGAAGGTGACCAGCACGATGGCCATCAGCGGCAGCCCGTACTCCACCGCCAGGTTGGGCAGGAAGTTGTGCGCCGACTGGAGGTTCGGCACATCGGCGTTGGGCCGCACCTCGGGGAAGACGTCGGCGAAGCGGCCCGGGCCCACGCCAAGCAGCGGGTGGCGCGCCGCCAGCTCGGCCGAGGCGCTGAGGGCCACGAAGCGGATGCCCACCGACCCGCGTCCGGACTCGGAGACGGGATCCCACGACTCGACGCGCTCCTCGGACTGCAGGGAGACCACGAAGTCGTAGTAGGCGTCACTGAGCGCCGGCGAGACGACCGACAGGGCGCCGCGCGGGAAGGGGACCACCACCGCCAGCAGCGCGTAGGTGGCCGCCAGGGCGGCCACCCGGCGCTTCCAGCCGCGCACCAGCAGCAGGGCCACCAGGCTCAGCCCCACCGCGCCCGCCACCCAGGCGCTCTTGGTGTAGGTGAAGAAGACGGCCACCACCGCGATCGCCATCGCGCCCCAGGTGACGGGGGCCACGCAGCGAGACCAGCCCATCCGGGCGCGGGCGATGAGCACCACGCACAGGTGGACCATGCCGGCCACCAGCATCCCGCCGAAGATGCCGGTGTTGAAGTAGGTGAGCCGGGCGTAGAGGAAGCGCCGCTCGTAGAAGCTGGATGGACCGATGGTGCCGAACAGGTAGGCCAGGTTCACCATGGCCGCACTGATGATCCCGAAGGCCAGGGCCGCCACGGCCTGCACCACGGCCCGCGGGTCGGGGCGCATGGCCAGCACCGCGCCGAACACGGCGAACGGCACCAGGACGCCGTGGAGGGTGATGTTGATGCTCTCCGACGAGATCGGCGCCGCCACGGTGGCCACCACGGCCAGCGCTGCGGCGACCGCCAGCAGGCCCCAGGCCACGGCCGGCACGTTCGGCCGCTCCGCGGGTGCCAGCCGGCCGCGCCAGATCGCCGTGCCCAGCACCAGGCCGAGCGCGCCCGGGGTGGTGGCGATCAGCTGCACCGGGCCGAGGTACAGCTGGGCACGCGCGGCGTTCATCACCGGCATCAGGGCCAGCCAGGCCAGCAGGCCCCACCAGGGCCGGACGATGACGAGGTAGCCGGCCAGGGCCGCAGCCGCCGCGGCCACCATCCCGACGGCCAGGCCCAGCAGCGGCGACTGCTCCACCGGGCGGTACTGGCCGGCCAGCACCAGGGCGGCCGAGGCCAGCGCCACCAGGCCGCCCAGCAGCCGGGTGCCCACGGTGACGTCCACCCAGGCGCCCTGCCAGACGCGGGCCGCGCGGGTGCTGATGGCGGCGGTCACGCGACCCCCTCCCGGGTCGCCAGGCCCAGGGCCGCCAGGATGTCGCGGGCCCGCCCGTCCCAGGTCATCTCCGGACGCTGGGCCATGGCGCGGGACCGCCGGGCCAGGTCCTCGGCCAGGCCGGGCTCGGTCAGCACCCGCAGCAGGCCGTCGGCGATGGCGCGCGGCGCGTCGTCGACCAGCAGCGCCGTGCCGTCCGGCTCCAGGAGGGCGCGCAGCTCGTCGGTGGCGGTGGCCACCACGGGCTTGCCGAAGGAGAGGTAGTCGCTGAGCTTCACGGGTCTCACGATGTGGGTGTACGCGGTGATCGGGCGCGGGATGACGCAGACGCGAGCCGGGGCCAGCAGCGCGGCCAGCTGGTCGCGGGTCGCCTGGCGCACCTCGACCCAGTCGGGCAGGGTCGCGGCCGCGGCCGGCGGCGGCCCAATGGCCAGCAGGCGCGCGTCCGGGACGCGCTCACGAACGAGCGTCATGGCATCGACCAGGCGGTCGAAGCCGTCGGCCGGGTTCATGGCTCCCACGTGGGCAACCAGCGGCTCGTTGCCCGCGCCGAGGTCCGCCGCCTCCGGATCGGTCCCGGGCGGGAGCAGGGCCGGGCGGGTCAGCCGCAGCAGGGATGCCATGCGGATCGCCTGCACGAAGTGGACCGTTGCCAGCGTACGCAGCATACCCAGTGTCAGGCGCCAGGCGAGGTCCGAGAGCCGCGCCCGCCAGCCGGCCAGCGGGTAGAGGTCACGGAAGAGCTGGTACGCGTCGCGGAAGTAGACGCCCACCGGCAGGCCCCGGGCGCGCGCCACGGCCAGCGCCAGCAGGTCCCAGGGCATGGGCGAGGTGGTCGGGGCCTCGACGTAGACGCCCCGGTAGCGCCCCAGGCGCAGGAGCAGGCCGGGCAGGGCCAGCAGCCGGGCGGTGCGCGAACCGCTCACCAGGTCCACGTCGGCCACGCGGCGCAGGGCGGCGGCCAGGGCCTGGATGCGCACCCGCGGGGCGTTGGAGGCGACCGAGGCGTCGTACATGGCGTAGAACAGCAGCCGCGGCCGGGGTGCCGGGGATCCGCCGCCGCTCATGGGTCGCGTCAGCGCCAGGTCCCGGGCGTGACGTCCGTGAGCCGCCCTTCAGCCTGCGCGCGCCCGGCGGCCATCGCCTCGTCGATGATCCGCCACGCCTCGTCGACGCCCAGCCAGCCGGCGACATCGGTCTCCCGGCCCTCGAGCGCCTTGTAGGTGTCGAAGAAGTTCTCGATCTCGCGCAGGAAGTGGGCGGGCAGGTCCTCCAGCGCGTGGGTCTGGTCCCAGCGGGGATCGTCGTGGGCCACGGCCAGGATCTTGTAGTCGTGGCCCTTGTCGTCGGTCATGTCCAGGACGCCCACCGGGCGGGCGCGCACCACGCACCCCGGGAAGGTGGGCTCGCTGATCACCACCAGCACGTCCAGCGGGTCGCCGTCCTCCGCCAGGCTGCCCTCGATGGCCCCGTAGTCGGCGGGGTAGTGGACGCTCGAGTAGAGGACGCGGTCCAGCACGAACCGATGGCGGGCGTGGTCGTACTCGTACTTGTTGCGGCTGCCCGATGGGATCTCCACCGTGACCTCCACCGGGCCGCGTCGCTGCTCGCCGGTCATCGGCTGCGAGTATGCGCGATTCGGCGTCGGGTGGCAGCCGACCGTTTCCCGGCCCTCGGCCCGCCTATCCGCGGCGACGCTCGGCGAGCTCCAGGTACAGCCGCTCCATGAGCTCCATGTTGGACCGATAGTCCCCGGTACCCACCACGTGGTCCCGCAGCCGCTCCCCCAGGTCGCGGCGCTCCTCCGGGGTCAGCTCCAGCGCCCGGCGCAGCGCGCGGGCGGTGGCCTCCACGTCGCCGACCGGCACCAGCGCCTCCGGCGCGATCTCGCCCAGCACGGCGCGCGCGGCCGGCAGGTCGGAGGCGACCACCGGGACGCCCACGGCCATCGCCTCCTGGACGGTGAGCGGGAACGAGTCGCTCTCCGGGACCGATACCACCACGTCCGCCAGGCGCAGGTGGGCCGGCATCTCCGCGTGCGGCACGGCGGGCACCACCCGTACCCGATCGGCGACGCCCAGCTCCCGGGCGCGGGCCTCGAGCGCGGCCCGATAGGCTGGGTCGGCCGCCGCATCGGTCATCAGCAGCGCCGCGTCCTCGCCCAGCCGCGCGAAGGCCTCCAGCACCGTCTCCTGGCGGTAGACCGGGCGCAGCGCCCGGGGCGAGAAGACCACCCGCCGGCCGTTCACCCCCAGGCGCTCGGCGAGCGACGGGTCGGGATGGCCGGGGCTGAAGGCCGCGGTGTCCACCCCGTGCTGCACGATCCGCACGCGGTCCGGCCGCGCCCCGGCGGCCACCACCGCGCGCCGGACATGGTCCGAGGTGACCGTCACCAGGTCGGCACCGCGCAGCGCCCGCCGGTTCCACCACCGGGTGAGCGGGCCGGCCTGCAGGAGCACGTCCGAGCCCCACGGCGAGACGACGCAGGGGTGGAAGGCCGCGAGCGATGCCGCCCAGCCGAAGCGGCGCACGTAGTGCGCGTGGAGGACGTCGGGGCGCAGTCTCGCAACAGCCGCGCGCAGCTCGCGGCGCAACCCGAGCGGCAGCTTCGGCCAGCGCGGAGGGTGCGGGCCCAGTCGCACGACCCGCACCGGCTCGGGCAGCCCGGGCTGCACATCGGTCCCGTACGGGTCGAGCAGGACGACCTCGTGGCCGCGCTCGGCAAAGAAGGCCAGCCAGCGACGGGTGTGCAGGCTGTTCGGATCGGCCAGGTAGGCCAGCCGCAGGGATCGGTCAGGCGCCGCCATGCAGGTCCGCCAGCAGGCGGTCGACGATGCGGCGCGCCGCCTGCCCGTCGCCGTACACGGTGCGCCCGGCCCGGGCCATCCGCTCGCGGGCGGCGGGGTCGGACAGGAGCCGCAGGGCGGCCTCCCGGATGCGGTCGCGGTCGGTGCCCACCAGCTCCACGGCGCCGGCCTTGAGGCCCTCCGGCCGCTCGGTCACCGCGCG
>DASRYM010000047.1:0-42815 GCA_035687145.1 Candidatus Zixiibacteriota bacterium | reverse complement strand
CTCCGGAGCCGAAGGTCGCAGGTTCGAATCCTGTCCGGCGCGCCAGCCTCCCTACATGTGCTCCTCGTCGGGGGAGTGTGCCTCGTCCACGCCCATCCGCGGAGGGCGAGGAGCGCGCGGCTCCGCGGGGACCTCGAGATCCGGACGGGCCAGGTCGCCCTCCCCCGGCATGCCCTCCGAGGCGCCGCCGGCACGTTCCTGGAAGTCGTAGGCGTGCGCCGGGTCGGCGGCCGACAGGCCGTGCTCCGACCCGTAGCCGCCGTCCCGGTCGTTGGGCGCGATGTGCTCCCCGGCCTCCACCAGACGGCCCGGGTGGTCCGAGCCCTGCGCTCGGCGCTCCTCCGCACGGCCGTAGGCCGCGTCCGTCAGGTCGCGGGCCGTGCGTGGGTCACCGATCTCCCGCGTTTCGGCGGGCACGAACTCGTCGTCCGGGTCGTCCGGCGTGAGGCTGCCGGTCGCGCCGGTCATGCCACCCAGGGCATCACCATCGGCGGCCGGCGCGGGGAACCGCTCGCGTTCGTCGTGTTCGTCCATCGGTCCACCTCCGACGACCTCAGCGCGTGGAGCCCTGGTCGACGTCGCCGCGCCACGCACCGGTGGGTGCGCCACGCTCCTCGATGAACGCCTTGAACCGTTCCAGGTCGCCCTGGACCTGCCGGTCGAGCACGCCCAGCGCGTCCCCGGCGGACTCCATGAAGCCCTCGGGCTCCACGTCCATCTGGAGCATGATCCGGGTGGTGTCGTCGTCGATGCGGTGGAACGTCACCACGCCCGCGTTGCGCGCGCCCTCGGTGCTGGTCCAGGCGATCCGCTGGTCGGGCGTCTGCTCGGTGATCTCGGCATCCCACTCCCTGCGCTGCCCGCCGACCTCGGCGACCCAGTGCAGGTGGGTGTCGTCGAGCTGGCGCACGGACTGGACGCCCTCCATGAAGCGCGGGAACTCCTCGAACTGGGTCCACTGGTCGTACGCCGTGCGCAGCGGGACGTTGACGTCGATCGACTTCTCAACGGTGCTCATTCGTGTCCTCCTCGGGAAATTCTGGTGGATGCCTCCTGACGCCGATGAGCTGGTGCAAGCGCCGCGCCACCTCAGGGACGGATCGCTGGTGGCACGCGCGCTGCTGCCCACCGTGGGCGCCTGCCCGAGCCGAAACAGGAGATGGACCGATGCCCGAGGGCTGGAGTGACAAGCGAGAGCGCCAGTACGAGCACATCAAGGAGTCGTACGAGGAGCGCGGGGTGAGCGAGGACGAGGCCGAGGAGCGCGCCGCGCGAACGGTCAACAAGGAGCGCCGCGAGAAGGGCGAGACCAAGGAGCAGAAGCGGGACCGCTGAGGGCGGCTCGCACAACCGGCTCGCATGGGCCGATGCCATCCACCATCATCGGTCCATGCAGAGCGATCCGCGTCCGCGGCTGGTGCGCCGCGGCCGATCCGCGCGCGAGGCGGAGGAGGAGCGGCTCAGCCCGGCCGCCGCGCGCTCGACCCGGAGCCGGGGCCGGGCCCGCGAGGAGGAGCCGGACCCCTTCCGCACCGCATTCGAGCGGGACCGGGACCGGATCGTCCACGCCAAGGCCTTTCGCCGGCTGAAGCACAAGACGCAGGTCTTCCTGCATCCCGACGGCGACCACTTCATCACGCGCCTGACCCACACCCTGCAGGTGGCGCAGATCGCCCGCTCCCTGGCCAACGCGCTGAGCCTGAACGAGGCGCTGGCCGAGGCCATCGCGCTGGGCCATGACGTCGGCCACACCCCCTTTGGGCACACCGGGGAGGAGGCGCTTTCACCGTACTTCCCGCCGGACGGCTGGCACCACGCCGCGCAGAGCGTGCGCATCTTCGAGGTGCTCGAGGACCTCAACCTGACCTGGGAGGTGCGCGACGGGATCCGCGCCCACTCCTGGCGGATCACCCCGCCGCCCGCCACCGAGGAGGGGATGTGCGTGCGCTTCGCGGACCGCATCGCGTACCTGACCCACGACGCGCTGGACGCCATGCGGGCCGGGGTCCTGGACGAGACCTCGTTCCCGGGCGCGGCGCTGGAGCGCTTCGGCCCGCCGGGACGGGCGTGGATCGGGGAGATGATCGAGGCGGTCATCGAGCACTCGCTGGCCAGCGGGACGGTCAGCATGGACGACGTCACCCTGGGCGCCATGAACCGGCTGCGCGACTTCATGTTCGAGCGGGTGTACCAGTCGGAGGAGCAGCGGGCGCAGCAGCGCCATGCCATCGAGGTGCTCCACGACCTGATGGAGTACCACCTGGCCCATCCTGAGGAGCTGCCGGAGAGCTACCGCGAGCATGAGGCGCCGCTGGTCGTCCAGGTGGCCGACTACGTGGCCGGCATGACCGACCGGTATGCCCTGGCCGTCCACGCGCGCATCCACGGGGCCGATGCGCCGGCGGCGGCCGCCCTGCGCCGCGGCGCCACCTGAGCGCCCGGCCGATCCGCTAGCCGCGCCGCGGCGCGGTGAAGACGCGCAGCGCGGCGGGCCGGACGGCGATGGTGATCGGGGTGGTCCCGAGCGAAACGCCGTCCGCGTGGGCCGGCAGCACCCTTCGGGCGCCGGCGATGACCACCCGCCGCACGCGACGGACGCGGACCCGCGGCTCGCGACGCGGACGTCGACGGGCCACCGACACGAAGTGCCCGATCACGTCCAGGCGGCTCATGCGCCGAAAGACGACCAGGTCCAGGAGGCCATCGGTCGGGTCGGCGTCCGGGGCGAGGGCGAAGCCCGCTCCGTGGTAGGGGCCGTTGCAGACGGTGACGGCCGGCGAGAGGGTGCGGACCGTGACCCCGTCGATGACCAGGCGCAGCGGTGTCCGGCGTCGGCGCAGGGCGCGCCACGCCGTGCGCGTCGCCCGCCACAGCCCGTAGCGCTCGTGCACCTGGACCACGCCGAACGCAGCCGCGTCCAGCCCGACTCCGGCCGCCTCGAAGAAGGCGGTGGCGTCCTGCGGCGGGTCGGCGTCCGGCCGCTCGTCCGGGCCGGGGTGCCAGGCCAGCCCAACGTCGATGACCGTCACCTCGCCGCCGGCGATGGCGTCCAGCGCCGCCTGCAGGGTGGCCGGCACGCCCGTGCCCCTGGCGATGTTGTTGTAGGAGCCGGTGGCCAGGATCCCCAGCGTGGCGTCGGTCTCACGCACGGCATCGGCGGCCGGCGCCACGGTGCCGTCGCCGCCGGCCACGACCACGTCGCAGCCCCGCTCGACGGCCGAGCGGGCCAGATCCCGCACGTCGTCACCCTCGCCCAGCACGTGGAGCTCGACCCGCAGCCCGCGCTCGACCAGGGCGTCGCGCAGGGCCTCGGGCTTCAGCTGGTCCTCGTCGGCGTCCAACGGCGCCGGCGCGCCCGGCTTGCCGCCCGACGACGGGTTCGCGATCAGCAGCAATGGCCGCCGGTCGCCCGTCATGGCCCGCTCAGGGTGACGCCGTCGGGAGCGGCGTGACGGTGTCCGACCAGGCGTAGGCGCGGAACGTCCCGTTTCCGCAGTCCAGGGCGATCTCGTCGGGCCGGTCCTCGGCGCGCTCGGACGGGGTGCTCCCGGGCGGGCCGTACACCGTGCGCGTGGTCGGCCCGAAGAAGGTCGATCCGATCTCGGACGGATCGCCAGGCTCGGACAGGACCGGCGAGGCCATCGGTCCACCGATGGCCAGGTAGGTGCGATCGGCCCACTGCAGCGAGTCGGGACATCCTGCCTGCGGGCTGAGAGCAAGGCTCAGGCCGAAGAGGCCGAGACCCACGAAGGCCGCGATCCCCACCACCGCGCAGCCGATGGCGCGCCAGTTCACGGCCGCGCGATCTGGAAGCCGGCGAACTCGCCGGAGGCGGGATGGCGGTCCGTCTCCACGCGCTCGACCCGCGCCGACGGCGGTCCCTGCCACAGCATGGCCTCCAGCCGGTCGAGCAGCTCGGGAGGTCCCTCGGCTACCAGCGACACGGTCCGCTCGTCAGGGTCGTTCGCCACCCAGCCCACCAGCCCCAGCTCCTCGGCGCGGGTCCGCACCCACCAGCGGAAACCGACCCCCTGGACGCGGCCGAACACGCGCGCGACCAGGCGCTGTGACCCCGTCATCCGCCCCGCGACGCCCGGACGGCGTCATCGGTCATCGGCCAGGCCAGCATGGCCACCTCCAGGGCCAGCCGGGGCGACGCGTTCTGGCGGAGCCCCTCGCCCGCCCGCTCCAGGACGTTCACGAAGTCCAGCAACGGGCCGATGCCGGCGCGGCGCGCCGGGCCGGCAAGGTCGCCCGCCAGCCAGCCGGCCGGGGCCAGGACCTGGCGGTCGGCGGCACTGACCAGGAGGTCTCTGGCCAGGTCCAGCCAGGCCTCGGCCACCAGCAGGGCCGCCGCCCGTTGCTCGGCCGCCGCCGGCGCCACCCCCGGAGCGGTCTCGTCGGCGGCGGCCAGGTCTGGCTGGGCGCTCGTCAGCCGGACCGCGCCGTCGATCAGCTCTTTCACCGCCGCGAAGCGCTCCGCCCGCGGCCGGGACAGCAGCTCCAGCAGCTCCTGCTGGGTGCGGCGGCGCCACTCGACGGCCGGCGCGCGGTCGGCCAGGGAGGTGGCCCGCCCCACCAGCCCGCCGGCGATGCGGGCCAGCGGCTCGGCCTGGTCCTGGGGCAACCGCACGCGGTCCATCAGCCAGGCCACCAGCTCGTCATGCGGCACGGCCCCGATGCGCAGCGGCTGGCAGCGCGAGCGGATGGTGGGCAGCAGCAGGCCCGGCTCATCGGCGACCAGGATGAACACCTGGCGTGGGGCCGGCTCCTCCAGCGCCTTGAGCAGCGCGTTCTGGATCTGCTCGTTGGCACGGTCGGCTCCCTCGATGAGGACCACCCGCCGCTCGGCGGCGACCGGCGCGCCCGATGACTCCAGCAGCCAGCGCCGCGCGGCGCTCACCATGCTCTCCCCCGCCGAGCGCGACTCGCGCCAGCCCTCGGGTGAGCCGATGACCAGGTCGGGGTGCGCGCGTCCGCGCGCCAGGCGGCAGCCGCGGCAGGCGTTGCACGGGCCGGCACCGGTCGGACGCTCACAGAACAGGAGGGCCAGGACGTCGCCGACGAACGCTCCCTTGCCGGCGCCCGGCGGCCCGTGGACAAGCAGCGTCCGGCCCAGGCGGCCGCCTCGGTACGCGCGCAGCACGGCGTCGCGCGCGGCCTGCTGACCGACGGTCAGGAAGCCGGCTTCGACCGGCTGGGTGGGCATTGGGCGAGTATAGGCAAGCCGGCCGGTAAGGCCCTGGTAAGCGCCCGGTGAGGGGTGCCGCGGCATCCTGTCCAGTGCCCGGCGGGCCGTCCGGGGCACATCGCGCTGGCGGCCGGCCGGCAACCGGATCCGCCTTCGGAAGGCGGCCCGCCCGGGCGCCAATGGCCACCTCCGGCCTCCGATGTCATACTGCGGGCACCGGCCCGCTAGCGTGCGAGACAGGAGGATGACGACATGGCCGATGAGGTCTCGACCACGGTCCGCAGTCTGGTCGAGAGGGTGCTCGAGGCGGACGTACGGGACCAGATCGCGCGCCGCGGACGCGAGCTCGCGACGGCTGTCGCCGACGCCACCGACACCGTCTCCGACCGCGCCGCCGAGGCGTGGCGCGAGTCAGCCCCGAAGCGACGAGACGCAGAGAAGCAGCTGCGCCGCGTCAGCCGGGACGCCATGAAGTGGGGCCGCCGCACCTGGAACAAGGAGGTTGGCCCGGCCGTGCGCCGCCTGTGGAATCGCCGCGCGGCGGCGCTCGGGCTGGCGGGCGCCGCGATCCCGGCCGCCGGTGAGCTGGTGGACGACGCGGCCGTCAGGCTCGGCATCAAGCGGCACGAGGAGCGGCGGTGGACCACCTTCTTCCTCGGGCTGGTGCTGGGCGCCATCGCCGGCGCGGTGGTGGCGCTGATGACCGCACCCAAGCCCGGCAGGGAGATGCGCGGCGAGCTGATCGGGCGGGCGCGCGATGCCGCCAGCAGGGCGCGCGACGCGGCGTCCGGCTCGGAGTGGGTGCCGATCTTCCAGCGGCGTGACACCAACGGCGCGCCACCCGCCGACCCGGTGATCAGCGCGGAGGCGCCGCCGGTCGCCAACGAGGCGCCCATCGAGACGGCGCCGACCGAGGGCGAGGAGCAGCCGCACTAGCCGGCGCCAGCCCAGGAATACGGAAGGGACCGGGTCCTGACCGGATCCGGCCCCTTGGCGTTCGTGCGCTCAGCTGGCGGGCTTGCGGCCCCGGGCGGAGCGGAAGCGCTGCCAGATGCCCTCGCCGCCCTCTGGACCCTCGGTGGCGGCGGCCTCGGCGGGCGCCTCGACCGGCGCCTCCGCCTTGGCCTTCCTGGCGCGGGTGCGCTTCGGCTTGGCCTCCGCCTCGGCCTGAGGCTCAGGCTCTGCCTCCGCCGTGGTCCTGCGGCTGCGGGTGCGCTTCGGCTTCGCCTCGGCCTCGATTCCGGCCTCGGGCGCCGCGGACGCAGCCTTCGCATCGGCCCTGGCCCTGCGCGTGCGGCGGGGCTTGGCCTCCGCCTCGGCTTCGGCCGCCGCAGCCTCGGTCTCGGCCTCGGCGTCGGCCGTGGCCCTGCGGCTGCGCGTGCGCCTGGGCTTCGCCTCCGCGGCAGGCTCGGCCCCGGCGGGCTGCGCCTCAGGCGTCAGCCCCAGCTCGGCCAGGGTCTCGGCGTCGGCCTCCTCGAAGGAGTACTCGCGCTCGTCGCCGAGCAGCGCCAGCTCGTCCGCGTCCTCCAGCTGCGAGATGTCGTCCAGCTCCACCCAGCCGATCTCGCCGGGCTCGGCCGCCTCGGCCGACTCGGGGGTCACCGCCTGCTCGCGGCGACGGCGGCCACGACCACGTCCGCCACGGCGTCGACGGCGCTTCCGGCCCTCCCCGTCCTGCGGGGCAGCCGCGTCCTCCGCGACCGCCACCCCCTCGTCCGGTGCGGGCACCTCGGACGCCGGCTCGGCAGCGGCCTGCGGAGCCGCGCGGCCACGGCCGCGACCCGACTTCCCGTTGCGCCCGGTCTTTCCGCCGTCCTTGCCCTCGCGGATGGCCGCCAGGGCCGCGGCGGCGACCGATGGCGAGGCCTCTCGGAAGCCGAACTCCGGCACGACTTCCTTGGCCGGCATCTCGGGCGTCACGATCCCGCGGGCGGCCAGGGCCTCCTTCGAGTTCCGGCCGATACTGGCCACCTTCATGATGTCGATGAACTCGTCGGCGACTGCGATGAGGTCGGACGAGGTGTTGGGGCGGAAGCTGATGACCTCGCAGCGGACTCCCTTGTCCTGCAGAGCCTTGATGGCAGGGGCGAAGTCGCCGTCGCCGGAGATGATCACGGCGATGTCCATGCGGTCCGCCAGGCGGAAGAGGTCCACCACCAGCTCGATGTCCAGGTTGGCCTTGACCCGCCCGTCACCGAACTTGCGGATGTCCTTGACGACCGGCTTGTAGCCGTTCTTGCCCAGGAACTCGATGAACTTGCGCTGGGACTCGTTCTCCGGATCGAGCCCCGTGTAGGCATAGGCGCGAATGAGGTCGCGCCCCTTGGTGGCGTACTTGAGCAGGGCGACGTAATCCACGTCCACGTCCTGCCCGCGCGCCGAGTAGTAGAGGTTGGCCACGTCCACGAAGACGGCCACGTTCTTGCTCAAAGCGAGCGTTCTCCTGTTGTCGATTGATTCGGCCGTGCGTGCGGCGGTCGTGCCCGGCGCGCTTCCTCACGTGGCGCGGCTCAGGAGCTTCCCGCTGCGCTCGAAGCCGACTCCCTTGAGGAGCGTGGCCTCGGCGCTGGCGAGGGGATCGGCGACCTCCACGCGCGCACAGCCCTTGTTGCGAGCCGATGCCACCAGCTGCTCGATCATCGATGCAGCCACCTGGCGCCGGCGCGCGGTGTCCGCTCGGCTCGCAGCGCCTGCCGCCCCGCCCGTCGAGCCGTCCACGGCCAGCTCGTCGATCACGCCGACGAAGGGACCGGAACGCACCGAGGGACGCATCGAGAGGACTCCCACTCCAACGATCTGCCGTCCTGCCTCGGCGACCACGACGGTCGCGGCCGGGAGGTAGAGCAGGCTTCTCAGTCGATCGGCGTCGTCGCGCTGCTCGCCGGGATCGCGCGCGTCTCGCAGCAGGATGCGGATCGCGGCGTCGACATCGGTGAGGCGAGCGCTGCGAACGTGATACTCCAAGAGCGCCTCTCGGGGAGCGGTGCGCAGCGCGAGGCTGCGAACTACCACGGTCAGTGTAGCACGCGCCGGGCTGGGTGGGTGGGTGAGGGCGGGATGAACCTCTCAGACCGCACCGCGCTACTCAGGACAGCGGCGGAATGTATTGCGTCGCGCATGAAGGCGCCGCTATCATGCGCGCCACCCTTTTCCGGAGGCGACGTCGACGCGCGCGCTTCCCGAGCAGTTGGAGGATCACTGGATGCAG
Source organism: Candidatus Zixiibacteriota bacterium (assembly GCA_035687145.1). GTDB lineage: Bacteria > Chloroflexota > Limnocylindria > QHBO01 > QHBO01 > DASRYM01. Next base: position 34,416 of record DASRYM010000047.1, on the reverse strand, counting down.
AAGCACATGCGATGGGGTGTCGTCCTCGCGGTCTTGCTGCTCGTCCTGGCCGCGTGTACCAGCCCAGGGCAGACGCAGGAACCCGGGGAGAGCCAGCCGGCAACGAGCGCCGGGCCGTCCACGCCAACCGGAGCCGATCCGGAAGAGGTCTGCGCCGAGGATGAGTTCGGCTGCGTTGAGATTGCCGAGGGCGATCCCATCGAGATCGGCACCGCCCTGGTGATCACCGGTGAGAACGAGTCGCTGGGTCTCGACAGCCAGTACGGCGCCGAGGTGGCGAGGCAGTTCCGGCCTGAGATCGCGGGCCACCCGGTCGAGTTCAACCACCAGGACGACGGCTGCAACCCCGAGGGTGGCACGGCTGCCGCCAATGCCCTGGCGGCGGAGGAGTCGATCGTTGCCGTCATCGGCACCAGCTGCTCGAGCGCCGGCATCCCGGCCGCCGAGATCCTGTCCGGCCTGGGCATCCTGATGGTCAGCCCCTCGAATACCGCGCCGTCGCTGACGGCGGAGGACTCGCACCAGCCGTTCTACGCGCGCACCGCGCACAACGACAAGGTGCAGGGTGCGGCCATGGCCCAGTTCGTCTGCGAGGAGCTGCAGCTGGAGACTGCCGCGACCATCGATGACGGCAGCGCCTACGCCGACCAGCTGGCCGCCGTCTTCGCCGAAGAGTTCCAGTCGCAGTGCGACGGGACCATCACCGACGAGGAGGCCGTGTCCGTCGGCCAGACCGACATGGGCCCGGTCCTGGAGAGCATCGGCACCAACTCGCCCGACTTCCTGTACTTCCCCATCTTCGTGGCCGAGGGTGCCCTGATCGCTCAGGGCGCGCAGACCGCGACCGGTCTGGAGGACACGCTCCTGGGCGGCGCCGACGGCCTCTTCTCGCCGGACTTCATCGCCGCCGCAGGCGAGGACGCCGTCGAGGGGATGTACCTCTCGGGTCCGGACCTGGCCTTCAGCGGTGACTTCTACGAGGCCGAGTTCCTGCCGGCCTATACCGAGGTTTCCGGCGAGGAGCAGCCGATCAGCGTGTTCCATGCCCACGCCTTCGACGCGTACAACATGATCGCGGACGCCATCGAGCAGGTCGCGATCACGGACGATGAGGGCACCACCTTCATTCCGCGGACCGCGTTGCGGGATGCGTTCTTCGCCACCAGCGGGTTCGAGGGCATCACCGGCACGCTGACCTGCGATGAGTTCGGCGACTGCGCCGACGCCAAGATCAGCGTCAGCCAGGTCCAGGGCGGCGAGTTCGTCCGCATCTGGCCGTAGGAGCCGGACGACGATTCTGCGCCTCACCTTGAGGCGCCCCACGTAGGCTGTGCGGGTGAGCCGGACAACCGGCTCACCCGCACCGCATAGGGCGTATGGATATCTGATGGCAGCCGTCGCATCACGGCCCCGGCGCATCAACTTCGTCACCGCCTTCCTGTGGCTGATCGGCGGCGGGATTCTCCTCATCGCGGCAATTGGCGCCTTCCTGACCCTGACGAAGGGCCGCTACAGCCTGGAGAACTGGGAGGGCTTCATCGTCTCGGGCATCGCCCTGGGATCGGTGTACGCGCTCGTGGCCCTGGGCTACACCCTCGTCTACGGGATCCTGTTCATGATCAACTTCGCCCACGGCGAAGTGTTCATGTTCGGCACCTTCACCGCCCTCTTCGTCGCCCGCTTCCTGAACGACGCGGGCATGATCGCGTCGCAGCCGTGGCTCGCGTTCCTGATCGTGATCGCGGTGGCGATGCTGGTATCCATGACCATTGCGGTCACCCTCGAGCGCGTCGCGTACCGTCCGCTGCGCGGCGCTCCGCGGCTGGTCCCGCTCATCACCGCCATCGGCGCGTCGCTCTTTCTGCAGTACACCGCCCGCGGCTTCTACGGCTCGGGCGTCAACGCCTACCCCGAGTTCCCGCCGCTGCAGGGCAACACCACCATCCTGGGTCTCACCATCCGCACCGACCAGGTCATCGTCACCGTCGCCGCCGTCGCCCTGATGCTGGGGCTCTACCTGTTCGTCGAGCGCACGCGGACCGGCCGTGCCATGCGGGCCGTGAGCGAGGACAAGGACGTGGCCGCCATGATGGGCATCAACGTGGACCGCGTGATCCAGATCACGTTCGCCATCGGCGGCCTGCTGGCCGGGGTGGCCGGCATCCTCTACGTTCAGCTCTTCAACCAGGTCGACTTCTTCATGGGCTTCCTGCCCGGCATCAAGGCCTTCACCGCCGCCGTCCTGGGTGGGATCGGCAACATCGTGGGTGCCATGCTGGGCGGGATGACCCTGGGCCTCTTGGAGGCGGTCGCCCCGTTCCTGCTGCTGGATGGCTACGGCATCGCCTCACCCAACCAGCTGAAGGACGCCATCGCCTTCACCGTGCTGGTCCTGGTCCTCATCTTCCGACCGTCCGGCTTCCTCGGCCGCAAGGAGAACGTGTGAGCCGATGACCGCGCTGCTGCGTCGATCCCTGCTCTTCGGCCTCATCGCCGGGGCGGCATGCCTGCACATCGGCCTGGTGGGCATGATCGACACCTTCCAGGAGCGCACCCTGCTCGACCTGCGGATGCTGGCCGGCGGCGCCGGAGTGGCGCTCGGCTTCCTCATGCCGCTGCTGGCCATTGTGATCGTCGCCAACCGGGCCGTCGCGCGCCCGGCACATGACGATGCGCCGGCCGCACCCGTCCCGCGGCTGCTGGCAGGCCTGCTGGTCGGCGCCATGGGCGGCATCTTCCTGGCGCTGCTCGCCTACATCTCGGACAGCGGCGTGGCGAGCTCGGTCCTGGTCAACGCTCGAAGGCCCCTGGCCACGATCCTGTGGCTCGGGATGGAGCCAGGTCCCGGCACCATCCTCCTGATCGGGCTCGGCGCGGTGGCAGGACTGGTCGGCGCCGCACTCGTGGTGCTGCCGCCCCTCATCACCCGATCGCTGGTCGTCGCCGGCCTGACGGTGCTGCTGTTCGGCCTGCTCGAGCCCTTCCTGTCGGTCATCCTCCGCAACCTGGGACTCGAAGTCGTCGAGGAGCTGGTCTACGCCCGCGGCGCCGTGCAGCTCCCGGCGGGCATCGCGCTCGGCGCGATCGCCGTGGCAGCGGTGGTCGGCCTGCGAAGTGGCGGCGGCGTGCGGCGCCGGACCGGGCAGCAGCTGCGCGGCAACCGCGCCACGCTGGTGCGCTGGGCGCTGCTCGGCCTGGCGCTGGTCCTCCTGCTGGTGCTGCCGAACATCGTCGGGCGCCGCCTGTCGGACGTCCTGACCCAGGTCGGCCTCTTCGTCCTGCTGGGCCTGGGGCTGAACATCGTGGTCGGCTTCGCCGGGCTGCTGGACCTGGGCTACGTGGCCTTCTACGCGGTGGGCGCCTACAGCGTCGGCGTCCTGACCTCGCCCGCCTCTCCCGCGTTCGCCCCGCAGCTGCCGTTCTGGGGCTCGCTGCCCTTCGTCATCATCCTGGCGGTCATCATCGGGCTCATGATCGGCGCCCCGGTGCTGCGGCTCCGCGGCGACTACCTGGCGATCGTGACCCTGGGATTTGGCGAGATCGCCCGCATCCTGGTCGGCTCCGCCTGGCTCCAGCCCTACCTGGGCGGCGCGCAGGGCATCACCCCCATCCCGGCGGCCGAGCCGTTCGGGCGCGCGCCGGAGTCGATCTACTACCCGATCCTGGCCTTCTGCGTCCTCGCCGCGCTGGTCGCCATGAGCCTTGCCAACTCGCGGGTGGGGCGGGCGTGGAACGCCATGCGCGAGGACGAGTCGGCCGCGGAGGCGACCGGCATCAACACCACCGTCTACAAGCTGCTGGCCTTCGCCATCGGCGCGGCCATCGGCTGCCTCGCCGGCGCGTTCTTCAGCGCCAAGATCGGGACGATCTTCCCGGACAGCTTCAACATCCTGATCTCGATCAACACCCTGGCGCTCATCATCCTGGGCGGCATGGGCAACATCCTGGGCGTCATCGTCGGCGCGCTGGTGCTGGTCGGCCTGCCGGAGCTGCTGCGTGAATTCGAGGCCTACCGGCTGCTCATCTACGGCGCCGTCCTGGTGACCATGATGCTGCTGCGTCCGGAGGGCCTGCTGCCGTCCCGCCAGCGTCAAGCCGAGCTGCACGAGGGTCAAGAGGAGGAAGCGGGCGAGGGCGACGAGCCGACCGCCCCGACCACGCGCGAGCCGCGGGAGGCGAGCATCACCCCATGACCACCACCGAGACGAGCACCCCGCCGGCCATCGGCGGGTCCGCGGACCCGATCCTTCGCGCCGAGAAGGTCACCATCCGCTTCGGTGGCCTGGTGGCCAACCGCGACATCGACTTCGTGGTGCCACGGGGCCGGATCGTGTCGCTGATCGGTCCGAACGGGGCCGGCAAGACGACCTTCTTCAACCAGCTGACCGGAATGCTGCGGCCCACCAGCGGCGACATCCGGTTCGAGGGTGAGTCGATCGTGGGGCTTTCGCCGCACCAGATCGTGGAGCTCGGCATCGGGCGCACCTTCCAGAACATCCGGCTGTTCGGCGCCATGACGGTGCTGGCCAACGTGATGGTCGGCCGCCACGTGCGGATGCGGGCCCCGTGGTGGGGCTCCCTGCTGCGGCTCCCGGCCGTGCGCGCCGAGGAGGAGCTCACCCGCCAGCGGGCCCGCGAGCTGCTGGAGCTGGTCGGCCTGCCGCGCCGCGTCGAGGACCAGTGGGCGAAGAACCTGCCCTACGGCGACCAGCGGCGCCTGGAGATCGCGCGGGCACTGGCGTCCGACCCGAAGCTGCTGCTGCTGGACGAGCCGACCGCGGGCATGAACCCCGGTGAGACGGTGCAGATGACGCGGCTGATCGGCCAGCTGCGCGACCAGCTCAACCTGTCCATCCTGCTCATCGAGCACGACATGAAGGTGGTCATGGGCGTCTCCGAAGAGATCACCGTGCTCGATCACGGCGAGAAGATCGCCCACGGCACCCCGGAGGAGGTCCGCTCCAACCCGGCCGTCATCGAGGCCTACCTGGGCAAGGGAGCGGCGACGGCATGACCAACGATGAGCGCGGCGGGCAGGGCGAGCGGCTGCTCGAGCTGGAGGACGTGCATACCTTCTACGGCAACATCGAGGCCCTCAAGGGCATCAGCCTGGACGTCAACCGCGGCGAGATCGTGACCCTCCTCGGCTCCAACGGGGCCGGCAAGACGACCACCCTGCGGACCATCAGCGGCACCCACCGCCCACGTCAGGGCACGGTGCGGCTGGCGGGTGAGCCGATCCAGAACGTGCCCGCCCACGAGATCGTCGAGCGCGGCGTGGCCCACGCCCCGGAGGGCCGCCGGGTGTTCAGCCGCATGACGGTCTTCGAGAACCTGCAGATGGGCGCCTTCAGCCGCCGGGGGGAGTCGATCGACGAGGACCTGACCCGGGTGTTCGACCTCTTCCCGCGGCTGCGGGAGCGGCGCACCCAGAAGGCCGGCACCCTGTCCGGTGGCGAGCAGCAGATGCTGGCCATCGGACGGGCGCTGATGGCACGCCCCAAGGTGCTCCTGCTGGACGAGCCCTCCATGGGCCTCAGCCCGATCCTGACCGAGCAGATCTTCGAGATCATCAAGGACATCAACAAGCAGGGCACCACCGTCCTGCTGGTGGAGCAGAACGCCCAGATGGCGCTCCAGATCGCCACCCGCGGGTACGTCCTGCAGAGCGGCAAGATCATCCTGGAAGACACCGCCGCGAACCTCGCCGCCAACCAGCAGGTCCGCCAGGCCTACCTCGGCGAGATCTGACTGGCCGATGGCGTCCGAGGAACGGCCGCCGCGCGAGCCGCAGGCGCCGACCCGGCCCGGCGCCCCGCCATCGCCGCGGAGCCCGCGCGACTACCGCCCCGACCTCCGCCCCATGCTGGTCGTGATCCTGCTCCTCGTCCTGGTGGTGGTCGGCTGGTGGCTCCTCTCCCCCCTCATCCTGCCCGCGCCGCGCTAGACGCCGCGACGCGCTAGGGTGAAGGCATGAACCGCCGCAGGCTGCTGCTGGGGAGCGCCCTGCTCGCCAGCGGGGTGCTGGTCCTGCTGTCGCCGGCCGAGGTGTGGATCGTCCGCGACCGCGAGCTGAGCGGCGAGGGGTTCCGTCGGGTGATGAGCCAGCTCGGCGCCTGGGAGGTCCCGGCCGCCCCGGTGCTCAGCGTCGCGATCGTGGGGGCTGCGGCGTGCGGCCTGCTGGCCCTGGCCGCCCTGACGGGCCGCCGCTTACCCCCCTGGTTGACGCCGGCGCTGGTCGCCCTGACCGTCGGCGCGCTGGCGGCCCAGCTGGTGACGGTGAGCCAGGATGGGTTCAGCTGGCGCATCGACCTGCGCCCGGCGTGGGGCGCCTGGCTGGCCGGTCTCCTCGGGCTGGCCCTGGCCGCCGGCCTCCTCTTGGCCGAATCCCGGCCACGGCTGGCGCCGGTGCTGGCCACCGTGGTCGGCACCGCGCTCGTCGCCGGGCTCGGCGTGGCGGGACGGCAGGCGGTGCTGGTGGCCAGCGAGCCGACCGGCGAGCACTGGGCCGACGGCACCTACGTCCGGGCGGCCACCGACGGTCGGCCGGAACTGACGTTGGTGATCAGCGACGGCCGCTACCGCATCGGTGACCGCTACAGCGGGACGTGGCTCGGCCAGGGCCTGACCGTCAGCCTGGACGACGACCCGGCGTGCCCGGACGCGCGGGGCACCTACCACGCCCACGACGAGGGCCCGGAGGGCGGGGACCTGCGCTTCGTGGCGGTGGTTGATCCCTGCCTGGACGGCGAGCGCCGCGCCGAGCTGGAGACCGGTATCTGGGTCCGCCAGCCCTGACCCCGGCGGCCGGCGCGTGCCGGCGGGGTCAGGGACAGGGCACCTCCTCGGTCCACACCGGGTCGTCCGGGTAGCGCTCCACGAACCAGCTCCCCCGGCAGGCCGACCCGAAGCCGAGCAGCTCACGTTCCACGCTGATGCGGGCCACGTCCTCCAGCTCGAAGGTGTTCGACGGCGCGCCGCCGTCCAGCGCCCGGCGCCCCCACGCCGCGCACGCGGCCGGGTCCAGACCCACCGAGGCGGCGCACTCGATCGTCACCGCGCCCGCGGCCGCGCGCACCGGCGGCCGCAGCACGAGGTAGGCGACGACGGCGACCATGGCCACCACCACCACGGCCGCAAGGACGCCGGCAGCGCGCCCGGCGCTCATCAGGCGCCGGTCAGTAGCGGCGGGGCACGGTGAAGCCGATCCCCGCCCCGTACAGCACCAGTGCCGCGCCCACGGCCGCCACCGCCAGGCCGGGCGAGGACTGCGGCAGCGGCAGGAACCCCACCGACCACAGCTCCCAGAAGCGGTAGAGGAGCGCGGCGCTCGCGGCCAGGCCCAGCACCAGGTAGGCCCACGGGGCGTCGAGCAGGAACCCCCAGCGCCCGCGCATGTAGCCGATGTCGAGCAGCAGCAGGGCGACCACCGCGGCGCCGAAGATGACCAGGCCCGGGCCCTCCAGGCCGATCCCCGAGGATGCCGGGACCGGCACCCCGCTCACCGTCTCGCCGCCGATCCGCCACCACGGCAGGAAGCCGGCGGCGATCATCAGCAGGCTGCCGAGCAGGATGGGGATGCGGAAGCGTCGGGGCGCGCCCTCGGCCATGGCAAGCTCGGGACCTCAGCCCTGGGGACCGCCTCCCGTCGCGTACACCGACGGCTTGAGCACGCCGATGTACGGCAGGTTGCGGTAGCGCTCGGCGTAGTCCAGCCCGTAGCCGATGACGAAGCGGTCCGGGATGGTGAAGCCCCGGTAGTCGATCTCGATGTCGGCCAGCCGGCGCGCCGGCTTGTCCAGCAGGCAGCAGACGCGCAGCGACGCGGGCTTGCGGTCGCGCAGCAGGTGGAGGAGATAGTTGAGGGTCAGGCCGGTGTCGATGATGTCCTCCACCACCAGCACGTGCCGTCCCTTGATCGACCCGGAGAGGTCCTTCAGGATGCGCACCTGCCCGGAGGTCTCGGTGGCGTCGCCGTAGGACGAGACCTCCATGAGGTCCACCGACAGCGGGATGGGCATGGCCCGCACCAGGTCGGCCAGGAAGATGATCGAGCCCTTCAGGACGCTGACCAGCACCGGGTCGCGGTCGGCGTAGTCGGCGGTCAGCTGGACGCCCAGCTCGACCACGCGCTCGCGCACCTGGGCCTCGGTGAGGAGCACCTCCTCGACGTCGGCGTGGATCGCGGCGACGGCCGCGTCGGTCGTCACGGGGTTCATCGGTCCATCAGTCCTCGCCGCCCAGGCGGTCGTCACCGTCTTCGATCGGGCCGGAACCGTTCATGGTCTGGACATCGGCCAGGAAGTCCAGGCGCCCGTACTTCACCATCAGCGCCTTGAAGTCACGCGCGTAGAACAGCTTCACCCGCACCTCCGGGTACAGCTGGCGCAGGTACCGCAGCTTGCGGTTCTTCTTGCGGACCAGCGACTGCTTGAGCGTCGTCAGCTCGAGGTAGAGGTCGACCTCGGGCAGGTAGAAGTCCGGGGCGAACGACTCGACGACCGTACCGTCGGCGTTCCAGGAGATGGGGAAGACGTCTGGTTCGTATCGCCATGCCACCTGGTAGAAGTCGAGGATCCTCGCCAGCTCGGCTTCGCTGTCGTGGGCGAAGCGGGGTGGTGGGCTGTCTGCCAGCGTCTCCGCCACCTGCCTCCTCAGATCCTACGTGCCTGGGTGCCGGGGGTCATCTGGGAGGCCAGTATATCGGCCCGGACTTATCCACATTCTTGTGGATAGCGCGCGAAACGGTGGATAAGTGTCTTGTCCGCCGGGTGCGCGCCGGGCTATGGTGGCGGTCCTGCTTCCCCGGTGGCCGAGTACGGTAACCGGGCCGGCGCGGGGCCGATGCGAGAGCCGGCCATCCAACCTGCGCCGCTCCGGGAAGACTGAAACGCCACCCGAGGAGGCATTTTCTGTTGTCCGGCACCGATGCCGCGGATGCCGCGCGTGCCGCGCTCGAGCCATTGCTGGCCGATGCGCCCGACGTCGCCGGGCTGCTGCCGCCCGGCGCGCTCGACCGCCTGGAGCGCTACGTGGCCCTGCTGCTGGAGGCCAACGCGCGGCTGAACCTGACGCGCGTGACGGCGCCCCACGAGGTGGCGCGCTGGCACCTCCTGGACTCGCTGGCCGCCCTTCCCCTGCTGTCCGAGACCGATGGCGCCGTCGCCGACCTGGGCTCGGGCGGCGGGCTGCCGGCCATCCCGCTGGCCATCGCCCGGCCGGACCTGCGCTGGACGCTGGTCGAGTCGGTGGAAAAGAAGGCCGCCGTGCTCCGGGGGTTCGCCGAGGCGTTGTCACTGCCGCACGTCGCCGTGGTGGCCGAGCGGGCGGAAGGCCTCGGCCGCGACCCGCGCCACCGCGAGCGATATGCGGCCGTCACCGCCCGGGCGGTGGCTGCCCTGCCGGTGCTGGCCGAGCTGGCGCTGCCGCTGCTGATCCCCGGCGGCCGGCTGCTGGCCTGGAAGGGCCCGCTCACCGAGGACTCGGAGGAGGTGCGGCGCGGCCGCGTGGCGATCGGGCAGCTGGGTGGAGGGCGGTTGGAGGTGCGGGCGGCCCTCCCCGCGCTGGGCGACCACACCTTCGTGGCGGTGCCCAAGGTCGGGCCCACGCCCGCACGGTTCCCCAGGCGTCCCGGCGAGCCCTCCCGCCGCCCCCTCGGCTGACCCTCCGCCGCCGCACGTCGTCCGTGGCGAGGTCGGGGTGGCGGATGGGCGGCCCTCCGAGGAGGCATCGGTATACTCGCGACGCCCATGCGCCTTGCCGTCCTGTCGGACATCCATGCCAATCTCGCCGCCCTCGAGGCCGTGCGCGCCGACCTGGCCCGTCCGGGAGCGCCGCCCGTGGACGAGACCTGGGTGCTCGGCGACATCGTGGGCTACGGGCCGCAGCCCAACGAGGTGATCCGCGCCCTGCAGGAGATGGGCGCCCGCAGCGTGATGGGCAACCACGACGGCGCGGCCATCGGCACCGTCGACGTCAGCTGGTTCAACCCGGACGCGGCGCGGGCCATCGACTGGACCGCCGAGGTCATCGACCCCAACGCCCGGGCCTACCTGGCCACCCTCCCCGAGGTGCGGCGCGAGGGCGAGATCACCGCCGTCCACGGCTCGCCACGCGACCCGGTCTGGGAGTACATCACCGGTCCCGGGGTGGCCGCGGAGAACCTGGAGGCCTTCGACACGCGCCTCTGCCTTCACGGGCACACCCACGTGCCGGTGGTGTTCAGCGCGGAGGACGGCGGCATGCGGATCGTCCCGGCCACGCCCGAGAACCCGATCACCATCTCCGCCGGCCGGGCGCTGGTGAACCCGGGCAGCGTGGGCCAGCCGCGGGACGGGAACCCGGCAGCCTCCTACCTGGTGTTGGATACCGAGGCCGGCGCCGTGGAGTTCCGGCGCGTGGCCTACGACATCGAGGCCACCCAGCGCCTCATGCGCCAGCACGGCCTGCCCGGCCGCCTGGTGGAGCGCCTCAGCTACGGGCGCTAGGCCGATGGAGCCGCCGCGCGCCGCGCGCGTCGGGGTCCTGCTGCTGGCCCTGCTGACGGGCTGCGGGCCCGCTGGGTCGCCGACTCCATCGGTCCAGCCGGAGCTGACGCTGCACGACGTCAACGTGGAGCCGCTCGAGAAGCGAGAGGCGGAGATCGGGATGGCCTTCGATGTCCAGGCGGCGGCCGAGCTGGTGGCGGACGTGCCCGACGACCTGGACTTCGGCAGCACGGCGCTGGTCTGCGTCTACCTCGGGGAGCGGCCGACCACCGGCTGGGGCCTCGCCCTCCAGACCGCGAGCCTGGCCTCCGGGGAGCTGACCATCCTGGCCCGCGAGACGCGGCCGCGCGCCAATGCCCGCCAGGAGACGACCTACCCCGCCGACTGCGGGACGCTGAACCGCGACGCGTTGCCGCCCGGCGAGCTGGTGGTGCGTGCGCACGACACGATCAGCGACGAGTTCATCACCGAGGGGCGCGTGACGGTTCCGCCGCGCGAGGCGGCGCCGTAGGATATCGGTCCATGATCTTCGGACGGCGCCCCGAGAAGCGCGCCCCGCTCCTGTCCTTCGAGCGCATCCTGGTCCCCCTGGCCGGCACCGAGGCGGATGATGTCGTCCTGCGGCTGGTCGCCCTGCTGGCCTCCGGGCACGGCGAGGTGGTCCTGCTGCACGTCATCGAGGTGCCGTTCGAGCGGCAGCTGGACGCGGAGGACCCGCGGGCCATCGCCTTCGCGGACGAGGTGCTGGAGCGCGCCCAGAAGTTCCTCCAGGAGCACGAGGTGGACGTCCGCACCAGCATCGCCCAGGCGCGGGCGGCCGGCGCGGCGATCGTGGACGATGCCGTCGAGCAGGGCGCCGACCTGATCGTGATGGGACTACGCTATAAGAAGCGCTTCGGCGGTGGATGGGATGCCGGACGCACCGTACCCTACGTGATGCGCAACGCCACGGCGCCGGTGTGGTGCCTGCGCGCTGAGACAGAGGACCTGGCATACACGCCATGAGGGTCATCATCATCGGCTGCGGCCGGGTCGGGGCCCGGACCGCGGCGGAGCTCGACGAGCACGGTGAGCACGTCACCGTCATCGACACCGACCAGCGCGCCTTCAACCGCCTCCCGGCCACCTTTGGCGGGGTGACCGTGCGGGGGTCCGGCACGGACGAGGACGTGCTGCGCGGCGCCGGCGCCGACATGAGCGACCTGCTGATCGCCCTGACCGAGGGCGACAACCGCAACGCGCTGGCCGCCCAGCTGGGCAAGCACGTCTTCGGTATCCCCCGGGTCATCGCCAAGATCAACGACCCGGTCCGGGCCGAGGCCTTCCGCTCGCTGGGCCTGGAGACCATCTGCCGCACCGTGATCCTGGCCGATGCCCTGGTGACCGCCGCCCACCAGGGCGCTGACGCCACCAACGGGATGGTCCAGCCGCCCACCGCCGAGCCGCTGCGCGGCGCCCCGGTGCAGGGCAGCAAGGCGGCCCAGCAGGCCGGGGAGGCGGTGGCCGGGGAGCCCGCCCAGGAAGAGGTGGCCGTGGATCCCGGTGCGTCCGGCGAGGAGGCGTAGACAGCCGTGTACGTGGTCGTCATCGGCGGCGGGAACGTGGGCTACTACCTGACCAAGGAGCTGCTGGCCGCCGGGCACGAGGTGGTCATGATCGAGAAGGACCCGGCCCGCGCCCGGATGATCGCCGACGAGCTGGGCAGCATCGTGGTCCCCAACGACGGCTGCGAGGGCCGCTACCAGGCGGAGGCCGGCATGGCCCGCGCCGACGTGATGTGCGCGGTCACCGGCGACGACGAGGACAACCTGGTGGCCTGCCAGGTGGCGAAGATGCGCTTCAACGTGCCGCGCGCCATCGCCAGGGTCAACAACCCCAAGCACGAGCACCTCTTCCGCCAGCTGGCCATCGACGAGACGGTGAGCCCCACCCGCACCATCCTGGGCGTCATCGAGCACGAGATCCCGGTCCACGACCTGCTGCACCTGACCGAGCTGGAGCGCGGAGAGGTGCAGATCGTGGAGGCGCAGATCGACGCCAGCTCCCCGGTGGCCGGCCGCGAGGTCCGCGACGTGGCCCTCCCCGAGGAGAGCTTCATCCTGGTGGTGGTGCGGGGGGATCGGGCCATCCCGGCGCGGCCCGAGACCCGCCTGATGAACGGCGACAAGGTGCTGGCCATCACCTCGGCCGAGCGCGAGGGGGAGCTGCGCAGCGTCCTGATCGGCGAGTGAGAGTGGCCTCCCCGGGCCGCGTCCTGCGCCTCTCGCTGCTGGCCTGGGGGCTGGGGGATCTCGCTCTCGGCCGCACCCGTCGCGGGCTCGCCTGGCTCGTCGCCGAGGCGCTGGGGCTGGTGCTGGTGGCGGTCACCACCCTGCTGCTGGCCGACACCACCTGGTACCTGGTTCCCTTCCTGGCCGGCATGGCGTTCATCGCCCTGTGGGCCGTGCAGGCCATCACCGCCTATCGGCGGGCCTCCGGGCTGCCCGCCCCGCCCGCGCATGGACCGATGGAGCCGCCCTCCCGGCACCCCGCCACCGGGCGTCGCGCCGCCGCGGCCGCCTGGCTGACGCTTCCCCTGCTGGCCTGGGGCACCGGCTTCTGGCTGGTGGCCGCGCAATCCGCCACGCCCGGCGCGGTCCTGGACCGATTCGTGACGGCCTGGCCCACGCTCCACGCCGAGGCCCTGGACGCGCGGCTGGCCGCGGACCCCGAGGCCGTGCGCAGCGAGGCGCGCCGAGCGTTGACCCGGCTGGAGTCGCTGTGCGCCGCCGGTCGTCTCTCGGCCGACTGCGCCGATGCCGACTCCGCCCTGCTGCGCGACCTGCGCGTGCGGCTGGCATCGGCCGACGAGCCCGAGGCGACGGCGGTGGCCGAGGTGGTGCGCTACGTGCGCCGCGACTCGCGCTTCCTGGGCATCTTCAGCGGCACCGAGCTGGTGCCCGTCCCGGTCGAGGAGGTGCTGGCCCTCGAGCTGGGGGCGGTGGAGGCGCCGTTCGGCTCGCGACGCTGGGTCATCCTGAACGCGGAGGCGCCGGAATGAGTAGGCATGACATGACCGATACCGTGGCTCGGCCCGTCGAGGGCCGCGCCACCGGGTCGGCCCGCGGCGCGCGCTTCCTGGCGGACCTCGAGCGTGCGGTGTCGCGTGCCGTGGTGGGCGGTGAGCGCCCGCTGCGGATGCTGGCCACCTGTCTGCTGGCCGAGGGGCACGCCCTGGTGGAGGACGTGCCCGGCGTGGGCAAGACCCTGCTGGCCCGCGCCTTCGCCCGGGCGCTGGACCTGTCGTTCGCCCGCATCCAGGGCACGCCCGACCTGCTCCCCACCGACGTCACCGGCTCCTCCATCCTGGAGGGCTCGCAGTTCCGCTTCGTGCCGGGGCCGGTGTTCGCCAACGTGGTGCTGGTCGACGAGATCAACCGCGCCACGCCGCGCACCCAGTCGGCCCTGCTGGAGGCCATGCAGGAGCGCCAGGTCAGCGCCGAGGGCCAGACCCGGCCGCTCCCCGACCCGTTCCTGGTCCTGGCCACCCAGAACCCTGTGGAGCTGGAGGGCACCTTCGCCCTGCCCGAGGCCCAGCTCGACCGCTTCCTCCTGCGCATCGCCATGGGCTACCCGGACGAGGCCGAGGAGCGGCGGATCGCCTCGCGCCACCAGGTTGCGGCCGAGCCCCTGGAGGCGGTGCCGGTGGTGGCCGAGGCCTCCGACATCGCCGCCCTGCGCGACGCCTCGCGGACGGTGCGCGTGTCCGAGGACGTGGAGCGCTACCTGGTGGCGCTCGTCCGGGCCACCCGCGACCACGCCGACGTCCGCCTGGGTGCTTCCCCGCGCAGCAGCGTGGCCTTCTACCGCGCGGCCCAGGCCTGGGCCCTGCTGGACGGCCGCGACTTCGTCCTGCCCGACGACGTGCGGGCCATCGCCCACGCCGTGTTGGAGCACCGCCTGCTGCTGGACGTGGACCGCGAACTGCGCGGCGCCACCGTGGCCGGAGTGGTCGACGCGGTGCTGGAGGCCACGCCGGTGCCCATGGCCGACGACCCGGAGGCCGGCTGAGGCTCGGGGTCCGTGAGCGGGTGGGTGGCGCTCGCCATCCTGATCGGCGCGGTCGGGGCTCTGGCCGGCGCGCCCGGCCTGCTGCTGGTGGCGGCCGTCACCCTGGCCTACGGCACCCTCACCCGCCTGTGGACCCGATACGGGATGCAGCGGGTGCTGTACGCGCGGCGCCTGTCCGCGGACCGTGCCGTGGCCGGCGACTCGCTGACCCTGGACGTCACGATCTGGAACCGCAAGCCACTGCCCCTGCCCTGGGTGGCGGCCGATGACCTGGTCAGCGAGACGCTCCCCGTCCGCGAGCGACCGACCATGGACCGTGACAACCAGTCGCTCAACCGCCGCATCCTGCACAACGCCTGGTCGCTGGCCTGGTACGAGCGGGTCATCCGCCACTTCCACCTGGACGATCTGCGACGCGGGGTCTATGAGCTGGGCCCGGTGCGGCTGCGGGTGCGCGACATCCTGGGCCGCGACGCGTCCGAGGAGCAGCTGCAGACCTCCGACACCCTGATCGTCGCCCCCCGCTCCCTCCCGCTCCGCGGGGCGGGCCCCGAGGCCGCGCCTCTGGGGGAGCGACGCGCGCGTCGCTCCCTGCACGCCGATCCCGCCCTGTACGGCGGGGTGCGCCCCTTCCAGCCGGGCGACTCGCTGCGCCGCGTCCACTGGCGGGCCACCGCCCGCCTGGGCCAGCCGGTGAGCCGCCGCTACGAGCCGGCCCGCGGCCGGCAGGTGGTCCTGGTGCTGGACGTGCAGACGATTGAGGGGCCCGAGTGGGAGATGGTCTGGGACGAGCCGGCCTTCGAGGGGATGTGCGTGGCCGCCGCCAGCCTGGCGAGGTCGCTGCTGGACGACGGCGCGGCGGTGGGGTTGGCCGCGGCCAGCTTCAGCGGCACCACCCAGCGCTTCGCCTGGCTGCCTCCACAGGCGGCGCCCGCCCAGCTGGGGCGGGTCGGCAGGCTGCTGGCCCGCATCGGTCCGGTGACCTCCGCACCGTTCGGCACGCTCCTCACCTGGCTCACCCGTCGCGTGTCGCCGGGCGCCACGCTCCTCGTCCTGACCGCCCGCGACCCGGTCCCCCACCTCCCGGCGCTGCGGCGCCTGGCACGCATGGGCTACGCGCTGGAGCTGGTCGCCTGCGGGACCGATGCCGCCCGGCACGCCACGGTCGCTCGTCGCGCCGCCATCCCGGCGCGGACCGTGGGATTCACGCCCGACCCGGATGATCCGGAGCACGCCGATGCAATCGTCCTGGCGGGTTAGGGTCCTGCTGCCGGCGACCCAGGTGCTGGCCGAGGGCGCCTGGCTGGCCGTGGTCTACGCCGCGGCCCAGGCGGTGATCGGCGAGCCGCCGTGGGTCGGCCCGCTGGAACTGGCCATGGCCGCCTGGGCAGGCATGGCCTGGGGCCGGCGGCGGCGCTGGACCGGCCCCGCTGCCGAGGCCCTGGGGCTGCCCCTGCTGGCGGTGGCCGCGGGCGCCTTCGGCTGGCTGCTCGACCCGCAGGTGCGGCTGCTCCTCGCCCAGGGCCAGCCGGTGGCCGCGCTCAGCACCCACGCCCCCGGCTGGCTGGCGGCCATCGCCTTCTGGCGCGGGGAGGTGCATCGGTCCCGCGAGGACGACGACGCCCTGGCCGACCAGCTGCTGCGCGTCGCCGTGCCGGGGCTGGCGGTCCCGTGGACCATCGGGCACCTGGCCTCCTCCGGCCGAGCCGAGGCAGACTTCACGGCCGCCGCCTTCGTGGGGACCGTCTTCTTCGTGGCCGCCGCCTTCGTGGCGATGGGCCTGGCCCGCCTGGAGGCGGTGCGGGCTGCCACCGGGTCGAACTGGCAGGCCAACCGCAGCTGGATCGTGCTGGTCGTCGGCGTGGCGCTGGCCGTCACGCTGCTGGCCATCCCGGCCGCGGCCTTCCTCGGCGTGCCGATCCGCAGCCTGCTGGTGGCCACCCTCGCGCCCGTGCAGACCGTGCTCTTCATCGTCATCCTGCTGCTGACGCCGGTGATCCTGTTCGCCGCGCTGCTCGCCGAGCTGGTGCAGCCCCTGCTCCCGGAGGGGTTCGGCCTGGGCCAGATCGAGTTCCCGACGGTGCTGGCCGACCGGCGGCCGATCGGCTCGTCGGCCCCGACCTGGATCTTCTTCGCGATCGTCGGGCTCCTCCTGCTCCTGGAGCTTGCCGTGCTGGCGGCCATGCTCTGGATGCGCTGGCAGGAGCGACGCCGGATGCGGACGGTGGGTACCACCGAGGCGTTCGAGGAGCGGGCCATCGTGCTGCCGCCGCCCGAGCCACCGCGTCCGGCCCGGCGCGTAGCCGTCCCACGCCGCCGCTGGCCGGCGGACCACCCGGCCGGCGCCTACCTGGCCGCCCTCCGGGACCTGCAGCGCGACGGGCGCTGGCCGCGCCTGCCGGCCGAGACGCCCGCCGCCCACGCCGATCGGGCTCGGCGCGAGGGCTTCGCCTGCGCCGCCCTCGCGCGGCTGGCGGCCACCTACCAACTATGGCGCTACGCTGAGCGGGAGATCACCCCCGCCGAGACCCGACGCGCGCGGGGACGGCTGGCGGCGCTGCGCCGGGCGCTGGGCTCCGGCCGGTAGGGACCCTCACCGCGGGGCCACCAGACTCGGCCGGCTCATCGGACCCCGGCGGAGAGCTCCCAACCATCGGTCCTTGCAAATGCCTTGACAACATCATTGTCAGGGTATAGGGTAACGGTGCGTTCCTGGTTCACCACAGGTGAAGGAGGTGCGACAAGCAAGCATGGCAAATCTCACCAGATTCGACCCGTTCCCGGAGCTCGTCAGCCTGCGCCAGGTGATGGACCGGCTGTTCGAGGACTCCTTCGTCAGCCCGCTCTCGCTGCGGGCCTTCAACGGTGACAGCCTCGCTCCGGCGATGGACGTCCACCAGACCGCGGACGAGATCGTCGTCACGGCCAACCTGCCCGGCGTGAAGGCCGATGACGTGGACATCACCATCACCGGCCAGACGCTCTCCATCCGCGGCGAGATGAAGGCGGACGAGACCGTCGAGCGCGACCAGTACCTTTACCGTGAGCGCCGCTTCGGCACGTTCCACCGTCAGCTGCAGCTGCCGGTGCGCGTGCAGGGTGACGCCGCGACCGCCAGCTACGAGGATGGCGTGCTGACGCTGCGCATCCCGAAGGCGGAGGAGGTCAAGCCGCGCCAGATCCAGGTCAAGGCCGCCCCCAAGCAGGTCGCGTCATCGACCGATGGCGACACGACCACGTGAGCCGGCTTCGCAAGAGACTCAGCGACAGGCTCATCGGACGTCGGCACGCGGCCGGCAGGACGGCACGGGGCGGGTGATGAGCTCGCTCCGTGACCCCCACCGGCCGCGCTACTTCATCAGCATCGCCGCCGAGCTGGCGAGCGTGCATCCCCGGACGCTGCGGATCTACGAGGAGGAGGGCCTCGTCTGTCCTCAGCGGCGGAACAACCTGCGCCTCTACTCTGAGGCCGATATCCAGCGCGTGCGCATCATCCGCTTTCTCACCCGTCGCCACGGGGTAAACCTGGCGGGCGTCAAGGTCATCCTTCAGCTCGAGGCGCTCGGCAAGATCCGCGTGTACGACCTGTTTGAAGAGGACGACCTCGAACGATTCATCGAGGGGGAGGGGCCGGACGACGGGCCGACCGCCGACCTCGCCTGAAGGGACTACCTGACGAATGACTGACGAAACTCGAAACCACAGCAACGAGGCCGAGGCGCCCCAGGCCGACGGGCCCGGGGCCCAGGTGCCGCAGGCGTCGGACCCGGATCGCATCCAGGTCCTGCCGCTGGTCGCCCTGCGCGACACGGTGATCTTCCCGGAGATGATCGTGCCGCTGCAGGTCGGCCGCGAGCGCAGCGTCAAGGCCCTCGACCGCGCCGTGCGTGCCTCGCAGCCCGTGGCGCTCATCACCCAGCGCTCGTCCGAGACGGAGGAGATCGCCGGCATCGACGAGCTGTACGCGGTCGGCACCCTGGCCAAGATCGCGCAGGTCATCCGCCTGCAGGACGGGACGATCCGCGCCATCGTCCAGGGGCAGCGCCGCATCCGGCTGCTGGACCTGCTGCAAATTGATCCGCACCTCGAGGCCCGGGTGGAGGTCATCCCCGACGCGCAGGAGACCTCGCTCGAGATCGAGGCCCTGATGGCATCGGTCAAGGCCCAGATCGAGCAGTACGTGAGCTCGGGCGCATCGGTCCCGCCGGAGGTGGCGGTGGCCGCGCGCAACATCAACGACGGCGGCCTGCTGGCCGACATGGTGGCCTACTCGCCGGAGATGACCACCGAGCAGCGCCAGGACCTGCTGGAGACGCTGAACGTCGCCGAGCGGCTGCGCAAGGTGAGCCAGTTCCTGGCCAAGCAGATCGAGGTCCTGGAGCTCAAGGGCAAGATCCAGAGCGAGGTCAAGTCCGAGATGGACAAGACCCAGCGGGAGTACATCCTCCGCGAGCAGCTGAAGGCCATCCAGAAGGAGCTCGGCGAGGACGACCCGGCGGTGGCCGAGGCCAACGAGCTGCGCAAGCGGGTCGAGGAATCGGCCATGCCCGAGGAGGTCAAGGAGAAGGCCCTCAAGGAGGTCGACCGCCTCTCCCGCATCCCGTCGGCCAGCCCTGAGCAGGGCGTGATCCGCACCTACGTGGACTGGCTGGTCAGCCTGCCGTGGGGCGTCGAGACCGAGGACAACCTGGACCTGGCCGAGGCGGAGCGTGTCCTCAACGAGGACCACTACGGCCTGGAGAAGCCCAAGGAGCGGATCGTCGAGTACATGGCCGTGCGCAAGCTGGCCGAGAAGATCCGCAGCCCGATCCTGCTCTTCGTCGGCCCGCCCGGCGTGGGCAAGACCTCGCTCGGCAAGAGCATCGCGCGGGCCATGGGCCGCAAGTTCGTGCGGATGAGCCTGGGCGGCATCCATGACGAGGCCGAGATCCGCGGCCACCGGCGGACGTACATCGGCGCCCTGCCGGGCCGGGTGATCCAGTCGATCAAGACCGCCGGCAGCGCCAACCCGGTGTTCATGCTGGACGAGATCGACAAGGTCGGCATGGATTTCCGGGGCGACCCGTCATCGGCCCTCCTGGAGGTGCTGGACCCGGAGCAGAACTACTCCTTCCAGGACAACTACCTGGAGGTGCCGTTCGACCTGTCCAAGGTCCTGTTCATCGCCACGGCCAACATGCTGGACACCATCCCGCCGGCCCTGCGCGACCGGATGGAGGTCATCCAGCTGCCCGGCTACACCCAGCTGGAGAAGCTGCGCATCGCGCAGCGCTTCCTGATGCCCAAGCAGCTGGAGAACCACGGCCTGACCGAGGAGCAGCTGCAGATCACCGAGCCGGCCATGGTCCGGCTGATCCAGGCCTTCACCAAGGAGGCCGGGGTCCGCAACCTGGAGCGCGAGATCGCCAACATCGCGCGCAAGGTCGCCCGCCGGGTGGCGACCGACAGCAAGGCGTCGGTGGTCGTCGGCCCGGACGACCTGGAGTCCTACCTGGGCCCGGCACGCTTCGAGTACGGCGAGCTGGAGGCCGAGGACCAGGTCGGCATGGTCACCGGCCTGGTGGTGTCCGATGCCGGCGGCGACATCGTCCAGGTCGAGGCCACCAAGATGGAGGGCAAGGACGACCTCATCCTGACCGGCCAGCTCGGCAACGTGATGCAGGAGTCCGCCCGGGCCGGGATGAGCTACATCCGGTCGCGGGTCAAGGAGCTGGGGATCGACCCGTCGGTCTTCGAGAAGACGACCCTGCACATCCACGTGCCGGCCGGCGCCACGCCCAAGGACGGGCCGAGCGCCGGGGTGACCATGGCCACCGCCATGGCCAGCCTGCTGACCGGCAGGCCGGTGCGGCGTGACCTGGCCATGACCGGCGAGATCACCCTGCGCGGGCGGGTGCTGCCCATCGGCGGGCTGAAGAGCAAGCTGCTGGCGGCGCACCTGGCCGGGGTGAAGACGGTCCTGATCCCCAAGCGCAACGAGAAGGACCTGGTGGATGTCCCCGAGGACGTCCGCAGGCAGCTGCGGATCGTGCCGGTGGAGACCATGGACCAGGTGCTGGCCGAGGCGCTCATCGACCAGCCGCGTCCGGCGGCCCGCATCAAGGCGGAGCGCGACGCCCGCCAGAAGCGGGTCGCTCCGCGCCGGCGACGCAAGAAGGAGGAGGCGCCCATCGCGGCCGCCCCGGCGGTCCCGGTCGCCCAGCCCCCGGCTGGGGTCGGCTAGGAGACGGCCATGGCCGGAACCTCGCACCGGGCGATGAGCGTTTCGGCGTTCACCGCCCATCGGCCTCCGAGGCCCGCCGGCGAGCGGCGATATCGCTCACCGGCGGCGCCGTGCCGACCGTCCACCACCCGGATGGACCGATGTCTCCCACCCCGTGGGAGGTATCGGTGGAAGTCGACGCGCATCGGGGACCCGGGCGGGGCAAGCCTCCTCTCGTGAGAGCTGCAGCGCGAAGCACCAGCTGACTGACCGATGGAGTACAAGGACTACTACAAGATCCTTGGCGTGCCGAAGACGGCGACCCAGGCCGAGATCAAGAAGGCCTATCGCCGGCTCGCGCGCGAGCTCCATCCGGACCGCAACCCCGGCGATCCGAACGCCGAGCGCCGGTTCAAGGACGTCAACGAGGCCCACGCCGTGCTCGCCGACCCGGAGAAGCGCCGGCGCTACGACGAGCTGGGCGCCAACTGGAGCGCGTACCAGCAGGCCGGCTTCGGCGGCGGCTCCACGGACTGGGCCGGCTTCGGGGGCGCCCCCGGCGGCACCCGCTGGGAGTACCGCCGCGTGAGCCCCGAGGACCTGGGCGGCTTCAGCGACTTCTTCCGCACCTTCTTCGGCGACGCGTTCGGCGCCGGGGGTGGCGGCTTCGAGACGGTGTTCGACTTCGGGACCGGGCGTGGGGGCACCGGCACGGCGACGCGCCGGGTCGCGACCCCCGATGTGCAGGCCCGGGCGGAAGTCACGCTGGCGGAGGTGGCGCGCGGCACCGAGCGCATGGTCGACGTCGATGGGCGCCGCATCCAGGTCAAGATCCCGGCCGGCGTGAGCGACGGTGCCCGCATTCGCCTGCGGGGCGCCGGGCTGCGGCCCGCCGAGGGCCCGGCCGGCGACCTGGTGGTCACGGTGGCCGTGCGCCCCGATCCCCGCTTCGAGCGCCGTGGGGCCGACCTGCTGACCGAGCTGCCGCTGACGTTGGAGGAGGCCATGCTCGGCGCCGAGGTCCCGGTGCCCACCCCCACGGGGAGCGTCAAGCTGCGCATCCGGCCGAACACCCGGAACGGGCAGGAGATCCGGCTGCGCGGGCGCGGCCTGCCGAAGCGCGACGGCGAGAAGGGGGATCTGGTGGTCCGCACCCGCGTCGAGCTGCCGCAGCTGGACGAGAAGGGCCGCGAGGCGCTGGCCGCCGTGCTGAAGCGCTACCCGCAACCCGACCCGCGCCGCACGGCGGGGGCCGGTGACCGCAACGGGAGGGTCCGCTGATGCGTACCGAACGGTTCACGCAGCGCGCCACCGAGGCGATCATCGCCGCGCAGCAGCTGGCCGAGGGCGAGGGCCATCCCGAGCTGACCGCCACCCACCTGCTGCTGAGCCTGGTGGACCAGCCGGACGGCGTCGTGCCGGCCGTGCTGGAGAAGGTGGGCATCCAGCCCGTCGCGGTGGCCGATGCCGCCCGCCAGCAGCTCGCCCGGCTGCCGAAGGTGACCGGCGCGGGCACCCAGCTGACCCTGGGCAACGACGCCCGCCGGGTGCTGTCCGACGCCCATCCCCTGGCGGCCAACATGGGCGACGAGTACGTCTCGACCGAGCACCTGCTGCTCGCCATCCTGCGGGACCCCGCCGGCAACGAGGCGCAGAAGGTCCTGCAGGCGCAGGGAGTGCAGGAGGCATCGGTCCTTGAAGCATTGACCAGCATTCGAGGAAGCCAGCGCGTGACCAGCGAGAACCCGGAGGCCACCTACCAGGCCCTGGAGAAGTACGGGCGCGACCTGACCGATGCCGCCCGCCGCGGGCTGCTGGACCCGGTGATCGGCCGGGACGAGGAGATCCGCCGCGTCATCCAGGTCCTCTCCCGCCGAACCAAGAACAACCCCGTCCTGATCGGTGAGCCGGGCGTGGGCAAGACCGCCATCGCCGAGGGGCTCGCCCAGCGCATCGTGCGCGGCGACGTCCCCGAGGGCCTGCGTGACAAGCGGGTGGTGGCCCTGGATCTGGGCGCCCTGGTGGCCGGGGCCAAGTACCGCGGCGAGTTCGAGGAGCGCCTGAAGGCGGTCCTCAAGGAGATCACCGACTCGGCCGGGCAGATCATCCTGTTCATCGACGAGCTGCACACCGTGGTCGGCGCCGGCGCCGCCGAGGGCGCCATGGACGCCTCCAACCTCCTGAAGCCGATGCTGGCCCGCGGCGAGCTGCATGCCATCGGTGCCACCACCCTGGACGAGTACCGCAAGCACATCGAGAAGGACGCCGCCCTGGAGCGGCGCTTCCAGCCGATCGTCATTGACCAGCCGGGCGTGGAGGACACCATCTCCATCCTGCGGGGCCTGCGTGAGCGCTACGAGGTGCACCACGGCGTGCGCATCACCGACTCGGCGCTGGTGGCGGCGGCCATGCTCTCCAACCGCTACATCACCGAGCGCTTCCTGCCGGACAAGGCCATCGACCTGGTGGACGAGGCCGCCAGCCGGCTGCGGATGGAGATGGATTCCATGCCGGCCGAGCTGGACGAGATCGAGCGGCGCCGCATGCAGCTCGAGATCGAGCGCGAGGCGCTGCGGAAGGAGCGCGACGAGGCCTCCCGGACGCGGCTCGCGACCCTGGAGAAGGAGCTCGCCGACCTGCGCGAGCGAGGCGACGCCATGAAGGCGCAGTGGGAGCGCGAGAAGGAGGTGGTGGCCACCATCCGCGCCACCCGCGAGGAGATCGAGCGGCTGCAGCCGGAGATCGAGGCGGCCGAGCGCGCCGCCGACTACGCCCGCGCCGCCGAGCTGCGTTACGGGCGGGCCAACGAGCTGCAGAAGCGCCTGGCCGAGCAGGAGGAGCGGCTGCGCGAGCTCCGGGCCTCGGGCTCGCTGCTGCTCAAGGAGGAGGTCGACGCCGACGACATCGCCGAGATCGTGGCCCGCTGGACCGGCATCCCGGTGTCCCGCCTGATGGAGGGCGAGATGGAGAAGCTGCTCCACATGGAGGAGCGGCTGCACGCCCGGCTCATCGGCCAGGATGAGGCGGTCACCGCGGTGTCGGACGCCATCCGCCGGGCCCGCGCCGGGCTGAAGGACCCGAAGCGGCCCATCGGCTCGTTCATCTTCCTGGGCCCCACCGGGGTGGGCAAGACGGAGCTGGCCCGGGCGCTGGCCGAGTTCCTGTTCGACGACGAGAACGCCCTGGTGCGCATCGACATGAGCGAGTACATGGAGAAGTTCGCCGTGTCGCGGCTGGTCGGTGCGCCGCCGGGCTACGTCGGCTACGAGGAGGGCGGCCAGCTCACCGAGGCGGTCCGCCGCCGGCCGTACCAGGTGGTGCTCTTCGACGAGATCGAGAAGGCCCACCCGGACGTCTTCAACGTCCTGCTCCAGCTGCTGGACGACGGGCGCCTGACCGATGCCCAGGGCCGCACGGTCGACTTCAAGAACACGGTCGTGATCATGACCTCGAACATCGGGTCGGCGGCCCTCATCGAGGCCGGCGAGCGGGGCGAGGCCGCCTTCGACGAGGCGGCGGAGGCGGTGCGCCTCCAGCTGCGCGAGCACTTCCGGCCCGAGTTCCTCAACCGGATCGACGAGATCATCGTCTTCCGGCCACTGTCGGAGGCCCAGCTGGCCGAGATCGTGGGGCTCCTGCTCTCCGGCCTGGAGCGGCGGCTGGCGGAGTCGGGCATCACCCTGGAGGTGACCGATGCCGCCCGGACGTTCATCGCGCGCCAGGGGTACGACCCGACCTACGGCGCTCGGCCTCTGCGGCGTGCCATCCAGCGCCTGGTCGAGAACCCGCTGGCCCGACGCATCCTGGCCGGCGAGTTCACCCCCGGCTCCACGGTCCGCATCGACCTGCGCGGGCAGGAGCTCGTCTTCGAGCCCGTGCTCCGCGCCGAGCCGGTCGAGCCCGCCGCCGAGGCGTCGGTCTAGCCCAATCGGCGCCGGCCTGCCAGGCTCTGCACCGCATCAGGCTCATTTGCGCACCCGTCCAGCACATGCGCACGGGATTTCCGCCGGCTTTGACAGCAGCGGACCCCGCAGCCGGACGCCGCAGCCGGCCGCCGCGCGGAACAGGAGGACGGCCGCCCTCGGGGAGCCCCACGGACCGGGGCCTGGCGGCCGTCCTCGTCTGGTTCGCACAGCAATCCTGATCGGATCTCGCAACACAGGGTGTGCCGTGACCCGGCCACCCGCGTAGGGCCGAACGGACGGAAGCCGATGGAGCCATTCGGCCCCATCGGCATCGGTCCATGACTGGAGCTGGCCCAGCAGGTCCAGCGGGAAGGGCGGCATGGCCAGCGGGCGCACGGCCAGCCGCAGGAGGAGCAGCGGCGTTCAGCGGTGGCGGCGCCTCCGCCCGGCCGGCGTGGGCCGCGGCCGCTCCTTCTCCGTACGACGCGACGGAGGCACGTACCGTTGCCTCCGGATCTCGTCGTTCATCTCGGCGATCCGCGGCGGGAACCTGATGAAGGCCGCCCAGGCCGCGACCAGCATGCCGGGGACCATCAGCAGCAGGATCAGCAGCAGCGGGACGTGGATGACCACCAGCAGCGGGACGATGCCCCAGCTCACGATGATCGACCAGAAGACCCACTCGTGCAGCGACAGGAGGGTCGGGTAACGTCGGTTGCGCTGCTGCGCCACGCTGTACACGGTGATCGCGCCGACCACCACCAGGATGGGCACCGCCCACATCAGCGTGAACAGGTTGTCGTGGCTGGTGGGCGTGAAGGGCTCGAACAGGACGGACATCGGGGCCGGAGTCTACCAGTTGGCCGGACCAATACCCACCGATCCGCCTGGCCCGTCCCCTGGCCGATCAGGTTTCGGCCTCCGCGGGGCTATAATCGCGGCCCGACTCCCACACAGCCGCGGAACCCCAGGTTCGCACCAGCACGAGGTCGCATGTGCGCGCTCTGCTCTCCGTCTCGGACCGTGAAGGGATCGTCGAGCTGGCCCGAGGTCTCACCGAGGCCGGCGTCGAGTGCATCGCCACCGATGGCACTCGTGCGCACCTCGCCGAGAACGGCATCGACGTCCGTCCCGTCACCGACCTGACCGACTCGCCGGAGATCCTCGGCGGTCGGGTCAAGACGCTCCACCCGCACATCTTCGCCGCCCTCCTGGCCCGCCGCGACCAACCCGACCACCTGGCTCAGCTGGCGGAGCACGGCATCGAGCAGCTGGACATCGTGGTCGTCAACCTCTACCCGTTCGCCGCCACCGCCTCGGACCCGGGGACCACCCTCGACCAGGCCCTGGACCAGATCGACATCGGTGGCGTGGCGCTGCTGCGGGCGGCGGCCAAGAACTTCCCCGGCGTGGCCGCCGTATCGGACAAGACCCAGTACGCATCGGTCCTGCGCGACATCAAGACCCTGGGCACCGTCAGCCCGGAGACCCGCCAGAAGCTGGCGGCCGATGCCTTCGCCCTGACCGCGGCGTACGACGCGCACATCGCCTCCTACCTGAACCAGCAGGCCGGGACCCTGTTCCCCAGCCGCCTCACCCTGGTGGTGGAGAAGAAGGCGGACCTGCGCTACGGCGAGAACCCGCACCAGCTGGGCGCCTTCTACGCCGATCCCGCCCAGCGCAGCGCTTCCATCAGCTCCGCCCGCCAGATCGCCGGCAAGGACCTGTCGTTCAACAACCTGCTGGACCTGGACTCGGCGTGGGCCATCGCCTCCGACTTCAAGACGCCCACGGTGTGCATCGTGAAGCACGGCAATCCCTGCGGGCTGGCCTCGGTGGTGGACCTGGCCGAGGCCTTCCGCCTGGCGCTGGAGGGCGACAGCGTGTCCGCCTACGGCGGGATCATCGGCGCCAACCGGGTGATCGACGAGGCGACGGCGCGCGCCATCCGGCCCGGCTTCTTCGAGGCCATCGTGGCCCCGGGCTACACGCCCGAGGCGCTCGAGATCCTGCGCACCAAGCGCGGCTTCGAGATCATCGAGGTGCCGCCCGGCGAGCCGGCCGGCGACGACCTGGGAATCGGCAAGTTCGACTTCAAGCGGATCGGCGGCGGCCTGCTGGTGCAGACCTTCGACAGCCTGGAGGAGGATCGCAACAAGCTCCAGGTGGTGACCCAGCGGCGCCCCACGCTGGAGGAGCTCACCGACCTGCTCTTCGCCTGGCGGGCGGTGCGCCACGTGAAGTCGAACGCCATCGTGCTGGCCAAGAAGCACGCCATGGTGGGCATGGGCGCCGGGCAGCCGTCGCGAGTGGTCAGCGTGGAGGTCGCCCTGCGCAAGGCCGGTGAGCGGGCTCCCCTGTCGGTGATGGCGTCCGACGCCTACTTCCCGTTCCCGGACGGCATCCAGATCGCCGCCCAGGCCGGCGTGACGGCCATCATCCAGCCCGGCGGCAGCATCCGCGACGAGATGGCGATCGAGGTGGCGGACCGCCACCACATGGCCATGGTCTTCACCGGCCGGCGGCACTTCAAGCACTGATGTCGGGACCGATGGACAAGCTCCTCTCCATGGAGGCCGTCGCGGCGACCGAGGCGGGAGCCATCGCCGCGGCGCGCCTGATGGGCCGCGGCGACCGCGAGGGGGCCGACCGGGCGGCGGTCGAGGCCATGCGCCGCGCCATGGAGGACGCCGACATGGCCGGCACCATCGTCATCGGCGAGGGCGAGCGCGACGAGGCGCCGATGCTCTACATCGGCGAGAAGGTCGGCAACCCGGACGCGGCGCTGGCCATCGACATCGCGGTGGACCCGCTGGAGGGCACCAACCTGGTGGCCACCGGCGCGGCGAACGCCACCTCGGTGCTGGCCGCGGCCGAGCCCGGCGGCCTGTTCCACGCCCCGGACACCTACATGAAGAAGCTGATCGTGGGGCCCCAGGTGGCCGGCCACGTCAGCATCAACGACCCGGTGGAGGTCACCATCCGCACCATCGCCGAGAAGCTGGGCCGCGAGGTGTGGGACATCACGGTGGTGATCCTGGACCGGCCGCGCCACGCCGACCTCATCGCGGAGGTGCGGTCCACCGGGGCGCGGATCAAGCTCATCCCGGACGGAGACCTGACCGCCGGCATCAGCGTGGCCGTGTCGGGTACCGGCGTGCACGCGGTGATGGGCACCGGCGGCGCGCCGGAGGGCGTGCTGACGGCGGCGGCCCTGAAGTGCCTGGGCGGCGAGATCCAGGGCAAGTTCGCCTGGCGATCGGCGGAGGAGAAGGAGCGGGCACGCGCCATGGGCGTGGACGTGGACGACGGGGATCGGGTGTACACCACCAATGACCTGGCCTCCGGGGAGTCGGTCATCTTCTCGGCCACCGGCGTCACCGACGGTGAGCTGCTGCGCGGCGTGCGCTTCTTCGGCGGCGGCGCGCGGACCCACTCGCTTCTGATGAGCTACCGGCGCGGCGTCATCCGCTTCCTGGACACGGTCCACACCTTCGACCGCCAGTTCCCGCCCCGCGTCCGCCTGTAAGGGACGGGCAGCCCCTCCCGGGGCGTACGGTCGATACCGCGGTACACCCGACGCGGGAACCGCCCGGATCCGCGTCCCACACGCGTCAGGTGCACCAATCCACCGACCATCCGCCACCCCACCCCAGCGTCCCGCGCCATTCGGCCGATGTATCGGTCAGCGGTCCGCCCACTCTGGGCCGGCCACGCGCACGACCTCCTGGTCGGCGACCGAGGGAAGCAGGTCCGCGACGGTGACATCGGTCCGGAAGTCGGCGCACCCGCGCCAGGGGCGCAGACCGGGCTCCAGCTCGGCCAGCGGCTCGAGTGCGAAGCGGCGCTCCTGCAGACGCGGGTGGGGCACGATGAGGTCGAGGTCGGTATCGGTCACACAGAAGCCGTCGAAGGACAGGATGTCCAGGTCCAGCACCCGCGGCCCGAAGCGGAACGCCGGCTCGCGACCGTGCGAGGACTCGATGCGCTTCAGGTGGAAGAGCAGCTCGGTCGGCTCCAGCTCCACCGACAGCTCCAGGGCCGCGTTCAGGAAGCGCGGCTGGTCCACCCGGTCGCGGGGGGCGGTCTCGTACAGGCTCGAGACGCGCACCGCCTGACCGATGCCCGCCAGGTCGCGCACCGCCGCGGCGAAGGTCGCCCGCGGGTCGCCGAGGTTGGCCCCAAGACCGATGAACGCGCGCACGTGGGCACGACTCTACCGGGGTACAAGGCACGGCGCTTGCTCCGGAGGTATCGGTCCAGGAAGCACGACCTTCGGAGGATGACCATGGCCCAGACCGTTACCCGCAGCCCCAGCGAGTCGCCGGTCAGCGACCAGACGTACGACCTGATGCAGGCGCTGACGTCGAAGCTGGAGGCCATCGAGGCCTACGAGATGTACCGCGACGACTGCGAGGGCGAGGTCCGTCAGCTGTTCGACGACCTCCTCACCGAGGAGCGCCAGCACGCCGAGCGCCTGCTGGACGCCCTGCGCAAGGAGTTCCGCTAGACGGCTGCCCCGCTGGCGCCTCGTCAGCCGATGATCATCAGGCTGGTGACGTTGGCGGCAATGCCCAGCAGCCCCATGGCGGTGGCCGCGGCGCCACCCCATACCAGCAGGCGTGGGAACCGATGCGCCGTGGCCACCAGCACGCCGAGCACCGCCAGGATGGCGGCTCCCTTCAGAAGCAGGACCGCCTCCACCCCGCCGGCCTGATAGGCAGCCACCGCCACCCCGTTGGACTCCAGGTGGATGCCGTGGAGGTTCATGCCGAGCATGAAGGTGGCCGCGTCGCCCAGTTGCGCGATCAGCAGGAAGAGGAGGATCGCGCGGACCGGCATGTCGGTCGCGTTCTGCAGGAACCCGGCCAAATGCGCTGGTCTGGTCATCGGTTGATAAGCGGCCGATAATCGGCTCGGCCGTATCGTGTAACGGCTGCCGGCGGCGTGGCAGGGGGCGCCCCGTTCATCGGCGCTATTGGGGATTCCGAGCGACCTGGTCTGTTGGCGGAGCGCCCGATTGTCGGACATCCAGTACGTCTATCCGCTGATCCACAACAAGTTGACGTATTACGCGGGCCGCGGCGGACTTGAGTCCGTCTGGGATCATGGGCGCCATGCCCGAATTCCCAGCAGCCGAATTCTTCGGCTTCCCGATCGACGACACATCGGACGTCGCCCGCCACTTCCGCGACAACGGCCTATGCCCGTTCCTTGATGCGCCGTGCGTGAAGGAGAGCGAGGGCATCCGCCTCGGTACCTGCTCGATGCGCCGGGCCGAGGGTGATCCGATCGTCATCTGCCCGAAGCGCTTCTGGGAAGGTGAGGAGCTCCCGGCGCAGATCGCCCGCGAGGCTGAGCCGCCGCACGCGCTGCTCGTCGTACCCGAGGTGCCGCTCGGCAGGCGGCTGGGTCGGCTGGACTGGGCACTGGCACGTCTCGACGGTGCCGGCGACCCGACCGGCACGATCTACGGCGTCGAGGCGCAGGCGGTCGACACGACGGGCTCGTTGCGTCCGTGGGTCGAAGCGTACTTCGCGGGCCGGGACTGGCGGCCAATCCGGCATGGCCACGGCATCAACTGGCGCAACGTTTACAAGCGGATCGTGCCGCAGATCCTCGCCAAGGGCCGGCTCTTCGAGGCGCAGCACAGCCGCCTCTACGTCGTCATGCAGGACCTGTTGGTGGACTACCTCAAGGACGACATGCGGATCGAGGCGGCGAGACCAGGCGAGGACGCCAACGTGATCTTCTACGCCTACCGCCTAGCACCCGTGACAGGCGGCGGCTACGAGCTCCGGCTGGCCGAGCGCTTCAAGACCACGCTCCGCCACATCGAGCGCGCGATGGGAGATGTGGCCGGCCTGCCGTCACGGGAGCAGCTCGCCGCAGCCGTGAAGACGAGGATCAACGAGACGGGGATCCACCTGGCTCCTGGTGGCGTCCCTGCGACAGGAGCTGCTCCGACAGAGCATGAACCCGTTGTCGAAGGCCAGGAGGGCGAGGCATAGCCAAGTCCTCGGTCGCGGGCTGGAGGGTCTCCCGCGGCGGCAGGAGCGCCAGCATGTGCTTCGCCACGGCCTCGGCGAGCAGCGGCGGCACCGCGTTGCCGACCTGACGACCCTGGGCCGTCTTGCTGCCCTTGAAGATCCACTCGTCAGGGAACGACTGGAGCCGGGCGGCCTCGCGGACGGTCAACTGACGCGGGAGTTCGTAGTGAATCGGCGGATGGAAGCCGGCGAGGTGATCGCCCTTCGGGCCGTATCCACCGCCTGCGCGGATCGTGTGCGCCGGCTTGTCGGGGTGCAGGCGGGCCCGGCGGTAGTTCGGATCGGACTCGCCGTACGCCAGCTTCGCCCATCGCTCGGCGACGTGCGGCGCGTGTCGGTTCGGCACGTGGTTGAGGTCCGCATCGGTCTTGCCGATCAGGTCGCCGATCGCGTCGCGGACCGTGCGATGGGTATCGACTGTGGCGGCTGGAAATGACGGCTCGCCGTCGCGCAGGCCCATGAGGAACAGCCGGCGCCGCTGCTGCGGCACCCCGTAGTCGGCGGCGTTGAGGATGGTGACCTCCACCTTGTAGCCGAGACCGCGCAACGCCTCGGCGATGCCGTGCAGGTGGTCCTCGTTCTTGCTGTGCGCCATGGCGGCCACATTCTCGAGTAGCACCCCGCGCGGCTTCACCGCCTTGACCACCCGCAGGTACTCCCGCCACAGGAAGTTCCGCGGATCGCTCGGGTCCTGCTTCCCTGCGGTGGAGAAGCCCTGGCAGGGAGGTCCGCCGATCACGAGGTCGGCGCCCTCGTACGGCGCTGGGTCGAAGTCTCGGATGTCGCCCTCGAACACTGGCCAGTCCGGGCGGTTATGGCGGAGCGTCTTGCAGGACTCAGGGTCGTTGTCGACCGCGATGAGCACCTCGGCGCCGGCGCGCTCGAAGCCGATGTCGAGCCCGCCAGCGCCCGTGAAGAGGGAAACGATGGTTGTCATGCTGCCGCCACGATCTCCGTTCGTCCTGACATCTCTCTTGTCGCGATCGCGGCGGCCAAGCGGTCCAGGGTCTCGGTCGCGGACCTGACGGTGCGGAGCTCGCACGTCCAGACCACCAGAACCCTCCAGCCTAGTTCCACCAGATCGCGCGCCACGCGGTTGTCTCGTTGCCTGTTGACGCGGACCTTCTCAACCCACCACTCCACGTTCGTCTTGGGCGCCCGCGCGCGCTGGCACCCTTCGTGGCCATGCCAGAAGCAGCCATGGACGAAGACAACGGTGCGGCGCGCCGGCATCACAACGTCAGGGCGGCCTGGTAGGCGGTTGCCGCTGCCGAAGCGGAAGCCGCGCCGGTGAAGAGCGCTGCGGACCTGTCGCTCTGGCTTGGTTCCGCTGCTTCTGATGTTCGCCATGACTTGGCTGCGGCGGCGGGGCGACAAGGTGTCCACGGTTCGCGATTATGCCCCAGATCTAGCGGTGCGGTGTGGACAACGCACCACATCTTGTGGATGCCGTGTGGAAACGAGGAACCGTCCGGCTTCAGTACGGAGGTCCTGAAACCGGACGGCTGGGCTGCCGCGATGGCCTGGTGCTTTGGTTGCCGCGTCAGGCCCGAGCTTCCCTCAGCGACGCACTCACCACGACGGCAGCGCTGGCCGCTGTACCAGCAAGCGGCGTGCCCCACGAGTGGGCCGCGGCGCCAGCCGGCCTGGTCGCGCGCGAGGCGCCGGCACCTTCCGCTGTCAACGGCCGCGGCCCGTTGCGAGGCTAGCGCTCCCAGACTTACCGCGGGCTTACCAGGCGCTTATCGCGCCGCCTGGGCGCCCCATGTCGCTCCTGGTGAGCCCACAGGCCGCATAGCGAAGCCGCCGCGGCGCGAGTCCGCGACGGCCTCATGAGCGAGCATCCCGATCGCCGGCCGGCCGCTGGCGCGTCCCTGTGCGGGGACAGGCGGGCCGCCCTGATGCGCGCTGGGTCGGAGAGCCGGATTGCGTCGCGCGCCGATGCTACCGGCGCGCTCAGCCGCCCGAGACCGTGATCTTCGGCTCGGCGCCCACCCGCTCCAGGTTGACCTCCTGCTCGTAGGTCTCGCCCTTCGCGCGGGCCAGGTCGTACTGGCGCAGCTTCGCCGCCGCGCTCGACCGCGCGGCCTGGCGGCGGTCGCCCGCCAGGATCGCCATGAGCTGGCGCGTCTTGGTGCGGCGGACCATGTCCTCCGCGAAGACGAAGCGGTCGGCCTTGTGGGCCTCGACCGCCTCGCGGCGGTGCGGCAGCGCCTCGTCCAGGGCGGCCTCGACGTCGAGCGCCAGGCGGTCGATGCCCTTCACGCGCTTGCCGTTGGCGGCGAGCTTCGCGGCGTTGAGCCGCACCAGCGCGCCGCGGTGGTCGCCGATGGCGAGCCGCTGCCGCGCCTGGTCGGCCAGGGCGCCGGCGTCGATCCCGCTGCGGGCGAGCTGGTCGGTCTCCATGAAGTCGGCCATGCGCGCCTGGTCGTCGCCAACCTGGGCGCGCGCGGCCGCCAGGCGGCGCTCGCTCTCGGCCAGGTGCTCGCGCATGGCCTGGGCCGCGGCCGAGTCGGCGTAGTCGAAGCGGCGCAGCAGGTCCTGCCGCTCGGCGTCCGCCTCGGCGGGCGGGATGAGCCGGCCGCGGCCGTCCGCCGCCCGCTCGTCGTCCTCGCGGAGCTCGTTGAGCCGCGCCAGGATCGGCTTGGTGTCGTCGTCGTACTTCTTCTGGATGGTCTTGGGGTCCATGTTCCTCTCCTTGTGGGTCAATGGGGTGGTGGGTGCTGGGCGGGCGGGGCGGTGCTCAATAGGCGACCCCGCTGCCCGCGAGCCGGGCCGCCTCGTGGGACGGGTGGACCTGGCCGTCGCGGCCGATGACGCGGGGCTCGGCGCCGCTGCCGGGCCAGTAGATGCTCAGCGCCAGGGCGGCGACGAGCGGCGGGATGTGGCGGTCGTCGCGGGCCTCGCGGTCGTACGCGGCGAGCGCCTTCGCCATAGCGGGCATGTGCTTGAGGCCGTCGGCGAAGTGCAGCAGGTCGAGCCGCCTGGCCGCGGCCAGCCTGTCGAGCAGCCGCTGCTGCTCGGCGCCGCGGGCCTGGTACAGGTACGGCCAGCGGTCCGACTCGAACGGCACCCTGCCCGAGCGCCGCATGAGCTCGCCGTGCGAGGAGGACTGGGCCAGCCGCCGCTCGTCCTTGAGGGTGAGGTGCAGGCTGGAGCCCTGGCCGTCCGGCATGACGAGGAAGAAGGGCCGCTCGTCGCGGTTGTCGGCGGCGATGCCCGCCAGCAGGTCGGCGACGGCGTCGATGTCGGCGGCCGGCCGCAGGATGGCGTGCACCAGGCTGTCGTAGACGGTGCGCGGGTGCTCGCTGGGCGAGGTCGGCAGCACCAGGCGGTGCTCCGTCAGCACCACCGCTGCCTCGTTGGCTGAGACCGCGACCCCGCAGTGGAGCCGCATCGGCGTTCCCATGGTCAGTTCTCCTCCTGGAGCGCCGCGAAGGGCGCGTGGGGCTTCTCGCCGCTCGCCATGCCGGCGATCTGGTCGAGGGTGAACAGGCCGCGCCCGGCCCTGCCGAACGCGCACTCGTACTCCTGGGCGTAGAGGTCGGGCGGCAGCGCTCGGCGCTCCTGGTCGAGGAACTGCGCGGAGACGGTCCGCGCGTCCGCGGTCGCCACCCGCATGCGCGCCCACCCCGGCGGCGTGTCGGACCAGAGCGCGTGGAAGGTGCCGCCCTCGCCGGCCGGCGTGCTCTGGACGACGATGTGACCGCCCGTGGCGGTGG